>NZ_QKYN01000055.1 GCF_003258295.1 Streptacidiphilus pinicola | reverse complement strand
GCTGGGCGAGGAGGCGGCTGGGGAAGCGCTCCGACAGTGGTGGGACGAGCAGCGTCGCCCCACCCCTAATCGCGACGCTTCTCGTCCCACCACTGTCGGAGCGCTTCCCCAGCCGCCTCCTCGCCCAGCGGGCCGTGCTCCAGGCGCAGCTCCAGCAGGAACTTGTAGGCCTCGCCGACCTCGCGGCCCGGCTTGATGCCGAGCAGCGCCATGATCTGGTCGCCGTTCAGGTCGGGCCGGATCGCGTCCAGCTCCTCCTGCTCCTGCAGCTGCCCGATCCGCTGCTCCAGGCCGTCGTAGCTGCGCGAGAGCGCGGCGGCCTTCTTCTTGTTGCGGGTGGTGCAGTCCGAGCGGGTCAGCTTGTGCAGGCGGTCCAGCAGCGGACCGGCGTCGCGGACGTAGCGGCGCACCGCGGAGTCGGTCCACTCTCCGGTGCCGTAGCCGTGGAACCGCAGGTGCAGCTCGACCAGCCGGGAGACGTCCGCGATCAGCTCGTTGGAGTACTTGAGCTCCCGCAGCCGCTTCTTGGTCATCTTCGCGCCCACCAACTCGTGGTGGTGGAAGGAGACGCCGCCGCCCTGCTCGAAGCGGCGGGTGCGCGGCTTGCCGATGTCGTGCAGCAGCGCGGCCAGGCGCAGCGTCAGGTCCGGCTTGCCGTCGCCCTCACCGGTGCCCTCCAGGCCGATCGCCTGCTCCAGCACGGTCAGGGTGTGCTCGTAGACGTCCTTGTGGCGGTGGTGCTCGTCCCGCTCCAGGCGCAGCGCGGGCAGCTCCGGCAGCACCCGGTCGGCCAGGCCGGTGTCGACGAGCAGGGTCAGTCCCTTGCGCGGGTGCGCGGACAGCAGCAGCTTGTTCAGCTCGCCCTGGACCCGCTCCGCGGAGACGATCTCGATCCGGTCGGCCATCTCCGTCATCGCGGTGACGACCTCGGGCGCGACCTCGAAGTCGAGCTGCGACGCGAAACGCGCGGCACGCAGCATCCGCAGCGGGTCGTCGGAGAACGACGCCTCCGGCGTGCCGGGCGTGCGCAGCACACCCGCGGCGAGGTCGACAAGGCCGTGGTGCGGGTCGACGAACTCGACCTCGGGCAGCTTCACGGCCATCGCGTTGACCGTGAAGTCGCGGCGGACCAGGTCCTCCTCCATGGTGTCGCCGAAGCTCACCTCGGGCTTGCGGGAGTTCCGGTCGTACAGCTCGGAGCGGTAGGTCGTGATCTCGATCTGCAGGTCGTGCTTGCGCACGCCGACCGTCCCGAAGGCGATGCCGACGTCCCAGACCGCCTCGCCCCAGCCCTTGACCAGCTTGAGGATCTCCTGCGGGCGGGCGTCGGTGGTGAAGTCCAGGTCGTTGCCGAGACGGCCCAGCAGCGCGTCCCGGACGGAGCCGCCGACCAGCGCGAGGGTGTGGCCCGCGGCCTGGAACCGCTCGCCGAGCTGGACGGCGACCGGGTAGGCGCGCAGGATCTCCCGCACCCGCTCCTCCTGCTGCACGCTCAGCGCGGCGCCGTCGGCGACGCTGTCGGCGACGACGGAAGCAGGGGCGGGCTCGGACGCGGGGAGGCCGGGGGGCATAGCGTTGGACACGACAGACAAGGGTACGGGGCGGAACCAAGCTGGTGCCGCACAGTTAAAAGGAGTGGGGCCCGTACCACCCCGCGTACCGCGACCAGCCGCCACAAGCAGCCGCACAACCGGAACCGGGCGTCCACGAAACGGCGTCGTACCCCCGTCCGGGGCTGCCTTGCGGCACACGACACGGCTCAGCGTCGTTACCATGCCAGGGCGCGGGGCGCAGGCCTGTGCGCCGGCCCCGCCGGGTGGGGCACCCCTGGGGACAGCGACGAGAACGGCGAGGACGCGCGTGGGCGAGGCGGCGACGGGGAGGTGGCGGGCAGGCGGCCGGCCGGAACGTGGTGAGAGCCACACCGGCGGCGGGCGCCCGGACGGGCGTGCCCGCGGCGCGCTGCGCCGCCTCGGACGACTGACGCTCGCCTCCGGCCTGGTTGTGCTGGCCGGCCCGACGCTCGCCCCCGCCGCGCAGGCCGCACCCCGGATCAGCGTCGCCGAACTGCCCCCGGCACTGCAGCACGCCGTCGACGCCACCTCGCTCGCCCCCACCGACAGCCGCTCCGCCGTCGACGTGACGATCAACACCGTCAACCCGGCCGTCCCCACCGCCGACGGCGAGGTGACCCTGACCGGCTCGGTGCGCAACAGCACCTCCGAGGCCATACAGGGCCTGCACGTCGGGCTGACGACCACGGGCCGGGCGCTGGACAGCCGCTCCGCGATCGACGCCTTCTCCGCCTCCGGCGGCCGGCCCACGCAGAACGACGGGTCGGAGGTACCGGACGCGGCCCTGCAGCAGAAGATCGGCACCCTCGCCCCGGGCGCCACCGCCACGTTCTCGATCAAGGCGCCGATCGCCAAGCTGGGCCTCGGCGCCAACCCCGACGGCGTCTACTCCCTCGGCGTCGACGCGCAGACCACCGCCAACGCCGACGCGGGCCTCGCCGCCCTCGGCATCGCGCGGACCTTCCTGCCGCTGCGCGCCAAGGACTCCACCGCCAAGGCCACCAAGGTGGCCACCCTGTGGCCGGTGACCAACCCGCCGACCCTGCAGGCGCAGACCTACGTCGACCCCTCCTCCCACGCCGAGCAGCCCGTGCTCACCAGCGACCTGAACGGCTCGCTCGCCCCCGAGGGCCGGCTCGGCCAGCTGGCGCTGATCGGCCAGGCCAACCCCGGCCTGCACCTGACCTGGATGATCGACCCCGATCTGATCGACACGGTCAACGCGATGACCGGCAACTACCAGGTGGCCACCGCCTCGGACCCGGGCGGCGCCAACGCCACCTGCCACTGCCTCCAGGCCCAGAACGCCTCGCAGACCGCCAAGAGCTGGCTCGCCCAACTGCAGACCACCCTGGCCGCCCCGAACAAGCAGGACGTCGTCTCGCTCCCCTACGCGGACCCGGACCTCGCGGCGCTGGCCCACAACTCCACCGCGCGCAGCCAGGTGAGCTCGCTGCTGCCGGTGGTCGGCAACAGCGTCGGCCTGGACCGGCTGCAGGTGGACGCCGCCCACGACGTCGCCTGGCCCTACCAGGGCTGGGTCGACCCCTCCGTCGTGTCGCTGGCCAGGAGCATGGGCGCGAGCGAGGTCATCGTCAACGGCGCCGCCATGCCGGACAGCACCAACCTGAACTACACGCCGAACGCCGCGCGTAAGATCAGCAGCGGGATGACGGCCGTGGTCGCCGACGGCGAGCTGACCAAGCTCTTCGCCGGGGACCTCTCCACCCAGGCCGAGCAGACCGCCGCGGTCCAGCAGTTCCTGGCCGAGACCCTGGCGATCAGCCTGGAGCGGCCCGACCAGCAGCGCGACATCGTGGTGCAGCCGCCGCGCAACCTCTCCGCGGCCACCGCACAGACCCTGGTCCGGGCCCTGACCGCCGGGCAGGGCGGCTCCTGGGTGCAGCCCGTGGACCTGAAGACCGTCGTCGGCGACGGAGCCAGCGTCGGCGCGGACACGCACGTCCCGTCCGCCCAGAGCTACCCGTCCGCCGTCCGGGCCACCGAGCTGAACGGCATCGCCGTCGAGGCGCTCAAGGGCACCCAGGACGGCCTGACCCAGCTGCAGCGCATCCTCACCCGCCCGGACCGGCTGCGGGAGCCGTTCAACGCGGCCATGGTCCGCTCGGTGTCGACCGGTTGGCGGGCCACCCCCGCTGCCGGCACGCAGTACCAGCAGGACATGTACAACTACATGTTCTCGCTGCAGCACTCGGTCTACATCCTCAAGAAGTCCACCGACGTGGTGGTGCCCGGCGACAACGCCTCCGCCAACATCGCGGTGAGCGTGGAGAACGACCTCGAACAGCCCGTCACGCGGCTCTACCTGCACCTGGAAGTCATCGGTTCCGGATATCCTCGCCTGAAGATCGACGGGCAGCAGGACCAGCCCATCGCGGTCGCCGGCGGCCGGACCAAGTCCACGGTCCGCTTCAAGGTCACGGCCACCGCCAACGGCCAGGTCCAGATGCTCGCGGAGCTCAGGTCCGCGCAGGACCAGTCCGTGATCAGCCAGCAGTCCTTCACCGTCAGCGTCACCTCCGTGTCGAGCGGCGTCATCGCCGTCATGGCCAGCGGCGGGTTGCTCGTCGTCCTGGCCGGTCTGCGGCTCTACTGGAAGCGCAAGAAGAACGCGGCCCTCGCCGCCGCCACCGCCGAGGGTCCCCAGGACCCGACGGCCACCGAGGACCAGGAGGCAGACGCATGACCGCGCCGCGAGACGGCAGGACCCCGCAGGGCGGCTCCGCAGGCCCCTACGCGGCGCACCAGGCGCCCGATCCCTACCTCGACCAGACCTACGCGCACGACCCGTACGCCACCGACCCGTACGCGACGGACCCGCACGCACCCGCCGCCCCGCAGCCGGACCGGGCCGCGTACCCGGAGGGCGGCTACCCGCCCCCACCGCAGCCGCCGTTCCAGCCGCAGGGCCCGGCCCAGGGCGTGCCGCCGGCACACGGGCAGGCGCCTTATGGGCAGCCGTACGCCGAGCAGGGCTACGCCGACCCGGCGTACCCGGCCCAGGCCTACCCCGAGACGCCGCCGTACGCGCCGCCGCAGCAGCAGTCCTACCCGGGCCAGCCGGGGCAGGCGTACCAGCCGCAGGGCTTCAGCCAGGCCTACGCCGACCCGCAGCAGCTCCCGCCGCAGCAGTCCGGCGCCCAGGGCTGGCCGCAGGACCCCTCGCAGCAGCAGCCCGGGCAGCCGCCGTACCCGCAGCATGGTCAGCCGCCCCAGCCCGGCCAGCCCGGGTCCGAGCAGTACCTCGGCGTGGACGAGCTGATCAGTGGCGCCGGGCGGCGCCAGCAGGCGCGCGACCACGCCCAGGCGCAGCAGCACCGCGCCCAGGACGAGGCGTACGACTTCCTGTTCCGCGACAGCGGCCCGAGCCTGTACGGCGAGGCGGGCGGTGACAGCGTCGCCGAGACCACCGGCAGCATCCCGCTGCTGCCGCAGGACCTGCCGCGAGCCGAGCCGGAGGAGGCACAGCCCGAGGCCCCCGGCGCGCCCAAGGGCAAGGTCGCGAGCCTGCTCAACTCCAGCGCCATCATGGCTGCCGGCACGCTCGTCTCCCGCGGCACCGGCTTCCTGCGCACCATGGTGATCGCCTCGGCGATCGGCGTGGCCGTCCTGGGCGACCGCTACAGCGTCGCCAACACCCTGCCGACCATGATCTACATCCTGGTCGGCGGCGGCGCGCTCAACGCGGTCTTCGTGCCCCAGCTGGTCCGCAGCATGAAGAACGACGAGGACAACGGCGAGGCCTACGCCAACAGACTGCTGACCCTGGTCATCGTCGGCCTGGGCGTCGTCGTCGCGGCCACGGTGATCGCCGCTCCGCTGCTGGTCCGGGCAGTCTCCAACGCGGCCATGTCGAACCCCGCCTCGGCGAACGTGAGCGTGGCGCTGACCCGCTACTGCCTGCCCACGATCTTCTTCATGGGCCTGCACGTGGTCATGGGTCAGATCCTGAACGCGCGCGGCAAGTTCGGGCCGATGATGTGGACCCCGGTCCTGAACAACATCGTCGTCATCTTCACCTTCTCGATGTTCATCTGGGTCTACGGGCCCTGGTCGACCACCCAGATGGACCCCGCCACCATCCCCTCGGCGGGCGTCCAGCTGCTCGGCGTGGGCACGCTGCTGGGCCTGGTGGTCCAGTCGCTGGCGATGTTCCCCTACCTGCGCCACTCCGGCCTGCGCTTCCGGCCGCGCTTCGACTGGCGCGGCCACGGTCTCGGCCACGCCGCCAAGCTGGCCAAGTGGACCTTCCTTTTCGTGCTCGCCAACCAGGCCGGCTTCCTGGTCGTCACCCAGCTCGCGACGGCCGCCGGCGACTCCGCCGGCGACGCGGGCAAGGGCCTGGCGGCCTACCAGAACGCCCTGCTGATCTGGCAGCTGCCGCAGGCGGTCATCACCGTCTCCATCATGAGCGCGGTGCTGCCGCGGATCTCTCGCGCCGCCGCCGACGAGGACGGCGTCTCGGTCCGCGACGACCTCTCCTACGGCCTGCGCACCTCCGCCGTGGCGATCGTCCCGGGCGCGTTCGCGTTCCTCGCCCTCGGCCCCGCGATCGGTGCCACGATCTACGGCAACGTCTCCGTCGGCTACATGGTCTCCGCCTTCGCGCTGGGGCTGATCCCGTTCTCGGCCCAGTACGTGCTGCTGCGCGGGTTCTACGCCTACGAGGACACCCGCACGCCCTTCTACAACACGGTCTGGGTGGCCGTCACCCAGGCGGTGCTCTCCGCCGCCTGCTATGTGGCGCTGCCCGCCAAGTGGGCCGTGACCGGCATGGCCTTCGTCTACGGCGCCGCCTACGTGGTCGGCCTGCTGGTGGCCGTGCCGCGGCTGCGTCGCCGGATCGGCGACCTGGACGGCGACCGCATCAAGCGCACCTACTCCAAGCTGATCGGCGCGAGCGTGCTGCCGGCCGTGGTGGGCGCGGCCCTCTGCTTCGCGGTACTGGGAGCGCTCGGTGAGGGCCGCGTCGGCGGCATCGCCGCGCTGGTCGTCGGCGGTGTCGTCCAGATGGGTCTGTTCCTGGTCGTGGCCAAGCGGATGCGCATCGAGGAGCTCAACTCGCTTCTCGGCATGGTCCGCGCGAAAATCGGACGCTAGCGGACACCGGATTTCCCACCAGGAGATTCGCCGGGCCGGGCAACCATCGGGGCCTTCCGACGGTCGTAGGAGGCGCGGCGAGTTGGCACAATTGATCGTGGGCCGGGCTCGCGTCGGATGCACGGTCCCGGCATGGGATCGACGGCAGTGCGGTTCGGGGAGGCAGGGCAACGGTGGCTGAGCGCAGCGAGACGGCCGTGGGGGCGACCACGGGCCGCCCTCGGGCGGACGTAGGGCGAACGGAGCAGGCTTCGGAGGCGACCGCCCGGATGTCCGTCGAGGCCCTCGCCGCCGAGCTGACCTCGGAACCGGACGTCCCCGACGACGCCTCGGCCACGGCCGAGGCCACGGAGACGGCCGACGCCGCCGGGGCCGTGCAGGCCGACGCGACCGCCGAGCTCACGGAGACCGGCGAGGTCACGGAGTCCGCCGAGGCCGCGGAAGCCGCACAGGTCACAGCGGCCGCCGAGGTCGCCGAGGAGCCGGCAACTGTCGCTGCCGTCACGTCGGCTGACGCCCCCGCCGAGGACGCGAAGGCCGCCGACGCCGCCGCTGCCGAGGAGCCGTCAGTCGCCGCGCCCGTCCGGCACAGCGGCGACCGGATCGCCCGGCGCTACCGGCTGGAGGAGTGCACCACCAGCAACGAGGTCTTCAGTTCCTGGCGGGCCGTCGACGAGAAGCTGCGCCGCGCCGTCGGCATCCACCTCATCGCCGCCGCGCACCCCCGAGCCAAGCGCGTGCTCGCCGCCGCGCGGCAGGCGGCGCTGCTGGGCGACCCGCGCTTCGTGCAGGTCCTCGACGCCGTCGTGGACGGCGACATCGTCTACGTGGTGCGCGAGTGGCTGCCGGACGCCACGGGCCTGGACACGCTGCTGCTCGCCGAACCGCTGGAGCCCTACGAGGCGTACCAGTTGGTCCGTCAGCTCGCGGACGCGATGAACGCCGCGCACCGGCGCGGCCTCGCGCACCTGCGGCTCACGCCCGCGTCCGTGCTGCGCACCGACAGCGGGCAGCACCGGATCGACGGCCTCGCCGTGAACGCCGCCCTGCGCGGTATCGAGTCGGACGACAAGACCGACGCCGCGCTGCAGGACACCCGCGCGATCGGCGCACTGCTCTTCGCGTCGCTGACCCACCGCTGGCCCTACCCCGAGGGCGGGCACGGCCTGCGCGGTCTCCCGCGCGATCTCGGCACCGTGCCGGCCGAGCGGGTCAAGGCGGGCGTGCACCGCGGCCTGTCGGACCTCACCGCGCGGACGCTGTGCACGCCGCCCGGCGGCAAGCTGACGCCGATCACGACGCCCGAGGAGCTCGCCAAGGCGATCGCCGAGCTGCCCAAGGTGCGCCAGCCCGAGCCCGAGCCGCTGGTGCTGCCCAGCTACCCGAGCAACCGCGACGCCGGACGCCGGCCCGGCGCGGCCGCGTCCTCCGCCGCGACGACGGTGACGCCGAGCGTGCCGCGCCCACCCCGTCCGCCGCAGGCGCCGCCCGCGCCGCAGCCGGCCCTGCCGGGCCGCTCGGGCAAGGCGCTCAAGTGGGCCGTGTCCCTGGTCGTGCTGGGCGCCATCGCGCTGGGCAGCTGGGGCACCGCGGAGGCGCTGATGTCCCGCAACAACGCCGGCAGCACCGACACGCAGCTGAGCCAGGGCCAGGGCGGTCAGAGCGGCGGCGGGCACCAGTCCGGCCAAGGCAACACCGGGCGCTCGCTGAAGCAGCTGTCCCTCTCCTCCGACTCCGAGTTCTCGCCGCTGGACGTGCCGATAGCGGGCGCCAAGGCGCCCATGGCGATCGACGGCAAGAGCGACACCGCCTGGATCACCTCCTCCTACAACGGCTATCCGAACTTCGGAAACCTGCCGACCCGCAAGGACGGCAGCGGCATCGTGGTCGACCTCGGCAGCGTGCAGAGCGTCTCCGAGGTCAAGGTGCTGCTGCCCTTCGCCGGGCAGGCCCAGGAGATCCTCGCCGCCCCCGCGGGCGCCACGAGCGAGCCGCTGGACCTGAGCGGCTTCACCCAGCGGATCAGCAACGACGGCCTGCTCGCCGGCACCAGCCTGGACAGCGGCGTGCTGGCCAAGCCGGTGCAGACCCGCTACGTGTTGATCCACGTCACATCCCTGCCCGCGGACGCGTCCCAGCCTGGGAACTACCGGGGTGGCATCTCCGAGATCCAGGTCCTGGGCTGACGCGGACACCTCCGAGATGGCAGGCTTGACCACGACTTCCGCGCGGACCAGCCGTGAGATCGAGGGGGGTGGAGGGCCAGGTGACCGATCCGGTCGAGGACGCAGAGCTGCTGCGTCGCCATGTGGAGGGCGATCCTGACGCCTTCGGCGAGCTGGTGCGCCGCCACCGCGACCGCCTCTGGGCGGTCGCCCTGCGCACCCTCGGCGACCGCGAGGAGGCCGCCGACGCCGTGCAGGACGCGATGGTCTCGGCGTTCCGGGCCGCCCACACCTTCCAGGGCCGCTCGGCGGTGACCACCTGGCTGCACCGCATCGTCGTCAATGCCTGCCTGGACCGCGCCCGCCGCACGTCCACCCGCCGCACCCGGCTGGTCGAGGACGAGACGGTGCTGGAGAAGGCGGCCGGCCACGACGAGGGTGCGGACGTGTCGGCCGAGCGGGGCGAACTGCGCCGCGAGCTGGCCGCCGCTCTGGCCACCCTGCCGCAGGACCAGCGCGCCGCCCTGGTCCTGGTCGACATGGAGGGCTACTCCGTCGCGGAGGCGGCCGAGCTGCTGGGCGTGCCCACCGGCACGGTGAAGAGCCGCTGTGCGCGGGCGCGGGGCAAGCTGCTGCCGCACCTGAGCCATCTGCGGAACAACGGCGCTCCGCCCGGATCAAGATCATCAACTGTCACACGTGAAACAGTTAGTGATCTTGGTCGACCGGGCGCGGGGAACCCAAAGCCCGCCTCCCGCGTCCCATCGCCGGAGAGGGCCCCCTCCTCGAAGGGGACACAGACCGCGACCGAGACCGCAGGCGCCGCAGGAGGTGAGCTGAAGGCATGAGCGACTCCACGCTGCACCCGGCTCACCCCGACGTCGAACTCCTGGCCGAGCACGCCGAGGAGCTGCTCACCCCTGAGCAGAGCGCCGAGCTCACCGAGCACCTCGCCACCTGTGCGGACTGCCAGGAGACCTACGCCGCGCTCGCGGAACTGACCACGCTGCTGGGCGACGAGCCCGAGCCTGGTCCGATGCCCGAGGACGTGGTCGCCCGCATCGACGCCGCCCTGGCGGCGGAGCGCGCGCACCCGACCGAGGACGCCCCCGAAGACACCGCGGAGGCCGACGAGGACGCGCCGGAAGGCGACGCCGCCGAAGACACCGCGGACGGAGGCTCCGGCCGTGGCCGGACCCACCGGAAGACGGCGGGCGAGCGACCCGAGGACAACCGGCCGAAGAACCGGTCGCGCCGCTCCACCCGGATGCGCCGGGTGATGGCCACGCTGGCGATCTTCATCGCGGCCGGCGGTATCGGCGTCGCCGTCTCCCGTGGGGGCGACCTCGACAGCACCGACAGCACCAGCGCGAGCTCCGGTGGCACGAGCGTCACCCAGCCGAGCCCGAAGGCCGCTGCCGCGCCCGTCTACGACTTCACCCAGGAGAACCTGGCCACCGAGGTCCAGCGGCTGGCGAGCGACACCCGCCTGCACGCCTCCGGCCACGCGGCGGGCACCATGCCCTCCGCCTCGGACTCGGGCGCGGCCACACCGTTCGGCACGCCCGCGGCCGGCACATCCCCCTCCGGCGTCGGCGCGGCCGTCACGCCGAACGGCGGGCCCGAGAACACCTCGGCGAACCCGGCGCAGCCCACCGCGCCCGCCTGCGTCCTGCAGGCCACCAAGCAGACCGAGCAGCCGGCCGTGCAGGGCCTCGGCAACTACCTCGGCGTCGAGGTCTTCGCGCTGCTCTACCCGAGCCAGACCGACCCGGCGCACACCTGGGACGTCTATCTCGTCCAGAACTCCTGCTCCGCACCACTGGTCCTGCTCCACCAGTCGGTCCCGCGCACCTGAGCCCTCGGGAATGCGAGACACTAGGGAAACCGTTGACCGGGGTGAAAGGCCCCGACCGGCAGCGGCAGCCCGGCGTTAAGCATTCAGGAGACCCAGTGAGCGACGTTCGCAACGTGATCATCATCGGCTCAGGCCCGGCCGGCTACACGGCCGCCCTGTACACCGCGCGTGCCTCGTTGAAGCCCCTGGTCTTCGAGGGCTCCGTCTCCTCCGGCGGCGCCCTGATGAACACCACCGAGGTGGAGAACTTCCCTGGCTTCCGTGACGGCATCATGGGCCCGGAGCTCATGGACAACATGCGCAACCAGGCCGAGCGCTTCGGCGCCGAGCTGATCCCGGACGACATCGTCTCGGTCGACCTGAGCGGCGACATCAAGCTGGTGACCGACTCCGAGGGCACCGTGCACAAGGCCAAGGCCGTCATCGTGGCGACCGGCTCGCAGCACCGCAAGCTCGGCCTGGAGCACGAGGACGAGCTCTCCGGCCGCGGCGTCTCCTGGTGCGCGACCTGTGACGGCTTCTTCTTCCGCGACCAGGACATCGCCGTGGTCGGCGGCGGCGACACCGCGATGGAGGAGGCGACCTTCCTCTCCCGCTTCGCCAAGTCGGTCACCGTGGTCCACCGCCGCGAGGAGCTGCGCGCCAGCAAGACCATGCAGGACCGGGCCTTCAACGACCCGAAGATCTCCTTCGCGTGGAACAGCGAGGTCGCCGAGCTCCACAGCGACAACGGCAAGCTGAGCTCGGTCACCCTGCGGGACACGCAGACCGGCGAGACCCGCGAGCTGGCCGTCACCGGCCTGTTCATCGCGGTCGGCCACGACCCGCGCACGGAGCTCTTCAAGGGCCAGCTGGAGCTCGACGACGAGGGCTACCTGCGCGTGGACGCCCCGTCCACCCGCACCAATGTCTCCGGCGTGTTCGGGGCGGGCGACGTCGTCGACCACACCTACCGCCAGGCGATCACCGCCGCCGGCACCGGCTGCTCCGCCGCCCTGGACGCCGAGCGCTACCTGGCCTCCCAGGCCCACGCCGAGACCGGCGTCCAGCAGACCGCCGCGGTCTGATCCCGCACCACCGAAGCCACTTCGCCACCCGCACCACCAACCCGAGGAGATCCCGTGGCCGGCGCCACCATCACCGTCACCGACGCCACCTTCGAGGCTGACGTCCTCAAGAGCGACAAGCCCGTCCTGGTGGACTTCTGGGCCACCTGGTGCGGCCCGTGCCGCCAGGTCGCCCCGATCCTGGAGGAGCTCGCGACCGAGTACGCGGACAAGCTCACCATCGCCAAGATCGACATCGACGCCAACCCGGACACCCCGGCCAAGTACGGCGTGCTGTCCATCCCGACGATGAACGTCTACCAGAACGGCGAGGTCGTGAAGACCATCGTCGGCGCCAAGCCGAAGAGCGCGCTGCTGCGCGACCTGGCCGCCTTCATCGGCTGATCGGGTCATCGCACGCACTGATCCTCACTTCGGGCCCCGGGTTTCACAGAAACCCGGGGCCCGCGGCGTACGATCTTGCCTATGTCCCAGCAGCGCCTGTCCCACGCGTACTCCTGGAAGCTCGGGGACACCGGTCCCGCCGTCGCCGAGATCCGCTTCAAACTGACCCTGCTCGGGCTGCTGCCCGAGCCGCCCGCGACGCGCCCGGGTCGCCACATCCCCTCCGCCGAGGCCCTGTTCGACCCAGGGGTGGACGCCGCCGTGCGCCACTTCCAGCAACAGCGCGGCCTCACCGCGGACGGCATCGTCGGCCCGGAGACCTACCGCCACCTCAACGAGGCGCGCTGGCGCCTCGGCGACCGGGTGCTCAACTACCTGCCCAGCAGCATGCAGGTCGGCGACGACGTCGCCCAGCTCCAGCAGCGCCTGCTCGACATGGGCTTCACCCCCGGGCGCGTGGACGGCATCTACGGCCCGGCCACCGCCCAGGCCGTCGGCGAGTTCCAGCGGAACATGGGCCTCTACCCGGACTGCACCCTCGGCCCCACCACCTTCGTGGTGCTGGAACGCCTCTCGCGCACCGTCGTCGGCGGCGCCCCGCACGTGATGCGGGAGACCGAGATGCTGCGCCACTCCGGCCCCGCCCTCTCCGGCAAGGTCGTCGTGATCGACCCCGGGCACGGCGGCGCCGATCCCGGCCTGCAGGCGAACGGCGCCACCGAGGCCGAGATCGTCTGGGACGTCACCGGCCGACTGGAAGGCCGACTGACGGCGCTGGGCGTGCGCACCTACCTGACCCGGACCGCCGACACCGCGCCCGACGAGGCCGAGCGGATCCGCTTCGCCAACCGCACCGGCGCGGACCTGATGATCTCGCTGCACCTGGAGGGCCACCCCAACCCCTCCGTCGGCGGCGTCGCCAGCTACTACTACGGCGACGACAGCCGGGGCCGCTGGTCCCACACCGGCAAGCAGTTCGCGGGACTGGCACAGCGCGAGCTCGTGGTCCGCTGCGGACTGGGGGACCTGCGCAGCCATGCGCGCACCTGGACCATGCTGCGCGGCACCACGATGCCGTGCGTCCGACTGGAGCTGGGCTACCTGACCCACCCCCGGGACGCCGTGCGACTGAACTCCACGGAGCTCCGCGCCCAGGCGGTCGAGGCGATCGCGGTGGCGGTCCAGCGCCTCTACCTCCCGCCGGAGGACGACTCCCCGACGGGCGTCCTGCGCCTCCCGCTCGCCCACGCCTGAGTCGCCAGCAACCAGCCGCCATGATCATTAACTGTTTCACGTGAAGCAATTGGTGATCATGGTTCTGTTTCACAGCGGCCGCAGTGACGGTTCCTTCTGCACAGCACCCAGGAGGCGCTCCAGGGCGACCTCCATCTCGCCCTTCCACGAGAGCGCCGAGCGCACCTCGAGCCGCAGCCGCGGATAACGGTGGTGCGGGCGGACCGTCTTGAAGCCCACCGCCAGCAGATGGTCCGCCGGCAGCACGCAGTGCGCGTCCTCCACCTTCGTGTCGCCGAAGGCCTCGATCGCCTTGAAGCCGCGCCGCACCAGATCCTTGGCGACCGTCTGCACCAAGGTCCGTCCGATGCCCTGCCCCTGATAGGTCGGCAGCACCCGCGAGGTCATCAACTGCACCGCGTCCGAGGAGATCGGGCTCGTCGGGAACGCCAGCGAGCGCGGCACGTAGGCCGGCGGGGCGTAGAGGACGAAGCCGACCGGCACGTCGTCGACATAGGCGATCCGCCCGCAGGAGCCCCACTCCAGCAGCACGGCGGAGATCCAGGACTCCTTCTCCAACTCCGGCCGCCCGTCCTTGATCGCGGCCTCACCGCTGACCGGGTCCAGCTCCCAGAAGACGCAGGCTCTGCAGGGCAGCGGCAGATCCGCGAGCGAGTCCAGCGTCAGCGGTACCAACCTGCGTCCCATGCCTCCACGATAAGCGGCCGGGCGCCCGGACACGCGGACTCCCGGGCATACGAAAGCCCCCACGTTCTGGAACGTGGGGGCTTCGGGACCAGGGCTTCACGGGGAAGCCCCGATGCCTACTCCTCGATCGGCTCCGCGTGGCCGCCGTCGCCGACCAGCCCCTGCCGCAGACGCTCGCCCTCGCCCGGAGCGAAGGAGCCGAGGATCCGGTCCAGGTCCTCGACCGAGGCGAACTCGACGACGATCTTTCCGCGGTCCTTGCCCATCTCGACCTTCACCCGGGTGTCGAAGCGATCCGACAGCCGGTTGGCGAGTGTGGCGAACGCGGGCGAGATCCGTCGCCCCGCGCGCGGGGTCGGCGCCTTGCGGGTCTTCCCCTCCCGAGCCAGCAGCGTGACGATCTCCTCCAGGTTGCGCACCGAGAGACCCTCGGGGGAGATGCGCTCCGCCAGCCGCTCGCGCTGCTCCTCGTCCTCCACGCCCAGCAGCACCCGGGCATGGCCGGCGGAGAACTCGCCCGCCGCCAGCCGGCGCTGCATGAACGGCGAGAGCTTGAGTAGCCGCAGCGTGTTGCTCACGTGGCCACGGGACCGGCCGATCCGGTCGGCCAGCTCGCCCTGGGAGCAGGAGAAGTCGTACATCAGCTGCTCGTAGGCGGCCGCTTCTTCGAGCGGGTTCAGCTGAGCGCGGTGCAGGTTCTCCAGCAGCGCGTCGAGCAGCATCTTGTCGTCGTCCGTGGAGCGGACGATCGCGGGGATGACCTCGAGGCCGGCCTCCTGGCTCGCGCGCCAGCGGCGCTCTCCCATGATCAGCTCGTAGCGCTCCGGGCCGACCTGCCGGACGACGATCGGCTGGAGCAGGCCGACCTCCTTGATGGAGGTGACCAGTTCGGCCAGCGCCTCGGGGTCGAAGACCTCACGCGGCTGCCGCGGGTTCGGGGTGATCGTCTGCACCGGCAGCTCGGCGAAGAACGCGCCCTCGACCGGCTTCAGATCCGGGTTCCCGGCGTCGGCGGCCGCCTGCGGTTCGGCGTCGAGAGTCCGCACCGGAATGGACGCCGCGCCGGCGCCGTTCAGGCCGGCGACCTTGACCGCGGCGATACCGCGCTCGGGGTTGGCCCCCACCGGAGCGCCGCCGCCCGGGGCGACCTGTGGACCCACCGGCGAGGCGGCGGCGGGGATCAACGCCCCCAGACCACGACCCAGACCCCTACGACGCTCGCTCACCGGTTCCCCTCCATCGTGCTGTGCTGCTGGTCCGTGCTGTGCTGCTCGACGCCGTGGGGCCGCTGGGCGTGGACACCCGGCGAGCCGCCGGTGGCGTAGCCGGCCTCGGCGGCCGCGTCCGCCTCGGCGCCGCGGAGCGCGATCTCCCGGGCGGCCTCCAGGTAGGAGAGCGCGCCGCTGGAACCCGGGTCGTAGGTCAGCACCGTCTGCCCGTAGCTGGGCGCCTCGGAGACCCGGACCGAGCGCGGAATGCTGGTGCGCAGCACCTCACTGGTGAAGTGGTTGCGCACCTCCTCGGCGACCTGGGAGGCGAGCCGGGTGCGCGCATCGTACATGGTGAGCAGGATCGTGGAGACGTGCAGCTCCGGGTTGAGGTGCGCGCGGACCAGGTCCACGTTCCGCAGCAGCTGCCCGAGGCCCTCCAGCGCGTAGTACTCGCACTGGATCGGGATCAGCACCTCGCGCCCGGCGACCATCGCGTTGACCGTCAGCAGACCCAGTGAAGGCGGGCAGTCGATCAGGATGTAGTCCAGCGGCTGCTCGTAGGCGGCGATGGCGCGCTGCAGCCGGCTCTCCCGGGCGACCAGCGAGACGAGCTCGATCTCGGCGCCGGCCAGGTCGATGGTGGCGGGGCAGCAGAAGAGGCCCTCGACGTCGATCACCGGCTGCACCACGTCCGCCAGCGGCTTGCCCTCGACCAGCACGTCGTAGATGGACGGCACCTCGGCGTGGTGGTCGATGCCGAGCGCGGTGGAGGCGTTGCCCTGCGGGTCGAGGTCGATGACCAGGACGCGGGCGCCGTGCAGCGCGAGCGAGGCGGCGAGGTTGACCGTAGTGGTGGTCTTCCCGACGCCGCCCTTCTGGTTCGCGACCACCATGACGCGCGTCTGCGCGGGACGCGGCAGAGGGTCCCCGACCCGCGCCATCGCGGTGACGGCGGCCTGCGCGGCACGCGCGATGGGGGTGTCGTCGGCGAGCGGCGGAGTATCGGAGTCCTGCATGTCGGCCAGTGTTTCATGCACCCCGGCCGGTTGGACAACGGGCTCGGGCGTGCGCGGCGCCGGGAGCGGCTCGGCGACAGGCTGCTCGATGACGGGATGCTCATAGGACATGGCTGCGCCCCCCTGGGACTCCGGGCTGTCCCCAGCATTTTCGCGCAGCGGGCAGGAGAGGGGAGGCAGTTGGGGACGATCGAATCGCGTGAGTGACAGATCTTCACTCGAAGGACGGGCAGGACGTGGACGGAGAGCGGCCTCACGGCTTCGGCTGAGGATGCCGGAGAGCAAGGATCGACGTTTCACGAGCACCACGATGCCCCTTTTGGGGCAAATCTGACGCTCCGACACTCCGTCGCGTCGGGCCACCCAAAAACCAAGATCGCTAACTGCTTCACGTGGAACAGTTAGCGATCTTGAAAAAAAGGGGGGGGCGACTCAGCGCCGCCCGCGACGCGGACGCGCGGCACGGGCCGCCTTGGCGCGACGCGCCGCCGCCTTCACACCGCCCGGACTCTCACCCACCTGCACCCGCACCACGTGCGTCGGCGTCGCGACCACCGAGGCGCCCACAATCTCCACCGACCACTCCTCCGCGCCCAGCTTCTGCAGCGCGGCCCGGTGCTCGGCCACCTCCTGCTCCGCCGAGTCGCCCTTCAGCGCCAGCATCTGCCCGTACGGACGCAGCAGCGGCAGCCCCCAGCCGGCCAGCCGGTCCAACGGCGCCACCGCGCGCGCGGTCACCACGTCCACCTGGAGCTTGCCGATCATCTCCTCCGCCCGGCCGCGCACCACCGTCACGTTCGACAGCCGCAGCTCCCGGACGACCTCCTCCAGGAAGTTCGTCCGCCGCAGCAAGGGCTCCAGCAGGGTGATCTCCACGTCCGGACGGGCCAGCGCCACCGGGATGCCCGGCAGACCGGCACCCGAACCCACATCGCACAGCGACAACGGGGCCGGCCGCTCCGGCAGCGCCTCACCCAGCACCGCGCAGTTGAGAATGTGCCGCTCCCACAGACGCGGCACCTCCCGCGGACCGATCAAGCCACGCTTGACCCCCGCGTCGGCGAGCAGCTCCGCATAACGCTCGGCCAACGGCAGGCGGTCACCGAAGAGCTTCGAGGCGACAGCCGGGGTCTCCCCCAGCTCCGTCGAAAACTCCTCCGGCTGGTCCTCGACCACGCCGCACCACTCCCTCTGTAGCAGCCGCTGCACTCGGCTGTCGTGTCATGCCGTCGCACTTCAAAACCGGGAACGGCCCCGCCCACGGCACGCGACAGCGCGCACCGCGAACGGGGCCGGACAATCCGAACTCGACCCGCTCAGGCGGGCAGGACGACCACCCGGCGCTGGGGCTCCTCGCCCTCCGACTCGCTGCGCAGCCCGGCCGCCGCCACCGCGTCGTGGACCACCTTGCGCTCGAAGGGCGTCATCGCCCGCAGGCGCACCGGCTCACCCGACGCCTTGACGTCCTTGGCCGCCCGCGCGCCCAGCTCCGCCAGCTCCGTCCGCTTGCCGGCACGGAACCCGGCAATGTCCAGCATCAACCGGCTGCGCTCCCCGGTCTCCCGGTGCACGGCCAGACGGGTCAGCTCCTGGAGCGCCTCCAGCACCTCGCCGTCCTGGCCGACCAGGCGGTTCAGTGAACGGGTGGCACCCGGACCCTCACCGATGATCGAGACCGAGGCGCGGTCGCCCTCGACGTCCATGTCGATGTCGCCGTCGAGATCGGCGATGTCGAGCAGCGCCTCCAGATAGTCCGCAGCGATCTCGCCTTCCTGCTCCAGGCTGGCCAGCAGCTCGCTCTTGGACGCGCCCTCAGGGGCCACGGTGCCGTCCGTCACGGGATCGACTCCTTCGGTGAATCAGATGGAGACAGGTGGGGGGAGAGTCAGGACTTCTTCTTGGGCGACTGGCCGCCGCCCTGGTTGCGGTTGCCACCGCCGGCGGTGGCCCGGCCACGGGACGGGGCGGTCTTGGTGCCGCCACCCCCACCCTGCTGGCCCTTGCCGCGCTGCTGCTGACCGCCACCGGACGCGCGCTGCGCCTTGGACTGCCGCTTCGGCTGCTGACGCACCGGCTCCGGCTCGGGCTCGGCGTCCTCGACCGGCTGGGCGCCCTTGACGAGCGCGGCGATGCCCTTGATCTCGGTGCCGTCCGCGTTGAGCTTGCCGGCCGCCTTCAGGCGCGCCTGGCGCTCCTTCCACGCGATGGAGCCCGGCGTCGGGTTGTTGCGGATGATCACCAGCTGCTGGCCCAGGGTCCAGATGTTCGTGGTGAACATGTAGATGAGGACACCCACCGGCATGGCCGGACCGGTGAAGACGTAGATCAGCGGCAGGAAGTACATCATCATCTTCTGCTGCTGCATGTACGGCGTCTTGACCGTGAGGTCCACGTTCTTGGTCATGATCTGCCGCGTGGTCATGAACTGCGTGACGCACATCAGCGCGATGAAGATCGCGGTCACGATCTTGACCGTGGTGGAACCCGACCCGTAGAAGGTCTGCGAGATCTCAGCACCGAAGATGTGCGCGTGCTGCGCGCTGACGACCTCGGCCTGGGTGAAGACGCCCACCGCGTGACCCTGCGCGACGTTACGGAGCACACCGTAGAGTGCGGCGCCGATCGGGATCTGGACGAGCATCGGAAGGCAGCTGGCAGCAGGGTTGGTGCCGGCGTCCTTGTAGAGCTTCATCATCTCTTCGGACTGGCGCTGCCGGTCGTTCTTGTAGCGCTCCTGGATGACCTTCATCTTCGGCTGGAGCGCCTGCATCGTCCGCATGGACTTGATCTGCTTGGTGAAGATCGGGATCATCGCCGCACGGACGACGAGCACCAGCAGAACGATCGAAAGTCCCCAGGCCCAACCACTGCCAGCCGGGAAGACCTGGCTGAACATGGTGTGGAACGTGATGATGAGCCAGGAGACCACGTAGTACAGCGGGCTCAGGATTGTGTCGAAGGGCCCCACGGGTCAGACTCCTTGGGCAGTGGTCGGGGGGACCGGCTTGCGAAAAATACGCCGGTACCAGACCGGGTGCTTTCGTTCCGGGACGTAGTCGAAGCCGCCGGGGCTCCAGGGGTTGCACCGCAGGATGCGCCAGGCGGTGAGTACGGTGCCCTTGATCGCACCGTGGACCTTGATGGCCTCGAAGCCGTAGCGGGAACAGGACGGGTGGTAGCGGCACACCGGTCCCAGCATGGGGCTGATGGTCCACTGGTAGAGCTTGATCAGCCCCAACAGCACGTACTTGCCGGCGAAGAGGCCGACCAAGCCGACCACCACCCACAGCAGGTACGTCACTGCCCTGCTCCCGTCGGCGATGAGGCGCTCAGTTTGCGCAGCGCGGAGTCCAGATCGCGTGCCAGGTCCGCGTACTGCGCCTCGGCGGCCGAGGGCAGCGCGCGTACCACTATCAGGCTACCTGCGGGCAGGTCGCCGATACGTTCGGCCACCAGATGGCGCAGCCTCCGCTTGACGCGGTTGCGGACCACCGCCACACCGACGGCCTTACTGACAACAAAACCCGCACGCGCCGGGAGAAAGTTCCCCCCGGCGCTATGCGGGTTTGCAGGCTCCGCGGTCGCGCCACCGGTGTACAGGTGCACGACGAGCAGCGGACGGCCGACTCTCCGGCCCCGCCGCACCGCGGTCGCGAAGTCCTCGCGCCGCCTCAGCCGAGATTCGGAGGGCAGCACGACCTACAACCTCTGCTTCAGGCGGTAGGTCAGGCGGACAGGCTCGAGCGGCCCTTGCCGCGACGGGCGGCGAGGATCGCACGGCCTGCGCGCGTACGCATCCGCAGGCGGAAGCCGTGCGTCTTCGCGCGACGGCGGTTGTTCGGCTGGAAGGTGCGCTTGCTCACGGGGAAACTCCAGGTCAATCGAAGGGTTGGCCGGACCGTCCTTGGCCGTCACCGTGCGTCCGCGCGATCCCCATAACCCGTTCGATACGGTGATCCACGACGCCCAGAGCTGCGCGCCTCTTTGCGGAGACTCCGCGGGCATGCGGCAGCGGCCATCGACAACTCGACCTCGTTACGGTACGCGGAACGGCACCGACGGGTCAAACCAGCCCCTCTCCGGACCCTCTTCCCCGGGTGCCTCCAGGCCTGCGACGACGGGCCCGCGACACGTTTCCCACACCCTGTGGACAACAACTTGAACCGGGACGCTTCGGCCGCCTACCGTTGACAGACTTTCCCATGGAACTCCTGCCCCCAGTGAAGGCGTGCACCAGTGGCTGACCCAACAAACGATCTCGCTTCCGCGTGGACGCGAGTCGTCGAGCGACTGGCCAGCGACCCGGCGGTCGAGTCCATGGACAAGAAGTGGCTCCAGCGGACCCACCCGATGGGGATGATGGCCCACACCGCCCTGCTGGCCGCCCCCAACGAGTACGCCAAGGGCGTGCTGGAGGGACGGCTGGTGCAGCAGATCACCGAGCTGCTCGGGCAGGAGTTCCAGCGCCAGGTGCTGATCGCCGTCGTCGTCGACGCCAGCGCCGGCAGCTTCGCCCCCGCCCCCCAGCAGGCGCCCCCCGCTCCGCACCTCCCGCAGCAGCCCTACCAGCCGGGACCGCAGCAGCCTCAGCAGCACGCGCAGCAGCCGCACGCCCCCGCGCAGCACGGTTACGGCTACGCCCAGCCCTTCACCGAGCCCTACCCCTCCGGCCCGTCGCCCGAGGGGTACCAGCAGGGCGAGTCGTACCCGTCGAACGAGTCGGCCCCCCGGCCCTCGACGCAACCCCCGGCGCAGCCCTCGACCCCACCCGCGGCGCCGTCGCAGCCCGCCGCCTCGCAGCAGCCCGCCTACCGCGACGAGTGGGCCGTGCCGCAGCTGCCGGTCCAACTGCCCGCGCCCGTCCACCCGGAGCCCGCGAGGCAGTCCGCCCTGCCCGCGCTGCGGGAGGCCTCGGCCCCGGCTCCGCATCCGGCCAACGAGTCCGAGCAGCCGCCCGCCGGACGGCTGCTGCCGCGACCGGGCACCGGGTCCAGCGGCAGCAGCCCGCTCCCGGTCGGCGGTGGCAAGGACGAGCCGGCCGCGCGGCTGAACCCCAAGTACCTCTTCGACACCTTCGTCATCGGCTCCAGCAACCGCTTCGCCCACGCGGCCGCGGTCGCGGTGGCGGAGAGCCCGGCCAAGGCCTACAACCCCCTCTTCATCTACGGGGAGTCCGGGCTGGGCAAGACCCACCTGCTGCACGCCATCGGCCACTACGCCCGCAGCCTCTACCCGGGCACCCGGGTGCGGTACGTGAGCTCCGAGGAGTTCACCAACGAGTTCATCAACTCGATCCGCGACGACAAGGGCGACGGCTTCCGGCAGCGCTACCGCGACATGGACATCCTGCTGGTCGACGACATCCAGTTCCTGCAGAGCAAGGAGTCGACGCAGGAGGAGTTCTTCCACACCTTCAACACCCTGCACAACGCCAACAAGCAGATCGTGATCTCCTCCGACCGGCCGCCCAAGCAGCTGGTCACGCTGGAGGACCGGCTGCGCAACCGGTTCGAGTGGGGTCTGACCACGGACGTCCAGCCGCCAGAGCTGGAGACCCGTATCGCGATCCTGCGCAAGAAGGCGATCCAGGAGCAACTGAACGCGCCGGCCGAGGTGTTGGAGTTCATCGCCTCCAAGATCTCGCGCAACATCCGCGAGTTGGAGGGCGCGCTGATCCGCGTCACCGCCTTCGCCAGCCTCAACCGGGCGCCGGTGGACCTGCAGTTGGCCGAGATCGTGCTCAAGGACCTGGTGCCGGGCGGCGAGGACGACGGGCCGGAGATCACCGTCGGCGTCATCATGCAGCAGACGGCCGCCTACTTCGGCCTGAGCGTGGACGACCTGTGCGGCTCCTCGCGCAGCCGGGTGCTGGTGACGGCACGCCAGATCGCCATGTACCTGTGCCGGGAGCTGACGGACCTCTCCCTGCCGAAGATCGGTGCCGCGTTCGGCGGCCGCGACCACACCACCGTCATGCACGCGGACCGCAAGATCCGCACGATGATGGCGGAGCGCCGGGCCATCTACAACCAGGTGACCGAGCTGACCAACCGCATCAAGAGCTGACGCTCGACGCGGTGACACGCCAACTCTGTGGAGGGGCGCCCCCGGTGGGGGCGCCCCTCCGGCGTTTGCCCACAGTCGCGGACCGACCGGCCGTCCACACGCTGGGGAGAACCGAGTTATCCAGATCCGATCCACAGGCGCCCCGGCTCTGGGAGGATCGTCCCAGCTCAGGTGCCTGTGGAACTGTGGGCAGCCGTCCTCCACACCCTGTGGAGAACTTCTCGAACGTCAACACGGCGCCACAGTTATCCACGCGCTGTCCCCAGGGAGGGCCCGGTTATCCCCAGAGTGGGGCCGCTTCTCCACAAGAATGTCCACAGAACGGCAACCAGGAAGGGCATTTCACCGGCCCGAGCGAATTGGGTCACGTGATGTTGCCACAGGGGCTGTGGGAAACCGGGGGAAAACCTGGGGACACAGTGGTGGACAACCTGGGGACAACCCAAGGTGCCTGTGCACAAGGGGAGCTGCGTCCACAGGGGCACCTGTTTTTCCACCGCGGGCATCCCCAGGCGATGTGGACAGAAAATGGGCCCCGACCAGCGCAGGAAGGGGTTATCCACGGTTTCCACAACCCCTACTACTACTACCCACTAGATATAGCTCGGTCTTGATCCAAAAGCAGGGTGGGCTCAGATCTGTGGAGAAGGTGACCGGGACACGCGTTCGATGCCTCTTCGGGGCCTTCTGCCTCGGCTGTCCGTGCTATGCGTCAGACTGTTCCTCGGCAACCAGGAGCGTGCCCCGTCCCGTGGGCCTCCATGCGCGCCTCAGACGAACACCTAGCTGAACAACAAGCGACATCCACCCAGGAGGCGGTTACCGGTGAAGTTCCGGGTCGAGCGTGACGTCCTCGCGGAGGCGGTGGCCTGGGCCGCGCGCAGCCTCCCCGCAAGGCCCCCGGTGCCCGTTCTGGCGGGTCTGCTGCTGTCGGCCGAGAGCGACGGCGCAACGGGCCGTCTGAGCCTGTCCGGCTTCGACTACGAGGTCTCCGCGCGCGTCGAGACCGAGGCGGACGTGGAGGAGGCCGGCACCGTCCTGGTCTCCGGCCGTCTGCTGGCCGACATCTCGCGCTCCCTTCCCAACAGGCCTGTGGAGATCTCCACCGACGGCGTGCGTGTGCTCGTCGTCTGCGGCAGCTCGCGATTCACACTCCCCACCCTGCCGGTGGACGAGTACCCCGCGCTGCCGCAGATGCCCACCGTCTCCGGTGTGGTCCCGGGCGACGCCTTCGCCGCGGCCGTGGCCCAGGTGGCCGTCGCCGCCGGCCGCGACGACACGCTCCCGGTGCTGACCGGTGTCCGCGTGGAGATCGAGGACGACCGGGTCACCCTGGCCGCCACCGACCGCTACCGCTTCGCCGTGCGCGACCTGCTGTGGAAGCCGGAGCAGCCCGGCGTGTCGGCCGTGGCCCTGGTCCCGGCGAAGACGCTGCTCGACACGGCGAAGTCGCTCAGCGCGGGCGACAACGTCTCCATCGCGCTGGCCGGCAGCGGCAAGGGCGAGGGCCTGATCGGTTTCGAGGGCGCGGGCCGCCGGACCACCACGCGGCTGCTGGAGGGCGAGTTCCCGAAGTTCCGGGCCCTCTTCCCGACGGAGTTCTCCGCGATCGGCACGGTGCCCACCCAGGCCTTCGTCGACGCCGTCAAGCGCGTCTCCCTGGTGGCCGAGCGGAACACCCCCGTGCGGCTCAGCTTCGAGCAGGGCGTGGTCACCCTGGAGGCCGGCTCCGGCGACGACGCGCAGGCGACGGAGCGGATCGACGCGGACCTCGAGGGCGACGACATCTCGATCGCCTTCAACCCGGCCTACCTGCTCGACGGCCTCTCGGCCATCGACTCCCCGGTGGCCCAGCTCAGCTTCACGACGGCGACCAAGCCGGCCCTGCTGAGCGGCAAGCCTTCGCAGGAGGCGGAGGCGGACGAGGCCTACAAGTACCTGATCATGCCGGTGCGCCTGTCCGGCTGACGCCCGCTTGCACCACCAGGGGCGCGGGGCCGCTCGCGCCCACGCGGCAGGGCCGCAAATCGGTACAGCTCCGCGCCCCTGGAGGTAGTGCGGGGATAGGCTCGTGCATTGGTGCGGCAACGGGGCCGCGGACAGTCGATACGGAACGAAGGACTGATCATGCAGCTCGGACTCATCGGTCTCGGCAAGATGGGCGGCAACATGCGCGAGCGCATCCGCCGCGCCGGCCACACCGTCGTCGGGTACGACCGTGACCCCGCCCTGTCCGACGTCGGGAGCCTCAAGGAGCTGGTCGGCTCCCTCGCCGCGCCGCGCGTCGTGTGGGTGATGGTCCCGGCCGGCGGGCCGACGCAGTCGACCGTGGACGAGCTGGCCGAGCTGCTGGAGCCGGGTGACGTCGTCGTGGACGGCGGCAACTCGCGCTGGACGGACGACGAGAAGCACGCCGCGGAGCTCGCGACGAAGGGCATCGGCTTCGTCGACTGCGGCGTCTCCGGCGGTGTCTGGGGCCTGCAGAACGGCTACGCCCTGATGTACGGCGGCTCGGACGCCGACATCGCCAAGGTGCAGCCGATCTTCGAGGCGCTCAAGCCCGAGGGCGACTTCGGTTCCGTGCACGCGGGCAAGGTCGGCGCGGGCCACTTCGCCAAGATGGTCCACAACGGCATCGAGTACGCCATGATGCAGGCCTACGCCGAGGGCTGGGAGCTGCTGGAGGCCGTGGACAGCGTGGAGAACGTCCGCGAGATCTTCCGCTCCTGGAAGGAGGGCACGGTCATCCGGTCCTGGCTGCTGGACCTGGCCGTGGACGCCCTGGACAAGGACCAGCACCTGGGCAAGCTGAAGGGCTACGCCGCCGACTCGGGTGAGGGCCGCTGGACGGTGGAGGCCGCGATCGACCACGCCGTGCCGCTGCCGGCGATCACCGCCTCGCTGTTCGCCCGCTTCTCCTCGCGGCAGGACGACTCGCCGCAGATGAAGATGATCGCCGCGCTGCGCAACGAGTTCGGCGGCCACGCGGTCGAGTCCAAGTAGTACCAACTCCCGGGGTTTTCCCCGCAGTTATCCACAACCTGCGAAGGAAGCTGTGCACGTCGCGCATCTGTCGCTGGCCGACTTCCGCTGTTACGCCCGGGTCGAGGTTCCGCTCGACCCGGGCGTCACCGCGTTCACCGGTCCGAACGGCCAGGGCAAGACCAACCTGGTCGAGGCTGTCGGCTATCTGGCGACCCTGGGGAGCCACCGCGTGGCGGGCGACGCGCCGTTGGTGCGGCACGGCGCGCAGCGGGCGGTGGTGCGCGGGCTGGTGGTGCGGGACGAGCGGCAGACGCTGATCGAGCTGGAGCTGAATCCGGGCAAGGCGAACCGGGCCCGGATCAACCGCAGTGACAACGTGCGGCCGCGGGACGTGCTGGGGCTGCTGCGCACGGTGCTGTTCGCGCCGGAGGACCTGGCGCTGGTCAAGGGTGATCCGGGTGAGCGGCGGCGTTTCCTGGACGAGTTGCTGACCTTGCGAACGCCGCGGCTGGCGGGTGTGCGGCAGGACTACGAGCGGGTGTTGAAGCAGCGCAACGCGCTGCTGAAGTCCGCGGCGCAGGCGCGGCGGGGGGCGGGTCGCGGGATGGACCTGTCGACGTTGGACGTGTGGGACGACCATCTGGCGCGTGCCGGTGCGGAGTTGCTGGCGCAGCGGCTGGATCTGGTGGCTGCGTTGCAGCCCCTGGTCGCCGGGGCCTACGAGGAGTTGGCGCCGAGCGGGGGCGGGACGACGCTGGAGTACCGCTCCTCGATGGGCGAGGGTGTGCCGCTGTCGGGCGGCCGTGAGGCCCTGTACGCGGCGCTGATGGCGGCGTTGGGTGCGGCGCGCAAGCAGGAGCTGGAGCGCGGGCTCACCCTGGTGGGTCCGCACCGTGACGAGCTGGGTCTGCGGTTGGGCGAGCTGCCGGCCAAGGGGTACGCGTCGCACGGTGAGTGCTGGTCGTACGCGCTGGCGCTGCGGCTCGCCTCCTACGACCTGTTGCGGGCCGACGGCGGCGAGCCCGTGTTGATCTTGGACGACGTGTTCGCGGAGCTGGATGCGCGTCGGCGCGAACGCCTGGCCGAGCGGGTCGTGACCGGCGAGCAGGTGCTGGTCACGGCGGCGGTGCCGGAGGACGTCCCGGAGGCTCTGAAGGGCGCGCGCTACTCGGTGCTGAACGGCGAAGTGACCCGCGTCTGACCTGTCGACGGCCCGGGGGCGCGTACCCTGAAGGCTTGTCCACAGGGTGTGGATGTGAAAGGCGAGGCGGCGCATGTCGGAGGAGACTCCTGAGCTCAGCGGTGTCGACCTCGCGCGGGTCGCGCTGCGCGCCGCCAAGGAGCAGGCCCGGAAGCGCGGCGAGGCGACCGCGCAGAAGAAGCAGGCCCGCCGGACGGGTCTGCGGTCCGGCGCTCGTGCGGATGGTCGTGACCCTCAGCCGCTGGGCAGCGCGATCAGTCGGCTGATCGCCGAGCGGGGCTGGGAGGCGCCCGCCGCGGTCGGTGGGGTGATGGGGCGCTGGCCCGAGATCGTGGGGCGTGACATCGCCGCCCACTGCGAGCCGGAGCACTTCGACGAGGACGAGCGGGTGCTCTCGGTGCGCTGCAGCTCGACCGCCTGGGCCACCCAACTTCGTTTGATGGCACCGCAGTTGCTCAAGACGCTCAACGGCGGCCTGGGCGACGGCACGGTCCGCTTCATCAAGGTCCAGGGGCCGGCGACGGGCCCCGCGCGGTACCGCGGGCGGCTGCGCGCGCCCGGTAGCAAGGGCCCCGGCGACACCTGGGGATGAGCCTTCCCGGGCCCTCCCCGGCGTGCGAGCCGAGAAACGGGCGTCAGGGCGCTCTGCGCCCCCCTCGCGGGTGTGGGGACATGTCGGGCGCCGGTTGACGTCCGGCACGGGCCGTTCAGAGGGCGGCAAAGCCCCATCTATGTCAGTCGTACCGGTAGACTGGAACCCAAACACCACCGGGAGCGGAAGCGCTCGCGGTGGAGAGTCGTAACGCCGTGGCCGCCTCCGGCCCGCCCACATGGGCCGGGACGGCCCGCGCTGTGCCAGAGAGGGCGTTTCGTGGCCGAGTCCGGCAACCCCAACCAGTCCCCAGACGAGTCCGGCAACAACGAGAAGTCGTACGACGCCAGTGCCATCCAGGTGCTGGAGGGGCTCGAGGCCGTCCGCAAGCGCCCGGGTATGTACATCGGCTCGACCGGTGAGCGTGGCCTGCACCACCTCGTCTACGAGATCGTCGACAACTCCGTCGACGAGGCCCTCGCCGGTCACGCCGACACGATCGACGTGACGATCATGCCGGACGGCGCCGTCCGTGTCGTCGACAACGGCCGTGGCATCCCGGTCGGCGTGGAGAAGACGACCGGCAAGCCGGCCGTCGAGGTCGTGCTGACCGTGCTGCACGCCGGCGGCAAGTTCGGCGGCGGCGGCTACGCGGTCTCCGGCGGTCTGCACGGTGTCGGCGTCTCGGTCGTCAACGCGCTGTCGAACCGCCTCGCGGTCGAGGTGCGGACCGACGGCTACCGCTGGTCGCAGGAGTACAAGACCGGCGTGCCGGTGGCTCCGCTGGCCCAGCACGAGGAGACCTCGGAGACGGGCACCACCGTCACCTTCTGGGCCGATCCGGAGATCTTCGAGACCACCGAGTACTCCTTCGACACCCTTTCGCGGCGCTTCCAGGAGATGGCCTTCCTCAACAAGGGCCTGACCATCACGCTCACCGACGAGCGTCCGGACCACACGGACGACGAGGGCAAGCCGAACGCGGTGCGGTACCACTACGAGGGCGGCATCTCCGACTTCGTGAAGTACCTCAACTCCCGCAAGGGCGAGGTGATCCACCCCACCGTCATCGACTACGAGGCGGAGGACAAGGACAAGACGATCTCGGTGGAGATCGCCATGCAGTGGAACACCTCGTACAACGAGGGCGTCTACTCCTTCGCGAACACGATCCACACCCACGAGGGCGGTACCCACGAGGAGGGCTTCCGGGCCGCGCTCACGGGTCTGGTCAACCGGTACGCGCGCGACAAGAAGCTGTTGCGCGAGAAGGACGACAACCTCACCGGTGAGGACATCCGCGAGGGTCTGACCGCGATCATCTCGGTCAAGCTGGGCGAGCCGCAGTTCGAGGGCCAGACCAAGACCAAGCTCGGCAACACCGAGGCGAAGACCTTCGTGCAGAAGGTCGTCCACGAGCACCTCAACGACTGGCTGGACCGCAACCCGAACGAGGCCGCGGACATCATCCGCAAGGCGATCACCGCCGCCACGGCCCGCGTCGCCGCCCGCAAGGTGCGCGACCTGACGCGCCGCAAGGGCCTGCTGGAGTCGGCCTCGCTGCCGGGCAAGCTGTCGGACTGCCAGTCCAAGGACCCGACCGAGTGCGAGATCTTCATCGTCGAGGGTGACTCCGCCGGCGGCTCGGCCAAGCAGGGCCGTGACCCGCGGGTGCAGGCGATCCTGCCGATCCGAGGCAAGATCCTCAACGTCGAGAAGGCGCGCATCGACAAGGTGCTGCAGAACACCGAGGTCCAGGCGCTGATCTCGGCCTTCGGCACCGGCGTCCACGACGACTTCGACCTTGCCAAGCTCCGCTATCACAAGATCATCCTGATGGCGGACGCCGACGTCGACGGCCAGCACATCTCCACCCTGCTGCTCACCCTGCTCTTCCGCTTCATGCGCCCGTTGATCGAGGGCGGCCACGTCTTCCTGGCCCGCCCGCCGCTGTACAAGATCAAGTGGGGCCGGGACGACGTCGAGTACGTCTACACCGAGCGGGAGAAGGAGGGCGCGCTGGAGGCCGGGCGCCAGTCCGGCCGCAAGCTGCCCAAGGACGACGCGATCCAGCGCTTCAAGGGTCTGGGTGAGATGAACGCCGAGGAGCTGCGCGTCACCACCATGGACCGCGACGTGCGCCTGCTCTCCCAGGTCACCATGGAGGATGCCGCCCGCGCGGACGACCTGTTCTCGATCCTGATGGGCGAGGACGTCGAGGCCCGCCGCTCCTTCATCCAGCGCAATGCCAAGGACGTCCGCTTCCTGGACGTCTGAGTCCCTCCGGCAGCCGAAGCGTTCCGCAGTGAAAGGAAACTGACCACCCGTGGTCGACGACAACCGCCCCGAGGGCGAGCAGCCGGAGTCCATCCCGGCGCAGGAGAACGGCGGGGCCACCCGGATCGAGCAGGTCGAGCTCGAGACGGAGATGCAGCGCTCGTATCTCGACTACGCGATGAGCGTCATCGTCGCGCGCGCCCTGCCCGAAGTCCGTGACGGCCTCAAGCCAGTCCACCGTCGCGTGCTCTACGCGATGTACGACGGCGGCTACCGCCCGGACAAGGGCTACTACAAGTGCGCCCGCGTCGTCGGTGACGTCATGGGTAACTACCACCCGCACGGCGACACCTCGATCTACGACACCCTGGTGCGTCTCGCCCAGCCGTGGTCGATGCGGATGCCGCTGGTGGACGGCAACGGCAACTTCGGCTCCCCGGGCAACGACCCGGCTGCCGCCATGCGGTACACCGAGTGCCGCATGATGCCGCTGGCCATGGAGATGATGCGGGACATCGACGAGGAGACCGTCGACTTCTCGCCCAACTACGACGGCCGCTCGCAGGAGCCGCAGGTCCTGCCGGCCCGGATCCCCAACCTGCTGGTCAACGGCGCCACGGGGATCGCCGTCGGCATGGCGACCAACATCCCGCCGCACAACCTGCGCGAGGTCGCCTCGGGTGCCCTGTGGTACCTGAGCAACCCGGAAGCCTCCAACGAGGAGCTGCTCGAGGCGCTGATCGAGCGGATCAAGGGCCCGGACTTCCCGACCGGCGCGCTGATCGTGGGCCGCCGCGGCATCGAGGACGCCTACCGCACCGGCCGTGGCTCGATCACGATGCGCGCGGTGGTGGAGGTCGAGGAGATCCACGGCCGCCAGTGCCTGGTCGTCTCCGAGCTGCCCTACCAGGTGAACCCGGACAACCTGGCGCTGAAGATCGCCGACCTGGTCAAGGACGCCCGCATCGGCGGCATCGCCGACGTGCGCGACGAGTCCTCGTCCCGGACGGGTACGCGTCTGGTGGTCGTGCTCAAGCGCGACGCGGTCGCCAAGGTCGTGCTGAACAACCTCTACAAGCACACCGACCTGCAGACCAACTTCGGCGCCAACATGCTGGCCCTGGTCGACGGCGTGCCGCGCACGCTGTCGGTGGACGCCTTCATCCGGCACTGGGTCAACCACCAGGTCGACGTGATCGTCCGCCGCACCCGGTTCCGGCTGCGCAAGGCCGAGGAGCGCGCGCACATCCTGCGCGGTCTGCTCAAGGCGCTGGACGCGATCGACGAGGTCATCGCGACGATCCGCCGCTCGGACACGGTCGAGGCTGCCCGCACAGGCCTGATCGCGCTGCTGCAGATCGACGAGATCCAGGCCAACGCGATCCTGGAGATGCAGCTGCGTCGCCTGGCCGCCCTGGAGCGCCAGAAGATCACGGCCGAGTACGACGAGCTGATGGCCAAGATCCGCGAGTACAACGCGATCCTGGACTCCCCGTCCCGGCAGCGGGAGATCATCTCCGAGGAGCTCACCGCGATCGTCGACAAGTACGGCGACGAGCGGCGCTCGACGCTGATCCCCTACGAGGGCGACATGTCCGTCGAGGACCTGATCGCCGAAGAGGACATCGTCGTCACCATCACCCGCGGTGGCTACGTCAAGCGCACCCGCTCCGACCTGTACCGCTCGCAGAAGCGCGGCGGCAAGGGGGTGCGCGGCGCGCAGCTGAAGCAGGACGACATCGTCGACCACTTCTTCGTGACGACCACGCACAACTGGATCCTGTTCTTCACCAACAAGGGCCGGGTCTACCGGGCCAAGGGCTACGAGCTGCCCGACGCCGGGCGTGACGCCCGCGGCCAGCACGTGGCCAACCTGCTGGCCTTCCAGCCGGACGAGCAGATCGCGCAGGTCATGGCGGTGCGCACCTATGAGGCCGCCCCGTACCTGGTGCTGGCGACCCGCTCGGGCCTGGTGAAGAAGACCTCGCTGAAGGACTACGACTCGCCGCGTTCCGGTGGCCTGATCGCGATCAACCTGCGGCAGGACGAGGAGGGCAGCGACGACGAGCTGATCGGCGCCGAGCTGGTCTCCGCCGAGGACGACCTGCTGCTGATCTCCAAGAAGGCGCAGTCGATCCGCTTCACCGCCACCGACGAGGCGCTGCGGCCGATGGGCCGGGCCACCTCGGGTGTGAAGGGCATGAGTTTCCGCGAGGACGACGAGCTGCTCTCGATGTCCGTCATCCGCCCGGGTACGTTCGTCTTCACGGCCACGGACGGCGGCTACGCCAAGCGCACCAAGGTCGAGGAGTACCGCGTCCAGGGCCGCGGCGGTCTGGGCATCAAGGCCGCCAAGATCGTCGAGGACCGTGGCTCGCTGGTCGGCGCCCTGGTCGTCGAGGACACCGACGAGATCCTGGCGATCACCCTCGGCGGAGGAGTGATCCGCACGCGGGTCGCGGAGGTCCGTGAAACCGGGCGTGACACGATGGGCGTCCAACTGATCAACCTGAGCAAGAAGGACGCGGTCGTCGGCATCGCCCGCAACGCCGAGGCCGCTGCCGAGGACGAGGGCGACGAGGCCGAGGACGGCGCCGAGGGCGTCGCCCCCGGCACCGAGGTCACCGACGGCACCGAGGGCGCTGACGGCGCCGACGGGTCGGAGACCTCGGCCGAGTAGCGGTCGCGGGTTCCACTCCTGGCACGGGCTCCGGTGCAGATCGCCGGAGCCCGTGCCAGGATGCTGGCAGCCGACTGCTTGCACCTTGAACGATCAGGTCGATCTGGCGTTGAGTACGGCGTGACGAAACACCGGGGCCGACGGCCCCGGCGCGGATCCGGGAGGACCTTCGGTGACGAACCCCACGGGAGCGGCGGGAGCCGCAGGCCGGGCGCAGAACGCCCCCGGTGCGGCCGGCAACGCCGGCAGCGGACGGGACGCGGGCTCGACGTCGGTGATGCCCGCGGTGGGGGCCGGGTCCGACGGCGCCCAGCAGGCACCGCGTCGCCGCCAGGGCGGCGCCAACGGCGAGCAGGCCCAGGCCCGCGCCGCCGCCGACGCGAAGTCCCCGTCCGGGACGCCCGCCGCCGCGCCTGCGGCCGGCGCGCCGGCCAAGGACGGCTACTCCACGCCGACCACCTACTCCAAGGGCCAGCCGACCCCGCCGCGGGGCACGCCCGTGCCCGACGCGGTCGCCGGCCGTCCCCAAAGCGGCGGCTCCGGCGGCCCCGGCGGCCTGCCCGGCCGCCGTCCGGGCCCGAACGCGGCCCCGCCGTCCGGCCGCACCCGCCGGGCCCGGCTGCGCGTGGTCCGCACGGACCCGTGGACGGTGATGAAGGTCAGCTTCCTGCTGTCCATCGCGCTCGGCGTGATCACCATCGTCGGCGTCTCGCTGCTGTGGATGGTCCTGGACGCCGCGGGCGTCTTCAGCTCCGTCGGCGGCACCCTCAAGCAGGCCACCACGGGCACCGACACCACCTCCGGTTTCGACCTCCAGTCGTACCTCTCCTTCGGCAACGTCTTCCTCTTCACGTTGCTCATCGCGGTGGTCGACGTGGTGTTGCTGACGGCCCTGTGCACCCTCGGCTCGTTCATCTACAACACCGCCGCGGGCATGACCGGAGGCGTCGAGGTGACCCTCGCCGAGGAGGACTGAGTACGGATTTGGGCAGATCGCTGGTGGTGCGCTAATCTTCTAACGCAACGCAGCGCGGGCCTATAGCTCAGACGGTTAGAGCGCTTCCCTGATAAGGAAGAGGCCACAGGTTCAAGTCCTGTTAGGCCCACCAGCGTGAACGGCCACCTACACATATGTGTAGGTGGCCGTTTGATGTTCTGTACGCCCTTTCGTCACGCCGAGGGTCTGCAGCGAGCGGGTGACGTCGCGCGTCCATGCGGGGGACCTGTGGTCGTGTCGTCTGTTTTTCACCGCTCCGGGAGTGCATCGCTGGGAGAGCGGCGCTTCGGCGCCCGTGTCCCTGTTGTCGAAGGTCTGGAGTGCCCGTGCCACTCTCCCGCTCGCTGCCGGTCAAGTCCCTGAAGCTGCTGCAGCTCGTGCTGTGCCTGCTGGCTGTGCTCGCCACTTTCGCGCCGTTGGCTCACGCCGATTCCGTGCGGGCGGGCGCCGTTCACGGGAGCAGGAGCGAAGTGAACTGGGACAGGATCGCGCGTTGTGAGAGCGGCGGCGACTGGGCGATCAACACCGGCAACGGGTACTACGGCGGGCTGCAGTTCAACCAGTCGACCTGGCGGTCCAACGGTGGTCTCGCGTACGCGCCCCGGGCCGATCTCGCCGACCGGGAGCAGCAGATCGACGTCGCCGACCACCTCGCGTCACGGCGTGGCCTGGAGCCGTGGCCTGTCTGCGGCGCCTGGGGCGAGTACGTCGGCCGACCGCACCACGCGGCGCAAGGAAGCCAAGGCGCCGAGCCCGGTGGAACCTGGACGGTTCGGCCCGGCGACACCCTGGCCGGCATCGCGGCCACGACACACGTCGCCGGCGGCTGGCCCGCGCTCTTCGGAATCAACCGGCACACCATCGGCGGTGACCCGGATCGGATCAGCCCCGGAGAGGTTCTGCGCCTGCACCGGTGATCCCCGCCAGCAACGCTTTCCCGCATCAGGCTCTCTCCAGAAGTGCCCCTCGCGCCACGGGAATCCGGCACTGGGCCCATTCGGTCACCGAGTCGGGGTTCGCTCGTTGTACCGCTCAGAGTGTCCGCTGATGGGGTGTAGCATCGCGGCAAGGACGTCATCGAGGAAGTCGAGGTCTCGCGGTGAAGAAGCTTCTGCTGGTTGTTCTGGTCGCTCTGGGCGGGTACTTCGTCTACCGCCAGGTGCAGGCGGACCGCGCCGAGCAGGACCTGTGGACCGAGGCCACGGACCCGATCCCGGCCGGTTCTCGCTGAGCTGACAGCTGGTCTTTCCTGCCGCGCCGAGCGGGTACGCTTGTGCGCGGCAGTTCGCGGGGCCTTAGCTCAGTTGGTAGAGCGCCGTCTTTGCATGGCGGATGTCAGGGGTTCGACTCCCCTAGGCTCCACAGTCACGCGTGAGGGGCTCCGATCCTCCCAGCCTTCGGTTGGGGGAGGATCGGAGCCCTTCGTCGTTCCCTCAGTGCTTCTTCTTGCCGTCGTTGCCCGCCGCCTTCTCGGTCTGCTCGGCCTCCTTCGCGGCGACCTCCGGGTCCAGCGGCAGGGAGCCGTTGACGGCGCTGCTGGCGCTGGAGCCGCCGGCACCGGCGGCGGTGTCGCGCAGCGGGATGGACGTCGTCGGCGGTTCGACCAGCCAGTCGGGGTTGCTCTGCCGGCGGTACCACCGCCAGGCGGCCAGGCCGCCGGTGGCGAGCACGCCCAGGGCCAGCAGGGTGACTCCGCGGCGGGCCCAGTGGCCCCGGCGCGCGGTGCGTTCGTGGGCGGCGGTCAGCGCCTCGACCTCGGCCAGGGAGACCTGGCCGCGAAGCACCGGAAGGGCTGCCAGGGAGCGATCGTGGACCTGCTGGGCGGCCTGCTCGGCCGCGGGCAGCACCCGTTCCTGCGCGATGCTGCGCGCCTGCTCGGCGGCCTCACGGGCCTGCCTCGCGGCGACCTTGGCCTGCTGGGCGGCCTGGCGTGCGGCCTTGACGACGGCCTCGTCCACGGCCGGCGGCACGTTGCCGCGGCCTCTCTCCCACAGCGGTACGACCTGGCTCTGTACGCGGCTCTGCGCCGCCTGGCGGGCCTGGTCCACGGCGGATCCGAGGGCGGGGGCGACCTTCTGCCACGCCTCCCCGCCGTACTGGGCCGCAGTGTCCTTGGCGCTCTGCGCATATGGCGCGAGCTGCTCGCGGGTGCGACTGGCTGCCTCGCGGGCTGTGTCGATCCGGCTCACCGGAACCTCCTCCTCGGGCGTCCTCTTCGTCACGTATCACCCAATGAAAGATCATGCCGCCTGATTCGTCCCCCGGCGCGCTGAAAGCGGCGGTTCTTCTCCTACGCATCCTGCTCCTTTACGAGCGGATGCACAGGGCGTGCGAGGATTCATTCGTCCGGATCGCCCAAGGATCCGGCCCGGAACAGCCGGGAGCACCCGGCAGGAAGGCGCATCGTGGCCCAGCAGCTGTTCGCCACCCTCCACACCAACCACGGGGACATCGAGCTGAAGCTCTTCCCGTTCCACGCCCCCAAGACGGTGACGAACTTCGTGGAGCTGGCGGAGGGCGGCCGCGAGTGGACGCACCCGGGCACGGGTGAGGTCTCCTCGGGGCGGCTGTACGACGGCACGGTCTTCCACCGCGTGATCCCCGGCTTCATGATCCAGGGCGGCGACCCGCTCGGCAGCGGCGTCGGCGGCCCTGGCTACCAGTTCAAGGACGAGATCCACCCGGAGCTGTCCTTCGACCGCCCCTACCTGCTGGCCATGGCCAACGCCGGTCCGGGCACCAACGGCTCCCAGTTCTTCATCACGGTGGACGCCACCCCGTGGCTCAACCGCAAGCACACCATCTTCGGCGAGGTCGCCGACGAGGCCTCGAAGAAGGTCGTGGACGCCATCGCGGCCCTGCCCACCGCGCCGGGGGACCGGCCGGTCGAGCCGGTCGTGCTGGAGTCGGTGGACATCACCCGTCGCTGACAGGTCGCGAGAGGGGCGTCGCCATGACGGACTGCTACCGCCACCCGGGCCGGGAGACGGGTGTGCGCTGCACGCGGTGCGAGCGGCCGGTCTGCCCCGAGTGCCGGGTCGACGCCGCTGTGGGGTTCCAGTGCCTGGAGTGCGTGCACGGGGCCGCCGCGGTGCCGCCGCCCCGGGTGGCCCCGCCCCGGACGGCGCCGCAGCGGCCGGGACGCACCGACTACGGCGGTCCGGCCCGGGCGGACGGCGCACTGGTCACCCGGTGGCTGATCGGCGCGAACCTGGTGGTGTGGCTGCTCGCCTTCGCCGGCGGGGACGGCTTCTTCTACCGCCTGGTCATGCAGGGCGACGCGGTCGCCGCGAGCGGCCAGTGGTACCGGATGATCACCTCGGTGTTCCTGCACGAGCCGTCCGGCTTCGGGATCCTGCACATCGCGATGAACATGTGGTCGCTGTGGATCCTCGGCCCCTACGTCGAGTCCGCAGTCGGCCGGCTGCGCTACCTGGTGCTGTACCTGCTGTCCGGGCTCGGCGGCTCGGCGCTGCTGATGCTGGTCAACCCGGTGCTGGTGGTGGCCGGCGCGTCCGGGGCGATCTTCGGGCTGCTGGGCGCGGTGGTGATCATCCACCGGCACCGCGGCTTCTCGCTGGGGCCGATCCTGGCGGTGCTGGTGGTGAACCTGGTGGCGACCTTCTCACTGGGCTTCATCGCCTGGCAGGCGCACATCGGGGGCCTGGTGGTCGGCGCGCTGCTGGCGGCCGGCTTCGTGCACGCCCCGGCGACGCCGGCCAAGCGCCGGGACACGGTGCAGGCGGCCGCGGTGGCGCTGGTGGCCGCGCTGGTGGCGGGGGTCAGCCTGTACGCGGCCGTCCATATCGGCGCCTGATCGACGGCTGAGCTCCGGCGAGTTATCCACAAGATGTGCAGAGCGGCCCGCACAACCGTGCGGGCCGCTCTGCTGTGACCTTCGCTACGCGCGTTCACCTGCATGCTTCATGGAGGACGGCGGCGTGGCCGGGGACTGTCCCGTTCGAGTTATCCACAGATAGTCAGGGTTTTTCCCCACTGTGGATAAGTCGTGTGGACAAGCGTCGCCGGCTACTTCCACTGCGTGGAAACGCCGAAGCCGCCCGCGATGAAGGCGAAGCCGATCAGGATGTTCCAGTTGCCGATGGCGCCGACGGGCCACTGCGCGTTCGTCACGTAGTAGACGACGATCCAGACCAGGCCGACCAGGAACAGGCCGAGCATCAGCGGGGCCACGAAGCCGCGGCCCGACTTGAGCTTCACCGCGGTCGCGGCGGTGGCCGGCGGGGTGTAATCCGACTTCTTGCGGATGCGTGACTTCGGCACTGGTAGGGCTCCCGGGGACGTGGACCGATCGGCAGGGGCGCGTGGGCAGGGGTGCGGCAGCGTACCCCGGCGTCCGTTAGCGTAGTGGCTCTGGGAGTCGGAAGGAGATAAGGGTACGTGGCAGATTCGGAAGAAGTTCCGCCCGCGTCGGAGAATCCTCCGATCGAGGGAACTTCCCGTCCGCGTCTCCCGGGTTTCTCCGGGCGACATGTCGGGCGTGCCCTGACGTGCTTGATCTTCGCACTCGCCGGCTTCCTCTTCTACACCAGCGCCCGCACTGCCAACGGCACCGACCTGCGCAACGACAACACCCTGCTGCGCCTGTCCGACCTGATACAGCAGCGCAGCCACGACAACGCCGACGCCGACGCCCAGGTCGCCGCGCTGCGCGCGCAGATCGACGCGCTGGCCCAGCAGCACGTCGCCAACCCCGCCGACCAGGTGCGTCTCAACGCATTGGAGCAGGCCGCCGGTCTCGACCCGATCAGCGGCGCCGGGCTGACCGTCACCCTCAACGACGCGCCGCCGAACGCCACCGCGCGGATCCCCGGGGTGCCGCAGCCGCAGCCCGACGACCTGGTCATCCACCAGCAGGACCTGCAGGCCGTCGTCAACGCGCTGTGGCGCGGCGGGGCTCGCGGCATCCAGGTGCAGGACCAGCGGCTGATCTCCACCAGCGCGGTGCGCTGCGTCGGCAACCAGCTGATCCTGCAGGGCCGCGTCTACTCCCCGCCGTACGTGATCCGCGCGGTCGGCACCCCCAAGGCGCTCGAGACCTCGCTGACCGGTGACACCTATATCCAGACCTATCTGCAGTACGTGACCGCGTACGGGCTCGGCTGGAAAGTCGCCTCGTCACGGGCGATGACTCTTCCGGGTTACTCGGGCACAGTGGACCTCCAGTTCGCCAAGGCGGGGTAGCAGGGCGCGGGGAGGACGGCGCGGTGGGACGGTTGGTCGCCCGGACGCTGGTCGAGCTGTGCATCACCGTCGGCGCGCTGATCGTGCTGCTCACCTGCTACCTGCTGTTCTGGACGAACATCTCGGCCGACCAGGCGATGGCGGGGGAGATGGACCGGCTGCAGCAGCAGTGGGACCAGCCCGAGCTGAACGTCGCACCCACGCCCACCGCTACCCCCTCCGCGCCCGCCGGGCCCGCGGCCGCTCCGTCCCCGACGCCGACCCAGGTCGCCTACCCGCCCGACCATGCCTTCGCCGTCCTCTACATCCCGCGCTTCGGTCCGGACTGGAAGAAGCCGATCATCGAGGGCACCGGTGAGACCGACCTGCAGAAGGGCATCGGCCACTACACCGGCACCGCGGAGCCGGGCCAGGTGGGCAACTTCGCGCTGGCCGGACACCGCCGCACCTGGGGAAACCCCTTCAACGACTTCCCACTGCTGCGCCCGGGGGACCGGATCTACGTCGACGACGGGCACTTCTGGTACGTCTACCAGCTCGACCGCACCCCGCTGCGGACCCTGCCGACCGACATCCACGTGCTCGATCCGGTGCCGCCGGAGTCCGGCTTCACCCAGCCGGGCGCATATCTGACCCTGACCACCTGCGATCCGGCCTGGGGGCACAGCCACCGGCTGATCGAGTGGGGCCACCTGGTCTCCACTACGCCCGTGTCGGCCGGCACGCCGCCAGGTCTGTCCGGATAGGCGCGGATCAACCCTGAGGCACAGGGGTGGCCGTTACCCTGGTGCCCGACAGGAGGAGGCACGCTCGATGTACGGCTTTCTGTGGCGCAAGCTGCCCGGCAACGCGCCGCTGCGCGCGCTGCAGTGCCTGCTGCTCTTCCTGGCCGCCGTCTTCGTGCTGTTCCAGTTCGTCTTCCCGAAGCTGGAGCCGCTGCTCCCCTTCGGCGACGTGACCGTCAACGGCACCGGTACCGGCACGGGTTCCACGGCCCCGCCGTCGCCCGGTCCCTCCGCGTCCACCTCCACGCTCAACGGCGCGCACCGCCTGCCGGTCGCCGAGCTCTTCCAGAACCACGGAGTCGCAGCCTGATGTCCCCCCGTCCTGCTCGCATCCTGGTCGTCGACAACTACGACAGCTTCGTCTTCAACCTGGTCCAGTACCTGTACCAGCTGGGCGCGGAGTGCGAGGTGCGGCGCAACGACGAGGTGGACCTCGCGGCGGTCACCAAGGACGCCTACGACGGGGTGCTGCTCTCCCCCGGGCCGGGCGCGCCCGAGGAGGCCGGGGTCTGCATCGAGATGGTGCACCACTGCGCCGGCATCGGGCTGCCGGTCTTCGGCGTCTGCCTCGGCCTGCAGTCCATCGCCGTCGCGTACGGCGCGGTCGTCGACCGCGCGCCGGAGCTGCTGCACGGCAAGACCTCACCGGTCAGCCACGAGGACGGCGGCGTCTTCGCCGGCCTGCAGTCGCCGCTGACCGCCACCCGCTACCACTCGCTCGCCGTCGAGCGCGACACCGTGCCGGACGTGCTGCACGTGACGGCGTGGACGGACACCGGCGTCATCATGGGCCTGCGCCACAAGGAGTTGGCGGTCGAGGGCGTCCAGTTCCACCCCGAGTCGGTGCTGACCGAGGGCGGCCACCGGATGCTCGCCAACTGGCTGACCGTCTGTGGCGATCCGGGGGCGGTCGCCCGCTCGGCCGGGCTGGCTCCGGTGATCGGCCGAGCGGCGGTCGCGTGACCGCGGTGCGCCCGGAACCCGGCGCGGAGCCCGAGCCTGAGCCAGACTGGGGCTCGTTCTTCGCGGACGAGCCCGACCGGGAGACCCTGGCTCTGCGGGTGCCCGCCCCTCCCCCGCCCTCCGCGCCCACGCCGACCGGTGGTCGCGCCGCGCGGCGGCGCGGTGCGGGTGCGACTCCCCCGCCGGCCGCCGGCGGCCGGGCGGCCCGGCGTCGCGCCGCGAAGGCGCGCAAGGACGGCCCCGGCATCATCGCGGTGCGGGCGTTCGGGGAGCTGCTGATCACGCTCGGTGCGGTGATGATCCTCTTCGTGGCCTACCAGCTGTGGTGGACCAACGTGCGCGCGGACCAGTACGCGCAGGGCCAGGCCTCGACGCTGGAGCACCAGTGGGGCGGCGACTCGACGGCCAAGAGCCATCCGCCGTACCCGAGTTCCGTCCCGGCGGGGACGAAGTTCGCGATCATCTACATTCCCAAGCTGGACGTGAAGACCCCGATCGCGGAGGGCACCGACAAGGAGTCCATCCTCGACAACGGCCTGGTCGGCCACTACACCGGCTCCCAGGAGACGGCCTTCCCCTGGGCCCCCTCGGGCAACTTCGCCCTGGCGGGCCACCGCAACACCCACGGCGAGCCGTTCCGCTACATCCCCCGCCTGGCCCCGGGCGACAAGATCGTCGTGGAGACGGCCTACGACTGGTACACCTACATCGTCGCCAGCTCCCTCCCGCAGACCTCCCCGGACAACGTCTCCGTCATCGCCCCGGTCCCCCCACAGAGCGGCTTCAAGGGCCCGGGCCGCTACATCACCCTGACCACCTGCACGCCCGAATTCACCTCGACGTATCGAATGGCCGTGTGGGGAAAGCTCGTTGAGGACCTCCCCAAGAGCGCGAACCGGATGCCCGCGGCCCTGTCGGGCTGACTAGTCATCTGATTCGCTCCGATGGCGTAACCGCCTGTGAGCTGCGTCGTTGAACCGGGCGGATGAGATTCCGGGGCGACGTGGTGCGACGTGATACGACCGGGACCGGTGTGCGGGCAGCACGGTGAGTCGACGACACGTACAGGGGAGCCCCGAGGATTTCATCGGTCTGTGGCGTGCCCTGACACCTCTTCCATCTCTCGCATTCCCGATGAGTGGAAGGACCACCGAACGATGAGTACCAACGATCAGGCCGTCCTGTTGGAGTCCCGCACCATGCGAGCGCGCGTCTGCGAGCGCGTCGAGGTGCTGGACAAGGTCAAGGCGCTCCAACTGCTGCCGGACGGCATGCACGTCACGACGGCCTTGGTGGCCGAGTACTTCGAGGTCGAGTTCGAGGCGATCAAGAAGATCGTCCAGCGGCACCGCGAAGAGCTGGAATCGAACGGGATGACCGTGCTTCGGGGAGAAGCGCTGGTCGGCTTCGAGAGGGACATCTTGTCCCTCTCGAACAAGAGTTATCCACAGGCACTCCGCTCGAACCTGACCCTGCTCAACCGCCGCGCGGTGCTGAACGTCGCCATGCTCCTTCGCGACAGCGACGTCGCGCGGCGGGTGCGGGTGTACCTGCTCGACGTCGAGGAGTCCACCCAGGCTGCGCCCGGGGTGCTGGAGCGGTACGTCACCGAGCTCGCGGCCACGACCGCGGCGCGGGTCGCGTGCGAGATCGTGGACGCGCGGATCGATGCGCGGCTCAAGCCGCACACCGAGGTGATCGGTGCGCTGAGTGTGAAGGTCACCAACGTCGAGTGCGCGATCGGCGCGGTCCAGGACACGCTGGCCGGGGTCCGGGAGGAGTTGGCCGAGTTGCGGGCGGAGTGTGGGGTCAGGTTGCGGCGGCGACGGTGCCGCTGAGTTTCCACACCGTCGTCTGCTTCGTCTCCGTGTCCTCCAGCTCACGCTGGACGGGGACGGCGTAGGTCGCGACGGAGTCGAAGACGGTCCGGGGCAGGTAGGTGCGCCCCGGGTCGCCCACGAGGGCGGTGGCGCCGTGGGAGCGGGCGCGGGTCAGGAAGGCGAGGACCCGGGTGGCGAGGGTGCGTTCGTAGAAGGCGTCGCCGACGAGGACGACGTCGGCGGTGGGGGTGGGGTCGGCGTCGAGGACGTCGCCGAGGGAGGGGCCGAGGGGGGCGGCGTTGGCGGCGGCGTTGAGGGAGATGGCGTCGAGGGCCAGCGGGTCGATCTCGCTGACGGCCACGCTCGCGGCGCCGGCTTTCACGGCCGCGATGGCGACCAGGCCCGAGCCCGAGGCGAGGTCGAGGACGTGGCGGCCGGCGACGGTCTCGGGGTGGTCCAGGACGTAGCGGGCGAGGGCGAGGCCGCCTGCCCAGGCCTGGGCCCAGAACGGGGGCGGGGCGTTGTCGCGGCCGGACGCGGTCTCCGTCTCCTCCCACAACGCGAAGACCTGGTCGGCGAGATGGAGCCGGACCTCGGTGAGGAAGCCGGGGCTGGCCGGGGCCAGCCGGGTGTGGGTGCGGACGAAGTCCGCGGCGTTCGGCGCGGGAGCGGGGGTGATGGGGATCACCGCGCCAGTCTGGTGGGCCGGGGAAGCGCCGTGCAATACGGGAGGGGCGCGGGAACTGCGACAGCAGTTCCCGCGCCCCTCGCGCTACGGACTCAGCGGATCAGCCGCCGCCGTTGCCATTGCCCGGGTTGCCGTTGCCGTTCCCCGGACCGCCGATGAGACCCCCTATGGGGCTGCTCGGGTTGCCGGACGGGGTGCCGCCGGTCTGGCCGGCGGTCTGGCCCTGGTTGGTGGCGGTGGCGTCCGGGTTGACCACCAGCAGGATCGCCGTACCGGCGGGCACCTGCTGGCCCGCGCCAGGCTGGCCGTTGTACTGGACCTGGGTGACCGAGTTCGCCCCGTACTGCGGGTCGGCCTGGGTCAGGATCTGCTTGGCACAGTTCAGCTGCTGGGACTTGAGCTCCGCGCAGGCCTGGTCGTAGGACTGGCCGACCAGGTCGCTCGGGATGGTGGCCAGTGCCTGGCCGCTGGAGACCACGATGTCGATCGAGGTGCCCTTGGGCTGACTGCCGGTCGGCGAGTAGCTGATGATCTGGTTCTTCGGCACCGTCGACGACGTCTGCTGCGTCGTCTGGCCGAGCTGGAAGCCCTTGGCGGTCAGCGCCGCGGTGGCCGCGTCGACGCTCATGCCGTCGAGGTTCGGGACGCCGCCCGTCAGCGGGCCGCTGCTCAGCTGGACGGTGATGGTGCCGCCCTGTTGGATCGTGCTGCCGGCCGTCGGGTCCTGCTTGCAGACCTTGCCCTTGTCGGCGGTGTTCGCGTCGCAGGCGATGGCCTGGCCCTGCTTCAGGGTGACCTTGGTGCCGAAGGTGTTGGTCACGATGGCCTGGGCCTCGGTGAACGACTGCCCGGTGAGTGAGGGCACCTGCATCGTCTGCGGGGCGCTGCTGCCGAACATCGACTTGGTGACGAAGAACGCGCCGAGCAGCACCAGCACCGCCGCGACGACCAGGACGATCACCGAGGTGTTGCGGTTCTTGCCGCCGCCCGCCGCCGCGCGGCGGCGTTCGCCGCGGCCGCCGTAGCCGTCGCCGTACTCGTCGTCGTAGCCGCCCGGCTCGTAGCCGTCGCCGCCCGCGTCGTAGCCCCCGCTGTTGCCGGGCAGGATGCTGGTCTGGCCGCCGGGGACCGGCGGCATCGCCATGGTGCGGCCGTCGGCCTGCTGGCCGTAGCCGTTCATGCCCATCGCCATGGTGGGCGCGGACGCCGCGGCGACCGGCAGGCCGTCGAGGGCGCGCTCGATGTCGGCGCGCATCTCGTCCGCGGACTGGTAGCGGAAGTCGCGGTCCTTGGCCAGCGCCTTCATCACGATGGCGTCGTACTCGGGGCGCAGCTCCGCGTCGTAGAACGACGGCGGGTTGGCCTCCTCGCGGACGTGCTGGTAGGCCACGGCCACGGGGGAGTCGCCGACGAAGGGCGGGCGCAGCGTGAGCAGCTCGTAGAGCAGGCAGCCGGTGGAGTACAGGTCGGAGCGGGCGTCGACCTGCTCGCCCTTGGCCTGCTCGGGGGAGAGGTACTGGGCGGTGCCGATGACCGCGGCGGTCTGCGTCATGGTCATCCCGGCGTCGCCCATGGCGCGGGCGATGCCGAAGTCCATGACCTTGACCTGGCCCGTGCGCGTCAGCATGACGTTCGCGGGCTTGATGTCGCGGTGCACGATGCCGTTGCGGTGCGAGTACTCCAGGGCCTGCAGGATGCCGATGCACATCTCCATGGCGCGCTCGGGCAGCAGCCGGCGGCCGGAGTGCAGGAGCTCGCGCAGGGTGGAGCCGTCGACGTACTCCATCACGATGTACGGGATGGAGATTCCGTCGATGTAGTCCTCGCCCGTGTCGTAGACCGCCACGATCGAGGGGTGGTTCAGTGACGCCGCGGACTGTGCCTCGCGGCGGAACCGGGCCTGGAAAGACGGGTCGCGGGCCATGTCGGTCCGCAGCGTCTTGACGGCGACGGCGCGCCCGAGCCGGGTGTCATGGCCGATGTACACCTCGGCCATGCCGCCGCGTCCGAGAACGCCGCCCAGCTCGTACCGGCCGCCGAGGCGACGCGGTTCTTCCATGGTTCGAGCCCTCTCCCTCTCCGTTCTGCCCACCTCACCCCGGGTGTGATGGCGCGGGCGGACAGACCGCTGCTGCGGATACGCTACCGGGCTCGCAAGTCAAAGCGGATTCGCCGGACGACCTGATACAAGACTGGAATACGTCTGCGCTGGACGAACACAACGAACGTGCTTTCCGTCACCCACCGTTCGGCGCAGTGTCGCCGGGCGTGACCGAGGTCACTTTCCGAGGTACGCCTGCATCATCGCCTTGGCGATCGGAGCGGCCAGGTGCATGCCCGAGATGTCGTTGCGGACGGTGTCGCTGTCCTCGACCACGACGGCCACGGCGATCTGCTTGTTGCCGTCCTTGGCCCAGGAGACGAACCAGGCGTAGGGGTTGTCGGCGTTGTCCACGCCGTGCTGCGCGGTACCGGTCTTGCCGCCGACGGTGACGCCCGGGATCTGGGCGGTGGTGCCGGTGCCGTTCTTGACCACGTTGACCATCATCGTCTGGAGCTTGGCGGCGACGTCGGAGCTGGTGGCCTGGGACAGCTGGGTCGGCGAGGTCTGCGAGATCACCGAGTTGGTGGCCGAGCGCTCCTCGGCGACCAGGTAGGGCTTCATCAGCGTGCCGTTGTTGCAGATCGCGGCGGCGACCATGGCCATCTGCAGCGGGGTGGCCTTGGTGTCGAACTGGCCGATGGAGGACTGCGCGGTCTGCGCCGGGCCCATGTTGGTGTCGAAGTTGCTGGCCGTGACGCCGACCGGGATGGTCATCGAGGAGTTGTTGAAGCCGAACTTCTGGGCCTCGTCCAGCATCTTCTGCTGGCCGATCTCCGCGCCGAGCTTGCCGAAGACGGTGTTGCAGGACATCGCGAGCGCGTCGTTCATCGTCGCGTTCAGGCAACCGGTGTCGCCGGCCTCGTTGACCAGCTTCTGGTTGTTGGTGCCCGGCAGGATGTACGGGTCCGGGGAGTCGGTGGGCGCGTTGATGTCGGTGACCTTGCCGGTCTCCAGCGCCGCCGCCGCGGTGATCAGCTTGAAGGTCGAGCCGGGCGGGTAGGTCGCGCGCAGTGCGCGGTTCAGCATCGGCTGGTTGGTCTTGTCGTTGACCAGCGCGTCCCACGCCTTCTGGTCGTTCGCGCCGGCGATGGTGCTCGGGTCGTACGACGGGAAGCTGACCAGGCCCAGGATCGCGCCGGTGCTCGGGTCCAGGGCGACGGCTGCGCCCTTCTTGCCCTGCAGCCCGTCCCAGCCGGCCTGCTGCACCTTCGGGTCGATCGTGGTGACGACGTCGCCGCCCTGCTTCCCCTTGCCCGTCAGGGTGTCCAGGGCGTTGCGGAAGAACAACCGCGAGTCGGTCCCGGACAGGATGCCGTCCTCGACGTTCTCCAGCAGGTTGGAGCCGTAGACCTGCGAGGTGTAGCCGGTGACCGGCGCGTACATCGGGCCGTTCACGTAGGCCCGGCGGTACTTGTAGTAGTTGCCGTTGACCAGCAGGTCCTTGGTGACCGGCTGGCCGCCGACGATGATGTCGCCGCGCGGGTAGCTGTAGGCCTCGATGACCGTGCGCTTGTTGTGCACGTTCGCGTTCAGCGCGCTCGCGTCCAGGCCCTGGACCCAGTTGGCGCGGATCATCAGCGCCAGGACCAGGAGCATGCAGAACACGGAGACCCTGCGGATCGGCTTGTTCACGTGGCGCTCACTCCGGCGGCATTCGACATCTCGACCTTCGGCACCCTACAACGGCGCCCTGTGACCCAATGACGGCTACGGCGTGGTGCCCGGTTGCAGTGACTCCCCCGGAGCCGGCCGGCGGGCCAGATCACTGATCTTGAGCAGCACGGCGACCAGCGCCCAGTTGGTGATCACCGAGGAACCGCCCTGGGCCACGAACGGCAGCGTCATGCCGGTCAGCGGGATCGTACCGGTGACGCCGCCCGCGACGATGAACACCTGCAGCGCGAAGGCCGCGGCGAGCCCGACCGCGAGCAGCTTGCCGAACGGGTCCCGGGCGGCGAGCGCGGTGCGCAGCCCGCGTTCGGCCAGCAGGCCGTAGAGCAGCAGGACCGCTATCACCCCGGCGACCCCGGTCTCCTCGCCGATGGTGCCGAGGATGAAGTCGCTCTTGGCGGCGAAGCCGATCAGCCAGGAGTGCCCCTGCCCGAGCCCGGTGCCGAATGCGCCGCCCGCGCCGAGCGCGAACAGCGCCTGGCCGATCTGGCCCACCCCGGCCCCGCGGGCGGCGGCCAGCGGGTGCAGCCACTCGTCGATCCGGCCGCGCACGTGGCCCTCGGCCCGCGTCACCGCCCAGAAGCCCAGTCCGGCCATCAGCGCGCCGAACAGCACCCAGCTGGTGCGCTGGGTGGCGACGTAGAGCATCACCACGAAGATGCCGAAGAAGAGCACCGAGGTGCCGAGGTCGGTCTCGAAGACGAGGATCAGCACACTGAGCGCCCAGACCACCACGATCGGCCCGAGGTCGCGCCCGCGCGGCAGGTAGAGCCCGAGGACGCGCCGGCTGGCCAGTGCCAGGGCGTCACGCTTGACCATCAGGAAGCCGGAGAAGAAGACCGGCAGCAGGATCTTCACGAACTCACCGGGCTGGATCGAGAAGCTGCCCAGGTGCAGCCAGATCCGCGCCCCGAAGTCCCCGGCGCGGGCCGGGAAGAACGCGGGCAGCGCGAGCAGCACCAGCGCGGCGAAGCCGGAGAGGTAGGTGTAGCGCTGCAGCCGGCGGTGGTCCTTCAGCAGCGCCATCACGGCGACGAACAGGGCGATGCCGAGCCCGGACCAGAGCAGCTGGTTCTGTGCGGCCGGGTAGTTCGGGTGCAGCTCGCGGGCCTTGTCGAGGCGCCAGATGAAGACCAGTCCGAGGCCGTTCAGCAGCGCGGCGATGGGCAGCATCAGCGGGTCGGCGTGCGGGGCGCAGCGCCGCACGGAGAGGTGCGCCAGCAGGGCGAAGCCGCCGAGCCCGAGGCCGTACCAGAGCATTCCGGCCGGGAGCCGGCCGTCCATGGACAGCCCCGTCTCGGCGTAGGCGAGCACCGGGACGAGCGCGGCGAAGACCAGCAGGGAGAGTTCCGTGTTCCGACGGATCGGCGCGCCCTTGGGCGCGATCACGACAGCGGGACTCTCCAGCGCGGTCACGTCAGCCGTCCGCCCCCGTTGGTGGGCGCAGGCCGGGCGGGCTCAGGAGCTCACGCACTGGTGGGCCAGCGTCTGGTCCGACGAGCTCAGCGACGGGGAGGCGGACGCCTGCGGGCTGGGCGAGGCGCTCGGGGAGCCGGACGGGTGGGCGCCGGCCTTGCCGCTCTCGGACGGCTTGGGCGTCGGCGACGAGCTCGGCTTGGGCGCCGGGGCCGGGGTGCGGACCTGCTGGCAGATCGTCGCCTCGTGCTTGTAGCTGGCGATCCGGCTCTGCGCGTCGCCCAGGTTGTTCTCGGGGACGGGCGTCTGCAGGTTCTTCTGCTCGAAGCTCGGCAGGTCCTTCAGCGCGACATCGGGGTGGTCCTCGTAGACCGAGGAGAGCTTCAGCCCGGCCAGGCTCTGCGAGACGCCCTTGTAGACGGCCAGGTGGTCGCCGTTGGTGCCGACGTAGTACTGGGTCTGCGTCCACTGGTAGCCGAAGTACGCGCCGCCGCCCAGCAGGGCGAGCAGGACGACGCCGACCGTGGTCGGCAGCACCCAGCCGCGGCGCTTCTTCTCCTTGGCGCGGCGGCGGCTGCGGCGGCCCTCGGGCTCGTAGTCGTCGTCGAACTCGCCCTCGTACTCGCCGTACTCCTGGTAGCCGCCGCTGCCGTCCTCGGACTCGGCGCCCGGGGCGCCGCCGCGGCCGAGCGAGGCGGCGCGGGAGGCGGGGGTGCTGGCGACGGACTGGTGGTTCAGCGCGGTGCCCTCGGCGACCGCGCCGACCACGACCGGGGCGTGGTCGAACTGGGCCATCGGGTCGTGCTCGGGGGCGTCGCCCACGTCGAGCACGTCGGCGACGACGCAGGTGATGTTGTCGGGGCCGCCGCCGCGCAGTGCGAGCTCGATCAGCTCGGCGATGGTCTGCTCGGGCGAGTAGTAGCTGCCGAGCGTCTCCTCCAGCGTCTGGTGGGAGACCACACCGGACAGGCCGTCGGAACAGAGCAGGTAGCGGTCGCCGGCACGGACCTCACGGATCGACAGGTCCGACTCGACCTCGCCGGTGCCCATCAGCGCGCGCATGATCAGCGAGCGCTGCGGGTGGGTGGAGGCCTCCTCCTCGGTGATCCGGCCCTCGTCGACGAGCCGCTGCACCCAGGTGTGGTCGGTGGTGATCTGCGTGAGGACGCCGTCGCGCAGCAGGTAGGCGCGGGAGTCGCCGATGTGGATCAGACCGGCGGTCTGACCGGTCCACAGGATCGCGGTGAGCGTGGTGCCCATGCCCTCAAGACTCGGGTCGGCCTCGACCAGGACGCGCAGTCGCTCGTTGGCACGCTCGGCGGCGCCCTGCAGGGCGGCCATCGGGTCGGTTCCGGGGACGGTCTCGTCGAGCTCGACGATGCTGGACAGCACCTCCGACGAGGCGACCTCGCCCGCTGCCTGTCCACCCATGCCGTCCGCGACGGCGAGCAGGCGCGGACCGGCGTAACCGGAGTCCTCGTTGCCCTCGCGGATCATGCCCTTGTGCGAACCGGCGGCGAATCGCAGCACCAGGCTCATGTGCCGTCCGCCCCCTTCCCTCGGTTCCCTGCGCGATGCCCCGGTGCAGCGTGCGTTGCTGCATCGTACGGCCCTGGCCGCCGGAGCGGTCGAAGCAGGGCCCGTTCCCCGTGCGGGCTCGGCGTCCGGCCGCCCCGGCCGTGGTGCGCGCGCTGGTTCATCGACGCGTCACTTCCGCAGCTCGATGACGGTGCGGCCGATACGGATCGCCGACCCCGGCTGGAGCGGGGTGGGGCTGGTGAGCCGCGCGTTGTCGAGGAAGGTGCCGTTGGTCGATCCGGTGTCCTCGACGACCCAGGCGCCCGCGTTCTGGTCCGGGTAGATCCGGGCGTGCCGGGAGGACGCGTAGTCGTCGTCCAGCACGATCGTGGAGTCGTGGGCGCGGCCCAGCGTGATGGTCTGGCCCTGGAGCGCGACGGTGGTGCCCGCCAGCGAACCCTGGGTGATCACCAGGTGGGTCGGCGCGCCCCGGCGCTGCCGCGACTGAGCGGGCGCCTGCTGGCGCTGCTGCGGCGCGCTCGCCGCGGACGGCTGGCGGGCCGTGTTCGGGTTGCCGCCGCGGCGGCCGGTCGTTGCGGCGCGCTGGGTCATCTTCGTGCCGAACAGGTCCGATCGGATCACCTGGACGGCGACGATCACGAACAGCCACAACACGGCCAGGAACCCGAGCCGCATGACCGTGAGGGTCAGCTCTGACATGTGCCCCGCGTCACCCTTCGGCTTGCCGGTAGACGATGGTCGTACTGCCCACGACGATCCGTGAGCCGTCGCGGAGCGTAGCGCGAGTCGTGTGCTGGCCGTCGACCACGATGCCGTTCGTGGAGCCGAGGTCGAGCACCATGCTCGGGTTGCCGACCCGGATCTCGGCGTGCCGGCGGGAGACGCCGGGGTCGTCCACGCGGATGTCGGCCTCGGTGCTGCGGCCGACCACCAGGACCGGACGGTCCAGCTGGTGGCGCTGGCCGTTGACCTCGAGCCAGCGGCGCGCGTTCGCACCCGCCGGGCCCTGGGCCGCGGGCGGCTGCGGGGCGCCGGGGAAGGCGTGCACGTTGTTCTCGGCGGGCGGCCGCAGGGCCGGGTTGCCGGTGAACGAGGTGGGCGCGTCGACGCTGGCTCGAGGTCAACGGCCAGCGCCACCAGCTGGAC
>NZ_QKYN01000007.1 GCF_003258295.1 Streptacidiphilus pinicola | reverse complement strand
CCCTCCGGGCGCTTCCTTCGTTTTCTACTCTATCAGAGTTTTTCGGCTCCGATTTCGCAGTCCCCGTCAATCGGATTAACCGATTGGATTTCGGGGGTTTGCCGCCCCGTCGTAGCGGGGCAACTCGGAGAACGTTACGTGGCCGTCCGATCGGAGTCAAATCCAGGGTCCGGGGGGCGTCTCCAGCTCCTCCAGCTCGACGCCGGGGGCGGAGAGCACCACGTCACCAGCGATGTGGACGAGGCCCTCCTCCCCCGTCTCGAGGTCCGCGACACGGAAGCGACGCACCGTCAGGGGGCCGCTGTCAGTGGGGTGTGTTTCGATGCCTTCCAGAGCCCAACCCTGGTCCAGCGTGCGCGGGGCCAGCAGCGGCTCGGTGAAGGAGACGGTGCGTACCCGCGCGGAGGAGCCCTCCGTCAGGGCGAGCATGCGCGCCGTCGCGACGAGGAACGCGGGTGAACGGCCGGCGAAGGCGTGGGCCTTCTCGTTGCCCTCCCGCGTGAAGGTGAGATCCGCGTCCTCGGCGTGCGTCCGGACCCAGGTGAGGCCGGCCAGCGCGCCGCCTCGGACCTGCCAGCCGTGACGGCGCAGTTCCAGTCGCATCGGGCGCGAACGGGAGTCGAGGGTCAGGTCGACGGCGCCGTCGACCGTCCCGTCGGCGGAGAAGGTCTGTGCCGTGTAGCGCCAGCCGGAGGGTCCGGCGGCGCAGCTGAAGCGCTCTTCACCGAGGGGGGTGTCGTCGTGGGTGTCGTGGAACGAGTAACGGCCGCTGGGCATAGGGCGAGCCTATGCGCCAGCGGCCGCGGGTCGATCAGTCGATCGGTACCGCTACCGGTATCAGTAGCGGTAGTGGTCGGCCTTGTACGGGCCCTCGACCTTCACGCCGATGTAGTCGGCCTGCTCCTGGGAGAGCGTCGTCAGCTTCACACCGAGGGCGTCCAGGTGGAGGCGGGCGACCTTCTCGTCCAGGTGCTTCGGCAGCGTGTAGACGCCGACCGGGTACTCCTCGGGCTTGGTGAAGAGCTCGATCTGGGCGAGCGTCTGGTCCGCGAAGGAGTTGGACATGACGAACGACGGGTGGCCGGTCGCGTTGCCCAGGTTCAGCAGGCGGCCCTCGGACAGCACGATGAGCTTCTTGCCGTCCGGGAAGGTCCAGGTGTGGACCTGCGGCTTGACCTCGTCCTTGACGATGCCCGGGATCTTCGCGAGGCCGGCCATGTCGATCTCGTTGTCGAAGTGGCCGATGTTGCCCACGATGGCCTGGTGCTTCATCTTGGCCATGTCCTTGGCCATGATGATGTCCTTGTTGCCGGTCGTGGTGACGAAGATGTCGGCGATGCCGACGACGTCGTCCAGCGTGGCGACCTGGTAGCCGTCCATGGCGGCCTGCAGGGCGCAGATCGGGTCGATCTCGGTGACGATGACGCGGGCGCCCTGGCCGCGCAGCGACTCGGCGCAGCCCTTGCCGACGTCGCCGTAGCCGAAGACCACGGCGACCTTGCCGCCGATGAGGACGTCAGTGGCGCGGTTGATGCCGTCGATCAGCGAGTGGCGGCAGCCGTACTTGTTGTCGAACTTCGACTTGGTGACCGCGTCGTTGACGTTGATGGCCGGGAACAGCAGGTTGCCGTCACGGTGCATCTCGTAGAGGCGGTGGACACCGGTGGTGGTCTCCTCGGTCACGCCCTTGATCTCGGAGGCGACCTCGGTCCACTTCTTCGGGGTCTCCTTGAGCGTGCGGTTCAGCAGCTCGAGGATGATGCGGAACTCGTCCGAGTCCGCGGTGGACGGGTCCGGGGCCGAGCCGGCCTTCTCGAACTCGACGCCCTTGTGGACCAGCAGCGTCGCGTCGCCACCGTCGTCCAGGATCATGTTCGGGCCCGAGAAGCCCGGCCAGGTGAGCGCCTGCTCGGTGCACCACCAGTACTCCTCCAGCGTCTCGCCCTTCCAGGCGAAGACGGGGATCCCCTGGGGGTTCTCCGGGGTGCCGTTCGGGCCCACGGCGATGGCCGCGGCCGCGTGGTCCTGGGTGGAGAAGATGTTGCAGGAGCACCAGCGCACGTCGGCGCCGAGCGCTGCGAGGGTCTCGATGAGCACGGCGGTCTGCACGGTCATGTGCAGCGAGCCGGTGATGCGCGCGCCGGCCAGCGGCTGCGCGGCGGCGTACTCCGCACGGATCGCCATCAGGCCGGGCATCTCGTGCTCGGCGAGCTGGATCTCCTTGCGGCCGAACTCGGCCAGGGAAAGGTCGGCGACCTTGAAGTCACCGGCGTTCAGGGACGTCACGCTGTCTCTCCATCACGTCGGGGTGCGGGCGGTGGTGGTCCGGAACCGGACCGCATGCGAGCCGGGCTCGAACGCGTACGCAGACATACAGAAACGGCGGCGGGCTCTCCGGGAACCCTTGCGCCTGCCTCAACCGTATGACCGATTGTTCCGGACCAGTGCGTCGGAGGCCCTCTCTCCCTCGGCGTACCCAAGTCCGGGGACCGGGCGCGCCGACCGCCATCAGCAGCGACGTCTGGTGCTTGAGACGAATCTACACCGTGCGTACATTCCGAGAGGCGCAGTTACGTGTTCCCAGAGTTCTCAGTGCAGAACGGAAGTGGGGCGGGATGACGGTTCCCTGGAGCGGCGGCGGGCTGCCACCTGTCGCCGCCGAGCGCATGGCGGAGGTGCGGCAGAGCGGCACCTGGACATCCGCGTTGTCCACCGGCGAGTTCGCCTCGGTGCGGTCGGTCGGCTTCGAGCCGGTGGGCCAGGTGATGGGCTCGGCGGTGTTCCAGATCGCGCGCAGCGGGCGCTACTGGGGCTATCACGACTGCCTCTTCCCCGGCGCGGGCTACTCGTTCGGGGGATACGGCGACGCCCCGATCGCGTTGTCCGGGCGCGGGGCGCCCTCGCAGGCGCTGGTGAGCGTCTTCGACCAGGCGCGGCACACGGCGCTCGGACGGATGACCCAGGAGTGCGCGGCGCTGGGCGGCGATGGGGTGGTGGCCGCCGAGCTCACCATGCAGCCGTTCCCGAACGCGCCGAACTGCCTGGAGTTCAAGGTGATCGGCACGGCGGTCCGGGCGCAGGGCGACGTGCGGCCGAAGCACCCGTTCACCTGCCATCTGGACGGGCAGGGCTTCGCCAAGCTGGTCAGCGCCGGCTGGGTGCCCGCCGAGCTGCTGGTCGGCATGTCGATCGGCGTGCGCCACAACGACTACCGCACCCAGTCCCAGCTGTACTCGTGGCAGAACAACGAGGTGACGGGCTGGAGCGATCTGATCCACGCGATCCGCGCGGACGCGCGGGAGCAGCTGCGACGCCAGGCGTCCCGGCTGGGTGGGGACGGCGTGATCATGGCCAGTGGTGATCTGCGGGTGTGGGAGGAGTCCTGCATCCGCTCCGCCAACTCCGAGCAGCACGACCACGTGGCCGAGGCCACGATGATCGGCACCAGCATCGCCCGCTTCCGGACGAGGGCCGAGCCGCCGCGGACGCTGTCCGTGATGCCGCTGGGCAAGCGCAGCGACCGGCTGCGGCAGCGGCTGGCGGCGGTCGCCTCCAGCCCGTACGGCGACCGGGACGAGTACCGGCGCCTGCTCACCGAACTCCAGGACCTGGGAGACCAGGGATGACCCGTCGCCGGACCAGACGCACGACCCCGACCACCCGCATGACGCAGTCGATCCGCACCACCACCGATCTGACCCACGCAAGGGGAGCTGCCCGATGAGCACCATGGACCCGACCGCCCAGGGTGTGCCCGCCGACGCGATGAAGCGGCTGCAGGAACTGCAGCCCGGTCGCGCCGGGTCGATCTTCACCAGCGACCTGTCGGTCAACGAGTTCCTGCTCGTGCGCGAGGCCGGCTTCAAGCCGATCGGCCTGGTGCTGGGCAGCTCGATCTACCACGTGGGCATCCAGCTCGGCCGCTGGGGCAAGAACCAGGAGCTGGAGACGCTGAGCCAGGCGATGTACCACGCCCGCGAGCTGGCGATGGCCCGCATGGAGGCGGAGGCGGCGGCGCTGGGCGCGGACGGCATCGTCGGCGTGCGGCTCTCGGTCGAGGCCCGCGAGTTCGGCAACGACATCGCCGAGTTCATCGCCATCGGCACGGCCGTCAAGGCCGACCAGCCGGCCCCGGGCGGCGCGAGCTGGCGCAACAACAAGAACCTGCCCTTCACCTCGGACCTGTCGGGCCAGGACTTCTGGACGCTGATCCGCGCGGGCTACGCGCCGCTCGGCATGGTGATGGGCACCTGTGTCTACCACATCGCGCACCAGCGGATGGGCGCCGTGTTCTCGAACATCGGCAAGAATGTGGAGATCGAACAGTTCACGCAGGCTCTCTACGACGCGCGCGAGCTGGCGATGTCGCGGATGCAGGCCGAGGCCGAGGCGCTGCACGCCGAGGGCGTGGTGGGCGTCCAGCTGAACGCCCACAACCACCGGTGGGGTGGCCACACCACGGAGTTCTTCTCGATCGGCACGGCGGTCCGCCCGCTGCGTTCGGACCACGAGATCGAGCGGCCCACCATGGTGCTGAGCCTGGACGGCTGAGACTGGACGGTGAGCTCGGACGGATGAGCCAGGACGGATGAGGGAGCGAACGTAGATGAGCGAGATCGAGCTGCTGGCGGCGGCGCTGCGCCGGGACGCGGCAGATCTGGACATGTATGCCCAGGTGCTGACGGGTTCGCTCGCGGACGCCCTGCCTCCGGGCTCCGTCGAGCTCTCGCGCAAGCGGTCCGTCTCGGACCGCCTGTCGGGCCGTCCCGGCACGGTGGAGCGGCTGGAGGTGAGCCTGGACGACCGCCGGCTGATCCTGGTGCTCGCCCACGGCCGCCCGCAGGGGGAGGTGGCCACGGTGGTGCGCGGCGTGGTGCTGTCCCGTCGGCAGGTGGCGCTGGACGAGTGGGTCCACGAGCTCGCGACGGCCGTCGCGGCGCGCGCCGAGTCCGACGCCAGGGCCCGCGCGGCCCTGGAGAAGCTCGTGATGGGCCTCTGAGAGCCCTGCAGGGCGCGGAGCGCCGGGCCAGGTGCCCGGCGCTCCTACCGGCGCAGCACGGTCCGTCAGAGGGAGACCGTGGCGCGGAAGAGGTTGGCGTGCGCGCCGTCCTCGACGCTGGCGGTGACGGCCGGGCTGCCGGCGGCGAGGAAGCAGGACTCGCCGGGCGCCAGGGTCAGCTGCTCGCCGGTCACGTCGGTCAGCGTCACCCGGCCCTCGGTGCAGAGCACGATCTGCGGGGTGTCGGTCGGCAGCGGCCGGCCGCCCTCGGCTCCGAGGCGGTAGCGGGAGAGCCGGAATTCGTCGATGGGAGCGGGGTAGAGCTCCTCCCCCGGGTGCTCCACCACCGAGCGGGGGCGGATGACCGCCGGCTCGCTCGCCACGAACTCCACGACCCGCAGCAGCTCCGGCACGTCGATGTGCTTCGGCGTCAGCCCGGCCCGCAGTACGTTGTCGGAGTTGGCCATCAACTCCACGCCCAGGCCCCGGAAGTACGCGTGCGGCACGCCCGCGCCGAGGTAGCACGCCTCTCCGGGCCGCAGCACCACGTGGTTCAGCAGCAGCGCCGACAGCAGGCCCGGGTCGGCCGGGTAGACGTCCGCCAGCGCCGCGTAGTCCCGCAGCATGCCCGCGTCCGCCGCGTCACCGCTGCTCCCGGCCTCGCGCAGCAGCGCATCCCGGGTGGCGGCCACCAGCGGGACGACCGTGGCCTCGTCCAGGGTGAGCGCCCAGGTCAGGGCCTCGCGCAGTGCCTCGGGCTCGGGCTTGGCCCGCAGCACCTCCACGACCGGGGCCAGGCCCGGCACCGCGAGCCGCTCCAGCAGGGCCACGGTCAGGGCCGGGGCGCGGAAGCCGCAGACGCCGGAGAACTCGTCGAGCGCGCACAGCATCTCGGGCTTGTGGTTCGCGTCCTTGTAGTTGCGCTCGCGGGCGTCCAGCGGCACCCCGGCCGCCTCCTCCGCCGCGAAGCCCGCCTTCGCCTGCGCCAGGTCCGGATGCACCTGCACCGACAGCGGCTCACCCGCCGCCAGCACCTTGAACAGGAACGGCAGGGCCGGACCGAACCGGTCCACGACCGCCGCGCCCAGCTCCGCCTCCGGGTCCGCCGCGATCACCCGGTCGAGCGACGAACCGCCCTCCCCGCGGTCCACCCCCGACGGTGACCCCGGGTGCGCGCCCATCCACAGCTCCGCCTGCGGCTCACCGCTGGGCGTCACGCCCAGCAGTGCGGGAATCGCCGTGCGCGAGCCCCAGGCATACGGACGGACGGTGTTCTCCAGACGATCCATGTACTCTCTAGGTCCTCTCAGCGGCCAGCCCGAGATAGACGGCCGCGAAGTCGGTCAGTGCCACGAGTTCGGCCAGGGCCTCGACCTGGTCGGTCCTGGAGGAGCCGAGCTCGCGCAGGGCGACCTGATGGTCCGCCGCGAGGCGGTGAGCCCGCGCCACGGTACGGCGCGTGCCGGGTGAATCGTTGTCCGCCAGGTGATCGGCGGGTGGCTCCCCGGTGACGTCGGGGGTGCCGTTCGCCGCCGCGTCGGCCGCGGTCTCCGGGCCGGGACGGTGGCGCAGCAGCACGACCTGGAGCCGCAGCGTGCCCTCGTCCTCGACGCGGTCCCGGAAGAAGTCGTCGGGTTCGGCCGGACCCGTTCCCAACCCGCCACTGAACAGGCCGCGTTGGGCGGCCATCGCCTCCGGCAGCACGCCGCTGAGCGCGGCCCGGCCGGCGTGGTCGGCGAGCATGGCGGTGAACCGGCCGGCCACGGCCGTCCCACAGGGGCCGAGGCTCCAGAGCAGGGGCAGCGTCCCGTCGAGCTGGACCGCCAGCGTCTTGGCCGGGTTGTCGTACGCGGCGGCAGCGGGCCGGCAGCGCACCGCCGCCTCGTCGAGGCGGTCGGCGGCGTCGTTCAGGGCCCGCGGCTCGCCCGGCAGCAGGCCTATGCGCAGCGCGAGCCCCAGCAGAGGGGTCAGCACGCCCCAGAAGTCCGACGGGTCCTCCCGCGGCAGGTCCGCGTCCTCGTGCAGCGGCCGCCGCTCGTCGGGCTCGGTGCCCGGGACGTACGGCAGCGGCAGCGCGCGCACCTGCAGCGCGGCCTGGCCGAGGTGGGAGTCGGTCGGCGCAATCACCACGAGCGAGCAGCCGCGCGCATAGGCGCGCTCGACGAGCTTGACCAGCCCAGGCACCTCGCCGTCGGTGGCCACCGCGACCACCAGGTCGGACGGCCCCGCCCAGCCCGGCAGGGTCCACTCCGGTCCGGCGTCCTCACCCGGCCCGGGCCGCAGCACCGCGACCTGACAGACGCCACCGCAGAGCGCGGCGAACACGTCTCCGGCGGTCGCCGCGCTCCCGTGTCCTGCGACCAGGACAGCACGCGGCCGTCCCTCCGGTCGCAGGCCGCCGAGCCCCGCGTCGTCCGCGGCTCGCAGCGCGGTGCGCATGCGCGCCCCCGCGGACGCGAGCGCGAGCAGCGCGCCGCGCGTGTCGGCGCGCGTGAGCCGCTCCGCGTCGTCGAGCAGCCGCTCGTCGATCATGCCGGGCGACGGGCCTCGTCGACGAGCAGGACGGGAATCCCGTCCCGCACCGGGTACGCGAGCCCGCAGTCGCCGCCGGTGCAGACCAGCTCCGACGCCTCCTCGTCCTCACGCAGCGGCGCGTGGCACGCCGGGCAGGCGAAGATCTCCAGCAGTGCGGGGTCGATGCTCATGTCGCTGGCGCTCCGGAAGTCTGGGACGGATCTGTGGTGCAAGAAGGTTACTTGCACCACCGGGGGCGCGAGGCTCTGCCCGAGAGACCACCCTGTGCGGATGGCCCTGCTCGAGCGGCGACTCACCACCTGGGTGGCTTGTCGCGCAGTTCCCCGCGCCCCTGAGTGCGCTACGCGCACTCAGGCGCGGACGAGGGCGAGGACCTGGTCGCGCAGCGCGGACATCTTGGACTCCTCGCGGGCCTCGACGTTCAGTCGAAGGAGGGGCTCGGTGTTGGAGGCGCGGAGGTTGAACCACCAGTCCGCGCCGGCCACGGTGAGGCCGTCGAGCTCGTCGAGGCTGACGCCCGGCTCGTCGGCGAACGCCGCACGGACCGCGGCGACGCGCTCCGCCTGGTCGGCGACGGTGCTGTTGATCTCGCCGGACTGGACGTAGCGGTCGAAGACCTCGACCAGCTCGGACAGCGGCTTGGTCTGCTCGCCCAAAGCTGCCAGCACGTGCAGCGCGGCCAGCATGCCGGTGTCCGCACGCCAGAAGTCGCGGAAGTAGTAGTGCGCCGAGTGCTCGCCGCCGAAGATCGCGCCGGAGGTCGCCATCTCCTCCTTGATGAAGGAGTGGCCCACGCGGGTGCGGACCGCGCGGCCGCCGTTCTCGGCGACGATCTCGGGGACCGCCCACGAGGTGATCAGGTTGTGGATGATCACCGGCTCGGTCTCGCCCGCGGCCTGCGCCTTGGCGAGCTCGCGGACCGCGACCAGCGCGGTGATCGCGCTGGGGCTGACCGGGTTGCCCTTCTCGTCGACGACGAAGCAGCGGTCGGCGTCGCCGTCGAAGGCGAGGCCGATGTCGGCGCCGACCTCGCGGACCTTGGCCTGCAGGTCGACCAGGTTCTTCGGGTCGAGCGGGTTGGCCTCGTGGTTCGGGAAGGTGCCGTCCAGCTCGAAGTACATCGGGACGATGTCCAGCGGCAGGCCGCCGAGGACGGTCGGGACGGTGTGGCCGCCCATGCCGTTGCCCGCGTCGACCGCGACCTTCAGCGGGCGGATCGTGGTCAGGTCGACCAGACCGCGCAGGTGGTCGGCGTAGGGCCGCAGCTCGTCCTGCTGGGTGATGGTGCCGACGGTGGCGCCGGTGTCCGGGATGGTGACGCTGTCGTCCTCGTTGACCCAGGACTGGACCAGCTGGCGGATCTCCACCAGGCCGGTGGACTCGCCGACCGGCGCGGCACCCTTACGGCACATCTTGATGCCGTTGTACTGGGCCGGGTTGTGGCTGGCGGTGAACATCGCGCCCGGCAGGTCGAGCTTGCCGCTGGCGAAGTACAGCTGGTCGGTGGAGCAGAGGCCGATCTCCACGACGTCGGCGCCGCGCGAGGCCGCGCCCTCGGCGAAGGCGCGGGCCAGGCCCGGGGAGGACGGGCGCATGTCGTGGCCGACGACGATCGCCTCCGCACCGATGACCTGGACGAAGGCCGCTCCGAACGCCCGGGACAGGTCGGCGTCCCACTGGTCCGGCACGACTCCGCGGACGTCGTACGCCTTCACGATCTGCTTGAGGTCACGCACTGCGGCTCTCCGCCATTCTGTGGTCCTGGTCACACTTCCTCGGCCCTGCGCAAGGCACGATACCGGCTGTGCGTGAGCACGAAGTTAGCGCCGCGTGACGCAAGGGCGTAGGAGCTGGTCAGAAGCGGCGTGGAGTCGCCCGGGGAGAGGGTTCTCAGAGCTCGGGTGAGAACTCGTCGGGAGTACGCAGCACACGCAGGTGGCCGCGGCGGCCGACCTCGGTGGGGTCCGCCTCGGAGCCGCCGTCCTGGCGGCGCGCCGGCGGGCGGGCGACCTCGCGGACGGCGTTGGCCAGCGCCTCCAGATCGTCGCCGGAGGGCCGGATCGGGCCGGTCTGCACGTTCAGCCGGACGACCTCCCAGCCGCGCGGGGCGGTGAGGCGCTCGGAGTGCTCGGCGCACAGGTCGTAGCAGTGCGGTTCCGCGTAGGTCGCGAGGGGGCCGAGCACCGCGGTCGAGTCCGCGTAGACGTACGTCAAGGTCGCCACCGCGGGACGGCCGCAGGCGGTGCGCGAACAACGACGGACAGGGCTCACGACGTTGGACGGTACCGCACTCCTGACCGGGCCGCGAAGACTCTGCCCCGGATCGGGTCCCGTGTCGTCCGGAAGACGTGCGTTCCCCCCGCTCGGAGGGGGTTTGCCCGCGAGCGGGGGTTGGTGCCGGTGGCAGCGGATACGCTTGGTCGTGATGGAGAGACCACCCGTATCCACGTCCGCCTCCGGAGCGACTCCGGGGGCCTCCGGGGCAGGTGCGACGCCACGTCGGCGTCGGGACCGGCACGGCCGGGGCATGCGCGGACCGCTGGCTCCGCGCCAGGTACCGATCTCGCTCAGTCGCTCGGAGGTCTTCGACGAGTACGTGCGGGAGTCCGTGGAGCGGCTGGAGCGGCGGTGGCCGCAGCTGGAAGAGGTGGAGTTCGCGGTCCAGGACGTGCCGGCGCCGCTGCCGGGTGAGCCCGAGCCGGAGATCGAGGACGCCCGTCCGGACGAGGTCCCGCTGGGCCGCCTCCTGGAGGCGGCGAAGGGCCGCCCCGCCCGCATCGTCGTCTACCGCCGCCCGGTGGAGATCCGCGCCAAGAGCCGCGACGAGCGCGCCGCGCTGGTCCACGACGTGATGGTCGAACAGGTCGCCGAGCTCCTCGGCGTCGACCCCGAAGCGGTCGACCCGCGCTACGGGGAAGACTGAACGCTCCCGCGGGTCGTTGCACTCACCCAGGGGCACGAGGCTCTGCGCGAGAAACCAACGACATGCGGATGGCCCTGCGCGTTCGGTCTGCCAGCCGCGAGGGTGGCTTGTCGCGCAGTTCCTCGCGCCCCTGGGTGGTGCAACGTCCCTACTGCACCAAAATGGCCGGGTTCTGGATGACGGTCGGGATGAGGACCGTGGAGCCGTCGTCGGCGATCTGTTGGATGGTCAGGCCGCGCTTGTCGCCGAGCTCCCGGGCGGCGTAGACCGGGCCGCCCGAGGTCGGGGTGATGGTGACGGCGAAGGTGGAGGCTCCGGAGGGGGCCTGGGGCTGGATGGCGACGGTGGAGCCGGCGGTGATGTGGACGGTCTTGTCCGTCGGGCTGCCGCCGTTGCCGCCGAGGGAGCTCACGGTGACCGTGGCCGCGCCGGAGGGCGCGGTCAGCAGGATCGACGCGCCGGACGGGTTCCCGGCGACCGTGCCGCGGCGGGTGACCGGCGAGGTGCCCGTCACGTAGGCGATGTCGTTGTCGCCGGAGGCCTGCACCGTGGCCACGAAGGGCGTGGCCACCTTGGGGTCGGTCGGCGTGAGCCGGAGCGTGCCTGGCTGACCGCGGGTCACGTTGCCGAGGTCCACGTAGTCGACCATGCCGGCCTTGATGTGGATGGTCTCGTGGCCGGCGGGGGTGATCCAGCCGCCCTGGGAGGAGAGCTGGACCTTGAGGTCGGCGTCCACGTCGCCGGGGACGGCCAGGGTGAGGCCGTACTTGGAGGCGTCGCCCGGGAGGCCCGGGATCACCGCGGTGGGGCTGAGGGCCGTCGACGGGATCCAGTCGGCGCCGGTGTTGTCCTGGGTCTCGTGCAGCGCCGCGGCGATCTGGCCGCTGCGGACGAGCACGTGGATCGCGAGGTTCTGGCCGTCGTTGCCCGGCTGGACCAGCGAGGAGAGCAGCAGCTGGCTGGTGCCGTGGGCCGGGATGTTGATGCTGGCGGCCGAGGTGTCGTCGATCTCGCCGTTGGTGCCGTAGATCTGGATGTCCGCGTCGGCGTTCGCGTCCTGGGCGTTGGAGAGCTCCAGGTAGGCGCTGGTGCCCTTGTTGGTGTCGGCGCCCGCGAACCAGAAGTCGGTGCCGGCCTGGGTGCAGCCGGTGCCGGACAGGCCCACGCCGGTGAGGGTCGTCTGCTGGACGGCGAAGCCGGGGGCGAGGGCGCCGCCGGCGGTGGCCGCCATGCCGGGCGCGTTGCTGCCGGACGGGCCCTTGGCGGTCGTGGTGCCGCCCGGCTGCGACTGCTGCGCGATCGGTGAGGCGGAGGGGCCCGCACCGGGCCCGCCCGCGGCCGTCGACGGCGAGGCCTGCGCGGACGACGAGGAGTGCGCGGAGGCCGAGGAGTGCGGGGAGGCCGAGGCGGACGCCGACGCGCTGCCCGAGGCGGACGGCGACGGCGCGGCGGAGCTGCCGGAACCCGACGTCGCCGAGCCGTTGATCGGGTCGGCGAGCGGCGTCAGCTTCGCCCCCGCGGCGCCCGAGCCCGAGCCGGTCGCGCTGGAGCCGCCGGTCCCGCCCGGGACCGCGAGGCTGTACTGGGTGGATCCGGAGGAGCCCTGCACCGGCGGCGGGCAGACCAGGCTGGTCTGCTGCACCGCGGTGCGGACGCTGTCGCCGGTCGCGGCGGCCTGGCCCTTGGGCGGCTGCGCTTCGGCGATGCCGAGGGCGAGCGCGAGGACCCCGAGCGCGCCCAGCAGGGACTGGGTGGTCCGGTTGATCATCTGGTGGTCAGCTCCCTGCTCGTCACTGCTCGTCGCGGCCGTTGAGCCACGGGTCGTCGGCGCCCAGCGAGCCGTACTGGCCCTGGCCCCCGCTCGCGTCGTGCCAGCCGTAGACCTGGCCGGGCACGCCGGACTCGTCGGGCTGCGGCTGCGACTGCGGCTGCTGCTGGTAGCCGTGCTGCTGGTAGGCCTGGTGGGCCGGGTCGGCGTAGGGCTGGCCGTAGCCGGGCTGGCCGGACTGCTGCTCGTAGCCCTCGTAGCCGTAGGAGGCGCCCTGGTGGGTGCCCGCGCCGGTGTCGTACCCGGGGCCGTAGCCCGACGAGTATTCGGCGTAGCCGTCCGGCGTGTAGGTGCCGTAGCCCCCGCCGTAGCCGTTGGGGTCGGCGCCGTGCGCCGCGTACGCGGGGTCGGGCACGCCCTGGCCGCCGTCGGACACACCGTCAGCGCCACCGCCGTCGTGGCCCTCACCCGCCCCCGCGGGCGCGTAGACGCCCTGCTGGGCGGCCTCCTCCTCGGCGGCCTGGGCGCCCTCCGCACCGGCCGCGGCCATGCGGCGGGCGCGGCGGGAGCCGGGGACGATCGGCTGCTCGGCGGCGGCCGCGGCGGCCGCCAGCTCGCCCTCGTCCGGCTGGTCGTCGTCCATGCTGCGGCGACGGCCCGGCAGGGCGAGGACGACCAGCGCGGCGGCGAGCACGCACTGCACGGCGATCCAACCGGTGTGGACCAGGCTCTCGTGGTAGCTGATCTCCAGCTTTCCGCCGGAGGCGGGCAACGAGAAACCCTGGGCCCAGCCGTCGACGGTCTTCGGCGTCAGCGCCTGGCCGTCGAGGGTCGCGGACCAGCCCGGGTCGGCGGTGTCGGCGAGACGCAGCACGCGTCCGTCGGCCCCGGCCGGGATGGTTGCGCTGGCGTCGACCGGTCCGGAGGGGACGGTGACGTCGGGGCTGCCGGCGGTGCGGATCAGGACCCGGCCGGTGTTCTGCTGGAGCCGCCAGAGGCTGTCCGACTGCTGCTGGTTGAGGCGGGCCAGGCCGGCGGTGGAGCTGAGCGTGGCGGCCAGGGTGTCGTCGACGGGCGCGAGCACCTCGACGTACTGGATGCCGAAGTTCGCCAGCTCGGTGGCCTGGTCGCCGCCCGCGCCGGCGGTGAGGTCGCCGACGAGCTGGGCCAGCTGCGGCGAGGGGGCGTCGGCCGCGGCTCCCTCGCCGCCGCCGACGGTCGGTCCGGAGCCCCGCACCAGGCTGTAGGAGACGACCTGGCCCTGGTCGCCGGTGCGCAGCACCAGCGTGCGGATCTGGTCGCCGCTCTGGGACTGCTGGGCGATGAACGCGGGCACCAGCGTGCCGTCGCCGCGCTGGAGCGGACCGGCCGCCCCGCGGATCAGCCACCAGCCGGCGGCGGCGATCGGCGCGAGCGCGGCGGCGAACAGGACCAGGGCGGCGACGGGCTGACGCCAGCCGAAGTTGATGGCGGCGACGCGGGCGCGGGCGCCGTCGGCGCCGGTGGCGGCGGCCGCGAGCATCGCGACGCCCGCGATCAGCGTGGTCGGGCCGCCCCAGACCGGGACGGGCGTCTGACCGGTGCCGGGGGCCACGGTGGTGCCGGCGACGACGACCGTGCCGACCAGGCCGACGGCCGCCGCACCCCAGGCGGCGACCACGGCGCGACGGCGGTCTCCGCGCAGCAGCGCGGCGAGCGCGGCCAGCGGGACGCCCACGATCAGCAGACCGGGAACGGTGCCGTTGCCGCCGGGGTCGAGGGTGAGCAGGTCCACCGGCGTCGCGGGCGAGCCGACGAGACCGGGGATGCCGGCCTCCAGCAGGAACCGGCCGGGGTGCGTCAGTACGCCGAGCGACCACGGCGCGAGCACCAGCAGCGGCGTGCCGAGCATGGCCGCCACCCGCGGGGCCAGTGCGCGCAGCGCGCCGACGCCCTGGCCGAAGGCACCGCCGCGCAGGAACGCGCCGATCAGCGCGGCGACGGCGAGCAGCACCCCGAGCAGCCAGGCGAGCGGCACGAACGCGGTGGACAGGGTGAGCGCGAACGCGGCGACCCAGGCGCTGCGCCAACCGGGACGGCCGCCGCGGGCGGCGGTCTCGCGGCGGATGCCGAGGCCGAAGGCGACGGCGGCGGCGCGGGCCAGCGGCGGCAGCAGCACGGCGAGCACGGCGGTGCCGATACGGCCCTGCGCGATGGCGCCGGTCGCGGCGGGCAGCAGCGCGTAGGTGGCGCTGGCCCAGGCGCGGACCAGGCGGGAGTCGATCAGCGGCCGGGAGACCAGGTAGGCGGAGACGCCCGACAGCGGCACGGTCAGCAGCAACAGCAGCGAGACGGCCAGGCCGGGGTTGCCGAAGGTGATGCTGGAGAGCGTGGCGAGCACGCCGAGGTAGGGCGGGGCGCTGCCGGCGGAGCCGACGCCGACGGACTGCCAGCCGCTGGCGTACTGCTGCCACAGGTCGGTGGCGCCGCCGGGGGTCGGCAGCAGCGCGCCGCCGTAGATCGAGCCGCCGCTGAGCAGCGAGCGGCAGGCGATCAGCGTCAGCGCCAGCAGGCCGACGAAGAGCACCGGGGCGGGCTTGCGCGCGATCCGCTTGAGCGTGGCGAACTGCTCGATCTCGAAGTTGTCGTTGTCGTCGTCGCCCGGTCCGGACTCGACGGCACCGTGCCGGGACGAGAAGGCCTCGTTGGCCCGGGCGCCGCCGAGCTCGGCGACGAGGTTCTCGACGGCGGCCCGGGTGGTGGCGCCCATGGCCGGAAAGAGCGTGCGGTCGTCGAGGGCGTCGCCGGTCCGGCCGCGGCCGCGCCGGGTGCGCCCGGTGAGCAGCGAGCCGAAGCGCAGCATGACGTGCCCGAGGCCGCCGATCTCGTCGAGCGCGAGGTGGGGGGTCTTGGCGAGCAGGTAGCCGAGCGCGCGAAGCACGGTGCTGATGTGGATCCGCAGCAGCAGGTAGGGCAGCTTCGCGGCGCCCGAGTTGGCGAGCAGCGTGTAGACGCCGCCGGCCTTGTCGACGCGGTGCGGGCGGCCGGGCCGGGCGCAGTCGATGGGGCGGCGCTCGCGGCTGGCGGCCTCCGCGTGCCGGACGACGGCGTCGGGCGCGACGACGGTGCGGTGGCCCGCGGCGGCGACGCGCCAGCACAGGTCGACGTCGTCGCGCATCAGCGGCAGCTGCTTGTCGAAGCCGCCCAGTGCCTCGAAGACGTCCCGGCGGATCAGCATGCCCGCGCTGGAGACGGAGAGGACGGGGCGGACCTGGTCGCGCTGGCCCTGGTCCTGCTCGCGGCGGTCGAGGCCGGTCCAACGGCGGCCGGAGCGCGCGATGCTGACGCCGACCTCGAGCAGCTGGCGGCGGTCGTACCAGGAGCGGATCTTCGGCCCCACCACGGCCGCGGTCGGGGTGGTCTCGGCGACCTGGAGCAGCTTGCGCAGCGCGTCGGGGGCCGGCTCGCAGTCGTCGTGCAGCAGCCAGAGCCATTCGACGGGCTCGGTGCGACGCGCGCCGCGCAACTGCTCGGCGGCGAGCTCGTCGTGGTGCCCGAGCGGGTCGCCGAACTGGTCGTGCTCGCCCTGCTCCGGGTCGAGCGGGTCGTAGCCGTTCGGGATGGCGTACGGCAGGTTCTCGGTGTACAGCGGCGAGAGGCCGCGCACGCTCTCGTTGACGGCGGTGCCGAAGCCGGTGCGCCGCCCGTACTGCAGCACGGCGTCCTGGCCGAGCGCGTCGGCGAGCAGGCGCGGGGTGGCGTCGGTGGACCCGGTGTCGGCGGCGACGACGCGCTGGACCGGCCGGTCCTGTTCGAGCAGGCCGCGCAGCGTCTGCGGCAGCCAGCGGGCTCCGTCGTGGGCCACGACGACGGCGGTCACCAGGTGCCGGGGATAAGCCGGCGGGCGCCCCGCGCCCGGGTGCCCTGGGGGCTGATGGGTGTAGGCAGACATCGCTTGTGACGGACCCCGGTTCGCTGATCGCTACGACGCGTGCGCGCGTCAGGCGCACCGCTGGCGGACCACACTAACGGGTTGTCGCGGGGCGCGGTGAGGGCCATCGGGCGATTGGGACATACCCGGAACCCGAGGGAACCCCTCACCTGCGAATCGACGTCCTGCTCTGTGACGGGTGTCCGTGTTCGCTCGCGTCCGACCGGTTCCGCGCTGTTCGTTTGCCCTTCACCTGCCGAGCAAGCGTGCGATATGCGGAGGAATCGGACGTGGCCTGTTGACGGACGGTCAGACGACGGCCTTCTTCAGGCGGCGGCGCTCACGCTCCGAGAGCCCGCCCCAGATGCCGAAGCGCTCGTCGTTGGCGAGGGCGTACTCGAGGCACTCGTTGCGGACCTCGCAGGCGAGGCAGACCTTCTTGGCCTCTCGCGTGGATCCGCCCTTCTCCGGGAAGAAGGACTCCGGGTCGGTCTGGGCGCACAGCGCGCGCTCCTGCCAGCCGAGCTCCTCCTCGACCCCTGCCTCGTCGCCGACGACCAACAGATCAAAGAGCTCGCTCATGCGCGCGCCTCCTACCCCTCGTGCTTCGTGCGTCCCCGTGATGCGTCCGTGACCTGATGAGGCTTTGGACACGGGTGAAATTACATGTGCGTTCTTTCGCCGCCGTCAAGCCGTGGTCTGGTATTGGGTCCCGGATTCACTCCCCGGAACCAAGCGGTCACCATAAGTGTGCAAATCCGGACAAACCGGAGCGGCAGCTCCCGCTGAGCGAAAGCGCGTCAGGGTGTGTCGAGGGCGGCGTTCCCGCTCATCCGCACCTCCAAACCCAGAAGGTGCTTTATCCACCGATCAGGTGATCCAGCCCCACACGCCCCCCGCGAAACGGACCGGAAGTTGACAAAGGTGGTCTTGACAAGGTCTGCTTGCGGCATGTCTACGCACCGCGTCTCGTCGAGCAGCCGTCTCCACGGCTCGCTTCGCCGTGCCGCCAGTGCGCTGTGTTGTCGCTGTCGCTAGGGCCTCATTCCTCCCCCAGCCGACAGCCCCGAGCGCGTGCATGCCTCCGCGGGCGACACCTCCTAGGACGACACAGCCGTGACCGCCCCGCACTTCTCCGCGACCGCACCCGTCATCGCGACCGCACCCGCAGCGTTCCCCGACGGGCTCAGCGACGTCAGCATCGCCGGCGACCCGCTCGCCTGGCCGCACCTCGCGCCCCAGCCGCTCGCCCACCCGACCACCGTCGGCGACTTCGCCGCGCTGGCCCGCCGCGTCGCCGCCGACCGCGAGCGCTGGGAGCCGCTGGTCCGCTACGACGCGCTGACGCGCTGGTACGCCCGGCTCGAGACCGGCCCCGGCTACGAGGTCTGGCTGCTCAGCTGGCTGCCCGGCCAGGGCAGCGGCGCCCACGACCACGGCCGCTCCTCCGCCGTGATGACCGTGCTCAGCGGCGAGCTCACCGAGCTCGGCGCGGGCCGCGACCCGCGCGCGCTGACGCCGGGCACGCAGCGCGTCATCGCGCCGGGCTACGTGCACGAGGTCGTCAACGACACCCTGGAACCCGCCGTCAGCCTGCACGTGTACTTCCCGGGCCTGACGCAGATGACGCCGTACCCGAAGCAGCCGCTGCGACAGGAGACGACCGAGGGACGGGGCGCGCTGCTCGGCTGAACCCGTCGCCCGGTTCCGCGAACCGCCGCCCGGCGGAGACAGCGAGGACCAGCCCGAGCGCGGCCAGATAGGCCGGCTGCTGCAGGGCACCGCCGTAGACGTAGTCGAGCAGGCCGGCCACCGGGACGCCGAGCCACTCCCAGCGCCCCTCCAGGGCGGCGAGCGCGAGCAGCAGCAGGCTGTACCAGGGGTAGCTGGGCGTCGCGAGCAGCAGCGCCGTTCCCACCACCGTCAACGCACCGCGCCAGGGCCGCTCCGGATCGCCGCGCAGGGTGACCGCGAGGGCGACGCCCGCCAGCACGACGGCCGCCAGCAGCCCGAGTTGCGCCTGCGGCAGCGGCAACAGCGCCAGCAGGCCGAAGCGGCGGCCCTGGTCGTACCCCTCCTCCTGCAGGTAGCCGGGCAGGAAGCCGATGACACCGAGGCCGGAGGCGAGCACGTACGGCAGGTAAGCGACAGCGAAGGTCGCGAGCGCGGCCGCCGTGAGCCGCAGCCGCCCGCCGCGGCGGGCCAGCGCGCCCGGGATCACCACCGCCGGGATCAGCTTCACCGCCGTCGCGGCGCCGAGCAGCGCCCCGGCCACCCCCGGCCGCCGCCCCGAGGCCGCCGCGGTCAGACCGAGCAGCGCGAGCAGCACCCCGAGGGTGTCGATGTGCGCGTCGTTGACCGACCAGATCGCCACGCCCGGACACCACGCCCACAGCCCGGCCCACGCGAGCGGCGCACGCCGGACCCGCAGCGTGCGCAGCAGCACGGCCGTCACGGCGCACGCGAGCAGCGCGCCGAGCAGTTGGGCGACCCGGACCGTGCCGCCGAGCGCGTGCAGCAGCAGGAACCAGACCTCGGCGAGGGGAGGGTAGATGGTGTGCACGGTCGGGCGGTTGATGTGGGTGCAGATCTGCGCGGCCTGGTGCAGGTCCCACCCCGTGCAGGCGGCGGTCCCGCCGTGCGGCGGGAAGAGCGCGGGCGCCTGGGCCCGCAGGCCGGCCAGCGCCGGGTCGACGGGCGTGTAGGCGTACGGCGAGATCCCGGACGCCTGCACCTGGCCGTCCCACACGTAGCGGTAGACGTCGTCGCTGGTGCGCGGCGGGGCGAGCAGCCCCGTCCCGGCGACGGCGGCGCCGCCGACCAGCACCAGCAGGCGCGCGGCGCGTTCGGGCAGACCCCGGCCGAGCAGGGCGAGCAGCAGCGCGAGCGCGAACAGCACCCCGTCGGCGAGGTACCACCCGTGCAGCGGCCCGCGCCGCCCGAGCGTCCCGCCCCCGGTGAAGCTTCGCGCGAGCGCGAGCACGAGGGCGGTGAGCACGAGCGAGCAGGCGAGAACGCGGAACTTGGGGGCCACGCCCCCACCGTGGCATTACGCGAGCCCGCCGGGGAGCGCTGACGGCCCTTCGTCCGCGTTCCGTAAGACCTACGCGGGGGCGGCGCGCTGCACTGCGAGCTCCAGGAAGACGCGGCCGTCCGACCGCCAGTCGCCGACGGCGGTGAAGCCGCAGGTCTCCGCGACGCGGGTGGCCGCGGACGCGCCCAGGCGGGCCCAGGGGAAGGCGGGGCCGAGGCGACCGCGGCCGTCCTCCAGACGGACCGTCAGGCGTTCGTCGACCTCGGCGGGTTCGACCTCGACCAGCAGCCTTCCGTCCCATGCCAGCAGTTCGGCGACGCGGCGGAGCAGGGCGGCCGGGTCGCCGCCGATCCCGAGGTTGCCGTCGGCCAGCAGGCCGGTCCCCCATCGGCCCTCGCCCGGGAGGCGGTCGAAGACCGACCGGCAGAGCGCGCTGCCACCGAGCCCGATGGTGCGGGTGACCGCCGCGCGGGTCACGTCGACGCCGAGCGCGGGCAGGCCGCGGCGTTGCAGGGCCGTCACGAGACGGCCCGGACCGCAGCCGATGTCGAGCGTCGGCAGACCGCGTCCCGCGGCCCGGTCGAGCAGGGTGAGGTCGGCGCGATCCGGCGCCGCGCACCATCGCTCGACGTGGAGCGGGATCCGCCCACGCCCGTCCTCCCGACGAAACCACAGCGGCCCCCGACCGGTCCGGATCGCCGCCGCGAACAGATCGTCGGCGCGCCCCCACCCAAGGACCGGCGCCGTGACGAGATACGCGCTCACCTGACCCCCACCCCACCTGCCGCGGCGCTGCGCGCGGTCCCGGCTGCCGCAGGCGTGGAAACCGGGGTGCGGGCGGCGCGCCAGGCGGTCGCGAAGTGGGAGGTCGGGGCCAGGGCGGCGACCTCGTCGGCTGTGGGCGGGGTGTCCACGTCCGTCAGCGGGGGGAGGTCGTGGACGTGCAGGCCCTCGGCGGCGAGGCGGGCTCGGAGGGCCGCGCCTGTGGTGGGCATGGACATCGGCACGTCCCAGAGCAGGCGGGCGGCCAGGTCCGGGTCGGGGCGGGCGAGGCCGAAGGCCCAGAAGCCGCCGTCCGTCGCCGGGCCGAACCAGGCGTCGACGTCGGCCCGCCGGGCCGGGGCCAGGGGTTCGGCGAGGGTGCGGGCGGCGAGCTGCGGGGTGTCCATGCCGACGAGCAGCGCGGGGGCAGGACCGGTCACCGCCGCGAACGCCGCGGCCAGGCGGCGGTCGAGGCCCCCCTCGGCCTGCGGGACCACCTCCCAGCCGGGGCGCAGCCAGCGGCCCGGGAGCCCGTCCAGGACCAGCAGCCGTCGGGACGCCGGGATCTGTTCCAGCGTCACCATCGTGTCCACCAGCGCCGCCTCGGCGACCGACGCCGCCTGCTCGGGGGTGACCGCCGCCGTCAGGCGGGTCTTGACCCGTCCCGGCGCCGGCGCCTTCGCCAGGAGCAGCAGCACCGGCGCGGGCGCGGCGAGGATCGCGCTCATGTCCCGCACGGCCTGCCGGGTGCCGCGCAGCGTGCCGGTCACCTTGGAGCGTCCGGCGCGCGGACGGTAGCCGACCGGCACCTCGGCCAGCCGCATGCCGGCGGCGGCCGCGGCGAGGACCATCTCCAGCGGGTAGCCCGAGCGCCGGTCGCCCAGGCCGAGGGCCAGCAGTCGCTCGCGGGGGGCGATCCGCATCGGGCCGAGGTCGTGCAGCGGCGCGCCGGTGCGTGCCCGCAGCCGGCGCGCCAACTCGGCGTTGGCCAGCCGCGCGTGCGCGGGCCACGCGCCGCGTCCGGAGGGCACCCGGCGCCCGAGCACGAGCTCGGCGTGGCCGGTGGCCAGCGGCGCGAGCAGCCTTGGCAGCTCCGCGGGGTCCAGTGAGGCGTCGCAGTCGCAGAAGGCGACGTAGGGGGCGCGGGCCGCGAGCAGGCCGGCGTGGCAGGCGGCGCCGAAGCCGCGCCGCGCCTCGCGGACCACGGTCGCCCCGAGGGAGGCGGCGAGCTCGGCCGAGCCGTCCGTCGAGCCGTTGTCCACGACGATCGGCCGCACGCCGCGCGGCACCCGGCCGAGCACCCACGGCAGCGCCCTCGCCTCGTCGAGGCAGGGCAGCACGAGATCGACGGTGGCGTCCCGGTGAGGTCCGTCAGCGTTGTCCATGGCACTCACGCTAGGAGCGGCAGGGCCCCGACCGGTCCGAGCGGCACCTTACGGAACGCGAACGTCGCCGCCACCCCAGCCGTCACCGCAGGCCGGAAGCTCCTACGGTGGAGGGGTGAGCGAAACACTCGACGCACCGGCCGGCCTGCCCGCCCCGGTGTCGCGCCGGATCCTGGTCGTGGACGACGACCCGACCGTGGCCGAGGTCGTCTCGGGCTACCTGCAGCGCGCCGGCTACACCGTCGACCACGCGGCCGACGGCCGCGCCGCGCTGGAGCAGGCCGCCGCGCGGCGGCCGGACCTGGTCGTACTGGACCTGATGCTGCCGGAGATCGACGGGCTGGAGGTGTGCCGGCGGCTGCGCGCCGAGCCGTTCTCGCACGCCGTGCCGATCGTCATGCTGACGGCCAAGGGCGACGAGCACGACCGGATCCTCGGGCTGGAGCTGGGCGCGGACGACTACGTGACCAAGCCGTTCTCGCCGCGCGAGCTGGTGCTGCGGATCCAGTCGGTGCTGCGCCGCGCGGCGGGCGCGCCTGCGCCCGCCGACGAGGTCCCCGAGTTCGCCGCGGGCGACCTGCGGGTGGACCCGGCGGCCCGGCGGGCCTGGCGCGGTCCGCGCGAACTGATGCTGACGCTCCGCGAGTTCGACCTGCTGTCGTTCCTGCTGGCGCACCCCGGCACGGCCTTCGGCCGGGAGGAGCTGATGCGCCGGGTCTGGGGCTGGGAGTTCGGCGACCTCTCCACGGTCACCGTCCACGTGCGGCGGCTGCGGGAGAAGATCGAGGACGACCCGGCCGCGCCGCGCCTGATCACCACGGTGTGGGGCGTCGGCTATCGCTTCGACCCCTCGGACGCGCCGGGCCGCGCCCTGGAGACGGCGGTGCCCGATGCCTGACCTGCTGGTGATGGCCTCCTACGCGGCGCTCGGCGCGGGAGCGGCCGGGCTCGCGGGGTGGCCCGCGGTGGTGCTGCTGCGCCGCCGCTCGCTGTCCTGGTCGCTGTTCACGGTCGCGCTGGTGACCGTGCTGGCGGTGGCGGCCGGGACGATCGCGGTGGCGCAGGCGATGTTCCTGTCCCGGCACGACTACGGGGTGGTCGTGGTGGTGCTGGCGATGGGCTCGGTGGTGTCGCTGCTGGTGGCCTGGCTGCTGGCGCGTCAGGTCGCGATCGGCAGCCAGGAGTTGCGGCGCGCGGTGCGGACCGTCGGCAGCGACGCCGGCTTCACGGCGCCGGCCGTACCGCTCAGCTCGGAGCTGCAGGCGCTGGGCGCGGAGCTGGCCGCGACCAGCGCGCGGCTGGCCGAGTCGCGGCAGCGCGAACGCGCGCTGGAGTCCTCGCGGCGCGAGCTGATCGCCTGGATCTCCCACGACCTGCGCACCCCGCTGGCGGGGCTGCGGGCGATGGCCGAGGCCCTGGAGGACGGCGTCGCGCAGGACCCCGCCCGCTACCACCGGTGGATCCGCACCGAGGTGGACCGCCTCACCGGCATGGTCGACGACCTCTTCGAGCTCTCCCGGATCCAGGCGGGCGCGCTGACGCTGACGCTGTCCCGGGTCTCCGTCTACGACCTGGTCGGCGACGCGATAGCCGGCGCATACCCGCTGGCGCAGGAGCGGGGCGTGCGGCTGGTCGGCCACGGCATCGCGCCGGTCCCGGTGGAGGTCGACCCGCGCGAGATCACCCGCGTGCTGGCCAACCTGCTGGTCAACGCGATCCGCGCGACACCGATGGACGGGACGGTCGCGGTCGCGGCGTGGCAGCTGGAACGGGAGGTGGTCGTCTCCGTGACCGACGGCTGCGGCGGCATCCCGGAGGCCGACCTCCCCCGCGTCTTCGAGACCGGCTTCCGCGGCGCGACGGCGCGCACCCCCCGAGCCACCCCCGCCGCCGGCGAGGCCGGCGCGGGCCTCGGCCTCGCCATCGTCCGCGGCATCGTCGAAGCCCACGACGGCCGCGCCTCCGTCCACAACGTCGACGGCGGCTGCCGCTTCGAGATCGCGCTGCCCACGGCGGCCTGGTGACGGCCTCACGTGAAGGCATGCGCGACCGCGAGCTGATCGAGTCACTCGGCTTGGAGCCGCACCCCGAGGGCGGGTACTTCCGGCGGATCTACACGAGCCCGCATCCACATCCCCACCCGGGCGGCGAACGGCCGACGGCGACGTCGATCTACTACCTGATGACGGCCGAGCAGCCGTGCGGACGGCTGCACCGGAACCGGAGCGACATCCTGCACTTCTTCCTGGAGGGCGACCCCGTCGAGTACCACACGGTCGACCGCGAGGGGCGGCTGCGGGTGCGGGTGCTCGGGGGCGGGGACGAGCGGCATCTGCTCGTCCCCGGCGGCTGGTGGAAGGCGTCGCGGCTGCCGGACGGAGCCCGGTACGCGCTGGTCGCGGAGGTCGTGACGCCGGGGTTCGACTTCGCGGACCACGAGTTCGCCGTCGAGGCGGACCTGCCGGCCGGGCACCGGGACGCGCTGCGTCAGTTCCTCGCGTAGGAATCCAGGCTCTCCGTGACCAGTTCCGCCATGCCGTCCGCGAAGGAGACCCGGGGGCGCCAGCCCAGGTCCGCGCGCAGGCGGCGGGAGTCCGCCGTGATGTGGCGGACGTCGCCGAGGCGGTACTCCCCCGTAACGGTCGGCGCGGGGCCGCCGTACGCGTCGGCGAGCGCGGAGGCGAGGTCGCCGACCGTGCGGACCTCGCCGCTGCCGACGTTGTAGGCGCGGAAGGAGCCGGGCTCGCGGTCGTCCAGGGACGCGAGCGCCGCGGCGTTCGCCGAGGCGACGTCCGTGACGTGGACGAAGTCGCGGCGCTGCCCGCCGTCCTCGAAGACGCGCGGGGACTCGCCGCGCGCCAGCGCCGAGCGGAAGAGCGCGGCAACCCCGGCGTACGGGGTGTCCCGGGGCAGGCCGGGGCCGTAGACGTTGTGGTAGCGCAGCGAGACCGCCGTGCCGGCGCAGGAGCGGGCCCATGCGGAGGCCAGGTGCTCCTGGTGGAGCTTGGTCGCCGCGTAGACATTGCGCGGGTCGGCCGGGGCATCCTCGTCAACCAGACCGGGCGTCAGTTCCGCGCCGCAGCGCGGGCAGCGCGGCTCGAAGCGGCCCGCGTCGAGGTCGGCGACGCGGCGCGGCGGAGCCGGGACCGTGCCGTGCTCGGCGCAGTCGTAGCGGCCCTCGCCGTAGACGACCATCGAGCCGGCCAGCACCAGGCGCCGGACGTGCGCTCGCGCCATCGCGGCGAGCAGCACGGCGGTGCCGAGGTCGTTGGCGGCGGCGTAGTCGGGCGCGTCGGCGAAGTCCACACCGAGGCCGACCTTCGCGGCCTGGTGGCAGACCGCGTCGACGCCGCGCAGCGCGACCGCGACGACGCCGGGGTCGCGGAGATCACCGATCACCGAGGTGACCCCCGGCACCGATGTGAACCGCCGATCCAGGCTGCACCGATCAAAAACGTGAACGGTGTGCCCGTCCGCGAGCAGTGCTCTCGCGATCGCCGTTCCGATGAAGCCGGCTCCGCCGGTCAGCAGTACCTCCATGCCGTCGACGCTAGGCCCGCCCGAGCGGCAAAGCAGCAGGGAACGCCGTCGCGTCATCACTCCGTAAGGGCCTGCACCGCGCCGTAGTCGAGGGCCCGGGGGGCGGACGGCAGGGCATCCCCGGCGCGCAGGCGGACCGCGGCGTCGACGGCCGTGCCGAGGCCCAGCCGGAAGAGCAGCGAGCCGAGGCTGACGCGGCGCACTCCCAGCTCGGCGAGACGGGCGAGCGAGGGCCCGCCCGGAACGGCCAGCACGTTGAGCGGCAACCCGGTCGCGCCCACCGCCGCCACGACGGACCCCTCCTCGGCCAGCCCCGGCACGAACACGCCGTCCGCGCCCGCGTCCTGATAGGCCGCCAACCGGGACGTCGTCTCGGCGAGGTCGCCGCGCCGCAGCCAGTGCGTGTCCGTGCGCGCGTTGACGAAGAGCCAGGGCACGGCCGCCTTGACGGCCCGGATCTTCGCCGCGTGCAGCGGCGCGGGCGTCAGGCCGCCGTCGGCGCGGCCGTCCTCCAGGTTGACGCCGACCGCGCCCGCCCCGGCGAGTTCGCCCGCGAGCGCGGCGACCTCGGCCGGGTCGTCGCTGAAGCCGCCCTCGATGTCGACCGTCAGCAGGAGGCGACCGCTCCTGATCGGTCGGGCGAGCTGCCGGACCAGCCGGAGCGTCTCCCCGCGGGTCCGCCCGGCCCCGTCCGGCAGCCCGGCCGCGGCGGCGACGCCGAGGCTGGTGGTGCCGACGGCGGCGAACCCGGCCTCGGCCAGCGCGCACGCGGAGGCGTGGTCCCAGGCGTTCGGCAGCAGCAGCGGCTCCCCAGGCCGGTGGTGCAGCTCGCGGAAGGCATCGGCGGAGGCGACCGAGCTCACGGGCACGGACGGATCGGAGATCGTCATACGGCCACGCTAGGCGCGGGACGGTTCGGCGGGCGCCGAACCGTGGCGCGGGCATCATGGCGGTATGTCCGCGCAACCCCCCGCGCAACCCTCCGCGCAACCCCTGGCCCGGTTCGCCGGGCTGCTGGCCGACCCGACCCGGGCCGCGATCTGCCTCGCCCTGCTCGACGGCCGGGCCTGGACCGCGAGCGAACTGGCCCACCACGTGGGCGTCGTGGCCTCCACCGCGAGCGAGCAGCTGTCCCGGCTGGTCGCCGGCGGCCTGCTGGTCGAGGAGCGCCAGGGCCGGCACCGCTATCTGCGGCTGGCCGGGCCCGACACCGCCGCGCTGGTCGAGGGCCTGGCCGCCTTCGCGAACACATCGGCCCCCGGACCCGCGCCCGCGCCGCGCAACCTGCGCGAGAGCGTCCGCCGCAGCGCGGAGGCCCGCGCCCGCACCTGCTACGACCACCTCGCCGGCCGGCTCGGCGTCGGCATCGCCGACGCGCTGGTGGCGCGCGGCGTGGTCGCGGACGACACGGGTCTCGCCGTCACCCCGCCCGGCCGCGCCTGGCTGGCCGGGATCGGCGTCGACCTGGACGGGCCGCGCCGCGGCTCGCGTCCGCTGGTGCGCAGCTGCCTCGACTGGACCGAGCGCCGTCCGCATCTCGCCGGCGTGCTCGGCTCGGCGCTCTGCGCCCACGCGCGGGACGCCGGCTGGGTCGAACCGATCGGGACGGGCCGCGCGTTGCGGGTCACCCCTCCCGGCGCGGACGCCCTGCACCGCCTGCTCGGCCTCACCCTCGACTGAGCGCGAACCACACGGCGGCGCAGGCGGGCTGTCGATCTATCCTGAGACCTCACGTCCCGACATCGCACAGCCTGAATCGCACAGCCGTGGGTCTCACAGAGGAAGCAGCCGCATGCGCATCACCGTTCTGGCCGGAGGGATCGGCGGGGCCCGCTTCCTGCGCGGGCTCAAGGCGGCGGTCGGCCCCGCCGACGAGATCATCGTCATCGGGAACACCGGCGACGACATCCATCTGTTCGGGCTGAAGGTCTGCCCCGACCTGGACACCGTGATGTACACCCTCGGCGGGGGCATCCACGAGGAGCAGGGCTGGGGCCGCGCGGACGAGACCTGGTCGGTCAAGGAGGAGCTCGCCGCCTACGGCGTCGGTCCGTCCTGGTTCGGGCTGGGCGACCGCGACTTCGCCACCCACATCGTCCGCACCCAGATGCTCGGCGCGGGCTACCCGCTCAGCGCGGTCACCGAGGCGCTGTGCGACCGCTGGCAGCCGGGCGTGCGGCTGCTCCCGATGACCGACGACCGCGTGGAGACCCATGTCGTCATCGAGGACCCCGAGCAGGACGGCAAGCGCCGCGCGGTCCACTTCCAGGAGTACTGGGTCAAGCTCCACGCCTCCGTCCCCGCCCAGGCGATCCTGCCCGTCGGCGCCGAGACGGCGAAGCCGGCACCCGGCGTGGTCGAGGCGATCGCCGAGGCGGACGTGATCCTGCTGCCGCCGTCCAACCCGGTCGTCTCGATCGGCACGATCCTCGCCGTCCCCGGCGTGCGCGAGGCGCTGGTCGCCGCGCAGGCGCCGGTCGTCGGTCTCTCCCCCATCGTCGGCGGCGCGCCGGTGCGCGGCATGGCCGACAAGGTGCTGGAGGCCGTCGGCGTGGAGACGACCGCGGCAGCCGTCGCCCTGCACTACGGCTCCGAGCTCCTCGACGGCTGGCTCGTGCACACCGGCGACGAGTCGGCGGTCGCCGAGGTCGAGGCCGCGGGCATCGCCTGCCGCGCGGTGCCGCTGCTGATGACCGACCTCGACGCCTCGGCGGCGATGGCCCGTCAGGCGCTGGAGCTGGCCGAGCAGGTGCGCGCGTGAGCGGCGTCGCCGACTCCGTCGAGATCGTCGCCGTCGACGGCCTGCCGGAGATCGCGGCGGGCGACGACCTCGCCGCGCTGCTCGTCGGCACGGACGGTTTCGCGCTGCGCGACGGCGACCTGGTCGTGGTCACCTCCAAGGTCGTCAGCAAGGCCGAAGGCCGGATCGTGCAGGCCGTCGACCGCGAGGCCGCGATCGACGCGGAGTCCGTCCGCGTCGTCGCCCGGCGCGGCCGCACCCGGATCGTGGAGAACCGTCAGGGCCTGGTCATGGCCGCGGCCGGCGTCGACGCGTCCAACACGCCGCCCGGCACCGTGCTGTTGCTCCCGGAGGACCCGGACGCCTCGGCGCGCGCGCTGCGGAAGCGCCTGCACGAACTGACCGGCGCCCGCGTGGGCGTGCTGGTCACCGACACCTTCGGCCGCCCGTGGCGCAACGGCCTCACCGACGTCGCGATCGGCGCCGCGGGCGTCGCGGTCCTGGAGGACCACCGCGGCCGCGTCGACCGCCACGGCAACGAGCTGTCCCTGACAGTCACCGCCACCGCCGACGAACTGGCCGCGGCGGCCGACCTGGTGAAGGGCAAGACCTCCGGCCGCCCGGTCGCGATCGTGCGCGGCCTCGCCCACGTCGTGACGGAGGACGACGGCGACGGCGTCCGCCCGCTGATCCGTCCCGCCGAGGAGGACCTCTTCCGCCTCGGCACCTCCGAGTCCGTCCGCGAGGCCGTCCACGGCCGGCGCACGGTCCGTGCGTTCACCGACGAGCCGGTCGACGTCGGCGCGGTCCGCCGCGCGGTCGCCGCGGCGATCGCGGCTCCCGCCCCGCACCACACCACGCCGTGGCGCTTCGTCCTCCTGGAGTCGGAGGCGAGCCGGACCCGCCTCCTCGACGCGATGCTCGCCGCCTGGAACCGCGACCTCGTCGACCTCGACGGCTGGCCCCCCGAGCGCGTCGCCCGCCGCGTCCGCCGGGGTGACGTCCTGCGCAACGCGCCGTACCTGGTCGTCCCGTGCCTCGTCATGGACGGCTCCCACGCCTACCCCGACGCGCGCCGCGCCGCCGCGGAGCGGGAGATGTTCGTGGTGGCGATGGGGGCGGCGGTCGAGAACATGCTCGTGACACTCGCGGGTGAGGGTCTGGGCTCGGCGTGGGTCTCCTCGACGATGTTCTGTCGCGACACCGTGCGCGAGGTCCTGGACCTGCCCTCGGACTGGGACCCGATGGGCGCCGTCGCCGTCGGCCGCCCGGCAGCTCCGGCGCCGTCGCGCCCACCCCGCGACCCGGAACACTTTCTGACGGTGCGGTAGTTCGCCAGGGGCGATGCGACTACATGTCCCTGAAATCGTGCGGCGCGTACCTCGGTGCACGCCGTGGCGCGGCGACGCGGAGCGTGTACAGCAGGCGGCAGACGCGGTAGCGGTGGGGGCGATACGGCTCCAGGAGCTCGAGCATCACCGCGTCGTCGCTCCGCTCGCGGCCGGCCAGCGCCCAGCCGACCGTGTTGGGGAGGTGGAGGTCGCCGACGGACACGGCGTCCGCGTCGCCGTTGCTGCGCTGGAGGGTCTCCGCCGCCGTCCAGGCGCCGATGCCGGGGACGGTGGTCAGCCGGGCCACCGCGTCGGCCGGGGGCATGACGGAGGCCTCCTCCAGGCGCGGAGCGAGCTTCGCCGCGCGCACGACGGTGGCCGCGCGCTTGCCGTCGACGCGCGCGCGGTGCCAGGCCCAGGTGGGGATCATCGCCCAGTCGCGCGCCGCGGGCGGCGCGTACATCACGGGGGGCACCGCGGCGCCCCCGGGCGCCGGCTCGCCGTAGGCGCGCAGCAGGGTGCGCCACGCCTCGTACGCCTCACCGGTGGTGACCTTCTGTTCCAGGATCGCGGGGACCAACGACTCCATCACCAGGCCCGTGCGGCCGATCCGGAGGCCTGGATTCCGGCGGTGCGCGTCGCGCAGCAGGCGCTGGTCGCGCGGGTCGAAGGAGGAGGGGTCGTCCTCCGCGCCGAGCAGGCGCGGCACGGCGTCGAGGAGCCAGGACGCACCCGGGCCCCAGGCCGTCGCCTCGACGGAGCCCTCGGCGGGGCGGGTGCGGAGCCGGAGCGTGCCGACGCCGGCGGGGGTGCGCGAGACACGCCAGAGCGCGCCGTCGCGGGTGCGCCGGTAGGCGGGGTCGAGGGGGCCGCGCCGCAGGAAACCGAAGGTCATCGCGAGGTCGAGCGGCCCGTCGGGCTTCCAGACCCGCACGGACTCACTGGTCCCCGTCGTCGCGCCTGTCCCGCTTCTCACTCGGCCAGGTTACCGGCACGCAAAGTTAGCGGCGGGGGGTCTGGTCCCTTCACCCCGCTCACGCCGTAGGCTGGGCACCACCATGAGCCAGACACCCTTCAGCGGCGCAGAGTCCCCCGCCGATCTGCTGCGCTCCCTCCTCGAATCCGATCCGGCCCGCCCACTCATCACCTTCTACGACGACGCGACGGGCGAGCGGGTCGAGCTCTCCGTCAAGACGTTCGACAACTGGGTGGCCAAGACCGCGAACCTGCTGCAGGACGAGCTGCTGGCCGCACCGGACGACCGGTGCGCGCTGCTGCTGCCCGCGCACTGGCAGAGTGCGATCTGGCTGTTCGCCTGCTGGTCGCTGGGGGTGCTGGCCTGTCCGGGCGGCGATCCGGCCAAGGCGCAGCTGGTGGTGAGCGGGCCGGACTCGCTGGAGGAGGCGCTGGCCTGCGAGGGCGAACGGGTGGCGCTGGCGCTGCGGCCGCTCGGCGGCCGCTTCCCGCAGCTGCCGGACGGCTTCGTGGACTACGCGGTCGAGGTCCCGGCGCAGGGCGACCGCTTCGTGCCGTACGCGCCGGTGGACCCGGCGCGTCCCGCGCTGGAGATCGACGGCGAGCAGTTGAGCGGCTCGCACGTGGTGTCGCTGGCGGCGGAGCAGGCGAAGCAGCTGGGGCTGGGCGAGGAGGACCGGGTCCTGTCCACGCTCGGCTTCAGCGACTGGGACGGCCTGGCCGGCGGGCTGCTGGCACCGCTGGTGGTCGGCGGCAGCGTGGTGCTGTGCCGGCACAGCGGGTCGGTGGCCCCGGAGACGATGGCCCGCCGCATCGCGGACGAGCGCGTCACCCGCCGGCTCGGCTGAGCGGCCCGGGTCTGCGGCTTCTGCGGTCTCCGCTTTCTGCGGTCTCCGGCCCGCAGCCCGTCCCCCGGACGGATCACCCCGCCGGTGCGGTCACCGGCCCCCGGACATGATCGATGGACGGCGGCACCGGGCCGCCCTCCGTCGTCGGCTCCGGCGAGCGGTCGACCGGCAGACCGGCAGGGGGTCCCGTGGGTGGCGGCGACGGCAGGCGGCGTCGGCTGGCGTTCTGGCTCTCGCTCGGCCTGGGGACGATGCTGCTCCTGGCCGTCGGCACGGTCTGGCTCGGCTACACCAAACTGAACGGCAACATCCACGCCGACACCCTGACCGACCGTCTGCTCGGGCCCGGCTCCTCCCGGCCGACGCAGGTCAACAGCGCCCAGAACATCCTGATCATCGGCTCCGACTCGCGCGCGGGCGCGAACGCCGTGTACGGCGCGGCCGTCGGCGCGCGATCGGACACCACGATCCTGCTGCACATCGCCGGCGACCGGAGGCGCGCCGTCGCGGTCAGCCTGCCGCGCGACGCGGTGGTGGACGTGCCCGCCTGCACCCTGCCGAACGGCACGGTCGACCCGGCGTACACCGGCATCTTCGACTCGGCCTTCGAGAAGGGCGGCACGGCCTGCACCATCCGCACCGTCGAGCGGCTCACCGACATCCGGATCGACCACTTCGTGGTGGCGGACTTCACCGGGTTCAAGAAGATGGTCGACGCGGTCGGCGGGGTGGAGGTCTGTCTGGCGCAGCCGGTCGTGGACAAGGACGCCGAACTGGACCTGCCCGCGGGGCGGCAGACCCTCGACGGCGAGCAGGCGCTCGGGTTCGTGCGGGCGCGCTACGCGCTCGGCGACGGCAGTGACACCCAGCGGATGGGGCGTCAGCAGGACTTCCTCTCCTCGCTGGTCCGCAAGGTCGACAGCTCCGGGGTGCTGCTCAACCCGACCCGGCTCTACCCGCTGCTGGACGCGGCGACCTCGGCGCTGACGGTCGATCCGGGCCTCGACTCGCTCAGCAAGCTGTACGACCTGACGTCGAGCCTGTCGAACCTGCCGGCGGGCCGGGTGACCTTCCTGACCGCACCCCGGGAGCCGTACGCCCACGACCGCAACCGGGACCAGCTCAAGCAGCCGGAGGCGGACGAGCTGTTCCGTCAGCTGCGCGACGACGTGCCGGTGACGGTCGCCGCCGCTCCCACCGCGCCGCCGTCACCCGGCCCGGTGAACGCCAACGCGGCCGCCGCGCTGGGGCCCGCGTTGGGATCCACGGCGGGATCCACGGTGGCGAGCCCGGCGCCCAGGTACTCCGGACGGACGGCGGCGCAGGAGGTCTGCGCCGCTCCGTAGGCCGCGCCGGTTACGCTGGCGCCGCGGGTCGGGCCGGCGGTCGGCCGGCCGCCGGCGGGGAACGGAGCGACAGGTGGGCACGCGCGGCAAGGGCGGCAGCAGGCGACGGGCGGGTGCGCCCGGCGCCGGAGCGTCCACGGGGTCCCGCGCGCGGGCCAAAGGCCGGGCGCGCGGACGCGGCGGGGCGAGCAGCGGCGCGTGGCTGGCGGCCGCGGTGGCCTTCCTCGCGCTGATGGGCGTCGGCGGCTTCGTGCTGTTCCACGGCGGCGGCGCCACCAGTGCCCGGGCCCAGGACGCGGCCTCGCCCTCGGCGTCCACGGCCGTGTCCGCGTCGGCCTCGCCGAGCTGCGGCCCCGAGGCCCCGGACAGCGCCTTCCCCTCCTCCGGGGCGAAGGCGAAGCCGCTCGACGTGCGGGTGACGGTGCTGAACGGGAGCGGTACCTTCGGGCAGGCGGAGACGGTGCTGAGCTGGATGCAGAACACCGAGAAGTACCTGCGCACCAGCAACGGCGGCCCGGCCGCCCACAACCAGCCGGACACCACGCTCGTGTACGCGCCCGACCACGCCGACCAGGCCCGCACCCTGGTCGCCGCGCTCGGTCTGCCCGCCTCCGCGCTGCACGGCGAGGGCACCGCGAGCGGCGCCCGCGATCCGATGGTGCTGACGCTGGGCGCCGACTTCCACGGGATCGGGAAGCCTTTCTCCCACTGCTGACCCGGCGTCGGGAACCGTTCACCGAACGGTTGCGTCCGTGCTGCCCGAGGAGCTTTCCGCGCCGAAGACCGAGCGGAATTCCTCGGGCACGGTGCGTGACAGGACGCACAGGAACCAACTGAATGACCGAAGTCATCCGGACGTGGAGCGCGGGGGCAGGGCCACGGATCGGACATTCCCGAGGGGGGAACATCCCGTGAACCAGGAGGACCGCCGCGCGGCCGTGCCCATATCGGGCAAAGCCGGGTCGGGTGGCCACAAAAAGGCGCCCCGCAGCCGACGAATTCCGAAGTGGAACGCCGCCGGCATTCTGACCGTCGGGGGGCGACGAATATGAGCGACGATTTCGACCGCGGCTTCGACGCCAGTGTCGCCCGCAGCCGCGGGGGCGGCGGCGACACCATGACGGACCGTCAGCCGGAGGCCGCGACGGGCGGCGGCCACCGCAGGAGGCCGGGGCGCAAGCGACGCCTCCTCAAGTGGACGGCCATCGCGCTCTCGTCCACGGTGCTGCTGTCCGCGGCGGGCCTCTACATCTACGTCAAGGTGCTGGACAGCAACATCCACTCGGAGCCGCTGCACTCGGGCGGCGGTCCAGCCCCGTCCACCGTGGCCGAGAAGCCCGCCTCCGGCGGCGGCACCCCGATCAACGTGCTGGTGATCGGCTCGGACTCGCGCGACACCTCGGACGACCTGAGCCTCGGCGGTTCGCAGACCTCCGTCGGCGGGCCGCCGCACGCGGACGTGGAGATGCTGATCCACATATCCGCCGACCGCACCAACGCCTCGATCACCAGCATGCCGCGTGACACCTGGGTCAAGCCCTACGCCTGCCAGGGCAAGCAGCTCAGCCACCAGAACATCACCGACACACTGGCCTACGGGCCCAGTTGCGTGGTGGACACCTGGGAGAGCCTGACGCACATCCAGATCGACCACTTCGTCATGCTGGACTTCGGCGGTGTGGTGAAGATGGCCGACGCCATCGGCGGCGTGCAGGTGTGCACCAAGCAGAACGTGGCGGACTACCACGTCTACACCGCCTCGGACGGGGTGCACGAGGAGGGCTCCCACCTCGTGCTGCCGCAGGGCTTCCACACCATCTACGGCGTCCAGGCGCTGGAGTGGCTGCGCACCCGGCACGCCTTCGAGGACGGCACCGACATCGGGCGCACCCACGCGCAGCACCTGTACCTGAACTCGATGATCCGCAAGATGAAGTCGGCCAACACGCTGCTGGACCCGGGCAAGCTCAACGGCCTGGCCCAGGCGGCGACCTCGGCGCTCACCGTGGACCCGAGCCTGAAGAGCATCGAGGCGATGAGCTCGCTGGCGCTGGACTTCAACAAGGTCCCGGCGAGCCGGGTCACCACGGTGACCATCCCGTTCGACCACATGACCGAGCCGGGGCAGAGCGACCCGAACAACTGGGTGCCGACGCTGAACACCGACAGCGACAAGGTCTTCTCGATGATCGCCAACGACATCCCGCTCGACAAGGGCGGCTCGGGCGGCACGTCGGCGACGCCGAGCAGCACCCCCTCCCCCTCGGCCCCGCCCGCCACCAGCGCGCCGGTCGACAAGGCCAGGGTGCGGATCTCCGTCCAGAACGCCAGCGTCGACGGCCGGGGCAAGCAGATGACGGACCATCTGGTCGCGGCCGGCTTCACCAGCGCCGTCCGGGACACCAGCACCGTCAGCGGCGCCACCCAGCTCAGCTACCCGGCCGCGGACAAGGCGCAGGCCGAGGCCGTCGCCGCCGCGCTGGACCTGACGCCGAGCGTGCTCAAGGAGGACCCGTCGGTGACGCAGCTGGTGCTGCGCGTCGGCAGCGAGTGGCCGAGCGGCTACGACTACCGCACCACCCTGCCCCAGCAGGGGGCCATGCCGACGACGGCCGTCACGCAGAACGCCGGGACCGACAGCAACCAGTGCATGGACGTCTACGCGCCCTATGTGTGGAAGGGCACGACGCCGCCGAACGTGCCGCAGCCGCCCGGCTACCAGCCCTACTCGACGCCGTAGGAGACCATCCGGGGCCCACGACGTCCCGGCCGGGTCACTCCGGTCGGGGCGCCGTGCTCGCGATGACCCTGCGGGCCAGGGAGCGCGGGCTGGTCAGGAAGCCCCAGCCCCAGGACATGTGCATGGTGGCGAGCGCCACGGGCAGCTGCGCGCGGGCGGCGGGCGACAGGCCCTTGCCCTCCTTGAGCGAGCCGAGCAGGATCGCCGCCGCGTAGCCGCCGGGGACCACCAGGGCGACGGGCGTGAGCGCGACGCCCGCGACCAGGCCGGCCGCGCAGCCGACCAGCGCCGCCGGCGGGGCGAGGTAGCGCAGGTTGACCGAGCCGCGGTGGTAGCGGGTGACCACCCGGCGCCAGCGGCCGTAGTCCTTGTACTGCTTGGCCAGCGCGCGCACGTTGGGGCGCGGGCGGTAGGTGACCTCGAGCTCCGGGGTGAACCAGATCAGGCCGCCGGCCTCGCGGATGCGGTAGTTCAGCTCCCAGTCCTGGGCACGGACGAACTCCTCGTTGTAGCCGCCCTGCTGCTCCAGCACCTCACGGCGGAAGACGCCGAGGTAGACGGTGTCGGCGGGGGCGGCCTCGCCGCCGGTGTGGAAGGCGGCGTTGCCGACGCCGATCCGGGAGGTCATCGCGGCCGCGACGGCCTTCTCCCACTCCGTCTCGCCCTCGGCGGCCATGATGCCGCCGACGTTGGCGGCGCCGTGCTCGTCGAGCAGCCGGACGGCGGTGGCGATGTAGCCGGGGGTCAGCAGGCCGTGGCCGTCGACGCGGACCACGACGGGGAAGCGCGAGCCCTTGATCGCCGCGTTGAGCGCGGCGGGCGTGCGGCCGGTCGGGTTCGGGACGGTGTGCACCTCGCGCGCGGTGCCGGCGGTCTCCGCGACGAGCTCGGCGGCGATCTCGTCGGTGCGGTCCGCGGACGGGCCCAGGGCGATGACGACCTCGATCGCGCCGTCGTACTCCTGTTCCAGGATGCGCTCGACGGCGGTGCGCAGATGCCGCTCCTCGTTGAGGACCGGCATGATCACGGAGACGGCGGGGAGAGGCGTGGCGACCATAGTCCCGCCACCGTACAGCGGGTCGCCCGGCCGGTTAAAACGGGCCGGGAACAGACGTGTGGATCCTATGGACGGTTCGCATCAGGTTTGCTACAGGTTCCCCTTATGCACTGTTTTGTCCTACCGAACGACCGGGCGAGCGTGCATGCTCGGGTGGCATGAGTGACATGTCCCAGTGGCCGGGGAACGAGCCGACGCTGCCGCCCGAGCTGAACCCGCGCAACGCCGCGCCCGGTCGCCGGCGCACCCCATCGCCCTCGGGGACCGCCGTGGGCGCACCCAGGCCGTCCGGAAACCGCGTGGGCCCGCCCGGCGGCGGGCTGCCCGACGTCGACGGACGGCGCCGGTGGTCGCGCGGCCGCAAGATCCGCGTGACGGCGACGGTGCTCGTCCTCACCGTGCTCGCGGTCGGCGGCGGCACCTACGCCTGGGCCAGCACCAAGCTGAACAAGAGCGACGTCCTCGCCGACTACGCCGGGCGCCCGCCGGCGGGCAAGGGCACCAACTGGCTGATCCTCGGCTCCGACAGCCGCCAGGGCCTGTCCACCTCGGACCAGCAGCGCCTGCACACGGGTTACGACACCGGCGCACGCACCGACTCGATGATGGTGCTGCACATCGGCGCCAACGGGGACACGCTGATGAGCATCCCCCGCGACTCCTACGTCACCATCCCGGCCTGGACGGACAGCCACGGCGTCCAGCACGGCCAGTCCCGGCACAAGATCAACGCGGCCTTCGCCGACGGCGACGGCCCGCTGCTGGTCAAGACGATCGAGTACAACACCGGCATCCACATCGACCACTACGCCGAGATCGGCTTCTCCGGCTTCGTCAACGTGGTGGACGACCTGGGCGGCGTGGACATGTGCATCGACCACGCGATCGTCGACAAGGCGTCCGGCGCGAACCTCAAGGCCGGCTGCCAGACCCTGAACGGCACCCAGGCGCTCGCCTTCGTCCGCGAGCGGCACCAGGAGGCCACCCAGGACCTCGCCCGCATGCAGCACCAGCAGCAGTTCCTGAACGCCCTCGCGCACAAGGCGACCTCGCCCGGCACCTTCCTCAACCCGTTCACGCTCTACCCGACGATGAACAGCGGGCTGTCGATGCTGCAGGTCGACAACAACACCGGACTGACCGACCTGGGCTCGATGTTCTTCGCGATGAAGGGCCTCAAGAGCGGCAACGGCAAGACCATCACCGTGCCGATCGCCGACGCCAACTACATGACGCCGTCGGACGGCGACGCGGTGAAGTGGAACATGTCCGAGGCCCAGCAGGTCTTCGACGCGTTCAAGAACGACACGCCCGTGCCGTCGTTCTCGAACTGAGGCACCGCGCCGCGACCGCGTACCGCGGCCGGGCTCAGGCCCCGGCCGCGGTCACGATCGCGTCGGTCACGAAGCCGGCCACCACGCCCGCGAAGATGCCCCAGGTGACGAGCTCCTTCATGCCGGACTTGCGGGCCACCGAGAGCAGCTCGATCACCACGTAGAGGATCGAGCCGGCGGCCAGGGTCAGGAAGCCGATCGACAGCGTGTCGTTGGTGACCGACTGGCCGACCAGGGTGCCGAGGAAGGTCGGGCCGCCGCCGATCAGTCCGAGCAGCCCCAGGCGTCCCCAGGACGGCCGGGTGCCCTCGGCGGCCAGCGGCGCGACGATGCCGAAGCCCTCGGTGGCGTTGTGCAGGCCGAAGCCGATGATCAGCAGCACGGCCAGCTGGAGCTGGCCGGCGGCCGCGCTGTTGCCGATGGCCAGGCCCTCGGCGAAGTTGTGCAGGCCGATCCCGATCGCGATCATCAGCGCGAGCGTGTCGAACCGCGACCGCCCACCGGTCGCACCCGCGTCGCCCGCGGCGGCGGCCTTCCGGGCCATCAGGCGGTCGAAGTAGACCAGGCCCAGCAGGCCGAGGCCGAAGCAGGCGAAGAAGAACAGGCCGTTGCCGACCGCAGGGCCGTAGTGGTGGTCCGAGAGCGCGTTGTCGATCGGCTCCCAGGCGTGCGTCAGCACGTCCCAGAGCAGGAAGACCAGGATGCCGATCGCGACCGCGTTCAGCAGGACCCGCGTCCGCGGGAGGGGCGCGCGCAGGCGACCGATCGGCAGGCCCAGGTAGATGGTGAACCCGGCGATGGCGCCCAGCAGCGCGATCTCGGAGGACGACATGTCGGCGGGTGGCCTCTCTAGGACGGGAAGGCTTGCGGCGAGTTAGGTTAGCCTAAGCAACTCTCGCCGCGATACCTGCCCCAGCGCGGCCTGCGTCACACTCCCAGCAGCTCCAACTCCGGCGCGGACACGTGAGGCACCGCGTAGCGGTCCGTCTCCGCCGCGTCGACGGGCTCGGCGCCCTCGCGCCAGAGGGTGAGACGGACCGACTGCCAGCTCTGCGGATCGACCGCGAGCACGGCGGTGTGGACGTCCGGGTGGGCCGCGTGCGCGCGCAGCGCCTCGGTCTCACGGGCCATCAGTTCCTGGAGCCCCGTGCCGTCCTGGGACTCGTCCGCGGGCAGCAGCGCCGTCCTGCGCGTCGCGACGGCGGCACGCTCGCCGCGGGCCGGGCCCGCGAGGACGGACGCGCCGAGCCAGGTCCGGACCGGGACGCGCCCGAAGCTGCGGATGATGTTCTGGAAGCCCCCGCCGCGCAGCAGGAAGTCCGCCGCGGCCGCGGGATCACGCCACACGTAGAACGGCGCGTACTCGTTGACCGACGAGCCCGCCACACCGCGTTCGCGCAGCAGGTACGCCTTGAAGCCGAGCCCGGCGCGGTCGTCCAGCATCGAGGACGCGGCCTGGACGCGCTTGCGCAGGATCTCCATGTCGTAGTCGGAGGGCAGGGTGATCGGGTACTGCATCGCGAACATGAAATCCCCTTGTCAGACCTGGAATGCGGCAAGCAGACCGAGCGCGCCGGCGACGGCCTGGTCGAACGGCTCCGGCGAGCCCGCGGCGCGGGCGAGGACGTAGCCGCCCTGCAGCGTGGCGACGAGCGTCGTCGCGGTGGTGTCCGGATCCAGCGACGACCGCCACTCGCCCGCGGCGACGCCCTCCGCGAGCACCTCGGCGAGCCGCCCGCGCAGCCAGGCCAGCGTCTCGGCGACCGGCGCGCGCAGCGCCGGATCGGCCATCAGCTCGGCGTCCTGGGTGAGGCCGCCGATCGGGCAGCCGCGCAGCACCTCGCGCTCGCGGCACAGGTAGCCGGTGATCCGGTCGCGGGCCGAGCCCGGAGCGGAGAGCTGGGCGTCCACCGTGGCGCGCAGCTCCGCCGCGGTGGCGGTGACGGCGGACTGCGCGAGGTCGGCCTTGCCGGAGAAGTGGTGGTACATGCTGCCCTGCCCGGCCCCGGCGCGCTGCAGCACGGCCTTGGGGCTGGTGCCGGTGTAGCCGCGCTCCCACAGCAGTTCGCGCATGGAGTCGACGAGTCGACGGGCGGTGTCGGTGCTCATACGCAGCAGTGTACATACTAGTAGTTACAGAATCGACGACCCACGGCCGGCGGCCCCGCCCGAGCGGGTCTCAGGCCGGACCGGCCTGGCGCGCCAGCGGGTTGGAGCCGATGGAGTTGGCCACGGTGAAGCTCACCGTGCCGGAGACGTAACGGTCGTCGGACCACTCGATGGGACGGCCGGCCGGGGTCGTGGTCACCCGGCGGATGCGCAGCAGCGGGCTGCCGCGGCGGACCTCCAGCAGGCGCGCGTCCTCGGCGCCGGCCGCGACCGCGTCGATGACGTGCTCGCCGTAGGCGAAGATCATGCCGATGTCCTCGAAGAGCGCCTGCACCACGGAGGTGCAGTCGGCGGGGAGCCGCTCCACCGAGTCGGCCATCCAGGCGGCGTAGACGTTGCGCTCCAGCAGCACCGGCTCGCCGTCCAGACCGCGCACGCGCAGCACCTGCAGGACCTCGTCCCCCGGCTGGATCTGCAGCTTCTCGGCGTCCTCCGCGGTGGCCGGGCGGCGATGCTGATCCAGCACCCGGCCGGTCGCGGTGCGGCCCATGGCCCGCGCCCACTGGGCGAAACTGCGCAGCTCGGCAAAGCTCTGGCTGCGCCGGTTACCGAGGACGACGCGACGCGCGCCCTGGCGCGAGCCGATCCGGCCCTCCGCGGTCAGCGCGGCCACGGCCTGGCGGACCGTGCCACGGGAGACCTCGTAGCGGGCCGACAGCTCGGTCTCGGTCGGCAGCGTTCCGCCCACCGGGTACTCGCCGCGGTCGATGGCCCGCCGCAGCTCCTCCGCGATCTCCTCGTGCCGTGCGGCCACTGTGCGCACTCCCTGTCCGATCGTCGCCGCTCGGTCGTTCACCCTGGCAGCACCGGCGTGATCGTACCGTTACGTGCACGGTCGACGAAACGTCGGACCGCAAAGGGGGATTCCGACGCGGAATAGCACGCGGGTATTGACCCCCCGTTAACCAAAAGGACACCCTTCTCGGGCGTACTGTCATCGACTTGTTCGGACAAGTGATTCCGATCCGACTGCTCTGACGCCTCCTCAGGAGACCATCGTGACCTCCACCCCCGCTCGGGCCGCCGCGCTGACCGGCGTACTGGTCGCTTCCGCCCTCGCATTGAGCGCCTGTGGCTCTGCCGCCTCTGTCAACGCCGGCTCCGGCGGTTCCTCCGACTCGGCCAAGGCCGCCTCGGCCACCTCCGCCCAGGACCTCGGCGGGATGGACGCGCTCGTCGCGGCCGCCAAGAAGGAGGGCCAGCTCAACCTGATCACCCTCCCCCGCGACTGGGCCGGCTACGGCAAGCTCATGGACGCCTTCACGGCCAAGTACGGCATCAAGATCAACGACGAGAACCCCGAGGGCTCCTCGCAGGACGAGATCAACGCGATCACGACCCGCAAGAACCAGGACCGCGCGCCCGACGCGGTCGACGTGGGTGGCGCCTTCGCCGTCCAGGGCCAGCAGCAGGGCCTCTTCGCGTCCTACAAGGTCGCCAACTTCGCCGAGATCCCCTCGGGCCACGCCGCCACCGACGGCACCTGGTACAACGACTACGGCGGCTACATCTCCATCGGCTGCAACGCCGGCAAGGTCAAGGAGTGCCCGAAGACCTTCGCCGACCTGCTCAAGCCGGAGTACAAGGGCCAGGTCGCCCTCAACGGCGACCCGACGCAGGCCAACGCCGCCTTCTCCGGCGTCTACGCGGCCGCGCTGGCCAACGGAGGCTCGCTGGACAACGTCCAGCCGGGCATCGACTTCTTCGGCAAGCTGAAGAAGGCCGGCAACTTCAACCCGGTCCAGGCCAAGCAGTCCACCGTCGAGTCGGGCGAGACCCCGATCACGATCGACTGGGACTACCTGAACTCGCAGTACGCCGACGAGTTCAAGTCCAAGGGCATCAACTGGCAGGTCAACGTCCCGACGGACGGCCAGTACGCCGGCTACTACAACCAGGCCATCAACAAGTGGGCGCCGCACCCGGCCGCCGCCCGCCTGTGGGAGGAGTTCCTCTACTCCGCCGACGGCCAGAACGGCTTCCTCGCCGGCTACGCCCGCCCGATCCTGATGGACTCGATGAAGTCGGCCGGCACCCTGGACACCTCGCTGGCCTCCAAGCTGGCCGCGGTCACCGGCTCCGCCCCGGTCCCGAGCCAGGACCAGATCACCAAGGCCAAGGCCGCCGTCGCCGCCGGCTGGTCGAAGGCCATCGCCGGGTGAGTACCGCTCCGCTGAGCGCGACGCCTGCTCGCCGCCGCCCCAAGGGGGCGGCGGCGGGCCGGCTCGCCGTCGTCCCGCTGCTGCTCTTCGTCGCCGTGGCCTTCGGGGTTCCCGCCCTGGCCATGGCCTACGGTGCGTTCACCACGTACAACCCCGGCAAGCCCAGCGCCTACACGATGGGCAACCTGACCGCCTCGCTGCAGGGCGGCTACCTCGACGCGCTGATCGGCAGCGTCAAGCTGTCCGCGCTGTCCGCGCTGATCGCCGTGGTGGCCGGGCTGCTGCTGGCGCAGGCCGTGGTGACCTCCCGGTTCGCCTTCCTGCGCAAGGCCGTGCTGAGCGCCTCCGGCGTGCTCGCCAACTTCGGTGGCGTGCCGTTGGCCTTCGCGTTCATCGCCACACTCGGCAATGCCGGAATGCTGACCTCGCGCCTGCACCTGGACCAGCACGGCTGGAGTCTCTACTCCTTCAACGGCCTGACGCTGGTCTACCTGTACTTCCTGATCCCGCTGATGGTGCTGAGCATCATCCCCTCGCTGGACGGCCTGCGCCGCCAGTGGCGCGAGGCGGCCCAGAACAACGGCGCGACCGGGTGGCAGTACTGGCGCCACGTGGCCCTGCCCGTGCTGGCCCCCTCGCTGCTCGGCGGCTTCGTGCTGCTCTTCGGCAGCGCCTTCGCCGCGTACGCGACCGCCGCCGCCATGGTCGGCGCGACCGTCCCGCTGATCACGCTGCAGATCGCCACGGCGCTCAGCGGCAACGTCTCCGCGGACGCCACCAACGTCGCCCTGGCGATGAGCCTCGACATGGTGGTGATCGCCACGCTGGTGATGGTCATCTACATCCCCCTGCAACGCCGGAGCGCCCGATGGCTGGTGTGACCGCCTCCGCCCTGACCACCGAGGGCCGCCCCGCCCCGAGCGCCGCGAAGGGTCCCCGCCCGACGGGCCCCGCCGGCGGCGTGCTGGCCGGGCTCGCCCGGATCCGCTGGGGCCGCGGCACCGTCCTGCTCGTGGCCGGGCTCTACTTCCTGGTGCCGATCGCCACGACGCTCTGGTTCACCGTCGACAACTCGCCCCAGGGCTTCAGCCTCGACGCGTACCGCCAGATCTTCACCGTGCCCGGCCTGTGGCCCGCGCTGCAGCTGTCGCTGCTGCTGGCCGCCGGCACCATCGTGCTGGTCTACCTGCTGCTCATCCCGGCCGTCGTCGCGGTCCGCCTGGGCAGCCAGAAGCTGCGCACCGTGGTCGAGCTGACCTGCACCCTGCCGCTGGTGGTGCCCACCATCGCGCTGACCGCCGGCATCTCGGACGTGCTGCGCTGGTGCAACGACAACCTGGCACCGACGCCGTTCTACGCGACCTTCCTCTACGCGCAGAACGCGAACTTCCCCGTCGTGCTGCTGCTGGCCTACGTGGTGATGGCCCTGCCGCTGGCCTACCGCACGCTGGACGCCGGCATGCGCGCCCTGGACGTGCGCACCCTGCTGGAGGCCGCGCAGAACAACGGCGCCGGCCGCACCCGCGCCATCGTCAGCGTCATCCTGCCGAACCTGCGCTCGGCGATGCTGAACACCGCGTTCATCACCCTGGCGCTGGTGCTGGGCGAGTTCACGGTGGCCTCGATCCTCGGTTACGTGCCCTTCGCCGTCTGGATCGTCAACGGCAACAGCGCCGGCCAGGGGCCGGTGACCGTCGCCGTCTCCATCGTCAGCCTGCTGCTGACCTGGGTGCTGCTGCTCGTCCTCTCCATCGGCAGCGAGCGCCGCAACCGCGCGCAGTCCACGCACTGAACCGCGCACCGACCGCGCACCGAATCTTGTCGAAGCACCACCTCCGAGGAGCCCCAGGAGTGTCCATGACCACCGACCCCGCGCCCGCGACGACCGTCGCCGCCGTGCCCTCCCCTGCGGGGCCGACGGACTCCTCGGCGGCTGCGACCAGCACAGCACCCGTCACTGACAAGGCCTCGGGCGCGACCGTGCAGTTCGTCGGCCTGCGCCGGACCTTCGGCGCGACCACCGCGCTGGACGGCCTCGACCTGACCGTCAACCCCGGCGAGCTGGTGGCCCTGCTCGGCCCCTCCGGCTGCGGCAAGACCACGGCACTGCGGATGCTGGCCGGCTTCGAGATGCCCGACTCCGGCCAGGTCCTGGTCGACGGCGAGGACGTCACCCGCATTCCCGCGCATCGCCGTGACGCGGGCATGGTGTTCCAGTCCTACAGCCTCTTCCCGCACCTGAACGCCCGCGACAACGTCGCCTTCGGCCTGAAGATGCGCAAGACGGGCAAGGCCGAGCGCCACCGTCGTGCCGACGAGCTGCTGGAGCTGGTCGGTCTGCCGACCCACGGCGACCGCTACCCGCACCAGCTCTCCGGCGGCCAGCAGCAGCGCATCGCGCTGGCGCGCGCCCTCGCCCTGCGGCCGCGTGTGCTGCTGCTGGACGAGCCGCTGTCGGCGCTGGACGCCAAGGTCCGCGAGAACCTGCGCGAGGAGATCCGTCGCCTCCAGCAGGACCTGGGCATCACCACCCTGTTCGTGACGCACGACCAGGAGGAGGCCCTCTCCATGGCGGACCGCGTCGCGGTCATGCACGCGGGCCGCCTGGAGCAGTGCGACACCCCCGCCGAGCTGTACGCGCGTCCGACCACCGCGTTCGTCGCGGAGTTCGTCGGCACCATGAACCGGATCGACGGCGTGCTCGCGGAGGACGGCAAGACCGTCGAACTCCTCGGCCAGCGCCTGCCGGTGGACGGCGCGACCGAGCTGCGCGGCGAGGTGCAGGTGCTCACCCGCCCGGAGAACGTCCGCGTCACCGCGGGCGGCGGCCAGGGCGCGATCGTCACCGGCACGACCTTCCTCGGCTCCAGCACCCGCCTTGCCATCCAGCTGCCCGACGGCACCTCGGTCAAGGCGGACCTCTCCACCCACGACGCCGCCGCCCTCCCGGCGGGCACCGCCGTCACCCTCTCCCTCCCGGACCGCCCCGTCCTCGTCGACACCCGGCGCTAAGTCGCACCCTCCTCAGGGGCGCGGGGAACTGCGCGCCCCTGGCGGAGTGCAAGTCCCTCTTCATCGAAAGGTCCTCTTCGTGTCAACCCGCTCCAACCTCCAGGCCGTTCTCTTTGACATGGACGGCACCCTCGTCGACACCGAAGGTCTGTGGTGGCAGACGGCCGAGGAGGAGGCGGCGAGACTGGGACTGACGCTGGGTGACGAGGACGTGCCGGACGTGCTGGGGCAGGCCGTGGAGCACACCGCGGGCCACCTGTACCGGCGCTGCAACGGCATCCGCTCCGAGGCGGCGATCGCGACCGCGCTGGACGCGCGGTTCGTCGAGCTGGTGGCCCATCAGGTCGTGCCGCTGCCGGGGGCGTTGGAGCTGCTGGACAGGCTCGCCGCAGCGGGCGTCGCCACCGCGCTGGTCTCGGCCTCGCCGCGGCACGTCGTGGACCTGGTGCTGGACGCACTGGGCCGGCGTCGCTTCGTGACCTCCTTCGCCGCCGGGGAGACCCCGAGGACCAAGCCCGCCCCGGACCCGTACCTCGCGGCGGTGGCCGCGCTCGGCGCCTCCCCCGACCTCTGCGTCGCGGTGGAGGACACCCCCACCGGCGTCGCCTCCGCCGAGGCCGCGGGCGTCGCCGTCGTCGCGGTGCCGTCGCTGACGCCGATCCTGCCTGCTCCGGGGCGCGCGGTGGTGCGCAGCCTGCTCGACGTCGATCTCTCCCTGCTGCAGGGACTGCTCGATTCCGAAGCGGCCTGACCCCGGTAGCGTGATCGCCATGCCCGCGCTCTACCTCGCCCTCGCGATCTCGTCCGAGATCTGCGCCACCGTCTCGCTCAAGTACACGCACGGCTTCACCCGGCTGCTGCCCAGCCTCATCGTGGTGCTGGGCTACGTGGCCTCGTTCGCGTTGCTGAGCCAGGCGCTGAAGCAGATCCCGGTGAGCTCCGCCTACGCGATCTGGTCGGGCGTCGGCACGGCGGTCGTCGCGGCGATCGGGTTCGCCTTCCTCGGCGAGGGCGTGAACCTGTGGAAGGTCCTCGGGATCGCGCTGATCATCGTCGGCGTGATCGCCCTCAACCTCGGCGGCGCGACCCACTGACGCGCGCCCTGATCCTAGGCTGACCGCATGAGCGACGGGGTGGAGCCGACGGGCGTCGAGGACGCCGAGGGGGCCGGCCGGGACGGGGAGCCCGCCGAGGAGTTCCCGGACAAGCGGGTCAGCTACGCGGAGGCCTTCTTCGACCTGGTCTGGGTGCTGTGCATCACCCAGATCTCGGGACTGCTGCACACGGACCACACCTGGGCGGGGGCCGGCCGGGCGCTGATCGTGCTGACCCCCGTCTACTGGTGCTGGGTCGGCAGCACCGTGCTGGCCAACACCCGTGACATCGACCGGCCGCTGCGGCGGATCGGGCTGTTCGCCATCGCCCTGTGCGGGCTCTTCCTCGCGCTCGCACTGCCGCAGGCGTACGGCTCGCGCGGGCTGCTGTTCGGCGCGGCATACCTGGCCACGCGGTGGCTGCTGCTCGGTCAGGTGCTGTACGGGCGCGGGGTGGTGATGGGACCGATGGGGGTCGGTGCACTGGTCACCGGTCCGCTGCTGCTGGCCGGCGGGTTCGTCCACGGGGGCGCCCGGACGGTGCTGTGGGCGCTGGCGGCGGCGCTCGACCTGCTCACCCCGAAGCTGGCGCGGCGCCGGCTGATCTCCATCCGGTTCCACCCCACCCACCTGCCGGAGCGCTTCGCGCTGTTCCTGCTGATCGCGCTGGGCGAGGCGATCGTCTCCATCGGCGCCCCGGTGGCCGCCGGGCGCACCCTGCACGGGGACGAGGTGCTGGCCGTCGCCGTCGCCTTCATCGCCGCCTGCGGGCTGTGGTGGGTCTACTTCAACTACGCCGCGGACGCGATGCGGCACGCGATGACCACCGCCCGCCTGCCGGCCGACATCGTCCGCCAGGTGCTCTCCTACGGGCATCTGGCCTTCGTCAGCGGCGTCATCGCCTTCGCGGCCGGGGTCACGGCCGCCGCGACGCACCCGTCCGACCGGCTGCCCACGGGCTCGCTGGCGCTGCTCTTCGGGGGCTCCGCGCTGTTCCTGGGCGCGTTCGGCTACACCCGCTGGCGGATGTTCCGCCAGATGGCGTGGACCCGGCTGGCCGCGGCGGCCGCCACGCTCGCGGCGCTGCCGCTGTGCGCCGCGCACTCCGCGCTGTCCGCGCTGGTGGTGCTGGCGCTGCTGCTGGTGGCGCTGAACCTGTGGGAGTACCGGCGGGTGGTGCACTCGGCCCGGCACCGCGTGTGAGTCGGCGTTCCGAACCGTCCGCGTTCCGGCCGCCTCAGCGCTCCGTCTGGACCCGGTCCGCCTCCGGGAGCCAGTCGCGGCCGGGACGGTACTCGAGCCAGCGGCGCGGGCCGCCGGTCTCGGCGAAGGCGCGCAGCAGCGCGGGGACGCCAGGGTCCGGCCGGTCCCGGTGCCAGACCAGCGACCAGGCGTAGAGCGGCGTCGGGTCGACCACCGGCAGCACCGTCAGCTCCGGGCCCGGGTCGAGCGGCAGCTCGGAGGGCAGCAGCACGAAGCCGTCCCCGGTGGTCCGGACGCGGTCCAACAGGTGGTCGAGGCCGAGGTTGGCGCCGCCCTCCAGCAGCGGGACACCGAACTGCTCCGCGAACCGGGCCAGGAAGTCCAGCCGTCCGGCCGCCGCGGGCAGCACCAGACGCAGCGACGCCAGTTGGTCGGGCCGCACCTGTCCGGCACGCGCCAGCGGGTGGTCGGCGCGCAGCACGGCGTCGACGGGTTCGAGCCGGACGAGGCGGTGGGCGAGGGCGTGTTCGGGCGCGCCGTCGGGCCGGTCGGTGGTGTGCCCGGGGTGGAACCGCCCGAATCCGGCGCCGATCTCGCCCCGCAGCAGCGCCGCCGCGACGCCCGGCAGGTCCCGGCCGGGGCCGACCTCGACGCCGCCCGCGCCCTCCGCCGCGGCGAGGGCCTCCCGCACGGTGCGCAGCGGCTCGAAGAGGTGGCCCCAGACGTCCAGCCGCAGCGGACGGGCCTGCTCGCGCACGGCGGCGGCCGCGGCCGCCCCCGCGGCGAGCGCGGCGCGGGCCGGGTCGAGGAACCGCGCTCCGGCGTTCGTCAGTTCGACGCCGCTCCGGTCCCGCTCGAAGAGCCGGACGCCAAGCCCCTCCTCCAGCCGGGCGACGCGCTTGGAGAGCCCCTGCTGCGTCAGCGACAGCGCCTCCGCCGCCCGGCGGAAGTGCAACTGCTCGGCCACGGCCACGAAGGCGCGCACCTGCGCGAGGTCGAGATCATCCACCCGGCCATCCTGGGCGACAACCGCCCGCTGTCACATCCCGGTTTTGGTTGTTGGACCCTCCCGAGCTGCGACGGGTTGGCTGTTCCTCGTCGGAAGGTCAGCACCAGCAAGGGAGTTGAGGACGATGAAGGCGTTCACGGCGACGGGTCGGACGGACCGTCCGGTCGAGCTCGAGGAGGTGCCGCAGCCGGAGCTGCGGGCCGACGAGGCGCTGGTGAAGGTCGACGCCTACTCGGTCAACCGCGGCGAGACCTTCCTGCTGGAGAGCCCGCCGGCCGGCTGGCGTCCGGGCAAGGACGTGGCCGGGCTGGTCGTCCAACCGGCGGCGGACGGCAGCGGGCCGGGCATCGGGCGGCGGGTGGTCGCCCACCCGCCGGCGGCCGGCTGGGCCGAGTACGTCGCGGTGCCGACCTCGTCGCTGGCCGAGCTGCCGGACGAGGTGGCGACGGTGCAGGCGGCGGCGCTGCCGCTGGCCGGCCTGACGGCGCTGCGGCTGCTGCGCGCGGCGGGCCCGGTCGCCGGGCGGCGGGTGCTGCTGACCGGGGCGTCCGGCGGGGTCGGGCACTACTTCACCGAGCTCGCGGTCGCCGCCGGGGCGGAGCTCACCGTGGTCAGCCGCTCCGCGGAACGCGGCGCGCGGCTGGCGGAGTTCGGCGCGACCGTCGTCGGGCGGGTCGAGGACGCGGCCGGACCGTTCGACGTGGTGCTGGAGTCCACCGGCGGCCCGAACCTCGCCGCGGCGCTGGCCCGGCTCGCCCCGCAGGGGCAGCTGGTCTGGTTCGGCCAGGCCAGCCGGGAGCCGGCCACCGTCAGCTTCTTCGACCTGCTGTACGGGCCCGTCGGCGCCACGATCCGCCACTTCAGCTACGCGGAGGACGCCACGTCCTACGGCACCGACCTGGCCACCCTGGTCCGTCTCGTCGCCCAGGACCGACTGCACCCGGAGCTCGGCCTGGTCCGCGACTGGACCGAGACCGCCGAGGCACTCACCGCCCTGCGCGAACGCCGCGTCCGCGGCAACGCCGTGCTGACGCTGTCCTGACCACGCACGCCCCCTCTCTTCGGCTGAGCCGACTGGAGATTCCTCCAAATAGCTCAACAATCTGTTGACGGTGCTCTTGGGTGGACCTACGTTTTCCTTCAATCGGAATGCGGATACCACATCGCGGAATTTCGAGAGAAGAACGGCTCGCCCCAGCTCCACCCCCTGGAGGTCCCGAGTGCCCGCCTCTCCCGCGCCCCACCCCGTCGACGAACTGCTACCCCCGCCCAAACTGCTCGCCTACGGCCTCCAGCACATCGCCGCCATGTACGCCGGAGTCGTCGCCCCGCCGCTGATCATCGGCACCGCGGTCGGTCTCAGCAGCGGCGAGCTGACCCTGCTGATCGGCGCCGCCCTGCTCACCTCGGGTCTGGCCACCCTGCTCCAGACGCTCGGCCTGTGGCGAATCGGCTCCCGGCTGCCGTTCGTCAACGGCATCAGCTTCGCCGGCGTCGCCCCGATGCTGGCCATCGTCAAACAGTCCCATCCCGGGCAGGCCCTGCCCGCGATCTATGGTGCCCTGCTCATCGCCGGAGCCGCGGCCTTCCTCGCGGCGCCCTGGTTCTCCCGGTTCAACCGCTTCTTCCCACCGGTCGTCAGCGGCACGGTCATCACCCTGATCGGCCTCTCGCTCTTCCCCGTCGCCGCCGGCTGGTCCCAGGGCGGCAACCCGGCCGCCGCGGACTACGGCTCCGTCGCCAACATCACCCTGGCCGGCGTGACGCTGGCCGTCGTGCTGGTGCTCAACCGCTTCCTGCGCGGCTTCCTCGGCAGCATCAGCATCCTGCTGGGCCTGGTGGTCGGCACCCTGGTGGCGATCCCGTTCGGCAAGACCGACTTCGGCGCGCTCGGCAAGGTGCCGGTCTTCTCCATGCCCTCGCCGTTCCACTTCGGCGCCCCGACCTTCCAGCTCGGCGCGATCATCTCGATGCTGATCGTGATGCTGGTCTCGATGACCGAGAGCACCGCCGACCTGCTGGCGCTGGGCGAGATCGTGGACCGCCCCGCCGACGAGCGCACCATCGAGGGCGGCCTGCGCGCCGACGGCGCGGCCACCGTCCTCGCCGCCTGCCTCAACGGCTTCGCCGCCACCGCCTTCGCCCAGAACATCGGGCTGATCGCGCTGACCAAGGTCCGCAGCCGGTACGTGGTCGCGACCAGCGGCGTCGTGCTGATCCTGCTCGGCCTCTTCCCGGTCGCGGGCGCGGTCGTCAGCGTCGTCCCGCAGCCGGTCCTCGGCGGCGCGGGCCTGGCCCTGTTCGGCACGGTCACCGCCAGCGGCATCCGCACCCTGACCGCGGCGCGGCTCGACGAGAGCGGCAACCTGCTCACCGTCGCGGTGGCGCTGGGCTTCGGCGTCCTGCCGATCGCCGCGCCGAACTTCTACGCCCACTTCCCCTCGCTGGTGCAGACGGTGATGAACAGCGGCATCAGCGCGGGCTGCCTGGTGGCCGTCGCCCTGAACGTGTTCTTCAACCAGCTGGGCCGCCGCGGCGACGTGGAGGCGCCGGAGCTCCCCCGCGAACGCGAGATGGCCGCGCACTAGCGGCCGGGGCGGGGCCAGGCGGAGCGGGTAGGCTCCGTCGTCATGAGGATCACCGTCATCGGAACCGGATACCTGGGTGCGACCCACGCGGCCTGCATGGCCGAGCTGGGGTACGAGGTGCTCGGGCTGGACATCGACCCCGGGAAGATCGAGACGCTCTCCCAGGGCCGGACCCCGATGTACGAGCCGGGCCTCGACCCGTTGCTGGAGAAGCACGTCGCCTCCGGGCGGCTGCGCTTCACCACCGACTGGGCCGAGGCCGGCGCCTTCGGCGACGTGCACTTCGTGTGCGCCAACACACCGCAGCGCAAGGGCGAGTTCGCCTGCGACATGAGCTACGTCGAGTCCGCGTTCGACCTGCTCGCGCCGCACCTGCGGGAGAACGCGCTGGTCGTCGGCAAGTCCACGGTCCCGGTCGGCAGCGCCGCCCGTCTCGCGGAGCGGCTCGCCGCCGGGACCCCCGCGGCGATCGCGGGCAGCGTCGAGCTGGCCTGGAACCCGGAGTTCCTGCGCGAGGGCTACGCCGTGCAGGACACCCTGCACCCGGACCGCCTCGTCGTCGGCGTGCGCGGCGGAGGGCGCGCCGAGGGCTTGCTGCGCGAGCTGTACGCGCCGATGATCGCGGCGGGCGTGCCGTTCCTGGTGACCGACTACCCGACCGCCGAGCTGGTGAAGACCGCGGCCAACTCCTTCCTCGCCACCAAGATCTCCTTCATCAACGCGATGGCCGAGGTCTGCGAGGCCTCCGGCGCGGACGTGGTGCAGCTCTCTGCCGCCCTCGCCTACGACGAGCGGATCGGCGGCAAGTTCCTCGGCGCCGGCCTCGGCTTCGGCGGCGGCTGCCTGCCCAAGGACATCCGCGCCTTCATGGCGCGCGCCGGCGAGCTCGGCGCGGACCAGGCGCTGACCTTCCTGCGCGAGGTCGACTCGATCAACATGCGCCGCCGCTCGCGGATGGTCGAGCTGGCCCGCGAGCAGTGCGGCGGCGGCTTCCTCGGCCGCCGCATCGCCGTCCTCGGCGCGGCCTTCAAGCCCAACTCCGACGACGTCCGCGACTCCCCCGCGCTCAACGTGGCGGCCCAGATCCAGCTCCAGGGCGGCCAGGTCACCGTCTACGACCCCAAGGCCGTCGACAACGCCCGCAAGCTCTTCCCCGGCCTCTCCTTCGCCCAGAGCGCGCACGAGGCCGCGACCGGCGCCCACGTCGTGCTCCACCTGACGGAGTGGCAGGAGTTCCGCGAGCTCGACCCGATGGAGTTCGGCTCCGTCGTCGCCGAACGCCGCATCCTCGACGGCCGCAACGCCCTCGACCCCCACCGCTGGCGCTCCGCCGGCTGGACCTACCGCGCCCTCGGCCGCCCGGGCGAGTAGCGCGCCGGCGAGGAATGGGCCCGCCGCGCGCCGCGTTCCACCCTGCACGACCCTGCGGCACAGGACGGGAGCCAGCATGTACGACGACAGCGAGACGGTCCGACGGATCCTCACCGGGAGCGGGGACACGTGGGCGGTCGTGGGCCTGTCCAACAACCGGGACCGGGCGGCCTACGGTGTCGCGCAGGTGCTGCAACGCTTCGGCAAGCGGGTGGTGCCGGTGCATCCCAAGGCGGAGACGGTGCACGGCGAGCCGGGCTACCGGAGCCTGGCCGAGATCCCGTTCCCGGTGGACGTCGTGGACGTCTTCGTGAACAGCGCGCTGGCGGGTGAGGTCGCGGACCAGGCCGCGGCGGTCGGGGCGAAGGCGGTCTGGTTCCAGCTCGGCGTGGTCGACGAGGCCGCCTACGACCGGACGCTGACGGCCGGGCTGGAGATGGTCATGGACAAGTGCCCCGCTATCGAGATCCCTCGGCTGGGACGCTGACCTCGGCGTGCAGGCCTGCCGCCACCTCGGCCTCGGTGGCCGCGACGTAGCCGTAGCCGCTCGGGCGGTGCACGGCGGGCGTGAGGCCCACGGCCGCGCCGAGGCCGATGGGCGGCATGTCGGCGTAGACGGCCTCGTAGGCCCCGGCGCGGACGGAGAGCAGTTCGTGCCAGATGCCCACCGCCCCCCGGCCCGCCTTGTAACGGCGCCAGAACGCGGCCTCGGCGGGGCGGTGCTCACGGTCATTGGCCGCGGCGAAGGCGCGGACGTCGCCGGCGCGGCGCCAGTACTGGACGGCCGCGACCTGGCGCGGGCCGGGCCCGAGCAGCAGGCGGTAGCTGAGCAGCCCGCTCTCGGGGTCGGCGGCGAGCTCCTTCAGCATCCGCGGCATCGCACGGAAGACCGGCAGCCACTGCCGCACCGCGCGCCAGCGGTTGACCCGCATGCCGATCAGGAAGACGGCGACGGGTTCTTCGCTGTCGGCCAGGTGCCGGCCGCGTAGGATCCCCTCCTGTGCGGCGGGGGCCGGGGCTGTGTGCAGCCCCGGGCGGGCCCATTCGGGCTGGACGGAAGAGCGTGCACCTCTGGCAGAGCCGAAGTCAGGCATGGATGGATAGTCGCACTATCCATGACTCCTGTCGAGGCCTCGGCCCATTCGGATCGGAGTCCAACCCCCGTGCAGCTCTCGGAGTTGAGCGAACGCAGCGGCGTCTCCGTCGCCAGCGTCAAGTACTACCTGCGGGAAGGCCTGCTGCAGCCCGGGGCCGCCGTCAGCGCGCGCAGGTCCGAGTACGACGAGGACCATCTGCGCCGGCTCCGGCTGGTCCGGGCGCTGCTCACCGTCGGCGGCATGTCCGTCGCGCAGGCGCGCGACGTGCTGGCCGCCGCGCAGGACCCGGCCTTCGACCGGCACAGCCGGCTCGGCGTCGCGCAGTACCTGCTGCCGCCGCGCGTCACCACGCCCCCGGCGGGAACGCCGGAGGCCGCCGCCTGGCAGGAGCGCCGCGCCGAGGTGCTCGCGCTGCTCCGCGACGAACTGGGCTGGCGGATCCACGACGGGGCGCCCGCGCTCGACGCGCTCACCGAGGCCCTGCTGACGCTGAACTCCCTCGGCTACGCCACGACCGAGGGAACCCTGCGCGACTACGCGAACGCCCTCCACCCGATCGCCGAGGCCGAGCTCGACGTCATCGACGAGCACCCGGCCATCGACGAGGCCATCGAGGCCGTCGTCGCCTACACCGTCCTGTACGAGCCGGTACTGCTGTCACTGCGCCGGCTCGCCCACGAGGACGTCTCGGCCCGCCGTCGCCGCTGAGTGGCAGCCCCTATCCGGCGTACACCCGCTCGCCGCCCACGAAGGTCTGGAGGGCGCGGGTCGCGCCGATCTCCTCGCGCGGGCCCGCGTAGGGGTCCCGGTCCAGGACGACGACGTCGGCCAGCGCGCCCGGACGGATCACCCCGGTGTCGTCGAGGTGGTTCACGTGCGCGCTGCCCGCCGTGTAGGCGGCGAGCGCCGTGGTGAGGTCCAGCCGCTGCTCCGGCAGGAAGGCCTCGCGGTCGTCGCGGTGGTTGACCCGGTTGACGGCCACGTGGATGCCGAGCCACGGGTCGGGCGTGGACACCGGCCAGTCGCTCCCGGCCGCGAGCGTCGCGCCCGAGCGCAGCAGGTCCCCGAACGGGTACTGCCACGACGCCAGCTCCCCGCCCAGGAACGGGATGCACAGCTCGTCCAGCTGCGGCTCGTGCGCCGCCCACAGCGGCTGCAGGTTGGCGACCGCGCCGAGCCGCGCGAAGCGCGGCACGTCGTCCGGGTGCACCACCTGCAGGTGCGCGAGGTGGTGCCGGTTGTCGCGCCGCCCGTTGGCGGCGATCGCCGCCTCCACCGCGTCCAGCGCCTCGCGCACCGCGCGGTCGCCCAGCGCGTGGAAGTGCACCTGGAAACCGAGCGCGTCCAGCTCCGTCACGTGCCCCGCGAGCGCGCGCGGGTCCACGAAGCTGAGACCGCTGTTGGGGGTGGCACAGCCGCAGGCGTCCTTGTACGGCACGGTCATCGCCGCCGTGAAGTTCTCCGCGATACCGTCCTGCATGATCTTCACCGACCCGGCCCGGAACCGGCCCGCCGTCAGCTTGTCGCGCCGCGCGACCAGTTCGGGGATCTGCTCGGCCCCGCGCTCCCGGTCCCACCACAGCGCGCCGTTCACCCGCGCGGTCAGCCGCCCGTCCGACGCGGCGGCGAGATAGGCGTCGGAGACGTCCGGCTGCCCGTTGAAGACCCCGAGGATCGCGTCCTGCCAGGCGGTGATCCCGAGTGAGTGCAGGTACGCCTGTGCGCGCAGCAACCCCTTGACCCGGTCCTCGACGCTCGCCTTCGGCACCAGACGGGCGACCAGGTTGGTCGCACCCTCCTGCAGCATGCCGGACGGGGTGCCGTCCGGCTCCCGCTCGATCCGGCCGTCCGCCGGGTCAGGGGTCTGCGCGGTGATGCCCGCGAGCTCCAGCGCACGGGAGTTGGCCCAGGCGCCGTGGTGGTCCCGGTTCAGCAGGAAGACCGGACGGTCCGGCACGATCTCGTCCAGCAGCGCGCGGTGCGGCTGCCCGCCGTCGAAGGCCTCCATGGCCCACCCGGCACCGGTGATCCACGGCTGCGCCGGATGCGTGGCCGCGTAGGCGGCGATGCGCCGGCGGTACTCACCGAGGTCGGTGACCCCCGACAGGTCGCACTCGCCCATCTCCACACCGCCGTACACCGCGTGCACGTGCGCGTCCTGGAAGCCGGGCAGCAGCGCCTTCCCCCGCAGGTCGACGATCTCCGTCCCCGGCCCGGCCAACTCCAGCAGGTCGTCGTGCCCCACGGCCACGACCCGCTGCCCGCTCACGGCGACGGCGGTCGCCCGGGTCCGCGCGGCGTCCATCGTGATGACGGGACCGCCCACGAAGAGTAGGTCGATGTCGTTCGCCATGCGGATTCCCCCTGTCAACGGCGTTGTCAGAAGAATGCTAACCGCTGCCAGGGCATATGCCCGGAGCCGGGGACGCCTGCTTGATCACGTGTCAGCAAGCTGCACACGTCAGGGGCGCGAGAGATCAGCCGTCCAGCTGGTCGATGGTCGCGATGGACGGTGGCGCCTCGGACATCCCCCGCGCCACCGACTCCGCGTCCCGCAACACGCGGAGCGCGTTGCGCCACGTCAGCTTCGCGACGTCGTCGCGGGACCAGCCGCGGCGCAACAGCTCGGCGACGAGGTTGGGGTAGCCGGCCACGTCCTCCAAGCCCTGGGGGGTGAACGCGGTGCCGTCGTAGTCGCCGCCGAGGCCGACGTGGTCGATGCCGGCGACCTCGCGCATGTGGTCGAGGTGGTCGGCGACCGTCGCCTCCGTGGCGACGGGCCGCGGGTTCGCGGCCTCGAACGCCGACTGGACGGCGAGCCCCGCCGCCGAGAGGTCGAGCGGGTGGAAGCCGTGGGCGACCATGTTCTCGTCGGCCCGCTCGGTCCAGGCGACGGCCTCGGTGAGGATGAACTTCGGGACGAACGTCGCCATCGCCACACCGCCGTTGGCCGGCAAGCCCGCCAGCACGTCGTCGGGGACGTTGCGCACGTGGTCGCAGACCGCGCGCGAGGACGAGTGCGAGAAGATCACCGGCGCCGAGGTGACGCGCAGCGCCGCGCGCATCGTGTCCGGGGAGACGTGGGAGAGGTCGACCAGCATGCCGAGGCGGTTCATCTCCCGCACGACCTCCTCGCCGAAGCGGGTGAGGCCACCCGCCTTCGGCTCGTCGGTCGCGGAGTCCGCCCAGTCGTTGTTGTCGTTGTGGGTGAGCGTCATGTACCGCACGCCCAGCGTGAACAACGCCCGCAGCGCCGCAAGTGAGTTGCTGATGGAGTGGCCGCCCTCGGCGCCCATCAGCGAGGCGATCCGCCCCTCCGCGCGCGCCGCCTCCATGTCGTCCGCCGTCAGCGCCAGCCGCAGCTGCTCGGGGTAGCGGGCGACCAGGGCGTGGACGAAGTCCACCTGCTCCAGCGTCGCGGTGACCGCGTCCTGCCCTGCCAGACGCGACACGGTGGAGGGGACGTAGACGGACCAGAACTGCGCGCCGACGCCGCCGGCGCGCAGCCGGGCGAGGTCGGTGTGCAGGTGGTCCCGCTGGTCCTCGGCGATGTCACGCCGGTTCAGGTCGTAGCGGACCTGCTCGCGCAGCGCCCAGGGCAGGTCGTTGTGACCGTCGACGATGGGGTACTCGGCGAGCAGGTCCAGCGCCTCGGCGAGGAGTTCGGCATCGGCCACGCCCGGTTCAGCCCCCGAAGCCGAAGCTCGCGCCGCTGCCGACCTTGGACCGCAGCTTGCGGCCCTTCTCGGAGGCCTGCTCGTTCAGCTCCTGCTGGAACTCGCCCATCCGCTGGGCGAGATCCGGGTCGAACGCGGCCAGCAGCCGCACCGCGAGCAGGCCCGCGTTGCGGGCGCCGCCGATGGAGACCGTGGCGACCGGCACGCCGGCCGGCATCTGCACGATGGACATGAGCGAGTCCATGCCGTCGAGGTACTTCAGCGGCACCGGCACACCGATGACCGGCAGCGTAGTGACCGAGGCGAGCATGCCCGGCAGGTGCGCCGCACCGCCCGCGCCCGCGATGATCGCCTTCAGGCCCCGGCCGGCCGCGGCCTCGCCGTAGGAGATCATCTCGCGCGGCATCCGGTGCGCGGAGACGACATCCACCTCGAAGGGGATCTCGAACTCCTCCAGCGCCTGGGCGGCGGCCTCCATCACGGGCCAGTCGGAGTCCGAACCCATGACGATGCCGACGAGCGGCTGCTCGCTCATTCTGTGATGTCCCCTCGAAGGTACGCGGCGGCGTGGCGGGCGCGCTCGCGCACGTCCTCCAGGTCGTCGCCGAACACTGTGACGTGGCCCACCTTACGGCCGGGCTTCACGTCCTTGCCGTACATGTGGATGCGCAGCCCGGGATCGCGCGCCATGCAGTGCAGGTACGCGCTGTACATGTCCGGGTAGTCGCCGCCGAGCACGTTCACCATGACCGTCCACGGCTGCCGCGGACGCGGGTCGCCGAGCGGCAGGTCCAGCACCGCGCGGATGTGGTTCTCGAACTGCGAGGTGACCGCGCCGTCGATGCTCCAGTGGCCGGAGTTGTGCGGACGCATCGCGAGCTCGTTGACCAGCACGCGGCCATCGCGGGTCTCGAACAGCTCGACGGCCAGGTGGCCGGTGATGTCCAGCTCGCCCGCGATGCGCAGCGCCAGCGCCTGCGCCTCGGCGGCGAGGTCGGCCGACAGGTTCGGCGCGGGGGCGACGACCTCGTGGCAGATGCCGTCCTTCTGCACGGACTCGACGACCGGGTACGCCACGGCCTGCCCGTGCGGGGAGCGCACGACGTCGGCGGCGAGCTCGCGGACGAAGTCGACCTTCTCCTCGGCGAGCACCGGCACCCCGGCCTTGAACGGCTCGGCGGCCTCGGTCTCGTCCTTGACAACCCAGACGCCCTTTCCGTCGTACCCCCCTCGGGTGGTCTTCAGGACGACCGGAAAACCTTCACCCTCCTGGGCGAACCGGGTCACGTCGGCCGGGTCCGCGACGAGGCGGTGACGCGGGCAGGGGACGCCGATGCCGTCCAGCTTGGCCCGCATCAGGCCCTTGTCCTGGGCGAACACCAGCGCGTCCGGCCCCGGCCGGACGTTGACGCCCTCGGCGAGGAGGGTGCGCAGGTGCTCGGTGGGCACGTGCTCGTGGTCGAAGGTGATCACGTCGCAGCCGGCCGCGAAGCGGCGCAGCGTCTCCAGGTCCCGGTAGTCACCGAGTACGACGTCGTTCACCACCAGCGACGCCGAGTCCTGCGGCGTGTCCGCCAGCAGCCTGAACCGCACGCCCAGCGGGATCGCCGCGTCGTGCGCCATCCGGGCCAGCTGCCCGCCACCGATCATGCCCACTACCGGAAAAGTCACACCGCAAGGATATCCGGCCGCGGAATGACCGGATCCGCCCTGGTCGTGGGCGTGGTCGTGAAGGTGCGCAAGCGCCAAAGTTCCATGAGGATTTAACAGGAGAAGTATTTGTCACACTGGCGAGCCGACTATCGTCGTGTACGGCACACGCACCTGTGCGTCGGGCGCGGCACTCCATGACCGCGCCGGGTAGCCGAGTAGAGACGGATCCTGCAGTCATGACCGCTTCCCCCCTCACTGGCGGACGTACGCCTAGTGCTCTGCGTCGCATCCTGAACGAGGTGGCCAAGTTCGGCATCGTCGGGATATCCGGCGTGGTCATCCAGCTGGTCAGCTTCGGCATCCTGCTGGACTTCATGCAGACCGTCCGCGCCAACATCGTGGCAACGCTGATCGCGATCGCGACGAACTACGTCGGCTACCGCTACTGGGTGTACCGGGACGCGGACAAGAAGACGCGCTCGCGCGAGATCTCGCTCTTCCTGGTCTTCAGCGCGATCGGCCTGGTGATCCAGAACGGCGTGCTCTACATCCTCACCTACGGCCTGGACTTCCACACCAAGCTGGAGAGCCTGGTCTGCAGCGTCATCGGCATCGGCGTGGCGACGGTCTTCCGCTTCTGGGCCTACCGCACCTGGGTCTTCCAGGTCGTCCCGCAGGCCGAGGAGGCCCTGGAGGCCGCGGAGCAGATCCTGGCCGCCGAGCAGGTCAAGCGCAGCAGGGCCCAGCGGGCCCGCTAGCGGCTCTCACGAACGACGCAGAAGCCCCCGACGGCAGCGACGCCGGTCGGGGGCTTCTGCGTGGTCCGGACCGCTACAGGTGGCGGGCCGAGGCCTCCTCCTGCAGCAGGGCGGAGATCTTGTTGGAGTCGTCGAAGACCTTCTGGACTCCCTGGATGTCCGGGGCGGTGGCGGAGTTGACCAGGACGACGAAGACCAGCAGGTGCCCCTTGTCGGTCATCAGGTAGCCGGCCTGGCTCTGGTCCGCGACGGCGAACTGCCGGTTGAGGTCGTCGATGCCGATGACGGTGCCGGGCTTGGCGAAGACCTTGCCCTTGGCCGGGCAGTGCCGGCAGGTGGTCGCGTTCGAGCCGTCGACCCCGAGGATCGGCAGCGAGAGCCGGAAGGCCGTCGCGTCGCGGGTGTGCAGCCAGTAGCTCAGCAGCTGCACGAGGCCGGTCGGGGTGGCCTTCTCGGTCGCGTCGCCGCCGCGCCCGTCGTCGAGCTGGAACTGGGTCGGGTCGACGTGGGCGACCTTGGTCAGGAACGCGTGCTCGGCCGTGAAGCCGGCGTCGATGCAGTCCTTGCTCCCCCGCAGCACGGCCATGTTGCACAGGGCCAGGTTGGCGCCGAGGTTGTGGCTGACCTTGAGGATCAGCTTCGCGTACTCGTGGTACTGCGGGGAGACGAAGGCGGCCACCCGCGGATCGTGGGTGTAGGACCCGGGCAGCGCGCCCTGGGGGTTCGGACCGGTCGGCCTCGCCGAGACGCTGACCCCGGCGCGGGCGAGCGCCTCGATCAGCGCGGTGCGGCCGAAGGCGTTGGGGTCCCGGACCCCGGAGATCCGCAGGACGGGCTGCGACCCCGCGGCGATGGTCCCGGACAGGGCGATCCTGGTGCCGTTCCGGGAGGCCGTGACCGTGATGTCGGTCGTCCCGCCCGCCGCGACGGTGCGCACCGTGGAGGTGACCCGGTACGGCTGGACCTGCGGACGCCAGAACAGCTTGGCCGGGCGCCCGGCCTTGGTGGGCGTGGTGAGCAGGTCGATAACGTTGTCGTTGATGATCAGCGGGGTGGGCTGCGGGTCCAGCGCCGGCGGCGTGAAGATCCGCGGATCGACGATCACGTTGCCGTTGACGTGCGTGAGCCCGGCGGCGCGCACCTGGCGGGCGATCGCGTTCAGCCCGGCGAGCGGATTCTCGGGGGTGAGCGTGGCGCCGGGCAGGTCGTTGGCGGAGGTGTGGTCGATGTCGGTGAAGTCCACCGAGCCGTCCGGCTTCGTCCGCCCGCCCATGGTCAGGTCGCCCTGCGCCACCAGCGCCAGGTTCCCGTCCAGGGTCGTCCCGCGCTTCTTCCCGACCGCGTAGACGGGGGTGGTGAAGCGGTGGTCGGGGCCGAGGGTGTGCCAGGCCGCGGAGAGGGTGACCAGCTTGGTGTCCGAGCCGGGGACGAAGGACTGGTTCGCGAACCGGGAGTGGATCACGTGCCCGTTCGCGGGGTCGACCTCCAGCAGGCCCCACTGCGCGTGCTCGTACCCGGCCTGGTGCATGATCGCCTCGACGGCGGGCGGCAGCGGGGTGGGCCCCGGCGGCACGGCGGGCGCGAAGGCGGTCCCACCCACCATGGCCACGAGTGTCACGCAGGCGGCCGCCCAGGGGCGCAGCCGGTGACGGATCATCGCTCTCATACCTACCGCCCGTCTGAAATGTCCGGATCCTCGCCGCAGGATCGTACGAACCAGACATGCGCACGGCCGCGATCCGGCGCCGCCACGACGGGCACGTGGGCCGAAAATCATCCGATCGGCACACCGCAGGAGCGCTGGCCGGCCCTAGCTCTCCTGGCGGCCCAGGAAGAGCGCGAAGACCGGCGGCCGCTGGGAGAGCAGTTCGAGGCGGCCGCCGTCCGCCTCGGCCAGGTCGCGGGCGACCGCGAGGCCGATGCCGGTGGAGTTGTGGCCGCTGACCGCGCGCTCGAAGACGCGGGCGCCGAGCTCGTCCGGGACGCCCGCGCCCTCGTCCTGGATCTCGATGACGATGCGGGTGTCCCGCACCCGGGTGCGGATCGTGACGCTGCCGTCCCCGTGCATCAGCGAGTTCTCGATCAGCGCGGCGATCACCTGCGCGACCGCACCCGGCGTGCCCACCGCCCAGAGCCCGGGCGGGCCCTCGATGTACAGCTTGCGGCCGTAGCGGCGCAGCGCCGGGCGCCACTCCTCCGTCTGCTGCTTGATGACCTCGTCCACGTCGAAGGCGACGGCCGCCGTGTTGCGGGACTCGCGGCTGTTGGTGAGCAGGCGCTGCACCACGTCGGTCAGGCGTTCCACCTGGCCCAGCGCGATCGCGGCCTCCTCCTTCACGGTGTCCAGGTCGTCGGTCTCGACGATCTCCTCCAGCCGCATCGACAGCGCGGTCAACGGAGTGCGCAACTGGTGGGATGCGTCGGCGGCGAGGCGCCGCTCCGCGGTGAGCATCCGGCCGATACGGTCGGCGCTCTGGTCCAGCACCTCGCCGACCCGGTCCAACTCGGCCATGCCGTACCGGCGTCGGCGCGGACGCGGGTCGCCGGAGCCGAGGCGCTCGGCGGTCTCCGCGAGCTCCGTCAGCGGGCGGGTGATCCGCTTGGCCTGCCACCCCGCCAGGGCCATCGCGGCGGCGACGGTCAGCGCGGCGACACCCACGAGCAGCAGCAGCATCCGCAGGATCGCGTTGTCGACCGGCTCGCTCGACTCCTGGACCACGACGGTCTCGCCGTGCGGGCCGGTCTCGGTCGCGGTGACCGGGTCGGAGCCGGCGGGCTTGCTGCCGATGACGATCGGCGTCGCGTCACCGGGGAGGTGGACGACGGCGTAGCGGCCGGAGCCGGAGTCGTTGAGGCCGGTGAGCGCGGCCCGGTCGATCGGCTCGTTCGCCGCGTGGCGGTTCTCGATGACACCGATCATGTGCAGCGCCTCGGTCTTCACCGCGTCCGACGCGGCGCTCTCGATGCTGCGCTTCTCCACCAGTGCCAGCGGCACGCTGAACAGGGCGACGGTCACGAGCACCACCGCCAGGGTGGAGTTGAGCAGCCTGCGCTTCACGAACGACCGACCTAGCCCTTTTCGAAGCGGAAGCCGACGCCGCGCACGGTGGTGATGTAGCGGGGGCTGGCCGCGTCGTCGCCCAGCTTCTTGCGGAGCCAGGAGATGTGCATGTCCAGGGTCTTGGTCGAGGTCCACCAGGTGGTGTCCCAGACCTCTCTCATGATCTGCTCGCGGGTGACCACCCGGCCCGCGTCGCGGACCAGGACGCGGAGCAGCTCGAACTCCTTGGCGGAGAGCTGCATCTCCTCGTCGCCGAGCCAGGCCCGGTGCGACTCGACGTCGATCTTGACGCCGTGCGCGCCGGTGGTGAGGTCGCCGGTGCCGCGGCGCAGCAGCGCCCGGACGCGGGCGAGCAGCTCGGCGAGCCGGAAGGGCTTGGTGACGTAGTCGTCCGCGCCGGCGTCGAGGCCGACGACGGTGTCCACCTCGTCGGCGCGGGCGGTCAGCACGAGTACCGGGAAGCCGTGGCCGTCGGCGCGCAGCCGGCGGGCGACCTCCAGCCCGTCCATGCCGGGCAGGCCGAGGTCGAGCACGAGCAGGTCGACGCCGCCACCGCTGCCGGCGGTCTCCAGCGCGGAGGGGCCGTCCTCGCGGACGATCACCTCGTAGCCCTCGCGGCGCAGGGCGCGGGCGAGCGGCTCGGAGATGGCGATGTCGTCCTCGGCCAGCAGTACACGCGTCATGTGTCGATCGTAGTGCGCCGCAGGGCGGTGACCGGCTTCCGTCGAACGGAGCACAGCCGGGCGTTCCTCAGCACCGATCGCGATCTCCTCCCCTAATCTCGGCAAAAGGCAGGAAAGCAGTACAAAGCGCAGGGCTGCGGCAGCGCGGCCGGGGAGAGGCGGAGCAGCTGATGGCGCAGGACGTGGCGACGGGTCAGGGCACCGGGCCGGGGCACCACCACCGCACCTTCTTCGGCCACCCCTGGGGTCTCGCGACGCTGTTCACCACGGAGATGTGGGAGCGGTTCAGCTACTACGGCATGCGCGCGCTGCTCGTCCTGTATCTGACGGCCTCGCCCGACAACGGCGGGCTCGGCTTCTCGACGAGCGCGGCGACCGCGATCTACAGCGTCTACGTCTCGATGGTCTACCTGCTGACGCTGCCCGGCGGCTGGGTCGCGGACCGGGTCTGGGGTCCGCGCAAGACGGTGGCGGTGGCCGGCGGCGTGATCATGATCGGGCACTTCCTGCTGGCACTGCCCGCGACGGCGTCGTTCTTCGGCGGGCTGGTCTTCATCGCGCTGGGGTCCGGGCTGCTGAAGGCCAACATCTCGACCATGGTCGGCCAGCTCTACGAAGGGCCGACCGACCCGCGCCGGGACGGCGGCTTCACCGTCTTCTACATGGGCATCAACGTCGGCGCCTTCTTCGCGCCGCTGGTGATCGGCACGGTGGGCCAGAAGGTCAACTGGCACCTCGGCTTCGCCCTGGCCGGCATCGGCATGGGCATCGGCCTGATCATCTACCTCTTCGGCATGCGGACGCTGAGCCCGCAGAGCTCCGTGGTCGCGACACCGCTCAGCCCCGAGGAGCGGCGCAGCGTGCTGCGCAAGGGCCTGTTCTGGCTGGCGATCGCCGCCGTCTTCTATGGGATCGTCGCCGGCACCGGCCACTTCACGCTCAACTGGGCGACGATCCCGCTGACGGTGATCGGGCTGGTCTTCCCGGCCTGGACGCTGTACCGGATCAAGCACGACCGGGACCTGTCACCGCTGGAGAGCCAGAAGATGACCGGCTACATCTGGTTCTTCGTCGCCGCGGCGATCTTCTGGATGATCTACGACCAGGGCGGCTCGACGCTCAACATCTTCGCCCAGGACAACACCGCGAGCAGTCTGGCCGGGGTCCACTTCCCGTCGAGCTGGTTCCAGTCGCTCAACCCCCTCTACATCATGGCGCTCGGCCCGGTCTTCGCCTGGCTGTGGCAGTGGCTGGCGGCGAAGCAGCGCGAACCGGAGACCGCGACCAAGTTCTCGATCGGCCTGGTGCTGGTCGGCCTCTCCTTCGCGGTCTTCCTGGGCGCGCTGGCGGCGGCCTCGGGCGGAGCGAAGGTGACGCCGCTGTGGCTCTGCGCGATCTACCTGATCCAGACCGTCGGCGAGCTCTGCCTCTCCCCCGTGGGCCTGTCGGTCACCACCAAGCTGGCGCCGGAGAAGTACGGCAGCCAGATGATGGGCGTCTGGTTCCTGGCGGTGACGGCCGGCGACTGCATCACCTCACTGGCCACCACGGCCGGCGCCGACCTCAACAGCCGCGGCTACGTGGCGGCGGAGGTCGCACTGGCCCTGGTGGCCGCAGCGGCGATCATGCTGAACCGCGGCAAGATCCGCAGCCACCTCGGCGAGGTGCGCTGACGGGGCGCTGAGAACCAGCTCACATGTCCACACTGTAGGATCTGCATGAATCACGCCACTCAACCCGAAGATTCGAAGGTCATCGGCGGCCTACGGGGCATATTTATGTGGCGGCAAATCAGGTCATAAAGATCACTCGGTGGCCTCCATGGTCAAAAGCAGCTAAATGCTGCCCTACAGTTGGGCAACCCCTGTCACACCTGCAAGGAACTTGCCCATGCCGCCGATACCTGTCGAGGTCGCTGCCGACGCGGTCTCCGCCGTCGCCGCCAACGGCTCCCCCAGGAAGACGTTCTTCGGGCACCCGCGCGGTCTGTCCACGCTCTTCATGACCGAGATGTGGGAGCGCTTCAGCTTCTACGGCATGCGAGCGTTGCTGGTGCTCTACCTGGTCGCCCCCCATGACAAGGGAGGACTGGGCCTCGGCGCCGCGACCGGCGCCGCCATCTACAGCGTTTACAACGCGATGGTGTACTTGCTCGCCCTGCCCGGCGGATGGATCTCCGACCGTTTCTGGGGCGCGCGCAAGACCGTGCTCGTGGGTGGCGTGATCATCATGATCGGCCACTTCCTGCTGGCGGTTCCCGCCTCGGTCTCCTTCTTCGTCGGCCTCGGCTTCATCGCCGTCGGGTCCGGCCTGCTCAAGGCCAACATCTCGACGATGGTCGGCCACCTGTACCCGGACAAGAACGACCCGCGCCGGGACGGCGGCTTCACGATCTTCTACATGGGGATCAACCTGGGCGCCTTCGCCGCGCCGCTGGTGATCGGTACCGTGGGCCAGAACGTCAACTGGCACATCGGCTTCGCCCTCGCCGGCGTCGGCATGGCCCTGGGCCTGACGAACTACATCTTCGGCGGCCGCAACCTCTCCGCGCAGTCCAGCGTCGTCACCTCGCCGCTGTCCCGCGCCGAGCGCGTCTCGGTCATCCGCAAGGCGCTGTTCTGGCTGGCCCTGGCCGTGGTGTTCTTCGGCGCCGTCGCGCTCTCCGGCCACTTCACGATGGGCTGGGTCATCTGGACCCTGACCGTCGTCGGCCTGATCATCCCGATCGTGGTCTTCGCCCGCATCCGTCGGGACAAGGACCTGAGCACGGACGAGCGCGGCAAGCTCACCGGCTACATCTGGTTCTTCGTGGCCGCGGCCGTGTTCTGGATGATCTACGACCAGTCCGGTTCGACGCTGAGCCTGTTCGCGCAGAACAACACGGCCAGCAAGCTGTTCGGCTTCGACTTCCCGAGCACCTGGTTCCAGTCGCTGAACCCGCTCTACATCATGGCGCTGGCGCCGGTCATGGCCTGGCTCTGGGTGGCGCTGCACCGCCGCGACAAGAACCCCAGCACGGCCGTGAAGTTCGGCGTCGGCCTGGCCCTGATCGGCCTGTCCTTCGGCGTGATGATGCTGGCGATGGCCGCCGCCTCCGGTGGCGTCCTGGTCACCCCGCTCTGGCTGGCCCTGGTCTACCTGGTCCAGACCGTCGGCGAGCTGACGCTCTCCCCCGTCGGCCTGTCCGTCACCACCAAGCTGGCGCCGAAGAAGTACGCCAGCCAGATGATGGGCATCTGGTTCCTCGCGGTCACCGCGGGCGACTGCGTGGCCGCCGTGCTCCAGCAGGTCATGGGCGACGCGTTCCTGAGCACCACCTCGTTCGCCATCCAGGGCACGGCCGCGCTGCTGGCCGGTGTGGCGATGGTGCTCTACCGCCGCAAGGTCCGCGCGCTGATGGGCGACGTGCACTGACGTCGTCGCACTGAAGCGTCGAGAGGGGCGTCCCGCGCGAGCGGGGCGCCCCTCGTGCGTTTCCTACCGCTCCTTGCGGAGGCGACGCCACGGGGTGAACACGAAGACGGCCGCGCCGAGCAGCAGCACGGTGCCCCCGATCAGGCCGAGCGCGCGGAACGAGTCGTCATTGCCACCGGTGTTGGCCAGCCCGCCGGAAGTCCCGCCGGAGCTGCTGCCGGAACTGCTGCCGCCGGTCGTGGTGCTGCCGCCACCGGTATTGCCCCCGGTGCTGGTGGAGCCGGTGACCCCGCCGGTGCCGCCACCGGCCGTGACCTGCAGCTTCAGCGAAGCATTCGGCTTGTTGGACGGTGTGCAGGTCGTCGTCGTGCCGAGTGCCTTGATGGTCAGGACGTCCGGAGTGAACGCCACCTCACCCGTGTGGGCCGGGACATAGGAACCGCTCATGTCACTGGGCTTGATGGGCGTGTTCGCCGGGATCGGGGCGCTGTTGGCCGGGCCGGTGAGGGTCAGCTCCCCGCTGTCCGCGCCGGTCATCTTGACCGTCGTGCTCGGCACCATGGACCCGGCGGCGAGTTGGACCGGCGAGGAGGAGACGCCGGAGGCGAAGGTCTCGGTGAGGGTGTACTTGCCGCTCTGCTCCTTGGCGTTGATGGTGATCGTCGGGCTGGCGGACTTGGCGCCGATCGGGGTCTGGCAGTTGTAGTCGACCTGCACCCCCGTGCCCGGGAAGCTCCCGCTGCCCCCGCCCGACCCGCCGGTCGTCCCGCCGGAGGTCGTTCCACCCGAGGCGGTCCCGCCGGAGGTCCCGCCACCCGTCGTGCCGCCGCCGCTGCCCGCGACGTGGAGGGTCAGGGCGACCGGCGCGGTCGCGTCGGGCTTGCAGGGGGTGTTCGCGTTGAACGTGCTGACGTTGATGTTGTAGTCGGCCGGAGTGATCGTCACGTCCCCGGCGGCGGTGAGCTTCACGGTGCCGGTCATGTTCGACAGCACCATCGGCGAGTTCTTCGGGATCGGCGGGTTCTGGCGCGGGCCGGTGAGCGCCACGGTGCCCGTCTGCGCGCCGCCCAGCGAGACGTGGCCGGTCGGCTGCACCGTGTTCGCCTGCAGGTCGACGATGTTCGGGTTCTGCGAGGCCGCCTGGACGAACTTCCAGGTGAGCGTGACCGTGTCACCCACCTTCGGGCTGGCGTCGTTGCTCGAGACGTCGACCACCGTGGTGCCTTTCACCGCGCCGACGGGCGAGTTGCAGGTGGTCGCGAAACTGGACTGGGCGGCCGACGCGCTGGGCGCGGCGACCGCGAGGAGTGAGCCGGCGAGCAGGGCCGTCAGCACGACCCCGGCCGGCCGAAAGCTGTTCACGTGTCAGTAGGCCTTTCCTCTTGGGGTGGTCGGACCAGGGGTGCGGCCTGGGATGGTGCGGTCACGGTGACCGTGCCGGGCGCGAACCACGGCAGCGTGTCCGCCGACCCGGGGGGCGGCGCGGTGGGGCGCACGGTCGGTGCGTACGCGGGTGGCGCGGGGACGAGGGGGAACGCCTGCGTCGGCGCGTCGGGTGACACGACCTCCGACCACGCCGGTGGCACTCCGTCCGCCGCCGCGGCTTCCTCCCCGGTGCGCGCGAGGTTGAAGCGGTGGCGGCCGACCCGCGAACGGCGCCGCTCCCGGTGGCGCTCGACGACGTCCGGGCGGACCTTGTCGAGCACCGCCATGCCGATCCGGTAGAGGCCGACGGCGACCACGAGGCCGAGCAGGGTCCAGAAGACGTAGACGCCCCCGGCCACCGGCAGGTCCTCGTAGGCGCTCGCGAAGTCCTGCCCCTGGTAGCGCAGCGCGACCGACCAGCGCCCGCTGGCGCCGGAGCCGAACTGGACCGGCAGGTCGATCTCCACCTTCTGCCCCGGTTGGATCACGCCCTGCCACGGCGCGGCGCTCCACTCGGGCGCCAGCACCGAGTGCCAGGTGCCCATCTGGAACTCGGGGTTGGCGACCGGGGTGGCGCCGAGGTCGGTGACGATCACCCGCAGTGTCCGGGAGGGGGGCGAGCCGAACCAGTTCAGCAGCCCGCTGTCCCCGGTCAGGCTGGCGCTGAGCGCGTGCAACTGCCCGTTGCCCGCGGCGTTCGGCGGGATCGGCTTCACCGGCGCGCCGACCACCTCGAACGGCGCGTCCGCGCTCTCGGGGGCGCCCAGCACGGTGCTGACATGGATGACGCACGGGCACGGCTGCGGTGGCGTCTCGACGTTCAGGGCCTGCGTGAACCGGCCGCTCGCATCGGTGGTGACGGCCCGTCCGGCGTCGTTGACGCAGTCGTCGGTCCCGGCGACGGCGTTCTGCCCGCAGAGCAGCACCGTCAGCAGCGCCGAGGCGGGCCAGCCGGAGCCGCTCACGGCGGTCGTGTCACCCGGTTTGGCCGACGCGGGCAGCGGCACGACGACGGGCCCGCTCGCCGCGTGCGCGGACGCGGCGGGCAGCGCCGCCGGCAGCGCCAGCGCGAGCAGCAGCGCGGCCACCAGGACGCGCAGCGGACGAAGATCCAGCAGCCTCGTACAGCACCTCACGCCGCGACTCCCACACTTTCCCGGCTGCGCCACCATCCCGCCCGGTGGACATGGCTGCGCTTGGACCGCAGCCACAGCCACACCCCGAGGACGGCGAGCAACAGCACCACGAACACGAGCACCAGCCACGGGATCGCCAGGTAGCCGGTCTGCCCCTGCGCCCCGGTCGCCCCGTCGGACGCCTTCACGGTGACGGCGACGTCGTCGAGGAGCGGCGGCCCGGGCAGCGCCAGGTTCAGCCGCACCGAGCGGCCCGGCGGCAGCTCGATCCCGGCGCTTGACAGCGGCCGGTGATAGACAGAACCGAACCAGCCGGTCTCGGTGACCTCCACGCTCGGGTGCAGGGTCACGTTGCCGTGGTTCGTCAGGGTGTACTGCAGCGTGGCGCGGTTCGTGCCCAGCCCCGGCACGGCCGGGACGCTGCGGCGGACGGAGACGTCGTCCACGCTGAACGCGGGCACCGGCTGCCCGGTGACGTGCAGGTAGATGCGGACGCCGACCGGTCGCGAGCCGGCGTCCTCGGCCACGATCGAGCCCTGGTGGTCGCCGGGCTCGGCGGTCGTGGGGATGGCCAGGGAGAACGGGACGTCCGCGCGGGTGTGCGGCGGCACGGTCAGGCCGGTGCTGCTCAGCTTCACCCAGGGGTCGGTGGCGTGCAGGCGGAAGGTCTCCGGCCGAGCACCGAGGTTGACGACGGAGACGTGGTCAGTGAGGGTCCGGCCGGGGGCGGATTCGAGGTAGAAGTACTGCCGGTCGGCCGGGCCGGGCGTCTGCGTGCCGGCGGGCGGGGTCGGGAACACGGCCCAACCCCCGCCGCCGACGGCATGCGCGGGGGCGGTGACCGCGAGCAGCGCCGCCGCCGTCACCAGGAACGCGAACAGGCGGGCCGGCCACCACCCGGCCCTGTCGCGCTCCGCACGTTCACATGCGTGCATTGACGCGCCCGTTGCGGCTGCGCCGGGTGAGCCAGAACGCGCCGGCCACGCCCGCGAGCAGCACGGTCCCGCCGAACAGCCCGAACGCGGCGGCGTCGTCGGCCGGCCCGGTCTGCGGTAGCGTGCCGCCACCGGTGCTCGACCCGCCGGTGCTGGACCCTCCCGTGCTCGACCCGCCCGAGCTGGAGCCGCCGGTGCTCGACCCGCCGGAGCCGGAGCCGCCGGAACTGGAACCGCCTGAGCTCGAACCTCCGGAGCCGGAGCCGCCGCCCGAGCCGGAGGCGTTGCTGACGGTCAGCGTCAAAGCCGGCGAGACCGAGCCGCTGGGCGTGCAGGTGGTCGTGGTGCCCAGCGCCTTGATGGTCAGCGTGGACGGCGTCAGCGTCACCGAGCCGTTGTGGTGCGGGTCGTAGGTCCCGGTCATGCTGCCGATCCGGATCGGCGTGTTCGCCGGGATCGTCTGCGCGTTGGCGGGTCCGGTGGCCGTGAAGCTGCCGCTGTCGGCGCCGCCCACCGCCACCACCACGCTCGGCACCATCGAGCCCGCCCCCAACGCGACGGGGCTGGACGAGACGCCGTTGGTGAAGGTGACGGTCACCGCGTAGTGCGAGCCGCTCGGCGAGGCGGTGATCTCCACTTGCGAGACCGCGCTCTTCGCGCCGATCGGTGTCTGACAGTTGTAGTTGACCGGCACCGTCGTCGCCTGTGCCGGTACGACGGCCGCCGCCGTCGCCATCCCCGCGACGACGAGCCCCACGGCGGCCCTTGTTGTGACCCTGCTGCCCACTGCGCCCTCCTCCGGCCGCACCTTACTGACGAGTCGTCAGATAGTCGCTGACGGTACGACAGGGACACGGCAGGGGGAACCCTCGTGCAGCGACCTTCTCAGTGAGCAGTGGGAGCGTCGTGGTGCGCAGGCGACAGGCCCGGCGCGTCAGCAGACCCGCGCGCCCCCCTGCCAGACGGCGCTGACCAGCGGAACACCCGGCCGGTAGGCCAGGTGCACGTGCGAGGGCGCGTCCAGCAGCACGAGGTCCGCGCGCGCGCCGACCGCGAGATGCCCGACGTCGGTGCGCCGCAGGGCTCGGGCGCCGCCGAGGGTGGCCGCGACCACGGCCTCGTCCGGCGTCATCCCCATGTCGCGCACCGCGACGGCGATGCAGAACGGCATGGAGCTGGTGAAGCTCGACCCGGGGTTGCAGTCCGTCGACAGCGCGACGGTCGCCCCGGCGTCGATCAGCCGGCGCGCGTCCGGGTAGACCGCGCGGGTGGAGAACTCCGCGCCCGGCAACAGGGTGGCGACGGTCGTCGCGTGCGCGTCGGCGAGCGCCTTCACGTCCGCGTCGGACAGGTGTGTGCAGTGGTCCGCGCTCGCCGCGCCCAGCTCCACCGCGAGCTGCACACCCGGCCCCTCCGTCAGCTGGTTCGCGTGCACGCGCGGCGTCAGCCCACGGGCCGCACCGGCGGTGAGGACCGCCCGCGCCTGGTCCCCGTCGAAGGCCCCGCGCTCGCAGAACACGTCCACGTAGCGCGCGTAGGGCGCGCAGGCGTCGAGCATCGGCCCCGTCACCAGGTCCACGTACGCGGCCGGGTCGTCCGCGAACTCGGGCGCGACCACGTGCGCGCCGAGGTAGGTGGTCTCCGGCGTGTGCGCGGCGGCGATCCGCAGCGCACGGGCCTCGTCCTCGACGGTCAGCCCGTAGCCGGACTTCACCTCGACGGTGGTCGTCCCCTGACGCAGCATCTCGCCGATGAAACGGCGCAGATTGCGTTCGAGCGCCTCGTCGCTCGACGCCCGGGTCGCCGCGACGGTGGTCCGGATCCCACCCGCGGTGTACGGCTTCCCGGACATCCGCGCGTTGAACTCGGCGGTGCGGTCGCCCCCGAAGACCATGTGCGAGTGCGAGTCGACGAACCCAGGAATGACGGCCCGCGCTTCCGCGTCGACACGCTCGTCCGCGTCGGGCGCGGCAGCGGCCGCACCGACCCAGGCCACCTGGTCACCGTCGAGCACGATCGCAGCGTCGGTCAGGGTGCCCAGCTCGGGGTCGTTGGTGAGCAGGGAACCGATATTGGTGATCAGGGTGGTCATGTCACTCCTTCGGATGGGGCCCCAGGGGCGCGAGGAACTGCGCGAGCAACCACCCTGTGCCGATGGCCCTGCTCGTTCGGGGACTCACCACCCTGGGTGGCTTGTCACGCAGTTCCCCGCGCCCCTAGGCGGTGCAACTCCTAGCGGAGTGCAGCGATCGCTTCGTTCAAAGTCCGCCCCGTCTCCGGGACTGAGAGGTGGACGCCGTCCCGCACGACGATCCGTCCGCCGACGACGACGTCGCGGACGTCCGCGGACGTCGCGGCGAAGACCGCGGTCTCCGCGCCGAGGCGGGGCGACTGCCCCGCCGTCCGGGGCGTGTCCAACGCGACCGTGCAGAAATCCGCGAGCGCTCCGCGCTCCAGGCGGCCGGACTCGGTCCAGCCGAGGGAGGCGTGGCCGTCCTCCGTCGCGGCGCGCAGCAGCGCGGCCGCGGTCCAGTGGCCGCGGCGCTGCGTCGCCAGACGCTCGTTCAGCTCGAGGGCGCGGGCCTCCTCGAAGAGGTCGATGACCGCGTGGCTGTCGGAGCCGAGCGAGATCGGGCAGCCGCCGCCGGCCAGCTGGCGGGCGGGGCCGATGCCGTCGGCGAGGTCGCGTTCCGTCGTCGGGCACATGCAGATGACCGTGGAGGTGTCGGTCAGCACCCGCATGTCCTCCTCGGACAGGTGCGTCGCGTGGACCGCCGAGGTCCGCGGGCCGAGGACACCGTGGCGGGCCAGCAGCTGCGTGGGGGTGACGCCGTGGGCCGCCAGGCAGTGCTCGTTCTCGGCGACCTGCTCCGACAGGTGCACGTGGAGCGGCGCCTGCCGCTCCTTCGCCCAGGCGGCGACGGTGCCGAGCTCCTCCTCCGGGACCGCCCGGACGCTGTGGATCGCCGCACCGATCTTCGCGTGGTCGCGGTCCTTCAACAGCGAGACGCGCGCTGCCCAGGCCTCGGCCGTCCCGTCGCTGAAACGGGTCTGATGCCGGTTCGGGGCCTCACCGAAGCCGCTGGAGAGGTAGCAGGCGTCCAGCAGGGTGATCCGGATGCCGGCGCGGGCCGCCGCCTCGATCAGTGCCTCGCCCATCGCGTTCGGGTCGGCGTAGGGGGCGCCGCCCGGTTGGTGGTGGACGTAGTGGAACTCGCCGACCGAGGTGACACCCGCGAGGGCCATCTCGGCGTAGACCACGGTGGCGAGCGCCAGGTAGTTGTCCGGGTCGAGCGCGTCGGCCGCCCGGTACATGGTGTCCCGCCAGGTCCAGAACGTGCCGCTGCCGACCTGCACCGCACCGCGCAGGGCGCGGTGGAAGGCGTGGGAATGGGCGTTGGCCAGGCCGGGCAGGGTCAGCCCGGTCAGCACGGTCGCGCCCTCGGGCGCCGGGCCGCTGTCGGGGGTGATCGCACTGATCCGCCCGGTCGCGTCGACGTCGATCCGCACGTCGTCCTCGACGGCGGTCAGCGAGCCGCCCTCGCGGCGCAGCCACGCGTGCGGAGCCCAGAAGGTCGTCATCGGCAGGTCATCTCCTCGAGCACCTTGGCCAGCGCGGCGACTCCGGCGAGGCAGTCGGGCTCGGTGGCCGACTCCGCCGGCGAGTGGGAGACGCCGGTCGGGTTCCGCACGAACAGCATCGCAGTCGGGATGACCCCGGAGAGGATTCCCGCGTCGTGACCCGCGCCGGTCGGCAGGACGGGGGTGCCCGGGCCGAGGATGGAGACCAGCCGGTCGCGCAGCGCGTCGTCGAAGTCGACGACGGGCGTGTAGGACTCGCGCACGATCTCCGCGCGCACGCCGTCCCGCTCGGCGCGCTCGGTCGCGGCGGTGGTGATCTCGTCGACCAGCGCCGTCAGCGTCGCCTCGTCCGCGGCGCGCGAGTCGAGCCAGCCACGCACCAGCGAGGCGATCGCGTTGGTGCCGTTGGGCTCCACGCTGACCTTGCCGAAGGTGGCCAGCGCACCGGCCAGCCGCGCCTTCTTGCGGGCCGCGAGCACGGTGTTGGCGTAGGTGAGCATCGGGTCGCGGCGGTCCTCCAACCGCGTCGTACCGGCGTGGTTGGCCTCGCCGTGGAAGTCGAAGCGCCAGCGGCCGTGCGGCCAGATCGCCGAGGCGACACCGACCGGGTGCGGGGTCGCGTCCAGGAAGCGGCCCTGCTCGACATGGAGCTCGACGTAGGCACCGACGCGGGCCAGCCGCGCCTCGTCCTTGCCGATCGCGGACGGGTCCTGCCCGGCGGCGGCCATCGCGTCGGGCAGCCAGACGCCGTCCGCGTCGCGCAGCCGGAATGCCTGGTCCTGCGTCAGCACCCCTGCGGTGAGCCGCGAGCCGACGCAGGCGACACCGAATCGCGCGCCCTCCTCGTCGACGAAGTTGGTGATCGCGACCGGACGCGTCGGCCGGCCGCCGCGCGCGAGCACGGCGTCGAGCGCGGCGAACGAGGAGACCACGCCCAGCGGGCCGTCGTAGGCGCCGCCGTCCGGGACGGAGTCCAGGTGGGAGCCGATGACGACGGCGTCGCCGGCCTCTGGGTCCCCGTACCAGGCCCACTGGTTGCCGTTGCGATCCAGCTCGTAGGTCAGCCCGCGCGCGGCGGCCTGCTCCGCGAACCAGGCCCGGCACTCGGCGTCGGCGCTGGTCCAGGCGAACCGGCGGTAGCCGCCGGTCTCCTGGAAGCGGCCGACGGGGAGGAGCTCGCGCCACATCCGGCGATAGCCGTCCGCGGCGTCGCCGAGCTCCTCCTCGTAAGCCTCAGTCATGTGACGGTCACTCACCCTCACGCATCGGGATGCGGACGTTCAGGTCGTCGGCGACATCGACCGCGTGGTCGTAGCCGGCGTCGACGTGGCGGATGACGCCCATGCCCGGGTCGTTGGTCAGCACCCGGCGGATCTTCTCGCCCGCCAGCTTGGTGCCGTCGGCGACCGTCACTTGACCCGCGTGGATCGAACGGCCGATGCCGACGCCACCACCGTGGTGGATGGACACCCACGACGCACCCGAGGCGACGTTGACCATGGCGTTGAGCAGCGGCCAGTCCGCGATCGCGTCCGAGCCGTCCAGCATCGCCTCGGTCTCGCGGTAGGGGGAGGCGACGGAGCCGCAGTCGAGGTGGTCGCGGCCGATCACGATCGGCGCGGACAGCTCACCGGAGGCGACCATGTCGTTGAACCGCTCACCGGCCTTGTCCCGCTCGCCGTAACCCAGCCAGCAGATCCGCGCCGGCAGGCCCTGGAAGTGGACCCGCTCCTGCGCCATCTTGATCCAGCGGTGCAGCGACTCGTTCTCCGGGAACAGGTCGAGGATGGCCTGGTCGGTCTTGGCGATGTCCCGCGGGTCGCCCGACAGCGCCGCCCACCGGAACGGGCCCTTGCCCTCGCAGAACAGCGGACGGATGTAGGCCGGGACGAAGCCGGGGAAGTCGAACGCCCGGGAGTAGCCCGCCAGCTGCGCCTCACCGCGGATCGAGTTGCCGTAGTCGAAGACCTCGGCGCCCTTGTCCATGAACCCGACCATGGCCTCGACGTGCTTGGCCATCGCCTCGCGCGAGCGCTGCGTGAACTCCTCCGGCTTCTCGGCCGCGTAGGAGGCCATGTCGTCGAAGGCGACACCGACCGGCAGGTAGGCCAGCGGGTCGTGCGCGGACGTCTGGTCGGTGACGATGTCGATCGGCGCGTCCATCGCCAGCAGCGCCGGGACGATCTCGGCCGCGTTGCCGAGCAGGCCGATCGAGAGCGGCTTGCGCGCGTCGCGGGCCTCGACCGCCAGGTCCAGCGCGTGCTTGAGGTCCTTCGCCTCGACATCGAGGTAGCGGTGCTCGATGCGGCGGGCGATGCGGGAGGGGTCGCAGTCGATGCAGATCGCGACGCCGTCGTTCATCGTGACCGCGAGCGGCTGGGCGCCGCCCATGCCGCCCAGGCCGGCGGTGAGCGTGATCGTCCCGGCCAGGGTCCCGTTGAAACGCTTGGCCGCGACCGCGGCGAAGGTCTCGTAGGTGCCCTGGAGGATGCCCTGGGTGCCGATGTAGATCCACGAACCGGCCGTCATCTGCCCGTACATGGTGAGACCCAGGGACTCCAGCCGGCGGAACTCCTCCCAGTTGGCCCAGTCGCCCACCAGGTTCGAGTTCGCGATCAGCACCCGCGGCGCCCACTCGTGGGTCTGCATCACACCGACCGGACGCCCGGACTGGACCAGCATGGTCTCGTCCTGCTTCAGCGTCTGCAGGGTGCGCACCATCGCGTCGTACGAGCGCCAGTCACGCGCCGCCTTGCCCGTGCCGCCGTAGACGACCAGCTTCTCCGGGTGCTCCGCGACCTCCGGATCGAGGTTGTTGTTCAGCATCCGCAGGGCGGCCTCCTGCTGCCAGCCCAGGGTGCTCAGCTGCGTGCCACGTGCGGCACGGACCGTGCGCGGGCCGCTCTGCTGCTGCGCCATGGTTCCCATCCTCTCTTCGGTGACCTGGATAGATTCATTCACCATTGACGAGTCTGAATGTAGCCGTTCATTCAGGGCTCCACCAGAGCCCGGCGGCCAGGTTTCGCTTATGTCCTATTTCTTAGCATTCGGCACCTATGCTTTCACGACACGGACGACCGAGAGGAGACCTCGTGGGCCCAGTGGAGTTCCTGGTACTCGCCTTCCCCGGCGACGGGAGTACCGCGACCGTCCTGGAGCCGCTGGAGCGCCTGCGCCGCGACGGCGGGGTCCGGCTGCTGGACGTGCGGGAGCTGCGCCGCGACAGAAAGGGCGCGCTCACCACGCGCCCAGGGGAGTCCGGGCTGATCACGGACGAGGACGCCGCCGAGGCGGAGGAGCTGCTGAGCCCGGACGAGTCGGCGCTGCTGCTGCTCGTCGAGCACGTCTGGGCAGCCGAGCTGACGGCCGCGTTCGAGTCGGCCCAGGGACGCGTGGCGGCCTCGGTCCGCATCGCGCCCGACGAGGGCGAGCTGCGCTGACCGGCCGGGCCGGTCAGCCGCGGCGGCCGCGCACCGCCGCGCCCGCGAGCAGGCCACAGCCGCCGAGGGTGCCGAGGCCCCACAGACCCGCCCACGGCATGAGCGAGCTCGCGGTGCCGAGCGCCGGACGCAGGACCTGCCCGCCGGAAACGTAGACGATCGTCACCGGCGTGCCGACCGGACCCGGACAGGCGCCGGTCGACCGCAGGTCGACGTAGGCGCCGTCCGGCTGCCGCACCGTGCACTGGAAGTAGTGCGTGCCGTGGCCCCCGACCCCCTCCGACTGCGAGTCCACGCTGCCGACGCCTTGCTGTCCCAGAGCGAGCAGGGCCGCGTTGGAGGCGCCCATCCCCGCCACGACGAAGCAGATCGACGCCATCACGTAGAGCTGTCCGACCAGGTGGCCGGTGGGTGCACGCCGGTAAGCCAGCCGACGCACCACCAGGACCCAGCCGATGATCAGCCAGATGATGCCGAAGACCACGCCGACGCCGACGTCCATCGCGGCCAGGCCGCTGGTGAGCAGGAGGGTGGGGACAACGACCAGGACCCAGGCGGACCACCAGCGCACGCCGGTGGCGGGCGTCGCGGTCAGGCGGGCCTTCGCCTTCCGTACCTTCGGGTCGCCCCCGGGACCGCGTCTGCTGTGCAGGCCGCGCAGTTGGAGCACGGCCTCGAACTCGTCGGCGCTGCGTGAGGTGATCATCCGGTTCGCCTCGCCCGCGCGGGCGATGTCCTGAACGGCGGCGGCCTGCGGGTAGGCGTCGGTGAAGCAGATCAGCACGCTGATGGCGAGGGAGCGCCCGTAACGGCCCCCGGCCGCCAGGTGCCGCAGCTTCTTCGTCTCGAAGCCGGCGAGCTTCAGCGCCTGTTCCTGCTCCGGCGTCAGCTCGGGCAGGTCCGCCTCGCGCCAGGCGCGTGCGTCCGCCTCCGGGTCGATGTCACGGTCCTTCACCACTGCGTCCCCCGTCCCCGGCGCCCGACCACACGGGCGCCGACAGCCCAGGGGACTCTAGTGCAGCAGTCGCGGCCGGTGTCAGCCGTGAACGACGGCCTTCACATTCCCCGCCGACGGCCCGGTGGTCACGAACTCCCCCACCGTACCCCGACGCCCGAGCAGCCGTCCGTCGTCGGTGCGCGCCCACAGCAGCTTCTCCTCGCGGCGCTCCCAGCGCGCGAGCAGCAGGACCGAGAGCTGCAGTCCGACACCGCAGCCCAGCACCCCGAGCCCGGCGGCGGGCCCGGCGACGACGCCGAGCGCGGCGGTCACGCTGATGCCGACCAGCAGCCACAGCGCGTGCCCGCGCGCGAGCCGCTGCCGCGTCTCGTGCGGCGGCTCCAGCGTCACCGCGAACGCCGCCTTCCCGGCCGCCACCGCCCGCCGGGCGAACCACCGCCGCCGCTGCAGCACCCCGGCCACGAGGCCGACCACGAACAGCCCGGCACCGATCAACGCCCCACGCCCGAGCCCGGTCAGAGCGGGTATCAGCAACCCCGCCACGGCCCCGACCGCCCCGATCCACATCACTGTCCGCGCCACGGTGCCCCGTATCACGACAACCCGGGCGCGCGCATAGGTCCCACGCATGGCCGGACGATAACGCCGCCGCATGAGAAAAGTCTTGGGGTGTGCAGGGGGGAAGTTCGCTACGCGAAGGCCGCCGCCGCGACCGGGCGGTGGTGGAGGCCGAGGCGCTCGTAGACGCGGCGCGCGGAGGTGTTGGCGTCCTCGACCATCAGGGCCACCGCGTCGTGGGTGGCGAGGGCCGCGTGGGCGAGGGTGGCGCAGAGGGGGAGGGCCAGGCCCTTGCCTCGGGCGGACGGGTCGACGGCGATGCCGCTGAGCAGGCTGACCTGCGGGGAGGGCCAGGCCAGGGCGCCGACGGCGAGGAGCCGGCCCGCGTCGTCGCGGATGCCGGCCCAGTGGGTGACGCCGGTGACGCCCGGGCGGGCGTAGGAGATGGGGTAGGCGCGGTCGAGGATGCCGCTGACCGCCTCCGCGTCCACGTCGGTGAGCCACTCCGCCGGGGCCTCCGGCGGCGCCGTCTCGCGCGCGTCCATCCAGCCGAAGCGGCCGACGACCTCCAGACCGGGGACCGCCGCGGCGACCGCCTCGATCACCGGCCGGTCACCGAACGGACGGAAGCTGCGCGGCAGTTGCGGCAGCACCTCGCGGGCGAGCGCGGCCGCGGCCTGCGGCGAGCGGGCCCAGACGGCGGCGCGGTCCCGCGTCGAGATCGCCGGCGCGGCGGAGATCACCGCGTCCTCGCCGGCCCAGGCCCGGCCACCACGCTCCAGGCCCTGCGCAGCCCAGAGCACCAGCGTGTCCCCGCCCGTGAGGGCGGCGATCTCCTCGACCGAGCGGAGCTCCCGACCGGCTCCCGGCTGAGCCGTCCCGGCCCCGGTCATCCCCGGCACCCGGGCTCACTGATCCCGAGCCGCGTCATCCCGAACCGCTTCATCCCAAGCTCCGTCATCCCAAGCTGCGTCATCCCAAGAAGAGCCCGCGCGTCGCCGCCTGCTGCTCGAACTCCTCCAGCCGCAGCACCGAGCCCGGCAGTTCGTCGCACATGGCCTGGAGCAGGACGCGGCCCAGCATCATCGGCGCGCAGGCGGTGTCGAAGACCAGGCTGGACCCGACCGCCGCGGGGAGCAGCAGGTCGGAGACCGAGGACACCGGCGCGAACGCGCTGTCGGCGACGGTGACGACGGTGAGCCCGGCGGCCTTGGCCGCGTTCAGCGCGTCGAGCAGCTCGCGCGGGTAGCGCGGCAGCGCGAAGCAGATCAGCGCCGTCGCGCCCGCGACGCGGGCCTGCTCGATGCGGTCGAGCAGCAGCGAACCGCCCTCGTCCAGCAGCCGCACGTCCGGGTGGACCTTGGCGGCGAAGTAGGCGAAGCCGTTCGCCTGGGCGGAGGCGGCGCGCAGGCCGAGGACGATCAGCGGCTGCGACGCGGCCAGCACCCTGGCCGCCTGCAGCACCGGCTCGGGATCGGCCAGCACCGCGGCCAGGTGCTGCAGGTTGGCGATCTCGCTCAGCACCGCCTGCTGCTGCTCGTTGCGGACGATCTCCCCCGCCGTCTCGCGCACGCCGCCGGCGCGCCCGCCGGACTCGCCGCCCGGCTCGGCCAGGCCCAGCTCGCGCAGCCGGCGCCGCAGTGCCGGGTAGCCGTCGAAGCCGAGCGCGACGGCGAAACGGGTGACCGAGGGCTGGCTCACGCCGGCCAGCTCGGCCACCTCGACGCTGGACAGAAAGGGCGCCTCGGCGGCGTTGCGCACCAGGCAGTGCGCGATCCGGCGCTGAGTCGGCGTCAGCCGGTAGCCCTCGAAGAGCCGGAGCAGCCTGCTGGAGGGCCCGCTGCTCTGCGGGGCCTCCACCGACTGTGTCATCGGCTGGGGCGGTGTCACGCTCATGTGCGCCTCCAGCGGGCGGGCGGGCGATTCAGTAGGTGCCGACTCTGCATGACCGCATGCAGAGTCGGCAAGTCCCTTCTCGCCTGCCGGAACGGGAACCAGAACTGTCGTGCCGAGGTCGATCGGGTGACCGTTCGGGTGAGCGGTCAGGCCAGCGGGCCGGTGACCGTCTCGACCGCGGCGACCAGGCCGCCGCTGCGCACGAACGCGTACGCGGCCTCCAGGTCGGGGGCGAGGAAGCGGTCCGAGCCCGGACCGCCGACGCCCGCCTCGCGCGCCGCGGCGACGGCGGCGGCCGTGGCCGGGGCGAGCGGGCTGGCGTCCTCGCCGGTGTGGCTGTAGCTGCGGATCTCCAGTGCGCGGGCCGAGGCGACCAGCTCGACGGCGAGCACGCGGGCCAGGTTGTCGACGGCCTGGCGCAGCTTGCGCGCGGCGGACCAGCCCATGGAGACGTGATCTTCCTGCATCGCCGAGGACGGGATGGAGTCGACCGAGGCCGGAACGGCCAGCCGCTTGTTCTCGCTGACCAGCGCGGCCTGCGTGTACTGGGCGATCATGAGGCCGGAGTCGACGCCCGGGTCGTCCGCCAGGAACGGCGGCAGGCCGTGCGAGCGGTTCTTGTCCAGCAGCCGGTCGGTGCGGCGCTCGGCGATCGAGCCGAGATCGGCCGCGGCGACGGCGAGGAAGTCGAGCACGTAGGCGACGGGCGCGCCGTGGAAGTTGCCGTTCGACTCGACGCGGCCGTCGGGCAGCACCACCGGGTTGTCGACGGCGGCGGCGAGCTCGCGGTCGGCGACCAGCTGGGCGTGGGTCAGGGTGTCCCGGCCCGCGCCGGCGACCTGCGGGGCGCAGCGGATCGAGTAGGCGTCCTGGACGCGCGGCGCGTCGTCCTGGTGGTGGCCGGTGAGGCGGGATCCCTCCAGCACCTTCAGCATGTTGCCGGCGGAGGCGGCCTGGCCCGGGTGCGGCCGGATGGCGTGCAGCTCGGGCAGCAGCACGCGCTCGGTGCCGAGCAGCGCCTCCAGCGACATGGCGGCGGTGATGTCGGCGACGGTGAAGAGCCGGCCGAGGTCGGCGATCGCCATCACCAGCATGCCGAGCATGCCGTCGGTGCCGTTGATGAGGGCCAGGCCCTCCTTCTCGGCGAGCTCGATCGGCGCGATGCCGGCCTCGGCCAGCAGCTCGCCCGCGTCGCGGACGGTGCCGTCCGGGCCGTAGGCGAGGCCCTCGCCCATCAGCGTCAGCGCGCAGTGGGAGAGCGGCGCGAGGTCGCCGGAGCAGCCGAGCGAGCCGAACTCGTGCACCACCGGGGTGATGTCGGCGTTGAGGATCGCCGCCATCGTCTCGGCGACGACCGGGCGCACGCCGGTACGGCCGGAGGCGAGGGTCTTCAGACGCAGCAGCATCAGCGCGCGGGTGACCTCGCGCTCGACCTGCGGGCCCATGCCGGCCGCGTGCGAGCGGACCAGCGAGCGCTGCAGCTGCGCGCGCAGCTCCGGGCTGATGTGACGGACGGCCAGGGCGCCGAAGCCGGTGGACACCCCGTAGACCGGGCGCGGCTCGGCGGCGAGCGCGTCGATCCGCGCGCGAGACGCGGCCATCTCGGCCAGCGCGTCCCCGGAGAGCTCCACCTTGGCGTTGCCGCGCGCGACCGCGATGACGTCGGCCGGGCCCACGTTGGCCTTGCCGATGACGACGTTGTGCATATCCATATGCGAAATCACACCATGTGAATGGCGCTATGACAACAGGAGTGGGGCCGCCGAAGTACGGTGGGTCGCAGCTGAGCCGAATGGCGGCAGAGCCGAACGAAGGAGGCCGGGCCATGGGCCGGGTGACCGAACGCCGCCGCGTGACCCGTCTGCGCGACGGACGCCGCGACGCACGCCCCGACGCGCTGGCCGCCGAAGAGCCCCTGGAGATCCGCGTCGGTGGCCGCGCGCTCACCGTCACCATGCGCACCCCCGGCCACGACTTCGACCTCGTCGCCGGCTACCTCGTCGCCGAGGGCATAGCCGCTACCGCGGACGACGTCCCCGCGTTGCGCTACTGCGCGGGCACCAACGCCGAGGGGATCAACACCTACAACGTCGTCGACGCCCGCGTCGCCCGCCCCGAGACCGTCCCGGTCTCCGCGTACCGCTCGCTGCTGACCAGCAGCGCGTGCGGCCTGTGCGGCGCGGAGACGGTCGACGCCGTCCGCAAGCGGCTTCCCGCCGACCTCTCCGACGACCCGCTCACGGTCACCGACGAGCTCCTCTTCTCCCTCCCCGACGCGCTCCGCGCCGCGCAACGCGCCTTCGACGCCACCGGCGGCCTCCACGCGGCGGGCCTCTTCGCCGCCGACGGCCGCCTGCTCTGCGTCCGCGAGGACGTCGGCCGCCACAACGCGGTCGACAAGGTCATCGGCTGGGCACTGCGGGAGGACCTGCTGCCGCTCCGCAGCCACCTGCTGATGGTCAGCAGCCGCGCGTCCTTCGAGCTCGTCCAGAAGGCGGCGATGGCCGGCATCCCCCTGCTCGCGGCGGTCTCCGCGCCGTCCGCTCTCGCGGTGGACCTGGCGGACGAGGCCGGCATGACGCTGGTCGGCTTTTTGCGTGGCCGCAGCGCGAACCTTTACACCGGAGCCGAGCGGGTCCTCTGAGGGACCTTGCAGCACGCTAGGGGCGCGGGGCTCCACCGATATGCCGCTCCGCCGCCCGGGCGCGACCGGTCACGGATGCTCCCGCAGGCAGCTGCACCACCTAGGGGCGCGGGGAACTAGCCGAGGAGCCTGAGGAGCGGCTCCGCAGCCTTCTCCACCGCCGTCAGGGCGCCCGCCGCTGCGGCCACTCCGGCCAGAACGCCCTTCAGGCCGCTCAACGCCCGCCGCACCCGGCCGGGGCTCGGCTCCGCCGCGGTCGCCTCCGCGTGGAGGTCCTCCAGGTGCGCCTCCGCGTCCTCCGCCGTCTCCGTGTCCAGGCCCAGTGCGGGCAGCTGACGCAGCAGCACCCCCACCGCCTCGGCGAGCGCGTTGGCCTCGGGCGGGGTTCCCACGGACGCGACCGCGCCCGTGCCGACGGCCTGCGCGCCGCTGACCGTGCTGTTGATGTTCTGGATCCCCGACTCGTTGCGGTACTCGGGAGACGCCATCTCAGTTCGTTCCCATCCGTGCCTGCGGCACCGTCGGATGCGTGCTCGCCCGCGCGCCGCGGCCCGCGGCCTGCGCGCCCGAGACGGTGCTGTTGTAGTTCTGGACACCGTTGTTGATGTGGATGTTCTGCACGACCGCCTCGAACTGCTCAGTGCTGTAACCGTGCTGCTTCAGCACGAACAGCAGCGCCGCCTGCGTCCGCTCCGCCACCGCCGACCAGACGCGCTTCGCGTCGAGATGCTGGAAGAGCACCTCGTAGTGGCTGTCCGCGCCCAGCTCGCGCACGCTCACCCGGGGGGACTGATCGACCTTGCGGTCGTGCGCGAGCATGCGGTCGCGCCAGCGCTCCTTCCAGCGGCCGCGCAGTGCGGAGCCCAGCGCCGACCAGACCTCCAGTGTGTTGTCGGCGAGGTCGCGGCCGAGGTGGGTGGACGCCTGCCACAGGCAGCGCAGCAGGTCCAGGCCGTCCGGACGCAGCGCCTGGTCCACGGCGCGGTAGCGCTCCGCCACCGGGGGCAGGACGTACTGCAGGCCCTCCAGGTAGAGCTGCTGTCCCTGGAGCGTCACCCGGACGAAGGTGGAGACGATCACCTGCCCGCCCCAGAGCTCGGCGCGCGCCTCGACGTAGTGGCGCAGCCGCGGGTGCGCCGCCCCGTCGAGCACGCGGACCGCGTCCGGGGCGAGGCCGCGCCGACCGTCGGGGCCGACCGGGGAGAGCGAGCCGTGCCAGGCCTCCGACCTCTCGACCCGCAGGCCGGAGCGGAAGACGCGGTCGCGGACGGTCAGCGCGTGCAGCGCGTCGCCCGGGTAGTCGGCGCCGAACGAGAGGCCGCGCAGCCAGGACGTGATCGTCTCGTGCGCCTCGGCGACGGTCAGCGGCGTGGCGGTGACGCCGGCCTCCGCCGGGCGCAGCTCGGTGTGCAGGGTCCAGTCGTCGTACAGGACCCCCGAGCCGACGAAGGGCTGGAAGGCGCCGAAGACGGTCTCCGCCTCGAGCGCACCGGAGCGCAGCCGCTCGAAGACGGGGCGCAGCCCCGCCGGCGGCTGGTACGGCGGCTCGGCGGAGCGCGGGTCGCCGATCTCGGCGAGGCGTCCCAGCTGCAGGTAGCGGGAGACGGCGCCGATCAGCAGCCAGACCACGACCAGCAGGACCGGCACGGCCAGCGAGCCGCCCACGCTCGGCTGCGGGGTGACCGCGTACCCGCCGTAGCCGTCGTACCCGTCGTAGCCGGCTGTGTCGGACTGGGCGAGCTTGGTCAGGATCGCGACGCCGAACACGAGCTCCACCGCGTACAGCGCCCAGAACACGGCGAGGACGGTGCGGCGCACCCGCTCGCGCAGCCAGGGCGTGTCGAGGCGGGGTTCCAGCCGCACCACCGCCCAGGTGACCGCGCGCGACCCGAAGCCCCAGAGCAGCACCTGGAGGAGCGCGCCGAGCGCGAAGGCGGTGCCCACGGCGTCGAAGGCGAGTCCGACGAGCAGGACGACGAAGCAGGCCAGGGCGGTCCACAGGTGGTGGCGCCGGGCGCGCAGGCATTCGGCCAGCACAGCGCCGATGTCGGTGCCGGGCGCGGGGGCCGGCACGCGGTGGCGTTCCTCGACGAGTTCGGCGATGACGGCGCGCCGGAACGGCCGGCTCAGGTGCGCCGCGGCCTGCAGATGCCGGGTGGCCTGGCCTCCGCCGGGACCGGCCTGCTCCTCGACCCAGCCCGGAACGGGTGTGGCGGCGCCACCCCCGGCCTGGTCGCCGGCCGCGCCGCCGGCCGCCGCTGTCGGGCTCGCCTCCGACGAGGACGAGATGGTCATGTTGTGTCAACTCCCCCGAGTCCGTTGCTGGATGCACAAGCATGATCGAGTCATGGCATGCCGGTCAACGTCGCAAGGGCCGAGGTTGACGCAGCGTCAGTCCCCGCGGTGACTCACGGCGCGCTCGGGGGGCCCGAGAGGGCGACGGCGACGAGCGCGCGCAGCGTCGGGCCGACACCGGCGAGGGAGAGCGTGGCGTCGTCGGCGAAGAGCTCCAGCAGCCAGCCGCCGGCGGCGTTCGCGCCGCCCGCGGCGACCATCGCGCGGTAGCCGCCGACGGCGAGGACGGCCTCCTCCGCCGGGTCGTTGCCGGGCACGCCCGTGCGCAGGCCGAAGCTGCCGCCGCGGATCGCCAGCGCCGTCAGCGGGTAGGCCTGCAGGTCGAAGACGGCGTCGGGGGCCTCGTTCATCGCACGCTGGACCTGCGCGCGGACGCTGCCGGGACCGCGGGTCATCCGGCGGACGCCGTAGCCCGCCGTGTGCATCGTCGTCGCGCCCGGCGGCACGTAGGAGACCCACCAGGCGACGGCGTCGAGCAGCTGGGAGGCCGTCTCGGCGACGGTCTCCAGCCGGGCCAGCGTCCCGGCCGGGGCCGGGCGGTCGTCGAGCGCGGCCGTGGCCGCGGCGAGCAGCTGGCCCGGGTCGGCGGTGTGCCGCGCGCCGCGGAAGCGGCGGCGCTCCGTGCGGCGCCCGCCGCCGGGCCGCGAGCCGCTGTCGGCGAGGCTGACCGTCGGGTCCGGCAGGCTGCCGCGACCGGCGACGACGGGCTGCGTGGCCGGGCCGGACTTGGCCCGGTACTGGGCCGCGTCGGCCAGCCGGAACAACCGGTCCGCGGTGGTGACCGGGCCGATCGGGTCGCCCGTCGAGGCCACCCCGCAGGCGACGCCCTCACCCTGATCGATCGTCAGCGCCTGCGCGCACAGCTCCTCCGCGACGCGGACCACCTCGTCCGCGCTCGGGCCGGTGGAGACCAGGCAGAACTCGTCGCCGCCGAGCCGCCCGGCGAGTGCGCCGGGCAGCATGGCGCCGCAGAGCGAGAGCTGGTTGGCGAACTGCTCCAGCAGCCGGTCGCCGCACTCGTGGCCCTTCTCGTCGTTGACGCGCTTGAGGCCGTTGATGTCGCAGACGACGAGGGAGACGACGGCGCCGTCGATCCGGTGCTGCTCCAGCGCGGCGTCCAGCCGGGCGTCGACGGCGCGGCGGTTGGCGAGGCCGGTCAGCGGGTCGGTGAAGGCCAGCCGGCTGACCTCCTCCAGCCGCTCGCTCTGCGCGAGGCCCGCCGAGAGCTGTGCGGCGAGGGCGGTCGCGAACGACGCCTCGGCGTCGTCGAAGACGGGCCGGCCCTCCGTCCGGGCCAGGTAGAGCTCGCCCCAGGCCCGGCCGCCGAGGAGGATCGGCGCGACCAGGCAGCAGGCACGTCCGCGTCGCCGCAGGGACGCGGCCCGGGCGCGGCTGACGGGCCCGTTGGCGGCGCCGCCGTCAGCGCTCTGCATCCAGGCCCGTGGCAGCCCGTCCGGCGCGAAGGTCTCGCCGAGGCCGCGCTGGGCCAGGAACTGGGCGATCTCGGGGTACTCGGCCAGCGGGTACGACTCGTCCGCCGGCAGCGCCTCCTCGCCGGGCGCGAGTAGGCCGTCGTTGACCAGCACCCGCAGCCGGCCGCGTTCGCGCTCCCACATCGAGATCGCCGCGAACTGCGCGCCCATCGCCTCCCGGGCCAGCCCGGCCGCCACCTGCGCGGCCGACCGCCCGTCCGGCGCGGCCGCCATCGCCTGCGCGAGCCCGACCACCGCGCGCAGCCGCGCGTCGGGGTCGCCGTCGGTCCCGGCCGGAACCGGCGCGGCCGGCGGGGCGTCCTCACTGGCACTGGCCTGCACGGTGCTCCTCGTTCCTGGATCGCAGCTCTGCCACTACCGAGACTACGGATATATGGGACAAATACCACGCAGGCGAACGACTGCCGAGGCGTCGCGCGAGCACCGCCTCCCCTGCTTGGCCGGCCCCGCCCGCCACCTTCCGGGGCGTGGCCGCTCCGGCGGAGGCGGCCGTTCCGCCGGGCGGCACACCTGACCGCATGTCCGCCCGCGCTGCTACGGTGACGAGAACGCGACACGATCACATGATCCGACGGTCACGGGGGGATATTCATGGCCATCGAACTGCCCAGCGAGGTCGCCCAGTTCCTGCAGTTCATCGGGATCAACTGGCCGCAGATCAACGAGGACAAGGTCCGCGAGTTCGCGGGCCACGTCCGGGACTTCGGCAACAACATCCAGAACACGCACCAGCAGGCGACCGACTCGATCAACTCCATGAGCGAGCACTACCAGGGGAACTCGTACGAGCTGCTGGTCTCCAAGTGGGCCCACCTCTCCCAGGGCCACATGCAGGACCTGATCGAGGGCTGCCAGGTGCTCTCCGCCGCGCTCGAGGCGGGCGCGGACTACATCATCGCGATGAAGATGGAGTGCATCGGCGAACTCATCGGCCTCGCCGCGAGTTTCGTCGCCGACCAGGCGGCGGCCGTGGCGACACTCGGCCTCGCCGAGGCGGCGATGGCGCTCATCGTCAAGGCGGCGGAGATGGCCGTCGACTTCCTGGAGCAGCAGCTCGTCCAGTACATCATCGGCGAGGTCATCGAGGCCGCGCTGACGCCGCTGCTGGGCGTGGTCGAGAAGGCCGTCGCGGGCATGTCGTACTCGGCGCTGGAGGACATGCTCGGCGTCTCCGGCAACGGCCCGGGCGACGGCTTCATGATCCACCCGGACAACCTCGCCTCCCACGCCCAACTCTTCGCCGTCCACGCGGAGATGGTCCAGGGCCACGCCCAGACCCTGAGCGGCAACCTGTCCGGCATGACCTTCGAGTAGCAGCTCACCGCACCAACTCTTCAGGGCACGGCGAGTCGACAGAGAGCACAACGGGGGCACGGGGGCATGGGCGAGATCGCACACGCGGTCGAGGACGCGGCGAAGAAGGCGGAACAGGGCCTGGCTCAGGACTTCACCAAGGCGTACCACGACATCCTGAAGGACACCGAGAAGAAGTCCAAGCAGGTCGCCGAGGGCGCCGCCAGGGACGAGGAGCGCACCGCCGCCGACCTCGAGAAGGCGGCTGAGCACCCCGGCACCACCCCGCACGACCCGCACACGGCGTCCGGAGAGCACCCGTCATCCCCTCCGGGCGAGGGCGGCGAGCCCACAGGAGCGGGCCGCGACCAGGTCCAGGACCCGCACGAAGCCGGCCGGGACGAGGACGCCGTGTGCGGCGGCGGTGAGCCCGTCGACATGGCGACGGGGCGGATGTACATCGACCAGGTCGACGCCTCCCTGCCCGGCTCGCTGCCGCTGCTGTTCACCCGCAACTTCGAGTCCGGCTACCGGGCGGGGCGGTGGATGGGCCGCCGCTGGGTCTGCACCTTCGACGAGCGCCTGGAGATCGACGCCGAGGGCGTCGTCCACATCCGCGCCGACCGGGTGACCCAGGCCTACCCCCACCCGGAGCCGGGCGAGCGGGTCCATGCCTCGGCGGGCGACCGCCGGCTCCTGGGCGTCGACGCCCGCGGCCGCCTCTACACCGTCACGGAACCGGGCACCGGCCTGGTCCGCGAGTTCACGGCACAACCGGACGGCGCGACGGCCCTGCTCACCCGCGTCCGCGACCGCTCGGGCCGCCACTACGACCTGGAGTACGACGGCGCGGGTACCCCGCAGGCCATCCAGCACTCCGGCGGCTACCGCCTCCTGGTCACGACGGACTCCGGCCGCATCACCGCCCTCCTGCTGGCGAACGCCGCCCCGGACGGCGGCGACCAGGAGCTGCTGCGCTACGCCTACGGCGAGGACGGCAACCTCACGGAGGTCTACAACTCCTCCGGCCTGCCGATGCGGTTCACCTACGACGCCTGGGACCGCGTCACCTCCTGGACGGACCGCAACAACAGCCGCTACTGGTACGTCTACGACAACCACGGGCGCGTCGTCGACGAGGGCGGCGAGGACGGCGCGCTGCGCTTCACCTTCCACTACGGCGAACCCGACCCGGCGACGGGGCTGCGTGTCCACAGCGAGACCAACGCCCTCGGGCACACGACGCGGTACCACATCAACGACCGCCACCAAGTCGTGGCGATCGTCGACCCCTTGGGCAACACCACCCGCTACGAGCGGGACGACTTCAACCGCCTCCTCAGCGAGACCGACCCTCTCGACCGCACCACCCGCTACGAGTACGACGGCGCCGGCGACCTCACCACCGTCATCCGCCCGGACGGCGAGCGGACAACGGCGGAGTACGCGGGCGAGCTCAGCCTGCCGACCCGGATCGTCGAACCGGGCGGGGCGGTCTGGCTGCAGACCTACGACGAAGCGGGACGCCGAACGTCCCTCACCGACCCGCTGGGCGCGGTCACCCGCTACACCTACGACGAGCGCGGCCACCTCGTCTCCGTCACGGACGCGCGGGGAAGCATCACCGGCATCCTCTGCGATCCGGCCGGGCTGCCGGTCGAGATCACCAACGCTCTCGGCGCCACCACGCGGACCGAGCGTGACGCCTTCGGCCGACCAGTCCGCGTCGTCGATCCGCTCGGCCACGGGACCGAAACGACCTGGACGGTAGAAGGCAAGCCAGCCGTACGTACCCATCCGGATGGCGCAGCGGAGGCCTGGTCCTGGGACGGCGAAGGGAACCTCCTCAGTCACCGGGACCAGGTCGGACGCCTCACCGCGTTCGAGCACACCCACTTCGAAAATCTGGCCTCCCGAACAGATCCGGATGGCACCCGCACCACCTTCGATTACGACGAGCACATGCAGCTCATTTCGGTCGTCAGCCCCATCGGCGAGCGATGGACGTACCAGTACGACGCCTGCGGCAGACTGACCGGCGAGCAGGACTTCCTCGGGCGGACGACGTCCTACGACTACGACGCAGCCGGCCAACTTACGTCGAAGCTCAGCCCGTTGGGCGAGCGCATCCTCTACGAATACGACTCGACCGGCCGAATGGCGGCGAAGAACGCCGAAGGCCTGATCTCCCGCTTCCAGTACGACGCCGCCGGACGTCTGACCGGCGCTTCCTGCGCGGACGCCGTCCTGGAGCGCACATTCGACTCGCTGGGCAACCTTCTGAGTGAAACCGTCAACGGTCGAGCCGTCACTTACGGACATGACGAACTCGGCCACGAGGTACAGCGCACCACCCCTGGCGGACACTTCAGCCAGTCAACCTACGATGCGGCGGGCCGCCGAGTCGCGATGACCCTGCCCGATGGCAGGATCGAGATCGATTACGACGAGGCAGGACACCAGCGCCTTCGGAGCATCGGCGACGGCCTGACGATCGAGAGCGCCCGCAACCCCCGCCACTGGCTCACCGAGCAGTCAGTCCGTCGCCGCGGTGGCTCAGAAGTTCAGCGGCGCCAGTACGAGTATCAACCAGACGGAACGCCCGCTTGGACACACGATCTGCTCTCCGGTCGTCAGGACTTCACCTTCGACCCGGTCGGTCGAATCACTGCGGTCCGCTCCAGTCGGCAGCCGGAGACATACGCCTACGACGAGGCGGGCAATCTGACCACGGCGGATTGGCGCGGCTCCGCGGGCTCGGAGGCGGCCCGCGGCGCTCGTGCCTACGCAGGATCCGCCCTGCGTTCGGCCGGTCGCGTTCGCTACGAGTACGACGGCGCAGGACGAATGACGATGCGTCAAGTGACTCGCCTCTCCCGCCGACCGGACACGTGGCGGTTCACCTGGAGCGTCGAGGACCACCTCGTGGGCGTCACCACTCCTGACGGCTCACGCTGGCGATACGAATACGACGCTCTGGGCCGCCGGACTGCCAAGGTTCGCCTGGCAAGTGAAACAGCGGACGAACGAGAGGTCTTGGAGCGGACGGAGTTCACCTGGGCCGACACAACACTCATCGAGCAGACGACCAGCGCGTCCTACCTGCCCGGTCCCCATACCGTCAGCTGGGATTACGACGGATTGCACCCGCTTGCGCAAAGCGAGTCCATCCGACGCACCGGCCGTCTCGAACTCAGCGACGAGCAGGTCGACCGGGCCTTCTTCGCGATCGTCACCGACCTTACCGGCGCCCCGCTCGAACTCATCGAACCGTCATCCGGTGCCATCGCCTGGCACGCGACTCGCAGCGTCTGGGGCAACACCAGCTGGGCGTCTGGCAGTCGTGCTTACACGCCGCTCCGCTTCCCGGGGCAATTCTTCGACCCTGAGACCAGGCTCCACTACAACGTCGCCCGGTACTACGACCCGGAGACGGCCCGCTACACCAGCCCCGACCCGCTGGGCCTGGAGCCGGCCGGGAACCCTGACGCCTACGTGCTCAATCCGCTCACCTGGGCCGACCCTCTCGGCCTGTCACCACACGTAGCGCGGCAGAAGCAGGACCAGCATGTCGTGGGGACGCGTGAGTACCAGAAACGAATCGACGCCGGGACTCCGACCTCGGCGTTCGCGAGCCGAGCCGAAGCCGACGCATATGCCCAGCACGCCTGGGACCACGGCACACCGGTTCCCGGGCGTCCGAATGTGCGCGACTTCGAGTACGGCCGACCGGTCGGAACCGCTCCCCGCAACGGCCCGAAGATCGGCTGGCAGACCCGGGTCCGCGTCCACATGGACGGCGCCGGGAAGATCCATGGCCATCCCGTCGGACCGGTTCACTACGATTGAGACACGATGACGAGAAACAAGTCACACGCCACCGCCCTGCAGTGGAACTGGAAGTCGCGCCAGGAGCTGAACCGCAGGCTTCTGGACAGCTATGGCGATCTGGCAGCACCTCGCCGCGCGTTCGTGATGGACGCCATGCGACGGGACCCCTATCGCACGCCCAGAGCCGAGCTCGCGACACTGGGCGCGCTGACTGACGACACCGACGAAAACTGTGACGTGTGCTTCACATACCTTGTGAGCGTTACACCTTTGCTCGCGGTCAGACTCTCCATGGTGGGTCCCTACGCCCTGGTCCAGGCACTCGACGACGGAACGAGCACCGCTTCTCGACCGCGCGTCATCACCTCCGAGGAGGAGCTGGACTCCCCCGCTGCGCGCGACGTTCTGCGAATCCTCGCGCGGCATGGCCTGCGATGTCTCTCCGAACCAATGCTCGCCGAGCCTGTCGGCCTTCACCTGCCTGACGTAGCGGAGCCAACCGTTTACAACGCCCTGTTCGCACCTGAGGACCAGCCCTGGGTGATTGCCGAAGGCAGCGGCCGGTGATCGCCCACCTCGCCTGCGTGCTCACCCTGGCTGAGCTGCCGGGGCTGTGACGGATCGGTGTCGTGGAGCCTCGATGGACATCCTCGACGGTCGGCGGGGGAACTGCCGCCGGACCTGCCGCCGGCCGGCCTCGGCCTGCTCCCCGGGAACGGCGACGAGTACATCGTCACCGGCGGCGGCCTGATCGGCCAGCGCGGTTTCCTCACCCGCGACGCCGACGGCACCAACATCGGGGCGGACATGGCCGGACGGCTCTTCACCCGGTCCCGACACCCTCCGAGTGACACCTGGGAACCGGACCACGGTCAATGCCCTCCCTGCTGACATACGATCCGTCAGATGGCTTGAGCGCGCCGGCAGGGAGCCGACACTTGATCGAGTTCACCTTCTCCGTCCGGGAGGATCAGGGGTCGCCGCATCAGTTCGACCTCGGCGACGTGTTCGTCCGCGGGGGCGACGGGGTCGCGACGTCCGAAGGGCACGTGCCCGACCAGGCGATGATGATCCACGTCGCGGTCGCGGACCTGCTGGCCCAGCTCCGGCAGGCGTACGCGGCGCGGCGCGGGCGTTTCGAGTTCGTGGGGTGCGACTCGTCGTTCCAGCTCCTCTTCGTCGTGCGCGGCATGGACATCACCGCCCGCACGAGCGAAGCCGAGCTCGGGACGGTGCGGCGGCTGGAGTTGATGCGCTCGGCGCTGCGCGCCGCGCGGGCGTTCGCGGGGACCGAGACCGCGCGGCTCGACCCGGACGACGGCGCGTCCCGGGACCTCCATGACGAGCTGCGCCGCTTCGAGGCGCTGCTGCCCGGCCCACCACCGCCTCCGCCCGGCGTCGCGGAACAGCTGCGACTGATGCGCGAGTTGGATGCCGGGTGGATCTCCGTTCCGGCATTCGGTCATGCCTGGTGGCGTGCCCGCGACGCGGGCGAGCACGTGCGGGAGCCCCTGCAGGGCGTCCTCGACGCGGTGTTCTGGGCGCTGGAGGAGTACCCACTCGACCCGGCCCTACGGGAGCCCGGGGACTCGAAGGACGAGGACGTCATCGCCACGGTCCGTGCGGCGCTGCGAAAGGCCGCGCAGCAGTGAGGATCCAGATCACGGCCGTCGAGCCGCGCGGAGCGCACACATGGGTCGTCTTCGTCACCGACGTCGGCGAGGGCTGTGGCTGGTGGCGATCGTCGGGCCCACCAGTGCTCGGTGGGCAGTGGCATGCGGAGCTCGAATTCCCGGATCCAGTACACGAGTTCTTCGTCTGCGACACGGCAGCCCCGGCCTCTCTCGCCCTGGGCGGCGACCTGATGACTGTCACCGCCCACGTCGTGGCCGTGGACGACAACGTCACGACACTCTCGCTCGGCGGTGACGTCGTTCTGCTGGAGATGGCAGCTCGTCCAGGCGACTGCGTCACCTTCGCCGCGCGCGCAATCGACGTGTACCCCTACGAGCTCTGAAGGCCGCGGAATCCGTTCGACGGCGACGCCGTTCGGATGCTTCGCTACTTGCCATGGAATCCGTGCCCCTGCGACAGATCCGAGCTGCTTTTGACGACAACGCCCTGACCGTCTATCAGGCCTACTCCCCCGCCATCGCTCAACCCGCCCTCGACGCGCGGACATTCGTCGCGCCGTTCAAGCGGGAGCGGATGACGTGGATCAAACCGTCGTTCCGCTGGATGATGTACCGCTCGGGCTGGGGGAAGAAGCCGGGGCAGGAGCGGGTACTGGCCGTGCGGATCCGCCGGAGCGGGTTCGAGTGGGCGCTCGCGCACGCGTGCCTGAGCCACTACGACCGCGACCTGCACCCCGACGCCGCCGCGTGGAAGGAGCAGCTCCGCGCGAGCCCGGTGCGGATCCAGTGGGACCCGGAGCGCTCGACGAACCAGCAGGAGCTCTCCCACCGCGCCATCCAAATCGGCCTCACCGGTGAGGCGGTCCACCGCTATGTCGACGACTGGATCGTCGACATCACCGACGCCACCGCCCTCGCCCACGAGGCCCACGCCCTCGTCCGGGCCGGCGACCCGGCAAAGGCGGACACCCTCATCCCCGCCGAGCAGCCGTACCCGCTGCCCGAGCACCTGCGCGCCCGCATCCACGCGAGCGCATGACGGCTCCCACGCCGGCTTCCGGCCGCTGCTCCACGAACTGACGCGAGGCCGTTCGCGTCAGGCCGGGCTGTGGACGATGAGCCGGTTCTGGTCTCCGTCGAAGATGCCGGCCAGGACCTCGGCCTCCCGCTTCCCGCCGGCGAAGAGACCCCGCTGATCGACATGCACGATCAGGACGTGGTGTTTGTCGATCACCTCGGAGATGCCCCGTGTCACGATCGTGTCCGACCACGCGTCGAGGTTCCGACCGAACCAATCCGGCAGCCCGCACGGCTCCATGACCGCGTCCCAGAAGTCGTCGAGTGTCCCGATCGGCCGACCGCGCAGGTCAACGATGAGCTCGCTGTCCGTCATGACGGCAGACTAGCCACCACGAGTCATGCCTCCGGCGCACGCCGCGTGAGCAGCCATGGCTCCACCAGGCCGAGGCCACGCACGGGGCGGCGCCACATCGGCTGGAGGGCGAAGCGGTACTCCGCGTCCGGGAGCGGGGGCTGGATGTGCTGGCCCTCGCCCGACGGGACGACCCCGACGGAGGAGATGGTCTGCAGGGCGTCCGCGCCTTCGCCGTCGCCGTCGGGTGGGGGAACCGCGCCCTCGCGTTCCAGCGCCGCGACGAGTTCCTCGTCGCACAGGACCGCGTCCTTCGGAGCGATGGACGTGAGGCGGGACGCCAGGTTCACCGTGGTGCCGAAGACGTCGCCCATCCGGGTCGTCACCGTGCCGAAGGCCATGCCGACCCGCAGCGCCGGCATCGAGTCGTCCTTGCCGAGCGTCTCGACCAGCGCGAGGGCGATGTCGGCGGCCGTACCCGCCTCGTCCGCGACGAAGAGGATCTCGTCGCCGAGGGTCTTGACGAGCCGTCCGCCCCGGCCGGCGACCAGGTCGGCGCAGGTGGACTCGAAGTTCTCCACCAGCTCGCCCAGCTCGTCGTCCTCCAGACGGCGCGACAGACGGGTGAAGCCCACCAGGTCGGCGAACCCCACGGCCAGCCGCCCGCTCTGCATCTCCTCGTCGTTCTCCGCCTGCACGACACGCCCGGTCACCGCGGCCAACTGCCGCCGCCAGACGTAGATGAGGAACTGCTCCAGCTCCGGCAGCAGCAACTCGACCAGCGGATAGGCCACCTCGGCACGTGTGAGGCCGGGTTCGGACGCGGAGGTGAGGTGCTCCAGGAAGGTGTCGATCTGCCACTCGGCCAGCCGCGCCGTCGTCTGGCCGGTGGAGCGGGCCACCTGGATGGCCATCCGCTCGCTCAGCAGACCGGCCTCGACCATGCCCGCCAGCCGGCGCAGCGCGATCACGTCGGTCTCGGTCAGCGCACGCGACTGGCCGATGTCGGCGAAGCCCATCGCCCGCCAGAAACGGGAGGCCAGCTCCATCGAGACGCCGGCGGCCCGGGCCGCCTGGTACGGGGTGTACTGGCGTTCGGAGTCCAGGATCAGCTGCTCCAGCTGCAGGGCCACGGAATCGCGGTAGTGCTGTTCCGCACCCTGCTGATCCCGCTCCCGTTCCCGGTCGCCCACCTGTTCGCCGTCCCGTCCGTCCTCGTGACGCGCCCTGCCGCCCCTGCCCCCGCGACAGGCGTGTCCTTGCTCACACCTCGCCCAGTGATACTCGCACGGAAAAGGCCCGTCTGGGGCATCCGCCCCGGTGAGAACCCGTAAACGACGCCGTGGGCCTCACGCGCCGCGCACGTGGATCACGTCGCCCGCGGAGACCGCGTGCTCCGCGCCGCTCGGCTCGCGCAGCACCAGCCGGCCGAGGTCGTCGACGTCGACCGCCTCGCCGACCACCTGTGTGTCGCCGGGCAGCAGCACCCGCACGTGCTTGCCGATCGTCGCGCACTGGTCCAGGTACGCCTCGCGCAGCCGCGTCGCGGTCGGGTCGCCGCCGTCCGCGCACCACTCCTGGTACAGCTCCGAGAGGGTGCGCAGCAGCTCGCGCAGCAGGATCTCGCGGTCCGTCACCGCCGCCTGGGCCAGCGCCAGGGAGCCCGCGGTCGGCACCGGCAGCTCGCTCTCGCGCAGCGTCACGTTGACGCCCACGCCCGCGACCACCGCGCGTCCGTTGTCGGCCAACTCGGTGAGGATGCCGCCGAGCTTGCGCTCCTCCTTGCCGACACTGACCAGCAGGTCGTTCGGCCACTTCAGCCGCACCCGCGTCTCCGCCGCGCGTGACAGCGCGGTGGACGCGGCGACACCGACCAGCAGCGGCAGCCAGCTCCAGTTGTCGCGCGGCACGCCCGCATCACTCGGACGGAGCAGCGCGGACAGAAAGATCCCCGAGCGTGCCGGGGCGGACCAGGAGCGGTCGAGCCGGCCCTTGCCGTGCGACTGCACCTCGGCGACCAGCACGGTGCCCTCCGGCGCGCCCTTCGCGGCGAGCTCCGCCAGGTCGACGTTGGTCGAGCCGGTCTCGGTGACGACGTCGACACTGCTCCACAGCGCGCCCAGCCGGCCGGGATCGCGGTTCAGCTGAGCGGCCCGCAGCGGCGGGCGGTCAAGGTCACTCCAGGGGGATTCGGTCACGACACCTAGCGTATGACCCCTGTCACTCGCCATATCCGAGGCAGGCCGTCGTGGCTAACCTACTGATCGGAAACCCCCACCGTTGGTGCCGCACGTATCCGCCCGTGGACCTGTCCGCGTGGAACGTGAGCGGCACCGGCCCTCCTGACGGGAGCCGCCCACCCATGTCCTCCGCCGACCACGCCAACGCCGACGTGGACATCCACACCACCGCCGGCAAGATCGCCGACCTGCGCCGCCGTATCGACGAGGCGGTCCACTCGGGCTCGGCGCGCGCCGTGGAGAAGCAGCACGCCAAGGGCAAGATGACGGCCCGTGAGCGGGTGCGCCAGCTCCTGGACGAGGACTCCTTCGTCGAGTTCGACGAGTTCGCCCGGCACCGCTCCACCAACTTCGGCCAGGAGAAGAACCGCCCCTACGGCGACGGCGTGGTGACCGGCTACGGCACCGTCGACGGTCGCCAGGTCGCGGTCTTCGCCCAGGACTTCACCGTCTTCGGCGGCTCCCTCGGCGAGGTCTTCGGCGAGAAGATCGTCAAGGTGATGGACTTCGCCCTGAAGACCGGCTGCCCGATGATCGGCATCAACGACTCCGGCGGCGCCCGGATCCAGGAGGGCGTGGCCTCGCTCGGCCTGTACGGCGAGATCTTCCGCCGCAACGTGCTGGCCTCCGGCGTGATCCCGCAGATCTCGCTGATCATGGGCCCCTGCGCGGGCGGCGCGGTCTACTCCCCCGCGATCACGGACTTCATCGTGATGGCCGACCAGACCTCGCACATGTTCATCACCGGCCCGGACGTCATCAAGACCGTCACCGGTGAGGACGTCGGCATGGAGGAGCTGGGCGGCGCGCGCGCCCACAACACCAAGTCGGGCGTGGCCCACCACATGGCCGCGGACGAGAAGGAGGCCATCGAGTACGTCAAGGCGCTCCTGTCCTACCTGCCGTCGAACAACCTGGAGGAGCCCCCGGCCTTCCCGGAGGAGGCCGACCTCGAGACCTCCCCGGAGGACGAGGAGCTGGACGTCATCGTCCCGGACTCCGCCAACCAGCCGTACGACATGCACAAGGTCATCGAGCACGTGCTCGACGACGGCGAATTCCTCGAGACGCAGTCCCTGTTCGCACCGAACATCCTGACCGGCTTCGGCCGCGTCGAGGGTCACCCGGTCGGCGTCGTCGCCAACCAGCCGATGCAGTTCGCCGGCTGCCTGGACATCGACGCCTCCGAGAAGGCCTCCCGCTTCGTGCGGACCTGCGACGCGTTCAACATCCCGGTGCTGACCTTCGTCGACGTCCCCGGCTTCCTGCCCGGCACGGGCCAGGAGTGGGACGGCATCATCCGCCGCGGCGCCAAGCTGATCTACGCCTACGCCGAGGCGACGGTCCCGCTGATCACCGTGATCACCCGCAAGGCCTTCGGCGGCGCCTACGACGTCATGGGCTCCAAGCACCTGGGCGCCGACCTCAACCTGGCCTGGCCGACCGCGCAGATCGCCGTCATGGGCGCGCAGGGTGCGGTCAACATCCTGCACCGCGCGACCATCGCCGCCGCGGACGACCCCGAGGCCAAGCGGGCCGAGCTGATGCAGGACTACGAGGACACCCTGCTCAACCCGTACGTCGCGGCCGAGCGCGGCTACATCGACGCCGTCATCCTGCCGTCCGAGACCCGCCAGCACGTGGTGAAGGGCCTGCGCGCGCTGCGCAACAAGCGCGAGACCCTGCCGCCGAAGAAGCACGGCAACATCCCGCTGTAACCGCCCGTCGCTTCAGAAGAGAGGTACGGCCTGATGGCCCCCATCCGCGTCCTGCACGGGCAGCCCAACCCCGAGGAGCTCGCCGCCGTCCTGGCGGTGGTCTCGGCCCGGGCGGCAGCCGGCGCCGCTGCCGCCCCGGAGGAACCGCCCGCCGGCGTCTGGCGCGACCGTGCGGCGCTGGTGCGCCGCATGCCCCAACCGGGGCCCAACGCCTGGCGCACCTCCGCCTGGGCGGGTCGCTGACCCCCGGTCGAACCCTGGTGTTTTCCGCAAGCGGGCCCTGTGCGGCGCAAGTTGAGTACCCGTACTCATGCGCCGCTCAGGGCCCGCGGCGCACCCTGGGGGAATGCTCTGGTCAGACCCGGTGGACGACACCCCGGCGGAGGCGGCGCGGATTCGCGGGCTGCTGCGCCGGGTGGGCATCCTCGTCGCGCTCTGCGCGTCCCTGGCGATGATCGTGGTCATGGCCTCGTGGGGATGACCCGAACGGGCCCCGGCCGGGCTTCACTACCCTGGACGCCATGACCGACAAGCGCACCCTCGTGCTCGCCTCCGCCTCCCCCGCCCGCCTCGGCCTGCTGCGCCAGGCCGGCCTGGACCCGAAGGTGATCGTCAGCGGCGTCGACGAGGACGCGCTCTCCGCACCCACCCCGGCCGAGCTCGCCCTGGTCCTCGCCGAGGCCAAGGCCGCGGCGGTCGCCGCGGCGCTCGCCGACGGCGAGCTGGTCGTCGGCTGCGACTCGGTGCTGGAGCTGGACGGCGTCGCCCTCGGCAAGCCCGCCGACGCGGCGGACGCCAAGGCCCGCTGGCTCTCCATGCGCGGCCGCAGCGGCGTGCTGCAGACGGGCCACTGCGTCATCGACACCGGCACCGGCGCCCGCGCCTCGGCGACGGCCGCCACGACGGTCCGCTTCGGCACCCCCGACGACGCCGAGATCGACGCCTACATCGCCACCGGCGAACCCCTCCACGTCGCCGGCGCCTTCACCCTGGACGGTCGCTCGGCCCCCTTCGTGGACGGCATCGACGGCGACCCGGGCAACGTCATCGGCTTGTCGCTGCCGCTGCTGCGCAGGCTCCTCGCGGAACTGGACGTCCGGATCACCACCCTCTGGGCTTGGCCCCGCACGGACCCCCCAGGGGCCGCGCGGTTCCTCGCGCCCCTGATGTAGTGCATGCTCTCTGTTGGAGTCTCAACTTCTGCTGGGGGCAGGCCAGTGAACAGCGGCGACATATGGAACATCGTGCTCGGAGTGGCCTCCAGTGCCATCAGCGCCACCGTCGCGTGGCTGGTGCAGGCGCTGCTGCGGCGGCGGAAGCTGAACCGCAAGCGGGCCTTCTTCGGACTGCGGAGCGGGAGCGACGCGCTGCTGGTGGTGCCACGGAAGGCAGGCTCCGCCGACGGCGAGCGGATCGTCGCGCAGAACGACGTCTACGGCCTGATGGAGCTCTCCGCGCTCGTGTACGAGTGCGGCGCGCAGTACACCGTGCTGCCGGCCCACCAGATCCGGCAGGGCATCGGCGACCGCGCCGAATTCTGCATCGGCGGCCCCGTGTCCAACGAGCGCACGGCCGCGCATCTGAAGCTCAAGTTCCCCGGGTTCACCCATCACGCCGAGTGGGAGGCCACCAAGACCAACGAGTTCGTCATCGGCGACACGCACTACGCCCGCGAGGCGGGGGTCGCCGACTACGTGCTCCTCGCCCGGATCGCGGTCGGCGCACAGGGGCAGCCGACGTTCCTGGTCTGCGGTCAGACCGCCGTCTCGAACCTCGCCGGGGTGCGGCATCTGCGGCGTTCCTACCGTGAGTTGAATCACAAACACGGCAGTGACAGCACTTTCGCGCTGCTCTTCAAGGTGCTGCAGCCGGAGAACTACGGCTCGGACGTCGTCGAATTCGTGGCGGATGTCACGAAGCAGGTGCAGCGGGGGCCGGCGCCGGCGAAGGCGCTGACCCCGGCCGCGTCGGAATGAAGAAGAGCAGCACCAGCAGCGTCAGGGTCAGGGCGAGCACGAGGAAGGTCCACACCCCCGACAGGGCCAGCATCAGCGCCGCCAGCACGCCGTGGAAGACCGCGGCGGCGATCAGCAGCAGCCGGGTCGGACGGCCGAACTCGCGGTCCTGGGCCCGCACCGCCACGCGCACCAGCACGCCCGCGACCAGCAGCAGGAAGGCCGCCTGCAGGCTCAGACCGATGTAGGCCGCACCGGCGATCGCGCGGTAGGAAACGCCCGCGAACTGCATGTGACCGCGGCTCGCGGCCCCGCCCAGCAGCAGCGCGGCCAGCAGCGAGACTCCCGCCTCGAGCACCAGCAGGACCGTCGTGGATATCGCCGTCCATCTCCGCATGGGCGAACCTTACTGAGTAGTAGTCAACGGCGGAAGGGGGTGTGCTCGAGCCCCCCACAACCCGGACGGCGTACCGTGGAACCACTGCTCACCCTGCGTGTGGGCAAGGTCACCACCGGAACGGACTCGTGGGTAGTCCTCGGGATTCCCTAGACTCTCCGGGGTTCAAAGAAGGGAGCCACAGTGCGCAAGGTGCTCATCGCCAACCGCGGAGAAATCGCCGTCCGCGTCGCCCGTGCCTGCCGTGATGCCGGAATCGCCAGCGTCGCCGTCTACGCCGAGCCGGACCGGGACGCGCTGCACGTCCGCGCTGCCGACGAGGCCTATGCGTTGGGTGGAGACACTCCGGCCACCAGCTACCTCGACATCGCGAAGGTGCTCAAGGCCGCCGCCGACTCCGGTGCCGACGCCATCCACCCCGGCTACGGCTTTCTCTCGGAGAATGCCGAGTTCGCCCAGGCCGTCCTCGACGCCGGACTGATCTGGATCGGCCCGCCGCCGCAGGCCATCCGTGACCTCGGTGACAAGGTCACCGCCCGTCACGTCGCCCAGCGCGCCGGTGCGCCGCTGGTCGCCGGGACGCCGGACCCGGTCTCCGGCCCCGACGAGGTCGTCGCGTTCGCCCAGGAGCACGGCCTGCCGATCGCGATCAAGGCCGCCTTCGGCGGTGGCGGTCGCGGCCTCAAGGTCGCCCGCAACCTGGAGGAGATCCCGGAGCTGTACGAGTCCGCCGTCCGCGAGGCGGTCGCCGCCTTCGGTCGCGGCGAGTGCTTCGTCGAGCGCTACCTGGACAAGCCGCGTCACGTCGAGACCCAGTGCCTGGCCGACCAGCACGGCAACGTGGTGGTCGTCTCCACCCGTGACTGCTCGCTGCAGCGCCGCCACCAGAAGCTCGTCGAGGAGGCCCCCGCGCCCTTCCTCTCCGAGGCGCAGATCGCGGAGCTGTACCGGGCCTCCAAGGCCATCCTGAAGGAGGCCGGCTACGTCGGCGCCGGGACCTGTGAGTTCCTGGTCGCCAACGACGGCACCATCTCCTTCCTCGAGGTGAACACCCGCCTCCAGGTCGAGCACCCGGTCTCCGAGGAGGTCACCGGCATCGACCTGGTCCGCGAGATGTTCCGCATCGCCGACGGCGAGGAGCTCGGCTACGACGACCCCGAGCTGCGGGGTCACTCGTTCGAGTTCCGCATCAACGGTGAGGACCCGGGTCGCAACTTCCTGCCGGCCCCCGGCACCGTCACCCTGTTCGCCCCGCCGTCCGGCCCCGGCGTCCGCCTGGACTCCGGCGTCGAGAGCGGCAGCGTCATCGGCCCGGCCTGGGACTCCCTGCTGGCCAAGCTGATCGTCACCGGCGCCACCCGCAAGCAGGCGCTGCAGCGCGCCGCGCGTGCGCTGGCCGAGTTCCAGGTCGAGGGCATGGCCACGGCCATCCCGTTCCACCGCGCGGTGGTCGTCGACCCGGCGTTCGCGCCCGAGCTCACCGGCAGCGACGAGCCGTTCCAGGTCTTCACCCGCTGGATCGAGACCGAGTTCGACAACACCATCCCGCCGTTCGCCGCTCCCGGCGTCGGCGCGGAGGACGGCGAGGGCGGCCGCGAGACCGTCGTCGTCGAGGTCGGCGGCAAGCGCATCGAGGTCTCCCTCCCGGCCGGTCTGGGCGTCTCCTCGGCGGCCCCGGCCAAGGCCGCGGGCGGCAAGGCCAAGCGCCGCGCGGTCTCCGGCAAGGGCGGCGCCGGCGTCTCCGGCGACACCCTCGCCTCGCCGATGCAGGGCACCATCGTCAAGGTCGCCGTCGAGGAGGGCCAGACCGTCGCCGAGGGCGACCTGGTCGTCGTCCTGGAGGCCATGAAGATGGAGCAGCCGCTGAACGCCCACAAGTCGGGCACCATCGTCGGCATCACCGCCGAGGTCGGCGCCACGGTCACCTCCGGCGCGGCGATCTGCGAGATCAAGGACTGAGTGTCCTGATATCCCGGCAGCGCCCGCACCACGGCACCACCTCGACGCTCGTCCCGGCCCTGCGCTCCGCGCTCGGCCGGGCGGGCGTCGACCCGTATCTGCTCGCGATCCTCTCGACCGTCGGCGTCGCGGCCCTGCTGCCCGCCCGGGGCGGCGCCGCGCACGCGGTCTCCGTCGCCACCCAGGTCGCGATCGGCCTGCTGTTCTTCCTCTACGGCGCGCGCCTGTCACCCCGGGCCGCGCTGGACGGCGCGCGGCAGTGGCGGCTGCACCTGACGATCCTGCTCGCCACCTTCGCGCTCTTCCCGTTGCTGGGCGTCGCCGCGCAGGCGCTGACCACCCCGCTGCTGGGCGCGTCCCTGGCCAAGGGCGTGCTGTTCCTGACGCTGCTGCCGTCCACGGTGCAGTCGTCCATCGCCTTCACCTCGATCGCGGGCGGCAACGTCGCCGCGGCGGTCTGCGCGGCGTCCTTCTCCAGCCTGATCGGCATCGTGCTGACGCCGCTGCTGGCCGCCTGGCTGATCGGCGGCAGCGCCCGCATCGACGGCGGCTCGGCGGTCACCCTGGTCCTGCAGCTGCTGCTGCCCTTCCTGCTCGGCCAGCTCGCCCGGCGCTGGATCGCCGGGTGGATATCCCGGCACAAGCCCGCTCTGACCCTGGTCGACCGGGGGTCGATCCTGCTGGTGGTCTACGGCGCGTTCAGCGAGGGCGTGGTCAACGGCGTCTGGAGTGCGCTGTCCGTGGTCCGGCTGTGCCTGCTACTGGGCGTCTGCGTGGCGTTGCTCTTCGCCGTCCTCGGGATCACCACGTTCGCGGGCAAGCGCTTGGGCTTCGCCCGCGCGGACCGGATCGTGCTGACCTTCTGCGGCAGCAAGAAGAGCCTGGCCAGCGGGCTGCCGATGGCCGCTGTGCTGTTCCCCGCCTCAGCGGTGAGCCTGGCGGTGCTACCGCTGATGCTCTTTCACCAGATCCAGCTCATGGCGTGCACGGTTGTCGCACGCCGGATGGCGGCACCGCCTAGGGGCGCGGGGAACTGCGCGACAAGCCACCCAGCCAGGGAGCAGGCCGAACGCGCAGGGCCATCCGCACGCCGGTGGTTCTCGCGCAGTTCCTCGCGCCCCTGAGGTCACCTCCTCCCGGAAGCGACCGGGACGGGCCCGCGTCGCTGGCCCGGGAACGTGGCGGGGCGGCGCGGAGCGTCCTGCGGGGATGACGCGGGGAAGCTCGCCGGAGGCGTCAGCGGGGCGACCTGGACCTGGACGCCGCGGTCGGCCAGGGCGTCCAGCTCTCTCGCCGCGGGCTCGACCAGCGTGGCCTGCTCGTCCGTGACGAGGTGGGTGATCGCCTCGCTGGCGACGGTCTGGAACATGGTGTCGTTGCCGAGCTTGCTGTGGTCCGCCAGGACCACGACCTCCGCCGCGGCGTTGACGAGCGCGCGGTCGACGGACGCGCTCAGCATGTTCGTCGTGGACAGACCGCGCTCCGCGCTCAACCCGCTGCCGGAGATGAACGCACGGGTGACCCGCAGCCCCTGCAGGGACTGCTCGGCGCCGCTGCCCACCAGGGCGTAGTTGGACCCGCGCAGCGTCCCCCCGGTCATCACCACCTCGACGCGGTTGGCGTGCGCCAGGGCCTGGGCGACCAGCAGGGAGTTGGTCACGACGGTTAGACCCGGGACCCGGGCCAGGCGGCGCGCCAGCTCCTGCGTGGTGGTGCCGGCGCCCACCACGATGGCGTCGCCCTCGGCGACCATGGTCGCGGCGAGGTCGGCGATGGCACTCTTCTCGGCGGCGGCGAGATGAGTCTTCTGGGGGTATCCGGGCTCACGCGAGAATCCGCCGGGGAGCACCGCGCCCCCGTGCCGGCGGTCGAGCAAGCCCTCGGCCTCCAGGGCGCGTACGTCTCGGCGTACGGTCACCTCGGAGGTCTGGACGACGCGGGCGAGCTCCCGGAGCGACACCGCTCCGTTCGCACGCACCATTTCGAGGATCAACTGGCGACGTTCTGCTGCGAACACGAAACAGACGGTAACGTGCACGACCGTTAGCTTTCAGGCGATTGCGCCTAGTTGCCCAAAACGTCCGCAGCGGACCGGCGCACGGCTCTACACTGTGCGCCGCACAAACGGCTCGACGCGCTCCCCTAACGCTCCGTCAGCTCTCCTGTGCGCGCTTGCGCACGTGCAACTGGCGTGCGGCCTCGGCGATCGAGCCGGAGACGGAGGGGTAGACGGTGAAGGCGTTGGCGATCTGCTCGACCGTCAGATTGAGGTCGACGGCCAGTGAGATCGGGTGGATCAGCTCGCTCGCCTTCGGCGCGACGACGATGCCGCCGACGACGATCCCGGTGCCCGGGCGGCAGAAGAGCTTCACGAAGCCGTCGCGGATGCCCTGCATCTTGGCGCGCGGGTTGCTGCGCAGCGGCAGCTTGACGCAGACGGCGTCCATCTTCCCGCACTCGACGTCCGCGGCGCTGTAGCCGACGGTGGCGATCTCGGGGTCGGTGAAGACGTTGGAGGAGACGGTCTTCAGGTTCAGCGGCGCGACCGCGTCGCCGAGCGCGTGGTACATCGCGATGCGGCCCTGCATGGCCGCGACGGAGGCCAGCGGCAGCACGCCCGTGACGTCGCCGGCGGCGTAGACGCCGGGCGCGGAGGTGCGCGAGACCCGGTCGACCTTGATGTGGCCGGAGTCGGCGGTCTGCACGCCGGCCGCCTCCAGGCCCAGGCCCTCGGAGTTGGGGATGGAGCCGACGGCCATCAGGCAGTGCGAGCCGGTGATGACCCGGCCGTCGGAGAGGGTGACCTCGACCTTGTCGCCGACCCGGCGCGCGGACTCCGCGCGGGAGCGGCCCATGACGTTCATGCCGCGGCGACGGAAGACGTCCTCCAGCACGGTGGCGGCGTCCGGGTCCTCGCCCGGCAGCACGCGGTCACGGCTGGAGACCAGGGTGACCTTGGAGCCGAGCGCCTGGTACGCGCCGGCGAACTCGGCGCCGGTGACGCCGGAGCCGACCACGATGAGCTCCTCGGGCAGCTCCTCCAGGTTGTAGACCTGGGTCCAGGTGAGGATCCGCTCGCCGTCCGGCTTGGCGTCGGGCAGCTCGCGCGGGTGGGTGCCGGTGGCCAGCAGCACCACGTCGGCGCGCAGTTCCTGCTGCTCCCCGTCGGCGGTCTCCACGATCACGCCGCGCGAACCGTCGAGCGCCTGCCCGCCCTCGAGGCGGCCGGACCCGCGCACCACGGTGACTCCGGCGCGGGTGACGGACTGGGTGATGTCGTGCGACTGGGCGACGGCGAGGCGCTTCACACGCCGGTTGACCTTGCCGAGGTCGACGCCGATGAACCGTTCCTTCGCGTCGTCGTCGTTGGCGACGACGATGCCGAGCTCCTCGTAGGAGCTGTCGAAGGTGGTCATCACCTCGGCCGTCGCGATGAGCGTCTTCGAGGGGACGCAGTCGGTGAGCACCGCGGCGCCGCCGAGGCCGTCGCGGTCGACGATGGTCACCTCCGCGCCGAGTTGCGAGGCGACCAGCGCCGCCTCATAGCCACCAGGTCCGCCACCGATGATCACAATCCGAGTCACGTAGCCCATTGTCCCGCAAGAATCGGTCGGACCTTGCACCGGCCCGTACCCTGGGAGCCATGACGCTCTACGCCGCGTATGCCAGCAACCTCGACGCGCGGCAGATGAGCCGTCGCGCCCCTCATTCGCCGCTGCGCGGCACCGGCTGGCTGGACGGCTGGCGGCTCACCTTCGGGGGCGAGCAGTTCGGCTGGGAGGGCTCGATCGCGACGATCGTCGAGGACGAGAAGGACCAGGTCTTCGTCGCCCTCTACGACATCGCCCCGATGGACCAGGAGGGCCTGGACCGCTGGGAGGGCATCCCGCTCGGGCACTACCGCAAGCTCCGGATCCGGGTGCACACCCTGGACGGCGACGTCACCGCCTGGACCTACGTCCTCAACGACTACGAGGGCGGCCTGCCCTCGGCCCGCTACCTGGGCCTGATCGCCGACGCCGCCGAGTCCGCGGGCGCCCCGCACGACTACGTGATGGACCTGCGCAAGCGCCCCTGCTGAGCTGTTCGCTGTGCGTTCCTCCGAATGAACCGGGCCGACCCACCCGAATGTCATCCTTTTGTGCTCTACGCGCGTAGGAGATTCTGGTTATCCTCGTTTCGTGAACGCCTTCCCCCAGCCGAACGCCGGCTCCACCCCCGTCAGCCCCTACGAGGCGGCCGCTGCCGCCGCCGCGCGTCTGCGTGAGCTCACCGAGGGGCACTCGCACGACGTCGCGCTCGTGATGGGCTCCGGCTGGGTCCCCGCCGCGGACGAACTCGGCAAGCCCGACTACGAGTTCGCCATCACCGAGCTGCCGGGCTTCCCGCCGCCGGCCGTCGCCGGGCACTCCGGCAAGATCCGCTCGATCAAGGTCGGCGACAAGCGCGCCCTGATCTTCCTCGGCCGCACCCACTTCTACGAGGGCCACGGCGTCGCCGCCGTCGCCCACGGCGTGCGCACCGCGGTCGCTGCCGGCTGCGGCACTGTCGTGCTGACCAACGGCTGCGGCGGTCTGCGCCAGGGCATGCAGCCCGGCCAGCCGGTGCTGATCAGCGATCACATCAACCTCACGGCCGCCTCCCCGATCGTCGGCGCCAACTTCGTGGACCTCACCGACCTGTACTCCTCGCGGCTGCGCGCGCTGTGCAAGGAGGTCGACCCCTCCCTGGAGGAGGGCGTCTACGTCCAGTTCCCCGGCCCGCACTACGAGACCCCGGCCGAGATCGGCATGGTCCGCGCCATCGGCGGCGACCTGGTCGGCATGTCCACCACGCTGGAGGCCATCGCCGCCCGCGAGGCTGGCGCCGAGGTGCTCGGCCTGTCGCTGGTCACCAACCTGGCCGCCGGCATCACCGGAGAGCCGCTCAACCACGAAGAGGTCCTGGAGGCCGGCCGCACCTCCGCCACCCGCATGGGCGGCCTGCTGGCCAAGGTCCTGGAACGGATCTGACGCACTTTCCCGAGTTCCCCCGCATGGCATCCGACGCTCCGCACGCCGGATGCCATGCTTTTTGTACGGCTTTTTCCACGGCTTTGCGGCTCCCGTACCGCGCACACGGTGCGGCCCGCATCGAAGACGAGGACGTGACGCGATGACTGCCAACCACGACGGCGATCTGCTCTCCCGGGCCCGCACCTGGCTGGCCGAGGACCCGGATCCGGAGACCCGCGAGGAGCTCTCCGCGCTCCTCGCCGCCGCCGAGGGCGACCCGAACGAGGGCAGCGAGAAGGCCTGGTCGGAACTGGCCGAACGCTTCGACGGCACGCTGCAGTTCGGCACCGCCGGCCTGCGCGGCGAGATGGGCGCGGGCCCGATGCGAATGAACCGCGCCGTCGTCATCCGCGCCGCGGCCGGCCTGGCCGCCTACCTCAAGCGGGAGGCCACCTCCGGTCTTGTCGTCATCGGCTACGACGCCCGCCACAACTCCCTGGCCTTCGCTCGCGACACCGCCGCCGTGATGGTCGCCCAGGGGCTCAAGGCCGCGCTGCTGCCGGGCCCGCTGCCCACCCCCGTGCTCGCCTACGCCGTCCGCCACTTCGGCGCGGCCGCCGGCGTCGCCGTCACCGCCAGCCACAACCCGCCGCGCGACAACGGCTACAAGGTCTACCTGGGCGGCGCGTTCGGCGGCTCGCAGATCGTCCCGCCGCACGACAGCGGCATCGCCGCCGAGATCGAGGCCGTCGGCACGCTCGACGAGGTGCCGCTCGCCGTCGAGGGCTGGCACGTGCTGAGCGAGGAGGACGTGCTGGAGCCCTACCTCGCCCGCGCCGCCTCCGTCGTCGACGCACACGCGCCGCGCGACCTGTCCGTCGTCTACACCCCCATGCACGGCGTCGGCCGGGACACCTTCCTCGCCGCGATCGAGCGCGCCGGCTTCCCCGCGCCGACCGTGGTCACCCTGCAGGGCGACCCCGACCCGGCCTTCCCGACGGTCTCCTTCCCCAACCCGGAGGAGCCCGGCGCGATGGACCTGGCGTTCGCGGCCGCCGCCGAGCACCGCCCGGACATCGTCATCGCCAACGACCCCGACGCGGACCGCCTCGCCGTCGCCGTCCCGGCCGGTGACCCGTCCACGGCCTCCGGCTGGCGCATGCTGCGCGGCGACGAGGTCGGCGCGCTGCTCGCCGCGCACCTGGTCGCCAAGGGCGCGAAGGGCACCTTCGCCACGACGATCGTCTCCTCCTCCCTGCTCGGCCGGATCGCCGAGGCCGCGGGCCTCGGTTACACCGAGACGCTGACCGGCTTCAAGTGGCTCTCCCGGGTCGACGACCTGCGCTACGGCTACGAGGAGGCGCTCGGCTACTGCGTCGACCCCGAGGCCGTCCGCGACAAGGACGGCGTCAGCGCCGCCCTGCTGCTGGCCGAGCTCGCCGCGACCCTGAAGGCCCAGGGCCGCACCCTGCAGGACCTGCTGGACGACCTGGCCGCCACCCACGGCCTGCACGCCACCGACCAGCTCTCCGTCCGCGTCGCCGACCTGCGCCTGATCGCCGACGCCATGGCCCGCCTGCGCGAGCAGCCGCCCACGCGGCTCGCGGGCCTGCACGTCGACTCCGCGGAGGACCTGGAGACGGGCTCCGACAAGCTCCCGCCGACGGACGGCCTGCGGTACCACCTGAGCGGCGAGGGGGTCTCCTCGGCGCGGGTGGTCGTCCGCCCCTCCGGGACGGAGCCGAAGCTGAAGTGCTACCTGGAGGTCGTCGTCCCGGTCCCCGACGCCGCCGGGCTGGCCACCGCGCGCGAGCAGGCGGCGGCGCTGCTGGCCTCACTGAAGACCGATCTGGCAGCCGCCGCGGGCATCTGATCTGACATGCTGTCCGCGTGTCGATTTCTGGTGCCGAACGCCTGATCCCCGTCCCCGGCGTGCGCAACCTGCGCGACGCCGGGGGCTTCCTCACCGAGGGCGGCGCGCGCGTCGCCGAGTCGCTGCTGTACCGTGCCGGCTCCCTCCACGAGCTCACCCCCGAGGGCGCGCAGCGCCTGGCGCAGTTGGGGCTGCGCACCGTGATCGACCTGCGCTCCGCGCCCGAGCTGGAGGTCTGGCCGGACCACCGGCTCGACGGCGAGGTCGTCTTCCTGCACCTGCCGACGTTCCCCCCGCGGGAGCGCGCCGACGCGGATGCCGCTGACGCGGAGGCCGAGGCCGAGGCGGCGGCCGAGGCGGCGAAGGAACGGGACGCCGAGGCGGGCGAGGAGACGCTGGAGGACCTCTACGCCTTCATGTCCGCGACGGCGGGCCCGGCGATCGCCGCCACCGTCAGCGCGCTGGCCGCGCCGGGCGCGTTGCCGGCACTGGTCCACTGCGCGGTCGGCAAGGACCGCACCGGCGTCACGGTCGCCACCCTGCTCTCCGCGCTCGGCGTCGCCGACGCCGACATCGTCGCGGACTACCACCTCTCCAACACCGGCCTCGGTCTCGACCTCGGCCCGGTCTACTACGTCGACGAGCACGGCAACGAACGCCGCTCCCGCCCGGTCCACGAGGGCCTGATCACCACGTTCCTCGCCTCCCTCCGCGCCACCCACGGCAACGCGTCGCAGTACCTGCTGGCGCACGGGGTGAAGGCAGGGGAGCTGGAAGCGCTGCACGCAGCCTTCCTGTAGTTGCAACACCTTGAGGGGCGCGAGGAACTGCGCGACAAGCCACCCGAGCCAGATGGTCCTCAACGCGCAGAGCCATCCGCATGTCAGTGGTTTCTCGCGCAGGCAGTTAATCAAGCAGAGCCCCGCGCCCCTGACGGGGCTCAGCCGACGGCGAGCAGGATGATCAGGGTCGCCGCGCCAGCCACCATCGGGGCGATGATCCACCACGTCCAGCGGACCTTGACCTCCGGCTCGCCCGCATCCGCGGCCAGCTCCTCGCGGTACGCGGTCACGCGCTCGTTGAGTTCGTCCACCGCCTTGTCCGCGTAGGCGGCCGTCGGGCCGGTCGACGCCGTGGCCGGCGCGCCGAAGAGGGAGGGGCGCGGGGTGCGGGAGACCGTCGCGCGGTCGCCGGTGTCGATCATCGCGCGCCGGGACGCGCGCTTCCGCTGACGGAGTGAGACCGGCAGCGCCCAGATGACGAACTTGTGCCCGCCCGCGCGCAGCTCCACGGAGAGCGCGGCCGACAGGGACTCCACGCCGTCCCAGCGGGTCTCGATCGTGCGGAAGGGGTTGCGCACCAGCAGCCGGTCCGCGCCCGCGCGGACCTGGGGCCACAGGGTGAAGGCACAGATCAGCGGGATGCCCAGGACGAGCACCGCCGCCGCGAGGCCGGGCGCGGTGCCCGCGCCGCGGACCATCGCGTCGATGCAGAGCCAGAGGAGCAGGGCCAGGAGCAGGACGCCGCCGACGATGCCGCCCCCGCTGCGGTAGACCTTGTCCTGAAACGTAGGGGCCGTGTTCTCACGGGCCGGGGTGTCGCTCATGGTCACCGATTCTGCCGCAGTTCAGGCCGTTCACCACGGGAGGGGCCGGTCTCGTTCTCGCATCAGCCGGTCAAAGTCACACGGACGCCCCCATGACGAAACGCTACGCGTGTAGATATGCTGCGCTGGTGAGCATGTCCTCCTCCTCCCTCTCCGCCAGCGGCTTGGCCGAGGTCGCCTCCTCCGAGGCGTCCCTGCGTCGCTTCCTGCACGGGCTGCCCGGCATCGACGCCGTCGGCCTGCAGGCTCGCGCCGCCGGGCTCGGCACGCGGTCGATCAAGACGACCGCCAAGGCCTACGCCATCGATCTGGCCATCTCCATGATCGACCTCACCACGCTGGAGGGTGCGGACACCCCCGGCAAGGTGCGCTCGCTCTGCCAGAAGGCCAAGAACCCCGACCCCGGGAACCCGGACGTCCCGCACACCGCGGCCGTCTGCGTCTACCCGGACATGGTCCCCTTCGCCAAGGAGGCCCTCGGCGGCGCGCCGATCAACGTCGCCGCCGTGGCCACCGCCTTCCCCTCCGGCCGGGCCGGGCTGCCGGTCAAGCTGGCCGACACCGCCGAGGCCGTCGCCGCCGGGGCCGACGAGGTCGACATGGTGATCGACCGGGGAGCCTTCCTCTCCGGCCGGTACCTGGAGATCTACGAGCTGATCGCCGAGATCAAGAAGGCGTGCGAACGCCCGGACGGCACCGCCGCCCACCTCAAGGTGATCTTCGAGACCGGCGAGCTCGTCACCTACGACAACATCCGCCGCGCCTCCTGGCTGGCGATGCTGGCCGGGGCCGACTTCATCAAGACCTCCACCGGCAAGGTCGCCGTCAACGCGACGCCCGCCAACACGCTGGTGCTGATGGAGGCCGTGCGCGACTTCCGCAACGCCACCGGCGTCCAGGTGGGAGTGAAGCCCGCAGGGGGTATCCGTACCACCAAGGACGCCATGAAGTACCTGGTCATGGTGAACGAGATCCTCGGTGACGACTGGCTCTCCCCGGACTGGTTCCGGTTCGGTGCCTCCAGCCTGCTCAACGACCTGCTGATGCAGCGGCAGAAGCTGGCCTCCGGCCGCTACTCCGGTCCCGACTACGTGACGGTGGACTGATCACCATGGCACTGTTCGACTACGCCCCCGCGCCCGAGTCGCGCGCCGCCGCCGGCGACATCGCCTCGACGTACGGGCACTTCATCGACGGCGAGTTCGTCGAGTCCACCGGCTCCGAGGCGCTCAAGACGATCGACCCCTCGACCGAGGAGGTCCTCGCCGAGTTCGCCCAGGGCACCGAGGCCGACGTGGACCGCGCCGTCGCCGCCGCCCGCAAGGCGTTCACCTCCTGGTCCGCCCTGCCCGGCGCCGAGCGCGGCAAGTACCTGTTCCGCATCGCCCGGATCATCCAGGAGCGCTCGCGCGAGCTGGCCGTCCTGGAGTCGATCGACAACGGCAAGCCGATCAAGGAGACCCGCGACGTCGACCTGCCGCTGGTCGCCGCGCACTTCTTCTACTACGCCGGCTGGGCCGACAAGCTGGAGTTCGCCGGCTACGGGTCCAACCCGCGCCCGGTGGGCGTGGCCGCCCAGGTCATCCCGTGGAACTTCCCGCTGCTGATGCTGGCGTGGAAGATCGCCCCGGCGCTGGCCACCGGCAACACGGTCGTCCTCAAGCCCGCCGAGACCACCCCGCTGACCGCGCTCCGCTTCGCGGAGATCTGCCGCCAGGCGGGGCTGCCCAAGGGCGTCGTCAACATCATCACCGGTGACGGCCGCACCGGCGCCGCGCTGACCGCGCACCCCGAGATCGACAAGGTCGCCTTCACCGGCTCGACCGAGGTCGGCCGCGCCATCGCCCGCACCCTGGCCGGGACGACCAAGCGTCTCTCGCTGGAGCTCGGCGGCAAGGCCGCGAACATCGTCTTCGACGACGCGCCGATCGACCAGGCGGTCGAGGGCATCGTCGACGGCATCTTCTTCAACCAGGGCCACGTCTGCTGCGCGGGCTCGCGCCTGCTGGTCCAGGAGTCTGTCCACGACGACGTCATGGACGCCCTCAAGCGCCGCATGTCGACGCTGCGCGTCGGCGACCCGCTGGACAAGAACACCGACATCGGCGCCATCAACTCCGCCGCGCAGCTCGCGCGGATCCAGGAGCTGACCGCCGCCGGTGAGGCCGAGGGCGCCGAGCGCTGGTCCCCCGCCTGCGAGCTGCCGTCCGCCGGCTACTGGTTCGCCCCGACGGTGTTCAGCAACGTCTCCGCCACCCACCGGATCGCCCGCGAGGAGATCTTCGGCCCGGTGCTGTCGGTGCTGACCTTCCGCACCCCGGAGGAGGCCGTCGCCAAGGCCAACAACACCCCCTACGGGCTGTCGGCCGGCATCTGGACCGAGAAGGGCTCGCGCATCCTGTGGATGGCGAGCAAGCTCCGCGCCGGCGTGGTGTGGTCCAACACCTTCAACAAGTTCGACCCGACCTCGCCCTTCGGCGGCTACAAGGAGTCGGGCTACGGCCGCGAAGGCGGTCGCCACGGTCTGGAGGCCTACCTCGATGTCTGAGCCCACGACGGCACTCCGCCTGGACGTCTACAAGACCTACAAGCTCTTCGTCGGCGGCAAGTTCCCGCGCTCCGAGAGCGGACGGGTGTACGAGGTGACCGACCGCAAGTCCGGCGAGTGGCTCGCCAACGCCCCCCAGGGCACCCGCAAGGACACCCGCGACGCGGTCTCCGCCGCGCGCAAGGCCTTCGGCGGCTGGTCGGGCGCGACCGCGTACAACCGCGGCCAGATCCTCTACCGCGCGGCCGAGATGCTCCAGGGCCGCCGCGAGCAGTACATCGCCGAGGTCGCGCTGTCCGAGGGCCTGACGGCGAAGAAGGCGGCGCCGCTCGTCGACGCCGCCGTCGACCGCCTGGTCTGGTACGCGGGCTGGACGGACAAGGTCGCCCAGATCGCGGGCAACGCCAACCCGGTCGCCGGCCCGTACTTCAACCTCTCCACCCCGGAGCCGACGGGCGTCGTCGGCGTGGTCGCCCCGCAGAGCGGCCACGGCTTCTCGCTGCTGGGCCTCGTCTCGGTGCTGGCGCCCGTCGTCGCGACGGGCAACACCGCCGTGGTCGCCCTGGCCCCGGGCGCCCCGCTCCCGGGCCTGTCACTCGGCGAGGTGCTGGCCACCTCCGACCTGCCGGGCGGCGTGGTCAACCTGATCTCCGGCCGCACCGAGGACATCGCCCCGACGCTGGCCTCCCACGCCGACGTCAACGCGCTGGACCTGTCCGGCGTGGTGGCGGACGAGGGCCCGGCCTCGGCCAAGTCCCTGGAGACGGCGGCAGCGGACACGCTCAAGCGCGTCCTGCGCCCGGAGTCGGCGTCCTACGACTGGACGACCGCGCCGGGGACGGACCGCCTGCTGACCTTCCTGGAGACCAAGACGGTCTGGCACCCGATGGGGATGTGAGTCTCCCCTCACTGACACGGGCACGTGCTCTCTCGCCGTGAGCACGTGCCCGTTCGCTGCTTTCGGATGTCACACTGGTGTCCCGTGGCTACCTCTTCCGTGAACCCTTCCCCGGCCCGCGTCATCCTCCTCTGCGGCCCCTCCGGTTCCGGCAAGTCCACCCTCGCCGAGCGCGCCGGGCTCCCAGTGCTCCAGCTCGACGACTTCTACAAGGACGGCGACGACCCGACCCTGCCACGGCTCCACGACGGCAGCGTCGACTGGGACGACCCGCGGTCCTGGCACTCCGACGAGGCGGTCAGCGCCATCCGCGCGCTCTGTGACACGGGTGCGGCGGACGTCCCGATCTACTCCATCCCGGCCAACGGCCGTGCCGGCTCCCGCATGCTGACGGTCGACACCCCCGTCTTCATCGCCGAGGGCATCTTCGCGGCCGAGATCGTCCGCGCCTGCGAGGCCGAAGGCCTGCTCGCGGATGCGATCTGCCTGCGCAACCACGCCCTGACGACGGCCTACCGCCGCTTCCTGCGCGACGTGCGCGAAGCCCGCAAGTCCGTCCCGTTCCTGATCCGCCGCGGCTACCGCCTGATGCGCGCCGAGCGCGCGGTGGTCACCCGCCAGCGCGACCTCGGCGCGACCCCGTGCAACGGCCGCGATGCCCTTGCGCGCGTGGCGCGTCAGGGGCGCGAGGCCGCAGCGATCAGCGGCTCCGCCGCGGGGCGCGAGCAACCCACTGCGGTGTAGGGCCCTGAACTGCCGGGACCGTTCGCACCCGGGTGGTTTCTCGCGCAGTTCCCCGCGCCCCTGGGTGGTGCAACGTCCGAAAACACAGAAGGCCTGAGCCCCGGCGTCCCCCAACGCCAAGGCTCAGGCCTCGTGCTGCTGCGGGCCACCCCCGTACCCGCAGCGTCCCCCTCAGAAAAGCTCTCAGGCGACGAGCTCGCCGAACGCGTGCCCCAGGTCCCCGTCCCGGGAGGCCAGCGTCTCGTCCTCGCGGAGCCGGCGCAGGGCGCGCCAGATGCCGCTCTTGACCGTGCCGACGCTGATCCCCATCACGTCGGCGATCTCCGGGTCGGTCTTGCCCTCGTAGTAGCGCAGCACCAGCATCGTGCGCTGGTTCTCCGGAAGCTTGGCCAGCGCCTGCCACAGGACCGTGCGCAGCTCGGTGCCGCCCATGGCGTCCGTGTCGCCCGCCGTCTCCGGCATCTCCTCGGTCGGGTACTCGTTGACCTTGCGCCGGCGCCAGGCGGAGATGTGCAGGTTGGTCATCGTGCGGCGCATGTAACCGCCGACCGCCGCCTTGTCGGAGATCCGGTCCCAGGCCTTGTAGGTGCTGAAGAGCGCGCTCTGCAGCAGGTCCTCGGCCGCGAAGCGGTCGCCGGTGAGGTGGTAGGCCGTGGCGTACAGCGACGCGCGGCGCTCCTTCACGTAGGCGGTGAAGTCGTCGGCGTTCGCCGACTCCCAGGTGCCCGAGGAACCGTACGCCGCCTCGTGGCGTCCCACCGCGTGAAGGTGACGGACGGAGTACGTCTGGTGAGGCAGGGTCGCGGCGGCCTTGTCGGCGGGCGCCTCGAGGACTGCGTTCATCGGGTACTCCCTCGGGTTCCGGTCGGTGTTCGGTGTCGGGCTGCTGGTTCCGTCCGACATGGAAAATCCTGCCCGGGGGTTTTCATGGCCCTGTCCGCCGACTGTCACAGGCGTGTCACAGAGCCCGTCGCGGTGCACACCGGCGCACAGGAGGGTCGATCCCGCGCGGGCGGTGCGCCACAATGAACCGCGTGTCTCACCTGTTGCTCATCGAGGACGACGACGCGATCCGTACCGGACTGGAGCTCGCGCTGACCCGCCAGGGTCACCGGGTCTCCGTGGCCGCCTCCGGCGAGGACGGCCTGAAGCTCTTCAAGGAGCAGCGCCCGGACCTGATCGTGCTCGACGTCATGCTGCCCGGCATCGACGGCTTCGAGGTCTGCCGGCGGATCCGCCGGACCGACCAGCTGCCGATCATCCTGCTGACGGCGCGCTCCGACGACATCGACGTCGTCGTCGGGCTGGAGTCCGGCGCGGACGACTACGTCGTCAAGCCGGTGCAGCCGCGCGTGCTGGACGCGCGCATCCGCGCGGTGCTGCGGCGCGGGGAGCGGGAGAGCTCGGACTCGGCGGCCTTCGGCGACCTGGTGATCGACCGCAACGCGATGACCGTGACCAAGCGCGGCGCGGAGCTGCAGCTCACCCCGACCGAGCTGCGGCTGCTGCTGGAGCTGAGCCGGCGGCCCGGCCAGGCGCTGTCGCGGCAGCAGCTGCTGCGGCTGGTCTGGGAGCACGACTATCTGGGCGACTCGCGGCTGGTGGACGCGTGCGTCCAGCGGCTGCGGGCCAAGGTGGAGGACGTGCCGTCCGCTCCCACCCTGATCCGCACCGTGCGCGGGGTCGGCTACCGCCTGGACACGCCGGCGTGATGACCCGCCGCTCCACCGACTCCGCACCCACCGGCCGTCCCGGCCGCTCCGGTCGCTCCGGCGGCCGTGGCGGCCACGGCGTCGAGGACGGCGACGGCAACGTCACCACGCCCGGCGCCGAGGCCCGTTCCGCGCACCCGCGCGCCAGCTGGCTGGCCCGGCGGCTGCGGCTGACCTCGCTCCGGATAAGGATGATCGCCGTCTGCGCGGTCGTCGCCCTGGCGGCGGCGGTCTCGTCCTCGGGCATCGCCTACTGGCTCAACCGCGACGCGGTGCTCAAGCGCACCCAGGACACGGCGCTGGCTGACTTCCGCAACCAGCTGGACCGCACCATCACGGCGCTGCCGCTGGAGCCGAGCTGCCAGGACCTGCAGCTGGCCGCGAACGTCGTGGCCACCACCGGGCTGCGCTATGGGGTGTCGATGACCTCGCCGACCTGCACGGTCACGTCGCAGGGCTCCCGCTACACGGCCGCGACCGTGCCCGCCGTGCTGAAGCAGCAGGTGGAGCAGCCGTGCGCGCACTGCACCACGGCGCCGGGCCAGTACCACCTGTTCTGGCAGCGGGTGAACCTCGACGGCGTGCCCTACCTGATCGGCGGCACCAGGGTGCTGCCGAACGGGCCGACGGCGTACATGTTCAAGTCGCTCGACGACGAGCAGCGTGATCTCAACTCCCTGGCCTGGTCCCTGGGTATCGCGACACTGCTGGCCCTGGTCGGGGCGGCGCTGCTGGCCCAGGCCGCGGCGGCGACGGTGCTGCGTCCGGTGGCGCGCCTCGCGGAGGCCGCGCGCCGGCTGGGCGAGGGCAACCTCGACACCCGGCTGGAGGTCACCGGACAGGACGAACTGGCCGAGCTGTCACGGACGTTCAACCACACGGCGGCAGCCCTGGAGGCGCAGGTCGACGAGCTGAGCGCGCGCGAGCACGCCAGCCGCCGCTTCGTCGCCGACATGTCCCATGAGCTGCGCACCCCGCTGACCGCGATGACGGCCGTCACGGACATCCTGGAGGACGAGGCGGACGCCCTCGATCCGATGATCGAGCCCGCGGTCCGACTGGTCGTCAGCGAGACGCGCCGGCTCACCGAGCTGGTGGAGAACCTGATGGAGGTGACCCGCTTCGACGCGGGTACCGCCAAGGTCGTCGTCGACGAGGTCGACATCGCCGACCTGATCACCTCCACCATCGACGCCCGGGCCTGGCTGGACGCGGTGGAGCTGGACGCGCCGCGCGGCCTGGTGGCACGGGTGGACCCGCGCCGCATCGACGTGGTGCTGGCCAACCTGATCGGCAACGCGCTGAAGCACGGCGGCTCGCCGGTCCGGGTCCGTGCCCGCGAGGAGTCCGACGGGGACGGCGACTGGCTGGTCGTCGAGGTCGCCGACGGCGGCCCGGGCATCCCCGAGGACGTGCTGCCGCACGTCTTCGACCGGTTCTTCAAGGCGGACGCCTCGCGCCGCCGCTCCGAGGGCAGCGGCCTCGGGCTGTCGATCGCCATGGAGAACGCACGCATCCACGGCGGCACCATCACGGCGGCCAACTCCGCGGACGGGGTCGGCGCGGTCTTCACCCTCCGGCTGCCGAACAACCCGCCGACCACGAACGGCAGCGAGTAATGAGCACCACCGAACAGCACGCGCACCGCAGAACGACGACGACCCGCGCCGGCGCCCCGGAGCGGGCGGAGCTCCCCCACCGGCGCGGGACCGCCACGGCCTTCGCCGCCTGCGTCGTCGCGGCGGTCGCCGCCGTCACGCTGAGCGGGTGCGGCATCCGCAGCACCGCCGTGCCGGTCGACGCGGGCATCCCGGCCTCCCGGACGGCGTGCCCGCCCCCGCCCGGCGCCACCGGCACATCGTCCGCCGAGAGCACCGGTCCCGCTGTGCTGACCACGGCCGCGCCCAGCGGTGTGCTGCCGGTCGGCCCGACGGACCTGCCGTCGCAGCCGACCTCGGAGACCCCGTGGGAGGCGCTGGCCTCGGCCCTGCCCATGCCGCCGGGCGTGCTCGCCTCGGAGCTGGCCACGTCCGCCCCGGGGGCCGACTCGTCCGCCGGCGCGTCGGCCGGCTCATCGGCCGGCGTCGGCGGTTCCGGGCGCGCGGCGAGGTCCGCCGTGCCGACACCGGCCGCCACGGCGACGGCGGCAGCGAGGAGCACGCCCTCGACGCGGTCCTCCGGCGGCTTCTCGGTCAGCGACTGCACCAGCGCTGCCACCGGCGCGCCGTGACGGCGCACACAACCCGGCGCGCAACCACGCGCGCCACCGCGCGCGTCCCTGCTGGCGTGCAGCACGGAGAGAGCACCGGCCATCCGCGTCCCTTCACCGCCCGCCCGGGCGGTCCCATGCAGCCGTCCGTCCACGCGGGCGCCCGGCGGCTCGGTCTGCTGCTGCTGACGGTCCATCTGGCCGTGCTGCTGTGGGCGACGTTCCGCAGCACCCCGTCGGTCTGGCTCGCGGACAGCAACCTCACGCCGTTCGCCTCGGTCCGCGCCGAGCTGTCCGGCGGCACCGCCCGGGACTACCTGGAGCTGCTCGGCAGCCTGCTCTCGCTCGCGCCGCTGGGCGTGCTGCTGCCGCTGGCCGGCGGCCGCAGGGACGCGTCACCGGTCACCTCGTTCACCCGGACCCTGCTGACCGGCATCCTGATCGCGACCGGTCTGGAGGTGCTGCAGACCACGCTGTCGCTGCGCCTGCTGAACGTCGACGACATCCTGCTGCCCTGCATCGGCATCGCGCTGACCCACCTCGCGGTGGTCCCGGCCACCCGCGCCTGGCTGCGCCACCGCGCCGCCACGGCCGCCGGGCCTGCGGCCGTGGCGGACGTCATGGCGCACACCCCTGAGGGCAACCCTGAGAGCGTCCCTGAGAACAGGGCCTCCCGGAGCACGAATCCCGGAAGGGTCCGGATCATCGGCGGGGCTGACGCCACCGCCCTTCCTGCGCGAGAGGCTTGAGTCATCAAGCCGACGGCCGGTCCCACCACGGGGAACGCCCTTGGCGACAGTCTCAGCGACAGGAGTTACCCATGTCCGCGACCGCCACCCTCGCCCGCCCCCGCAGCGGCCGCATGCTCGGCGGTGTCTGCGCGGGAATCGCCCGGCGCTTCGGGCTGAGCGCACTCACCGTCCGCGTGCTGTTCCTGCTCTCCTGCCTGCTGCCCGGCCCGCAGGTGCTCATATACCTGGCGCTGTGGCTGCTGCTCCCGGCCGAGTACTGATCCTCGCCGGCCGCGCCCACGCCACACCACGGCGGGCCTCCCGGTCCGGGAGGCCCGCCTTCAGCGGCCAGGCATTCGGTGTTGCGGGAGGGCCGCTCAGCCGATCGACGGCGCCTGCACGGGCAGACCGTGCAGCGCACCCAGCGCGTGGCCGACACCGCCCTGGATCTGCTGGCCCCCGGGCAGGTTGCCGAGCGTTCCGCCGACGGCGGGCACGCCACCGTCGCGTTGGACGCTCCGCACGGACGGCGTCGCGCTGTTGATGAGTCCCTGCGCGGTCGAGGTCACCTCGTGCAGGCTTCCGTTCGGGGCCGTCAGCGACGAGGCCGAGTCGGTCAGCGAGCTGACCTGCGGGACCCCGCCGAGCGGGTCCGCCGCGGCCGGACCGGCGACGGCGGTGACCGCCGCGAGACCGAGCACCGCCGTCCCGGCTGCCTGCAGGGTGGCCTTCTTCATGAGCAGTCTCCTCGTGTCCTGCGAGCGGCCCTGTGAGCGCAGCGATCACAGTGCGTGCCCGACTGGCCGCCCAAGGTATCCACGAGGTCGGGTCCGTCCCAAATCCCCGTCAGCCGATCGGCGTACGGGGATTCGGGAGGTTGACGCCCCGTCGGAACGGGGCGGGGGACGCCGGGTGGCTCAGGCGAAGAGCCATTCCGCCTTCAGCGCGGCGTAGCCGGGCTTGATCACATCGTTGATCATCGCCAGACGCTCGTCGAAGGGGATGAAGGCGCTCTTCATGGCGTTGACGGTGAACCACTGCAGGTCGTCCAGCGTGTAGCCGAAGGTGTCGACGAGGTGCTGGAACTCCTCGCTCATGCTGGTGCCGCTCATCAGCCGGTTGTCGGTGTTGACGGTGACCCGGAAGTGGAGCCGGCGCAGCAGGCCGATGGGGTGGTCCGCATAGGAGGCGGCGGCCCCGGTCTGCAGGTTGGAGGTGGGGCACATCTCCAGCGGGATGCGCTTGTCACGGACGTAGGCGGCGAGCCGGCCGAACTCGACCTGCCCGTCGTCCTTGACGGTGATGTCGTCGATGATGCGCACGCCGTGCCCGAGGCGGTCGGCGCCGCAGCACTGGATCGCCTCCCAGATGGAGGGCAGGCCGAAGGCCTCACCGGCGTGGATGGTGAAGTGGTTGTTCTCGCCCGCGAGGTACTCGAAGGCGTCCAGGTGCCGGGTCGGCGGGTGGCCGGCCTCGGCACCGGCGATGTCGAAGCCGACCACGCCGTGGTCGCGGTAGCGGTTGGCCAGCTCCGCGATCTCCCGGGAGCGGGCGGCGTGCCGCATCGCGGTCAGCAGGGTGCCGACCCGGATCCGGTCGCCGTTCTCCCGGGCCCGCTGCTCGCCCAGGCGGAAACCCTCGTTGACGGCCTCGACGACCTCGTCCAGGGTCAGCCCCTGCTCCAGGTGCTGCTCGGGGGCGTAGCGGACCTCGGCGTACACGACGCCGTCCCGGGCGAGGTCCTCGGCGCAGTCGGCGGCGACACGGATCAGCGCCTCGCGCGTCTGCATCACGGCACAGGTGTGCGCGAAGGTCTCCAGATACCGCTCCAGCGAGCCGGAGTCTGCGGCGTCGCGGAACCACTGGCCGAGCTTGGCCGGGTCCCGCTCGGGCAGGGCGTCGTATCCGACGGCGTCGGCCAGCTCAATGATCGTCTCGGGGCGCAGGCCGCCGTCGAGATGATCGTGCAGCAGCACCTTCGGTGCGCGTCGGATCTGCTCCGAGGTGGCAGGCGGGGTCTGCGCCGCGAGGGTTTGGGGGTTGTGGGTCACCATTTCCCGATCCTAGCTCCTACGCGCGTAGATTCGCCACTGACATGAAGGTGCGTTCCTCGGCTCCTCAGTTCGGCTCCTCAGTTCAGCTCCTCAGTTCATAGACGAGGTTGAACGGCGTCTCGGTGGCCCGGCGGAAGTGCGAGAAGCCCGCCTCGGCCGCGACCTCGCGGGTCCGCGCCTCGCCCGCCTGCGCGCCGAGCGCCCGGCCGACCGGCTGCGCCTGCGAGGCGGGCACGCAGATCAGCGAGGAGGCCGCGTAGAAGGCCCGGCTCAGCGGGTTCAGGTTGTCCGCCACGTCGTCCTCGGCGTGGGGCTCGACCACCATGACCACACCACCGTCGGCGAGCCGCGCGCGGGTGTGCGAGAGCGCCCCGACCGGGTCGCCCATGTCGTGCAGACAGTCGAAGTAGGTGACCAGGTCGTAGGGGCCGCCGCCGAAGTCCGCCGCGCCCGCCACCTCGAACTCGCAGTGCTTGGCGATGCCCTCCTGCTTGGCCTGCCGGCGCGCCGCCTCGATGGAGGGCTCGTGGTAGTCGAATCCGGTGCAGCGCGCCTCGGGGAAGGCGCGGGCCATCATCATGGTCGAGTAGCCGAACCCGCAGCCGACGTCCGCGACGCTGCCGCCGGTGCGCAGCTTCTCCTCGACGCCGTCGAGGGCCGGCAGCCACTGGCCCACCAGGAAGGTGGCGTAGCCGGGACGGAAGAAGCGCGCGGTGCCGGAGAAGAGCTCCGGGTGGTGCTGGTCCCAGCCAACGCCCTCACCCGTCCTGAAGGCGCGCTCCAGCTTGTCGCGCGTCTCCAGCCAGGCCGCGGCGCTGAACGACTGGAAGCCGCCGAGCGCGTAGTAGGGGCTCTCCCGGTCGCAGAAGGCGACCATCTGCTCGGGGGTGAGCCGGAACCGGCCGTCCGGGTCCAGGGTGACGTAACCGCTGGCCGCCATCGCCGACAGCCACTCGCGCACGTTGCGCTCCTGGGTACCGGTGGCATCGGCCAGCTCGGTGGAGGTGCGCGACCTGCCGTCCGCCAGGCTCGAGAAGAGCCCCAAGCGCTCGCCGATGACCAGCAACGGAGCGAGGGCCACCGCCCCCAGGTCGGTGACGACGCGACCCATCAGGGACGCCATCGCGTCCTCGTCGACGATCTCGTCTCGGGTGATCTCCAGGTTCACGAAGCGGGGTGCTTCGACACAGGCGTCCCGCATCTCCTCGGCGATGTGCCGGGTCTCGGGGAGGTCGCTGTTGCGCATCGCCTCCTCGTAGGACGGGAACTCGACCATCTGCATGAAGTGGGAGGGCTTGTCCCGGTCCTTGCCGATCGTCGAGTGGTGGGCGGTCCGCTTGCCCTTGGTGATCCGCAGCCACTCGTCCATCAATCGGTCGACACGTTTCTCATCGGTGGTTTCGTATTCAATGACCTGCATGAACGTCATGCCGATCCACCCCCTTTCAGAGGTACAGGAACAGCGTCCACCTCGCGGGTAATGGTCACAAGCCAGACAATTCACCCGTGCAGCGGGAGCCGGTCCTTCTCCGAGAGCACGTAGTCGCGGAACGCCACCGCGGGCGGCGGCAGCGGCCGCACCGACGACCACACCAGCGCCAGCTCGCGCCGCGCCGGGGGCGAGGAGATGGCCAGTTCCACGACGCCGGGGCGCGGCAGCGCGCTGGGCGGCAGCACCGCGACGCCCAGGCCGGCCGCGACCAGACCGCGCAGCGTGTCGGCCTCCTCCCCCTCGAAGGAGATCCGCGCGGTGAAGCCGGCCTGCGCACAGAGCTCGTCGGTGATCCGACGCAGACCGTAGCCGGGCTCCAGGCTGACGAACGGGTCCTCGGCCACCTCCTCCAGCCGCACCCGCCGTCGGCCGGCCAGCCGGTGGTCCGCCGACAGCACCAGGCGCAGCCGCTGCTCGCCCATCCGACGGGCGGTCAGATCCGGCGCCTCGGGCCGCGGTGAGAGCAGGCACAGGTCCAACTCGCCCTCCCGCAGCCGGGCCAGCATCTCGTCGGTATAACCCTGCACCAACTGGAACCGCACCCTGGGCAGCCGTGCACGGAAACCGCGCAGCAGCATCGGCACGGCCTCCGTCCCCATGGTGTGCAGGAAGCCGAACGCCACCCGGCCCCCGGTCGGGTCCGCCTCCGCGCGGGCCGCGTCCGCGCCGCGCTCCAGCTCGGCCAACGCCCGCTCCGTCGCGGCCAGGAAGATCCGCCCGGCCCGGGTCAGCCGGACGGTGCGGCCCTCGCGGGCCAGCAGCACCAGGCCCAGCTCCGCCTCCAGCCTGGCCACGGCCCGACTCAGCGTCGGCTGCGGCATGCCGAGCTCCGCCGCCGCCCGGGTGACGTGCTCGGCGCGGGCGACGGCGGCGAACTGCGCGAGCAAGGGCGACAGCCGGGCCGCGGGTGACGTGGGCGACAGCTCCACCTGCTCCGCAGGAAGGGTCGACGGCTCCGAACTGGGGTCATACGTCACAGCATCAATCATCGCCCATTGATGTATTGGACGCATCAATTGCAGAGTCCTAGCGTCTGAAGCATGCCAGCGGACCCCGCCTCAGCCACCCTCCCCACTCCCCTCTCCGCTCCCGCCGCCTCCGGCTCCGGCTCCGCGGCCCAGCCGCAGGACCTGCGCCACCTGCCCGGCTCCCCCGGCCTGCGCCGCACCCAACTCGCGCTCTTCGGCGCGGGGCTGGCGACGTTCCTGCTGCTCTACTCCACCCAGGCGCTGCTGCCGGACCTCTCCGCGAACCTGCACCTGACGCCCGGTCAGGCCAGCTGGACCGTCTCCGCCGCCTCCATCGGACTGGCCGTCGCGGTGATCCCGGTCAGCGCCCTGTCCGAGCGCTTCGGCCGCACGCGGATCATGACGATGGCGGTCTTCGCGGCCGTCGCCATCGCCCTGGTCCTGCCCTTCACCGGCGACCTCGGCACGCTGACCGCCCTGCGCGCCCTCCAGGGCGTGGCGCTGGCCGGCCTGCCGGCCACGGCGATGGCCTTCCTCGCCGAGGAGGTCCACCCGTCGGCGCTGCCCTCGGCCATGGGCCTCTACGTGGCGGGCAACAGCATCGGCGGCATGAGCGGCCGGCTCCTGTCCGGCGTCGTCGCCGGCGCGTACGGCTGGCGCGCGGGTCTGGCCGCCGTCGCGGTCGCGTCCCTGCTGTGCGCGGTCGCCTTCCGGGTGCTGATTCCCCGCGCCCGCTGCTTCCGCCCCGGCCCGGTCAACCCGCGCGCCCTCTGGCACACCGTCACCGGCCACGTCACCAACCCGCTGCTCGGGCGGCTCTTCGCGCTGGGCCTGCTGTTCATGACGGTCTTCGGTGCGGTCTACACGGTGCTCGGCTACCGCCTGGTCGCGGCGCCGTTCGACCTGCCGCAGGCGCTGGCCTCGTCCATCTTCGTGGTCTACCTGGTCGGCACGGTCGCCTCCGCGGCGAGCGCCCGGATCGGCGCCCGGCTGGGCCGCCGGGGCGCGCTGTACGCGGCGGTGGCCACGACCTCCGCCGGCCTGCTGCTCACCCTGCCGGAGTCGCTCCCACTCACCCTGCTGGGCCTGGTCCTCATCACCGCGGGCTTCTTCACCGGCCACTGCGTCGCCTCCGCGGCGGTCGGCCGCACGGCGACCCACGGTCGTGCCCAAGCCTCGGCGCTGTACCTGGCGGCGTACTACATCGGCAACAGCCTCGGCGGCGCGGTGGGCGCGAGCGCGTACCACGCCGAGGGCTGGAGCGGCACGGTCGCGGTGGCGCTGACCGCGATGCTGCTGGCCACGGGCGTCACGGCGTGGGGCACGGTCGCCGCGCACCGCGCGGTGACGGCAAGGGCCTGAGCCGCACGACCCCTAGGGCGCAGAGCCCCGCGCCCCTGAGGTGAGGGCAACTGCTCCGCCCGAGTGATTGTGCGGCGCTGCCCGGCTCGGGCCGGGTACCCCTTCGCTCATGCAACTGCGCCCGAAAGCCGACCCGCCCGGCGGCGACGCCGAGACCAGTCCCGCGCGGGACCGCCGCTCCCGGCGACGCCGCGTCGCCTACGCCGCGCTCGGGGTCGGCGTCGTGCTGGCCGTCGTGGCGGGGGTCTGCGTCAACGACGCGCTGGACGCGCCCGGGCCGGGTGGGGCGCAGGCGAAGCTGGCGCGGTGGGGGCGGTGCCACGGGCTGGGGCCGGTCGTCAGCCTGGTGGACAACCGGCACCAGCGCGCGAACCCGGCCTCGGCCTGCGGCGCCACCGGCCGGACCCTGAACGCGGCCCCGGCC
>NZ_QKYN01000054.1 GCF_003258295.1 Streptacidiphilus pinicola | reverse complement strand
CCGCGGGGCCGCGGGGCCGCGGGGCCACGGGGCCGGGGGCGCCGGCTTCCGCGGCTGCCGCCCCCGACCAGGCCGTCCGGGAGACCCTACGGGCGGAACCGGCGGGCCGAGGCGACGAGTTCCGGAACCGTGGCCAGCTTGACGCGCGGGCGGCCGGAGGCCTCACCGCGGGCGCGTTCGGCGCGGTCCACGGCACGCCACTGGCGCAGCCCGAGCGCGTCCGGCCGACGTCGCCGGACCAGGCCCGCGAAGCCCTGGATCCGGTGCGCCGGAGCGCTGAGCAGGCCGGCCGCCGCGTCGTCGAGCAGGGCGTCGACGGTCTCCTGCGCGCAGTCCCGGTTGGCGCCGATGCCGCCGGACGGGCCGCGCTTGGCCCAGCCGACCACGTAGGTGGCGGGCAGCGGGCGGCCCGTGGCCGGGTCGACGACGCGGGCACCGTCGTGCGGGATGGTGCCCGACGCCTCGTCGAAGGGCAGCCCGGGGACGGGCACGCCGCGGTAGCCGATGGAGCGGACCACCAGGCCCGCCGCGATCGTCGACTCCGTGGCGTCGGGACCGCTGACGCGCAGCCCCTCGACCCGGTCGCGGCCGAGCAGCTGCTGCGGCGTAGCGCCGAAGCGCAGCACGATCCGCCGCCGTCCGGCCGGCGGCGCGGCCGCCCAGTCGACGGTCTCGACGGGCAGCCCGGCCAGCAGCGCCGCCTTGGAGTCGGCCGCCTTCGGGTCCGCCGACGCCGCCGCGATCGCCTCGCGCACACCCGGCTCGTCGGCCACCACCAGGTCCACGCCGGCCAGGTGCGTCAGCGCCAGGAACTCCGGGCGCGTCCATGCCGCGTGCTCGGGACCGCGGCGGGCCAGCAGTACGACCTCGCGAACGCGGCTGTCGCGCAGCGCCGCCAGCGCGTGGTCGGCGATGTCGGTACGGGCCAGTTCGTCCGGGTCGGTGAGCAGGATGCGGGCGATGTCGACCGCCACATTGCCGTTGCCGACCACCACGGCGCGCTCCGCGGCGAGGTCCACGGCGTCGGCGGGGACGGTCGGGTGGGCGTTGTACCAGCCCACCAGCGTCGTCGCGGGCAGGCTGCCGGGGAGGTCCTCGCCGGGCAGGCCCAGCCTGCGGTCGCCCGCCGCGCCGACGGCGTAGACGACGGCGTGGTGATAGGCGGTCAGGTCCTCGTGGCTGAGGTCCTCGCCGATGGTGACCCCGAGGTGCATCCGCAGGGCCGGGTGGTGGAAGGTGTCGGCGAAGGACTCGCCGATGCGCTTGGTGGACTGGTGGTCCGGCGCGACGCCGTGACGCAGCAGCCCGCCCGCGACCGGCAGGCGGTCTATCATCGTGACGCGCGCGCCGGTCGTGCGCAGCAGCAACTGCGCCGTATATCCGGCGGACGGGCCGGTGCCCACCACGGCGACCGAGAGCTCGCCGAAGCCGTTCGGCAGGCTGCGCGGGAATTCCGGCGCCCCCCAGGCGTGGTCGGTCGGGTTCTCTTCGTACCAGCGGCGGTTGAGCTCGGCGTACTGGATGTCGGGCCCGGCCAGGCGATCGACCGGGAAGACCGCGTCGACCGGGCAGGCGTCGGCGCAGGCACCGCAGTCGATACACGCCGCTGGGTCGATGTAGAGCAGGTCGGTGGTGCCGAACTCGGGCTCGTCGGGGGTCGGATGGATGCAGTTGACCGGGCAGACGGACACACAGGAGGCGTCGTTGCAGCAGGTGCGGGTGATCGCGTAAGCCATGGCGGGTCGTGGGGGTCCTCGCGGTGCGGCGGGCGGGGGAGTGGGGAGGTGTTCGGACGGACGGACCGTCAGAGCATGTCGAGCTGGCGGTAGATGCCGGCGGCGGGGCGGGTGAGCAGACCGGCCTCCGCGAGGAACGCCATCAGGTGCCGCGAGCTGGTGCGCATCATGGACTTGCGGTGCTGGTTCGTCTTGACCTCCGCCAGCGCGCGCTCGGTGTCGAGGCCGGCTGCGGCGTAGACGCCCTTGTTCACCATGCTGGAGACAATGACGAAGGCGGCCGCGGCGACGCCGAAGCCGTTGATCCGGCGGCGGGCCGTCCCGGCCTCGCGCAGCCGCTCGCGGATCTCCTGGCGCGCGAACTTCATATGCCTGGACTCCTCGACGACATGAATTCGCGAGGTGCCGCGCACGATCTCCAGCACGTTCTCGCCGCGCATCCAGTCGCGCTGCATGACATCGAGGACCTCCTCGGCGACGAGGATGCCGCCGTAGGCGAGCTCGGCGCGGGCCAGCGCCTTGAAGCCGCGCCCGGCCTCGGCCCAGGCCCGGTTCGGCTTGTACTGCGGCACGCCCATCTTCTCGCAGGCCCGGGCGAACATGATGGAGTGCCGGCACTCGTCGGCGATCTCGGTCAGCGCGAACTGGAACTCGGCGTTGGCCGGGTTCTTCAGGTACTGATCGCGCAGCACCATCTGCTGCAGGATCATCTCGAACCAGATGCCGGTCATCATGATCGAGCCGACCTCGTGGCGGGTCAGCGTCACCCGCTGCCGCTCGGTCATCTCGTCCCACAGGCGGGTGCCGTAGAGCGTGCTCCACTCGGGATTGAGCCCGTAGTGGTGGTCAGGGAGCGGCGCCTCCCAGTCGATCTCGACGGACGGGTCGTAGGAAAGGGTCGCGGCCGACTCGAGCAGGCGCTTCGAGACGTCCTCGTCCGCGGACGTGTGGGTTCTGCCGTGGACGTGCGCTGCGGTGGTGAGCTGTGCCATCGATGCCTCCGGGTGACGCTCGGCGCGGGGCCCCGCTGCCCTTATTGACGGAAAGTACAACAAGAGCGGGGCGGGAGGAAGACCCCCGGTAGCGGGTTCAGCGCCGCGCCCTCCCGTTCAAGCCTTCGGAAAATGAACACTGGACGCTCCCAGCAAGCTCTCCGTGCACAAGTCTTGACGCCGGCCCAGGGGCGGCGGGAACATGCCAACGGCCGCCGGGAGAACGCTCTCCGGCCGCTCCGCCCGACCCCCACCCGGAGGAGCCGCATGCAGTCCGCCCCCGCCCGTTCCCGCCCGCACACCCTGCTGCGGCGCGTGCTCGCGACACTCGCCACGGCCGCCGTCGTGCTCGGCCTTCTGCTCACCGCCCCCGTCGGCGCCGCGCGCGCCGACACCGTTCCCGGCCCCCCGGCCGGCTGGCAGACCGTCTTCAGCGACAACTTCTCCGGCGCCTCGGGCTCCGCGCCCTCCGGCAACTGGATGTACGACACCGGGCCGGGCTCCAACTTCGGCACCGGCGAGATCGAGACGATGACGAACTCGACCGCCAACGTCCACCTCGACGGCAACGGCCACCTCGACATCACCGCCCTGAACGACGGCAACGGCAACTGGACCTCCGGCCGGATCCAGACCACCAGCGCCAACGTCGGCGCCCCGGCCGGCGGCAAGCTGGAGGTCACCGCCGAGATCCAGCAGCCCAACCCCGCCTCCGGCCTCGGCTACTGGCCCGCCTTCTGGATGCTCGGCCCCGGCCAGTGGCCCGAGAACGGCGAGATCGACATCATGGAGGACGTCAACGCCCGCTCCCAGGTGGCCGGGACGATCCACTGCGGCACCTACCCCGGCGGCCCGTGCAACGAGGGCAACGGCATCGGCAGCGGGCTGACGGCCTGCAACGGCTGCCAGACCGGCTACCACCAGTACTCGATGATCCTCGACCGCACCAACACCGCGGCCGAGTCCATCACCTTCTACCTCGACGGCACCCAGTACTTCCAGGTGACCGAGGGCCAGGTCGGCACGTCCACCTGGCAGGCGGCCTTCGACCACAACCTGTCGATCATCTTCGACCTCGCCATGGGCGGCGGCTTCCCCAACGGCGTCTGCGGCTGCACCTCGCCGACCTCCGCGACCAGCTCCGGTGGCACCATGAGCGTCGGCTACGTCGCGGCGTACACCACCACCGGCGGCGGCGGTGGCGGCGGGGGAGGCGGCGGCACCACCGGCCAGGTCACCGGCTACGGCGGCCTGTGCCTGGACGACCGCAGCGCCAGCACCGCCAACTTCAACCCGATCCAGGTCTACACCTGCAACGGCACCCCGGCGCAGCAGTGGACCTTCGTCCAGGCCGGCACCACCCTGCACGTGCTCGGCAAGTGCCTGGACATCAACGGCGGCGGCACCGCCAACGGCACCGCGGTCGACCTCTACGACTGCAACAACACCGGGGCCCAGGTCTGGATCCCCCAGTCCAACGGCTCCCTCTACAACCCGCAGTCGGGCCGCTGCCTGGACGACACCAACTGGTCCACGACCCCCGGCACCCAGGCCCAGATCTGGGACTGCTCGGGCAACGCCAACCAGCAGTGGAGCATCCCCTGACGATGCATCACCGCTGAGAGGGTGACGAGGCGTCCGGGACCCGAACAGGGCTCCGGGCGCCTCAGCGCTTGCGGGCGACCAGGACGTAGCCGTCCTGGGTGGTGGCACTGACGGGGGCGTCGGGTTCCGGACGCCAGGCGCCCGGGTGGACGATGCCGGGAGTGGCGAGGTCCAGGCCCTCGGCGAAGCGGGCGAACTGCTCGCGGGTACGGGGGTGGATGCCGACGCCGCCGCCGCGGTAGGCGGAGCCCGCGCGGCCGACCTGGGTGGGGCTGGCGTCGGCGGTCGCGTGGCTGAGGACGAGCCGACTGCCCGACGGGAGCGGGTCCAGCAGGGTGCGGACCACGCCGTACGGGTCGTCCTCGTCGTCGAGGAAGTGCACCACCGCGCTGAGCACCAGCGCCACCGGGCGATCGAGGTCCAGGGCGGCGTCCGGGCCGACCAGGCACGGGTGGGCCAGGATCGCCTCGGGCGCTCGCAGGTCCGCGGCCAGGAAGTCGATGCGGCCCTCGGGCGTGCTGTTCAGCAGTGCGCGGGTGTGCGCGAGCACGATCGGGTCGTTGTCGACGTAGACGATCCGCGCGGCCGGGTTCACCCGCTGCACGATCTCGTGCAGGTTCGGGCTGGTCGGGATGCCGGAGCCGATGTCGAGGAACTGGTCGACGCCCTCCCGCACCAGGAAGTCCGCGGCACGGCCCAGGAACGCGCGGCCCGCGCGGACCACGTCACGCAGGCCGGGGAACGCCTCCAGCGCCTTGGCCGCGATCTCGCGGTCGGGGGCGAAGTTGGTCTTGCCGCCGAGCAGGTAGTCGTACATGCGGGCCGACTGCGGCCGGTCCGTGTGCAACTCGCGGCGGTCCACGGGTTCCTGACGGACCGCCGTGCTCATCCACCCGCTCGGGCCCCACGCCTCGTCGACCATCGTGCACGCCCTCCCCGCTCGCCCCCCAGGCGACGCATCCGGCCATGACGATAGCCGAGCCGAACGATCACGTCGACGACGCCCCGGTGAGGGGGTGTCCGCATCCCTCGGCGCTCGTTGGGCGGGGTATGAAGACGACGACTCCCCGCACCCTCCTCACCCTCGCCGCCACCGCCGTCGCCGTTGGGGCCGCCGCGCTCACCGCGACGGCGCCCGCCCAGGCCGCGCCCCTCGTGGACGCGCCCAGCGGTCCCACGCCGACGGACGTCTGCGCCCAGCAGGTGGGCTCCGCGCCGGTGGTGGGCCAGTTGCCGGCCGTGAACAGCGCCTGCACCGGCACGGCCGCCGTCGGCAACCTCGTCCATCATCCGTTCGGCTGACCCGTTCGGCTGACGCGTTCGGCGCCGGCGGCGACCAAGGGTTCCGCCCCGGCCGGCTACGCCGGCGGGCGCAGCCGCAGCACCTCGAAGACCGATCCGTAGCGCACGCCGAGGCGGGAGCCGGCCTGGCGGCCGAAGCCCTCCAGGAACTCCCCGGGGTCGGCCATCCCCCCGTCGCCGAGACCCGCCAGATACGCCTTGTGCTCGGCCAGCGAGGCGACACCGAGGGCGAAGGTCTCCGTCACGTCCACCCCGTGGGCGGCCTCGGGGGAGCCGCCGGCGAGCAGCATCCGCACGCCGTCCCACGGCTCCAGGCCCTCCGTCAGCAGTTCCCTGAAGACCCATCGGTTGCCGGCGTCGCGCACGGCGTCCAGCGTCGCGCGCCCGGCCGCGATGTGGTCGGCCTGGTTGGGGAAGACCCCGCCGTAGGTGTCGCGGTAGTTGGTGGTGATGACGACGTCCGGCCGGTGCCGGCGCACCAGCCGGGCGATGTCGCGGCGCAGCGGCAGCCCGTACTCCAGGACCCCGTCCTGGTGGTGCAGGAACTCGACGGTGTCGACGCCGACGACGGCCGCCGAGGCGATCTGCTCGGCCTCGCGCAGCGGACCGCACTGCTCGGGGTCCAGCCCGTCGATCCCGGCCTCGCCGCTGGTGACCATCGCGTAGACGACCCGCTTGCCCTGCCCGGTCCAGCGGGCCACCGCCGCGGCGGCGCCGTACTCCATGTCGTCGGGGTGGGCCACCACGGCGAGCGCGGTCTGCCAGTCCTCGTCCACGGGCTCCAACCGTGGGGGTGCTTCCTCGTTCACGACAGCCTCCAGGTGATCGACAAGGCGCTCACCTCGACGCTACCCACGTCGCGGGCGCCCCGCCCTACGAGGGCTCACCAGCGCGGCTGGACCAGCTCGTAGCCCGGGTCGACGCGGCGCATGTAGCCGGTGTCGTCGCGGTTGCGCAGGCCGCAGGCGAGGAACTGCTCGTGCAGGCGGGCCAGCGCGTCGCGGTCGAGCTCGATGCCGAGGCCAGGGCCCGTCGGCACGGCCACCGAGCCCCGCTCGAAGGCGAGGGCGCCGGGGCGGACGACGTCCTCGTCCTCGCGCTTCCAGGGCCAGTGGGTGTCGCAGGCGTAGCGGAGGTTGGGGGTGGCGGCGGCGAGGTGGACCATGGCGGCCAGGCTGACGCCCAGGTGGGAGTTGGAGTGCATGGACAGGCCCAGCCCGAAGGTGTCGCAGATGCCGGCCAGCACCCGGGAACGCTGCAGCCCGCCCCAGTAGTGGTGATCGGAGAGGATCACGCCGACGGATCCGGCGCGCACGGCGTCCGGCACCTCGTCGAAGCCGACCACGCACATGTTGGTGGCCAGCGGCATCGGCACCCGGCCGGCGACCTCGGCCATCCCCGCGATGCCGGGGGTCGGGTCCTCCAGGTACTCCAGCACGCCCGCGAGTGCGCGGCCAACCTCGACGGAGGTCTGCACGTTCCAGGCCGCGTTGGGGTCCAGCCGCAGCGGCAGGGCGGGGAACTCCTTGCGCAGCGCGCGGATCGCCGCGATCTCCTGCTCGGGCGGGAAGACGCCGCCCTTGAGCTTGACGGCGCTGAAGCCGTAGCGGTCGAGCATGGTGCGGGCCTGGGCGACGATGCCGTCCGGGTCCAGCGCCGCGCCCCAGGCGTCCGGCTCGCCGCCGGGGTGGGCGGCCCACTTGTAGAAGAGGTAGGCACTGAACGGGACGCGCTCGCGCACGGCTCCGCCCAGCAGGTCGCTGACGGGGCGTCCGAGCAGCTTGCCCTGGACGTCCAGGCAGGCCACCTCGAAGGGGGAGAAGACCCGGTCGACGGTGCCGCTGGTGGTGATCAGGCCGGTCAGGCCGTGGCCGTCGCTGCCGGTGTCCCCGGCCAGGGCCTGCCCGGCGCGCTCGTGGATGCGGTTCAGCGCGAAGACGTCCTGCCCGACGACGGCCTCGGCGACGACGGCCAGCCGGGCCAGGTGACCCTCGTCCGCGTAGGTCTCGCCCAGCCCGGTGACGCCGGCGTCGGTGGTGATCTCCACGATCGCGCGCAGCGCGTACGGCTCGTGCACGCCGACGGCGTTGAGCAGCGGCGGGTCCCGGAACGCGACGGGCGTGACGGTGACGGCGGCGATCCGGCTCATACGGTGGCAGCTCCCGGTTCGAGTATGTGAACGCTGGACATCCATGCGAACACCTCTGGGAACCGTAGGGCCGGGCCCGCGAACGCGTCAAGGAGACGCCTCGGGAGAGGCTCGGTCGGCCGGGCCGGTCAGGACTTGGCGGCCTGGATCCGGACCATGTTTCCTGAGGGGTCCCGGAACGCGCAGTCGCGCGGACCCCACGCCTGGTCGATCGGCTCCTGCAGCACCTCGGCGCCCGAGGCGCGCACCCGCTCGAAGGCCGCGTCCACGTCGTCGGTGCGGAAGACGGTGATGGGCAGGACGCCCTTGGTGAGCAGCTCCTGGAGCACGTCGCCGTCGGCCTGGGAGCGCCCGGCGTGCGGCTCGGACAGGACGATGTCCACCTCGGGCTGCTCCGGGCTGCCCAGGGTGACCCAGCGGAAGCCGCCGGAGGCGACGTCGTTCTTGAGGGCGAGGCCGAGCGCGTCACGGTAGAAGGCGAGCGACTCGTCCACGTCGTTGACGGTGATGTGGCAGTACTGCAGCGCGATGGTCATGCGGTTCACGTTAGGCGGCGGCCGGACGCCCTGCTTCTCGAATCCTGCTCGATGCCGGACTGCGCCTGTGCCGGCGCCTGCTCACGCGTCCGGGCACGCGCCGCCTCCCGGGTCGGCCGGGTGCGCACCTTGGCCAGGCAGGCGGGCATCGCCTCCACCGCGGCGTGGTCGCGCTCGCGGTACGCGCTCGGCGACTCCCCGATGATCTCGGTGAACTTCGCGCTGAACGAACCCAGCGAGGTACAGCCCACCGCCATGCACGCGTCCGTCACGCTCATGCCGCCGCGCAGCAGCGTCATGGCGCGCTCGATCCGGCGCGTCATGAGATAGCTGTACGGCGTCTCCCCGTACGCCGCGCGGAAGCGGCGCGAGAAGTGGGCGGGGGACATCAGCGCGCGCTGCGCCATCGTCGGCACGTCGAGCGGACTGGCGTACTCGCGGTCGATCAGATCCCGCGCCCGACGCAGATGCGCGAGGTTGGCGAGCTCCTCCGGGGTCATGCTCTCGAAGCTACCACCGGCCACCGACATCACCGCTGCTCCGGCCCGAGCGGATCAGTTGGCCGGGTTGCCGGTGGTGCCCGGCCCGAACGGGGTCACCTCGAAGGTGTTGAGGCAGTCCGTGATCTGCCCGGGGAAGACCAGGGAGGCCCGGCTGCCCGGCGGGTAGATCCGCAGCGACGTCGAGGTCGGCAGGCACTCCGTCGGGTCGTTCGTCTGGCGGTTCACCGTGTGGACGGTGTCGCTCGCCGACGCGCCCGGCGCGAGGACCACCTGTGTGTAGGGCAGGTGCGTGTAAGTCGCCGGGATGCCGATCTGCCGTCCCGAGGAGTCCAGCATCGACAGGCCGGGGAAGCCGGCGACGTGGCAGGCCGTGGAGCTGTGGTTGGTGACCACGACGTAGGTGTAGATCTGCCCCGCGCCCGCGTTGCCCGGGTCCAGCCGCGGTGACAGCTGGGCGGCCGTGCACAGCGGAGTGCCACCGGTGCCGCTCGGGCCGCCGCCGGGAGCCGGCGTGCCCGGGCCCGCGCTCGGTGTCGGGACCGCCGAGCCGCCGAGCGAGGCGCTGGGGGAGTCGGTCGGCTGCGACGGTGCCGGTGACGCCGTCGCGGAGGGGGTGGGCGAAGCCGTCGTGGACGGCAGGGCGGAGGGCGTCGACAGGCTGCGCACCGACGAGGCCGGCGGGGTGACCACCTCGCCGGGGCCGCGCGGGGAGAACACCCCGGCGGCGTAGATCCCCACCGCCGCCACGCCGACGCACGCCGTCGCGCCCAGCACGGCGCGCCGTCTGCGGCGCCGCGCCGCCCGGCGCCGCACCTCCGCGAACGCCCCCTCCGGGATCGGCAGCGGCGGAGCCGAACCACGCGCCAGCCGCGCGAGGGGATCGGCCCCCGCGCCGGGGTCGTCCGGGCCGCTCGCCTCGCCGCCGGGGCCGAAGCGGTCAGCGGATCCGGTCATGGAAGCCCCCAAGGGTCGCGCGGAGCAGTTCGCGGGCGGTGTGCAGGTCGGACTTGACGGTGCCTTCGGCACGGCCCAGGCGGGCCGCGACCTCGCGGACCGGGAGGTCCGCGAAGTAGTACAGCAGCACCGGGTCGCGCAGACGCTCCGGGAGCGACTGGACCACCAGCCGCACCGAGGGCTCGTCGCCCTCGGCCGCCTGACGGACCGACTCCTCCTGCCCGGCCCGGCGCAGGGCGCGCCGTTCGCGCTCCATTCTGCGCCAGTGGTCGCGGACCAGGTTGGCCGCGGTGACGTAGAGGAAGCCGGTCGGCTCGTCGACCTTGGTCCAGCGCGCCCACAGCCGGGTGAAGGCCTCGGACGCGATCTCGTGGGCGGTGCCGTCGTCGTCGACCAGACGACGGCACCAACCCGCCAGACGCGGGTAGAGGCTGCGGAACAGTTCCTCCGCGTCCTCCTCCGCACCCGACCGGCGCCCCTTGCGCTCCCTGCGATTCGCGGTGACCGCCCCCCTCGTAACCTCGGGCTGCGCGGCCCGCTCCCGGTTCCGAACCCCGATGCTCAGAGCGCGGTCCCGGTGAGGGAGGCATAGACGATCACGTTGTCCGGGTAACCGCCGCCGCTCAGGTGCGGGCCGCCGCACGTGATGAGACGCAGGGCGGGCCGGTCCACGTTCCCGTAGACGGCCGAGGTCGGGAACGCGGACTTGTCGACGGTCTGCACACGGTCGACGGCGAAGACGGCCGTCGAGCCGTCCTGCCGACGCACCTCGATCCGGTCGCCCGGGTGCAGCCGGCCCAGGTGCAGGAACACCCCGTCGCCGTACTGGCCGACCGTGACGTGGCCGAGGATCACCGACGGCCCGGTCTGGCCCGGCGTCGGGGAGCCGTCGTACCAGCCGGCCGGCGCGTTCGCCTCGATCGGCGGGACGCCGACGGTGCCGTCGGAGTTCAGCCCGACGGACATGACGGAGGCGTCGACGCCGATCGACGGGATCTTCAGGCCCACCGGCACGGACCGCCCCATCGGCGCGGCCGAACCGGCCTGCGCCGGCGGGGCGGACGCGATGGGCACGCTGCCCGCGGGGACCGATGCCGCCGGGCCCGCGTCGCCGTGCGCCGCGCACCCCGCCAGCAGCAGCCCGCTCAAGGCCAGCCCAACCCCGGCCCGCGCCGCGCGCGCCCCCGCAGAGCGGAGCCCGGCCGTGGGCCGACGGGGCATCAGCCCCGGGCCCGGGAGCGCCGGGACCGGGCGACCGCCACGCCCGTGCCGCCGAGGACCAGCAGTGCGCCCGCGCCCGCCGCCAGCGTGCCGGCCGAGCCGCCGCCCGAGTTCGTCGGCGCCTCTCCGGTCGCCGGAGCGCCGCTCGGGACCGCGCTCACCTGCGAGGAGGGCGTGGCCGAGGCCGACGGCACCGGCGTCGGCGTCGGCGAGCCGGACGGCGCCGTGGTGCTGCCGACCAACGGCGTGACGGTGAAGGTGTTGTTGCAGATCGTCAGCTTGGCGGGGAAGACCAGCGACGCGCGGTTACCCGGCGGGTAGACCCGCAGCGAGGTGGACTCGGGACGGCACTCCTTCGGGTCGTTCGTCATCCGGTTGGTGGTGTGGATCGTGGTGGTGGCCGTAGCCCCGGGCGCCAGCACGACGAGGCTGTAGGGCCGGGGCTCGTGGGTGGCGGGCGCGCCGATCTGGGCGCCGTGGGCGTCGAGGACCGACACCCCGGGGAAGCCGGTGAGGTGGCAGGTGGCGGAGCTGTGGTTGGTCAGCACCACGTCGCGGTAGATCTGGCCCGCGCCCACGTCCCCGGCGCCGAGCGAGCCGGTCAACTGGGCGGTGGTGCACATCGGGGTGGCCGCCTGCGGCGCCGCGCCGGCGACGGGCGCGAAGGCGAGGGCCGCCGCGCCGAGCGCCACGGTGGCGGCGCCGACGGAGAGGGCTTTGCTGCTGCTGAGCATGATCGTGCGTCTCCCTGGTCCGAGCGAACGTGTCGAGCGGCAGGAGAGACGACGCACCTCGGGGCGGGGTTGTAAAGAGATGTCAAAATCCGGCCTCGGCCGACGGCAGGGCGCCTCGTGACACGGCGAAGGGCCCGGCGTGCGCCGGGCCCTTTGCTGCAGGGCAGGGTCGCGGGTGGTGGCCACCCGACCCGGGACGGTCTAGCCCGCGACCGCCTGACGGGCGGCCGGCGCGGCCGCGGCGCGGCCGTCGGTGCTGAGCGCCTGCAGGATCGCGTCCACGCTGGCCTTGGCGTCGCCGAAGAGCATGCTGCTGTTCTCGCGGAAGAACAGCGGGTTCTGCACGCCGGCGTAGCCGGAGGCCATGGAGCGCTTGAAGACGATCACGTTCTCGGCCTCCCAGACCCGCAGCACCGGCATGCCGGCGATCGGGCTGCCCGGGTCCTCGGACGCGGCCGGGTTCACCGTGTCGTTGGCGCCGATGACCAGCACCACCGAGGTCTGTGCGAAGTCGTCGTTGATCTCGTCCATCTCCAGGACGATGTCGTACGGCACCTTCGCCTCGGCCAGCAGCACGTTCATGTGGCCGGGCAGGCGGCCGGCGACGGGGTGGACGCCGAAGCGCACCTCGACGCCGCGCTCGCGCAGCTGCCGCGTCAGTTCCGCGACGGGGTGCTGCGCCTGGGCGACGGCCATACCGTAGCCGGGGGTGATGATCACCGAGCTCGCGGTGGCGAGCAGCTCGGCCGCCTCCGCCGCGCGCACCTCGCGGTGCTCGCCGTACTCCTCCTCGGAGCTGGACGGCGCCTCGATGCCGAAGCCGCCCGCGATCACCGAGATGAAGGAACGGTTCATCGCCTTGCACATGATGTAGGACAGGTAGGCACCCGAGGAGCCGACCAGCGCGCCGGTGACGATCAGCAGGTTGTTGTCGAGCAGGAAGCCGGCCGCGGCCGCCGCCCAGCCCGAGTAGCTGTTCAGCATCGACACGACGACGGGCATGTCGCCGCCGCCGATCGAGGCGACCAGGTGCCAGCCCAGCAGCAGCGCCAGCACGGTGACCACGATCATCAGCGCCAGGTTCGGGGTGACGGTGAACCAGATGGTGAGCGCCACGAACGCGGCCAGCGCGCCGAGGTTCAGGCCGTTCTTGCCCGGCAGCATCAGCGGACGGGAGTTGATCCGCGCCGACAGCTTCAGGAACGCCACGATCGAACCGGTGAAGGTGACCGCGCCGATGAAGATGCCGATGAACACCTCGGCGTGGTGGATGCCCAGCAGGTCCGCGCCGATCCTGGTCTGCGCGGAGCCGTGCGACTCCACCTCGAGGTAGCTGTTCCAGCCCACCAGCACGGCGGCGAGGCCGACGAAGCTGTGCAGGACGGCGATCAGCTCGGGCATCTGCGTCATCTCGACGCGGCGCGCCCGCCACAGGCCGATCACGGCGCCGATCGCCATCGCGACCACGATCAGCGCGACGGCACCGGCCGTGATGGACTGCGCGGCCACCACGATCGTGGCGACCAGGGCGAGCGCCATCCCGGCGATGCCGTAGACGACGCCGGAGCGGGAGGTGCGGTGCTGGGACAGGCCCGCCAGGCTGAGGATGAACAGCAGCGCGGCGACCAGGTCGGCGGCGTGGGAGGCCGTCATGGAGGTCATCTCGGCTCAGCCTTTCGAGAACATGGACAGCATGCGGCGGGTGACGGCGAAACCTCCGAAGATGTTCACGCTCGTCAGCAGGATCGCCACGCAGGACAGCGTGGTGACGATCCAGCTCTCGTGCCCGATCTGCAGCAGGGCGCCGATCACCACGATTCCTGAGATCGCGTTGGTCACCGACATCAGCGGCGTGTGCAGCGCGTGGTGCACCTTGCCGATGACGTAGTAGCCGATCACCACCGCCAGCGCGAACACCGTGAAGTTCTCGGCGAGTTGGGCAGGGGCGAAGGCGACCACCAGGAACATGGCCAGCATGCCGAGGCCGATCAGGCCGAGCCGACCGGCGGGCGTCAGCTTCGGCTGCTTGGGCTCCGGCTTGGGCGGCGCGGCGGCGGGCTGCGCGGCGGGCGCGGCGGTGACCGAGACGGGCGGCGGCGGCCAGGTGACGTCGCCCGCCTGCACGACGGTGACGGCGCGCTGGACGACGTCCTCGAAGTCGATCGTCAGCTGCCCGTCCTTGCCCGGCGTCAGCAGCTTGAGCAGGTTCACCAGGTTGGTGCCGAACAGCTGCGAGGCCTGGGTGGGCAGCCGGGAGGCGAGGTCGGTGTAGCCGATGATGGTGACGCCGTTGTCGGTCACCACGGCCCGGCCGGCGACCGTGCCCTCGACGTTGCCGCCCATCGCGGCGGCCATGTCGACGACGACGCTGCCCGGCTTCATGGCCGCGACGTCCTCGGCGGTCAGCAGCCGTGGCGCCGGACGGCCGGGGATCAGCGCGGTGGTGACGACGATGTCCACGTCCGCGGCCTGCTGGTGGTACAGCTCGGCCGCGGCGCGGTCGTAGTCGGCCGAGGTGGCCTTGGCGTAGCCGTCGGTGCTCTGCTCCTGGACCACGTTGACCGGCAGGTACTCGCCGCCGAGCGACTTCACCTGGTCCGCGACCTCGGGCCGCGGGTCGGTGGCGCGCACGATCGCGCCGAGGGAGGAGGCGGCGCCGATCGCCGCGAGCCCGGCCACGCCCGCGCCGGCGACGAGGACCTTCGCCGGGGGGACCTTGCCGGCCGCGGTGACCTGGCCGGTGAAGAACCGTCCGAAGACGTGCGCGGCCTCGATCACGGCCCGGTACCCGGCGATGTTCGCCATGGAGGAGAGCACGTCCATCGACTGCGCACGCGAGATGCGCGGCACCGCGTCGAGCGACAGGGCGGTCACCCCGGCCGCGGCGAGCGCCCGCAGCAGCTCCGGCTTCTGCGCGGGAGCCAGCAGGCCCACGACGGTGGCGCCCTCGCGCAGTCGGGCGATCTCCGCCTCGGAGGGGGCGTTGACCTTCAGGACGACGTCGGCGTCCCAGGCCTCGCCGATCCGCGCACCGGCCTCGAGGTAGGCCTCGTCGGTGAAGCCGGAGGCGGCTCCGGCCTCGGACTCGACGACGACCTCGTAGCCGAGGCCCAGCAGCTGACGCAGGGTGGCCGGCGTCGCGGCGACACGCGTCTCCCCGGACGCGGACTCGGCGACGACGCCGATGCGCTGGGGTGGGTGGTGCGCGGGTTCTTGAGCAGACATGTCTCGTGTTCTCTCGTCAGTGGAGGGTGTGACGGGGGATCCGCGATGCGGGGAAGGACGGTCCACCGGACTCCTTCCCTCTTGGTTGCAGGAACCTACCCGTCGGACGTGGCCATACCGATCGGTATGGACGGTGACATGTTTCACTTTCGTGCTGCTGGAGGAACCGGCGACGGAGCGGGCCCCTGCAGGAAGTGGAGCGACGGCGCGGACCTGGCCTGCGGACGCTTCACAACGTGAATCCGCAGGTGTGAGAGACCGTGGCCGGGAGCGGACGTCCAGTTCGGGTCAGATCGGCGACCGACGGGACGGCCGTCATGCTTCGTGTGCGTCCCGCCAGGCCGGGTGCTGCCACGTTTGCGCGCGCCAAACCGGCTGCGCAGGATTGGCCTGAACATGACCTTGAGGCGGAGTAATGATTGCGTCGTACATCCAACGTGCTTAGCGTGATCATGTCGGCGGGCCGCAGCGGACCGGCCACGCCCCGCCCACCGGGGCGACGCGCCGACTCTCGGAGAAAGGCACCCGAGCCGTATGTGCGGGATCACTGGATGGGTCTCCTACGAGCGCGACCTGACCACCGAACACACCGTCCTTGCCGCGATGAACGCCACCATGGCCGACCGCGGCCCCGACGCCGGCGGCGTCTGGCTCGACACCCACGCCGCGCTCGGCCACCGCCGCCTCGCGGTGATCGACCTCGAGGGCGGCGCCCAGCCGATGACCGTCACCCACGACGGCCGCACCCTGCTCGCCACCACCTACAGCGGCGAGATCTACAACTACCGCGAGCTGCGCGCCGAGCTGGTCGCCCGCGGCCACGCCTTCACCACCGCCAGCGACACCGAGGTGGCGCTGCGCGCCTACCTCGAGTGGGGCGAGGACTTCACCCGCCGCCTCAACGGCATGTACGCGTTCGCGCTGTGGGACCCGCGCAGCGAGGAGCTGCTGCTGGTGCGCGACCGGATGGGCATCAAGCCGCTCTACTACTACCCGACCGCCGACGGCCTGCTCTTCGGCTCCGAGCCCAAGGCGATCCTCGCCCACCCGCTCGCCCGCGCCGTCGTCGACGCCGAAGGCCTGGCCGAGCTGCTCGCCTTCGTGAAGACCCCCGGCCACGCCGTCTACCGCGGCATGCGCGAACTGCGGCCCGGCCACACGCTGCGGGTGCGCCGCGGCGGCCTGACCGAGCGCCGCTACTGGGCGCTCGAGGCCCACGAGCACACCGACGACCTCGCCACCACCGTCCACCACGTCCGCGAGCTGCTCGACGACATCGTGCAGCGCCAGCTGATCGCCGATGTGCCGCTGTGCACGCTGCTCTCCGGCGGCCTCGACTCCTCCGTGATCACCGCGCTGGCCGCCGAGTCGCTGCGCGAGAGCGGACGCGGGCCGGTCCGCTCCTTCGCCGTCGACTTCGTCGGCCAGACCGAGAACTTCCGCCCCGACGCGATGCGCGCCACCCCCGACGGCCCCTACGCCCACGCGCTCGCCGAGCACGTCGGCGCCGACCACCGCGACATTGTCCTGGACACCGCTGCGCTGACCGACCGCGCCCACCGCGACGCGGTGCTGCTCGCGCGCGACCTGCCCATCGGCATGGGCGAGGGCGACACCTCGCTCTACCTGCTGTGCAAGGCCATCCGCGAGCAGACGACGGTCGCCCTGTCCGGCGAGTCCGCCGACGAGATCTTCGGCGGCTACGCCTGGTTCCACGACCCGGCGGCCGTCGCGGCCGACACCTTCCCCTGGCTCTGGGCGATCCAGCGGGGCTTCGCCGCCGACCAGACCCGGCTCAGCCGCGAGGCGCTCCTCGCGCCCGGCCTGCTGGGCAAGATCGACATGGCCGGCTACGTGCGCGAGCGCTACCACGAGGCGATCGCCGAGGTCCCGCGCCTGGCCGGGGAGAGCGGCGTCGAGCGCCGGATGCGCGAGATCAGCCACCTGCACCTGACCCGCTTCGTCCAGTTCCTGCTCGACCGCAAGGACCGCGCCTCGATGGCCACCGGCCTCGAGGTCCGCGTCCCCTTCTGCGACCACCGCCTCGTCGAGTACGTCTTCAACGCCCCCTGGGCGATGAAGACCTTCGACGGCCGCGAGAAGTCCCTGCTGCGCGCCGCCGCCCGCGACGTCCTGCCGGACGTGGTCGCCGAACGCGTCAAGAGCCCCTACCCCTCCACCCAGGACCCCGCCTACGCCGAGACCCTGCGCGGCGACCTCCGCGCCCTGCTCGCCGACACCGACGCCCCCGCCCGCGACCTCCTCGACCTCGGCGCCACGGCCGACACCGTCAGCCACGCGCCCGGCCCCGAGCTGCGCAACTCCGCTGAGGTCGTCCTCGCCCTCGACACCTGGCTGCGCTCGTACGACGTCACGCTCGACATCTGACACCCGCTCGGTCCGGCTGAGCCCCGCCCCCGGGCGGGGCTCAGCCGCCGTGGACGGAGGAGCCGAGGACCACCTGGTGACCCGTCAGAACGTCAGGCGGGCCGCCTCCCGCCTGCCCTGGGCGTAGCCGGCACGGGCGGACGGGGCGCGGGTCGCCAGGTCCATCTGGTCCGTGCCCATGGCGGCGACCGAGTCGGCGTCCGGGGTGATCACCTCGACGCGGCTGCCCTGGCGGCGCAGGGTCTCGACCTGGCTGTCCAGGTCCGCGCCCGGCAGCCGGCGCAGGCCCTCGAACTGGCCCGGAGGGGGCGGAGTCTGGCTGCGCCGGGTCAGCGGCGTGAGCACCAGGACGTTGGCGTAGCCCGTGGCGAGGTCCGCGTTCTCGGTGGAGCGCACGCCGCCGTTGATGTAGTGCGTGCCGTTGATGTCGTGCGTCGGGGCCATGCCGGGCAGCGCGGTGCTCGCGGTGACCGCGTCCACCAGCTCGACGCCGGAGTCGCGGTCGAAGGCGGTCAGCTCGCCGGTGTGCGCGTTGAGAGCCGCCACGATCATCGGCCGCTCCGGCCACTCGGGGTGCGGCAGTCGGGAGGCGACCAGCGCCCGCCGCTGCGCCGCCCCGGGGGCGAGCACGGCGTCGCTCTCCAACCCGAACGCGCCCATGGCGCGCTGGAGTTCGGCCGCCGAGGTGGCGGCGGCGGAGATGGCGCGCATCCGCGCGAAGACGGTCTCCGCAGGGAGGGACGGCGGCCGGTTCTGGTTCTGTGCGCCGCGCGCACCGGGGCCGCCGGGGCCGCCCGGCCCGTGCTGACCGGCCGGACGGACCGGCGCGGACACGATCGCGGCCAGCAGTTCGGCCGCCGGGATGCCGCTGCGCACCTGCGCCGCCGCCGTGGCACCGGAGGAGGTGCCAATCACCAGATCGGCGGTCTCGGTCAGATCGAGGCCGGCTTCGGCCAGGCCGGCGACGATGCCGATCGCCCACGCGTTTCCGGCGGCGCCACCGCCACCGAGAACCAGAGCAAGGTTGTGATCCATGGGTGTTGCCTTTCAGGAGTGCCCTGTGGTCCAGGCGCTCCCGGCGACACCTACGTCAGCCGCCCGACCGTGACGGAAAGGGGGAGCACCCACATTGCTGCAGCGTTCATGGGTCTCACCTCCTGGGCCGGTGTCGCGGTCGACGGCAATCTATCAGCCCGACGGCTCAGCCGTCGGCCTCCGCGGCCAGGCGGGCCGCGCGGAGCGAGAGGTGGTGGCGCTCCGGCAGGCTCGCGGTGCGGTGCGCCGCCGCGCGGTAGTCGGCGACGGCGGCGTCGCGGTCGCCCGCGAGTTCGTGGAGGTGGGCGCGGACCGCGAAGAGGCGGTGGTGGGCGGCGAGCGCGGGCGGGGGATCGGCGAGCAGCGCGAGACCCGCCGCGGGGCCGTCGACCATCGCGAGCGCGACGGCGCGGTTCAGGGTGATCAGCGGGTTGTCGGAGATGCGCGCCAACACACCGTAGAGCGCCAGGATCTGCGCCCAGTCCGTGTCGGCCGCCGTCGGCGCCTCGTCGTGGACGGCCGCGATCGCCGCCTGCACCTGGTAGGGGCCGACCGGCCCGCTCGGCAGGGCGGCGGTGACCAGCGCGACGCCCTCGGCGATCGCGTTCGCGTCCCAGCGGTCGCGGTGCTGCTCGGCGAGCGGCACGAGCTCACCGTCGGGGCCCGTGCGTGCCGGCCCGCGGGCCTCGGTCAGCAGCATGAGCGCCAGCAGCCCGGTCACCTCGGCGTCGTCCGGCAGCAGCGCGTGCACCGCGCGGGTGAGGCGGATCGCCTCGCGCGCGAGCTCGACGCGGCGCAGCTCGGTGCCGGTGCTGCTGGTGTAGCCCTCGTTGAAGATCAGGTAGAGCACGTGCAGCACCGCGTCCAGCCGGGCGGGCCATTCGGCCGCGCCGGGCATCCGGAACGGCACGCCGGAGGACTTGATCCGCTGCTTGGCCCGGCTGATCCGCTGACCCATCGTCGCCTCGGGCACCAGGAAGGCCCGCGCGATCTCACCCGTCGTCAGGCCGCCGACCGAGCGCAGCGTCAGCGCGATCGCCGAGGCGGGGGAGAGGACGGGGTGGCAGCACAGGAAGAGGAGGGTCAGCGTGTCGTCCTGCCCGCCCTCGTCGACCGCGTCCGCTCCGGGCGCGGCGCGGCGGTCGGCCGGGACCTGTCCGGCGACCAGCTCCTCGCGTCGGCGGCGCGCCTGCTCGCTGCGGACCTGCTCCGTCATCCGCCGGTTCGCGACCTGGACGAGCCAGCCGCGCGGGTTGCGCGGCACGCCCTCGTCCGGCCACTGCGCGGCGGCGTCCAGCAGCGCCTCCTGCACGGCGTCCTCGGCGGTGGCGAAGTCGCCGTAGCGGCGCGTCAGCACGCCGACGACCTGCGGCGCGAGAGTGCGCAGCAGGTCCTCGACGTCGGGTTCGAGCACGGTCACCCGTCCATGGTCACAGGTGAGACGGGGTCACCGCGCGGAAACGGCGGGCGAGCGAGGGATCAGAGGTCCGTGGGCGGCGCGGACATCACCTGGCGCACCTCGATCGGCATGTTCAGCGGCCGACCGCCGGGGCCAGGCGCCGCGGAGACCTCGGCGGCGATGTCGACGGCGCGCTGCTCGGTCTCGCAGTCCACGATCCACCAGCCGGCCACCCACTCCTTCGACTCCGCGAACGGGCCCTCGGTCACCACGGGGGCGCCGCCGCTGTGCGAACGGACGATCTTCGCGGTGTCCGGCATGGCCAGGCCCTGGGCGTCGACCAGCTCGCCGGAGGCGGACAGCCCCCGGTTGGTCTCCTGCATGAAGCGGATGTGGGCCCGCAGCTCCTCGGGCGACCACTCGTCGATCTTGGGGAAGTCGGTGTTCTTCTCGCTGAACTGCATCAGCAGCATGTACTTCATCGTTCCGCTCCTCGTTCGTCGTACCCGCCCTTGGTGGGCTCTCACGGGTAGGTAGAAGCACGTCCGGCGTTTTCGACATCCTCGACGCACTTCGCCGAAAAATCTTGGAGATCGGCCCGGAGCTCAGTTCGCGGCGCGGGAGATCTGCCCGATGCTGCCCTCCAGGAGCAGCAGCAGCTCTGCCAGTCGCTCGGCGAGCTGTTCGCGGTGCTCGGGCGGGAGACCGGAGAGCAGCGCCTGCTCGCGGTTCAGCTGGTCCGGCAGGGTGTGGTCGGCGAGCTCGCGGCCGGCGTCGGTCAGCGTCAGATGCGCGACGCGCCGGTCCCGTTCGTCGATTCGGCGCTCCACCAGGTCGTGCTGCTCCAGGCGCCGCAGCCGTTTGGTCACGGCCGCGCCGGAGGCGAAGGTCTCCCGGGTCAGCTCGCCCGCGGTGAGCGGCCGGCCGGAGCGGCGCAGCGTGCCGAGCAGGTCGAACTCGGCGCGGGTCAGCTGCTGCGGGCGCAGCTGCGCGTCGGCGGCCTGCTGCAGCAGGGCGGCGCAGCGGTTGATCCGGCCGATCACGCCGATCGGTTCGAGGTCGAGCCCGGGGTGGACCTGCTGCCACTGGCGCATGATGCCGGTGACGATGTCCTCACGGCCGGGCTGTTCCGGGGCGCGCTCAGACATGGGCCGCCTGCCGTTCCGTCAACAGGGCCAGCATCCGGTGCCCCTCCCGCTCCACCTGCGCCACCTCCTGCGACGGTGCCGGTTGCTGCCACCACTCTCCCGCATGTCCGTCGGCGGATTCTCGCAGCTCGTGGAGCGTGTCGGCGAGCCGGTCGCGCGCCTCGGCGCGGGTCGCCCCGGTCCGCGCCGCCTGCTGGGCGGCCCGCGCCTGGTGCAGCGCCGCGGTGAGGCGCTCGCCCGCGCGCCGGTTCGTCACCAGGAACGCCCCGGCCATCCCGAGCCCCGCCCCGAACAGCGTGTCGAGCCATCGGTCCCCGACGAGCGTGCCCACGGGCTCCGTGCTGCCGAGGCTGACCAGCAGCAGCGCCATCGGCGTCACGAAGACCTGGGCGAGCCAGTAGTTGCGGGTGATCGTCGCCTCCGCGCCGACCTGACAGGCGGCGACGAACAGCAGCGCCGGCAGCGCGCCGAGCCGCGGCAGGTGGGTCAGCGGCACGGCGACGGAGAAGACCACGAGGCCCAGCAGGCTGCCGACGGTGCGCTGCCATGCGCGCTGGAACGAGACGCTGGTGTTGGCGCGGTGCACGGCCGCCGCGGTGACCACCGCCCAGTAGGGGTGCCCGACCCCGGCCGCGAGCGAGGCCCAGCCGGCCAGTGCGCAGCCCACGCCCACCCGCACGGCCAGCGGCAGATGCATCCGCAGCCGTCGCGGCAGGCCCGGCCGGGCGAGGGTGAGCGCCGGGCCGTGCTCGCGCACCACCGCGGGCGCCAGGCAGACCAGCCAGGCGACCAGCCCGCCGAGGGCGACCAGTGCCAGATGCCCCGGTATCCGGCCGAGCTGCTGCGGCAGGAAGAACGCCGAGGCGGTGACGAAGGTGAAGATCACGTTCCCGGGCGGCCCGAGACGCGTGGCGTCGCAGAGCAGCTTCTGCACGGCCGCCATCAGCGCGGCGAGCCCCACCAGCACGACCGCCGAGCGGGTCAGCGATGCGGCGGTCAGCGCCACGGCGACACTCGCCGCCATCCCGGCGACCACCCACGCCAGCGCCCGGGCCCGCTCCCGGTAGGGGAGCGCGTGGGCGAACAGCGCGCACATCGTCCCGGCCGCCGTGTAGGGCACCAGGTCCAGCCGGCCGAGCGCGAGCAGCAGCAGGTTCGGCAGCGCCGTCGCGACGGCGACGCTGAAGGCGGGCCGGTGCCACGGGCCGACGGCGGGCCGCAGCCGCAGGGAGCCGCGCAGGGGGAGGGCGGGGTTGTGGGGCATGGGCATGCGGACAGTTTAGCAAGTGTTTCACTCGTAAAATAATCCTGGCTCAGGGGCGTCGCGCCGCCCAGGCGCCCCGCGTCAGGCGCGTCAGGCGCGCCGGGCGGAGGTCAGGGCGCTGGCGGTGTTCGCGGCGACGACGGCGGCGATGGCGAGCCAGTCGGCCAGGGGGAGGCGCTGGTCGAGGACGACCAGGCCGACCAGGGCGGCCATGACGGGGTGGACGCTCATGAAGACCCCGAAGAACTGCGTCGGGACGCGGCGCAGTGCGAGCATGTCGACGAGGAAGGGCACCACGGAGGAGAGCAGACCGGCCGCCGTCGCGCAGGCGAGGGCCCGCGCGGTGAGCGCGTGGTGGGTGAAGACCACAGCGCCGACCGGCAGGTAGAGCAGGCCGGACAGCGCGGCGGCCGCGCCCGGGCCCTCGGTGCCGGGCAGGCGGGCGCCGATGAGGCGGTTGAGCAGGATGTACGCGGCCCAGCACGCCGCGGCCGTCAGACCCAGGCCGAGGCCGAGGTAGTCCGTGGTGGGCCTCGGGCGCAGCAGTGAGACCACACCCGCGCCCGCCACCAACGCGCAGACCAGGTCGGCCCGGTGGCGGGACGCGGCCAGCGCCACGGTCAGCGGGCCGAGGAACTCCAGCGTCACGGCCAGGCCGAGGCCGACGCGGGAGACGGCCGTGTAGAGGCTCAGGTTCATCGTCGCGAAGACCAGCGCCAGGAGCAGCACCGGCCACCACTGGGACCAGGTGAACCGGCGGACCCGCGGTCGCCCGGCGGCCAGCAGCACGACCGCGGCGACCCACTGCCGCACCGCGACCACCCCGGCCGGGCCGATGGCGGGGAAGGCGAGCGCGCCGGTCGCCGCGCCGAGCTGGTTGGACAGCGCGCTGCCGAGCATCATCGCGATTCCGGTCGCCCGCGAGCCGTCGGCCTGAGGGCCGTTCGCCGTCCGGTCGGTGGACGCTGTGGAGGTCGTCATACCGGCAGCATGAGCCGCCGAGACTGATACGCAAAATGCATCCATGGCAGCAGCTATACGCTGAGCGTATGGATCTCGAGCTGAAGCAACTGCGCTGCCTGGTGGCGATCGTCGACACCGGGAGCTTCACCGACGCCGCGCTGGAGCTCGGCGTCTCTCAGGCCGCCGTCTCCCGCACTCTGGCGGGGCTGGAGACCGCGTTCGGGGTCCGGCTGCTGCACCGCACCAGTCGCAGCATCGCGCCGACGCCCACCGGGACGCTCGTGCTGGCCCGCGCCCGGCACCTGCTCGCTGAGGTCGACGCGCTGGTGCGCGAGGTCGCCACCGGCCACACCCGGCTGCGGATCGGTCACGCCTGGGGTGCGATGGGCCATCACACCGCGGCCTTCCAACGGCGCTGGGCCGCGGCCCACCCGGGGATCGAGCTGCAGTTCATCCGCACCAACACCTCCACCGGCGGACTCGCCGAGGGCGTCTGCGACCTCGCGGTCGTCCGCGGGCCGGTCGACGCGCAACGCTTCGCCTCGACCGTGGTCGGGGTCGAACGGCGGGTCGTGGCCGTCGCGTCGGACGACCCGTGGGCCCGGCGTCGGTCGGTGGGCCTGGCCGAGACGCGGGAGCGCACGGTCGTCGTCGACCGCCGCACCGGTACCACCACGCCCGAACTGTGGCCCACCGGCGGCCGGCCCACCCTCAGCCACACCAAGGACATCGACGACTGGCTCGCCGCCATCACCACCGGGCGCTGCATCGGCATCACCCCGGAGAGCACCGCGACGCAGTACCGCCGCGAGGGCATCGCCTTCCGCCCGCTGCGCGGGGCCGCGCCCGTCCCCGTACACGTGGTCTGGCCGCGCCGCGAGCCCCACCCGGCCACGGCGGAGGCCGTCGCGCTCATCTCCGAGCTGTACGCGGAGGGCGCCGCCAAGAAGTCCGGCTCGGCGCGCCAGCCCTGACGTGCTGTCAGGCGTGGCTCGGGGTCGGCTCCGGTTCGGCCAGCGGGGCGGCCGCGCGGCGAGGGAGCAGCAGCGGGGTCGCCAGCAGCAGGACACCGGCGAGGCCGATCGCCGGGCGCAGGCCGAGCACCGTGCCGAGCACGCCCCACAGCGCGGTGAGAGCCGCCGTGGACGCCTTGCTCGTGACCGACCAGGCGGAGAGCAGCCGGGCCACCCGCTCGGGGGCGGTCCGCTCCAGGCGGCAGGTGGCCGAGACCGGGTTGAAGACGCCGCAGCAGAAGATCAGGCCGAGTTCCACGCCGATCACCAGCAGCAGTCCGCCCGTCCCAGGCCCGACGAAAGCCAGACCGACGGGCCAGACCGCGCGCAGCGCCCCGGACGCGGCCATCGTCCGGTGCTGCCCCAGCCGCGCCGTCAGCGGGCGCGCCAGCCGCGAACCCAGCAGGCCGCCGACCGAGGGGGCGGCGAAGGCGAGGCCGAACTGCCAGGGGGTGAACCCGAGCCGGCTGAGCATCAGCACGGCCAGCAGCGGCTGGGTCGCCATGACCAGGCCGTTGAACAGGGCGCTGTTGAAGAACAGCGGACGCAGCGTCGGATCGGCGAGGACGAACCGCCAGCCGTCGAGCAGGTCCCCGCCGCGCAGCCGCGTCGTGTCACCTCGCTCCGGGCGCGGCTCCTGCCCGCCGGTGGCCAGGATGCCCAGCGCGGAGAGCAGGTAGCTGGCGGCGTCGGCCACGACCGTCGCCACCGGGCCCAGCAGGCCGATCGCCAGGCCGCCCAGCGGCGGCCCGATGATGGTGGTGGTCCAGGCCGTGGACTCGAACCGGGCGTTGGCCACGAGCAGGTCCGCCGCTGGCACCAGCGTCTTGAGGAAGGCGCCGGACGCGGCCCGGAAGGTGATGTCGGCCGCCGCCACCACGACCGAGACCAGCAGCAGCTGCAGGAAGGAGAGCACCCCGAGGGCGTAGGCGGCCGGCACCGTCAGCAGCGCCGCGAACCGCGCCAGGTCCATCGCCACCAGCACGGACCGCTTGCGACGGAACTCCACCCACGGGCCCAGCGGCACGGCCACCGCCGCGCCGACCGCGCTCCCCACCGAGGAGAGCGCCGCGACCTCCGCCGGGCCGGCGTGCAGCACCCGGATCGCGATCAGCGGGAACGCCCCGAACGCCAGCCAGGTGCCGAGCGCGCTCGTCCCGTACGCGGCCCACAGCCAGCCGAACCGGCGTCCCAGCCGCTGCCCCAGCAGTCCCTCGAACCGCTGCCTGCTCCCCATGCCCGACGCCCCTCGCCCTCATCCGCACCCGTGCCGGCACAACCGATCCGCGACCTGGGACATCAAAGCGGTGACCCGACCTGGGGATCAAACAACCGGGGAGGCACCCAGGCACAACCTCTGGTTGTGCCCCTAGGGTGGGCGGCATGGATCTCGACTCCGTGCGCACCTTCGTCGTCGCCGCCGACGCCGGCCGCTTCCAGGACGCCGCCGCCGAGCTGGCCGTCACCCAGCAGGCCGTCTCCAAGCGCATCGCCGCACTGGAGCGCGCCCTGGGCGTGCGGCTGTTCACGCGCACCCCCCGCGGCGCCGAGCTGACCATCGACGGGCAGGCCTTCCTGCCCCACGCCCGCGAGCTGCTGCGCGTCTCCGAGCGGGCCGTCGCCTCCGTCCGTGCCGGCCGCCGCCCGCTGCGCGTGGACGTGCTCAGTTCGCGCTCCGCCCAGTCGGGGCTGCTGCGTGGCTTCCACCAGGCCAACCCCGAGATCGACCTCGACGTGGTGACGCTCTTCGAGATCGACGCGGCCGTCCACGCGATCCGCTCCGGCGCGATCGACGCGTCCTTCCGCGCCGTCACCATGCCCGGCCGTCCGCTGCCCGACGACATCGCGTCCGTCCGCGTCGTCGACGAGCCGCTCGACCTGTTCACCGGATCCGGCCACGCGCTGGCGAACGCCCGTTCGGTGACCCTGGATCAGCTGGTCGGCCACCGGATCTGGATGCCCGGCCTCGCCGCGGGCACCGAGTGGGCCGCCTACTACGAGGACCTGGTCGCCGAGTTCGGGCTCACCATCGAGGCCACCGGCCCCAACTTCGGCACCGACGCCCTGCTGGACACCATCGCGGACACCCCGGCGCTGGCCACCTTCATGGGCGGCCTCACCCGGCTTGTCTGGCCGACCGGGTACGGCCTGCGCCGCATCCCGGTCACCGACCCGAAGCCCGTCTACCCGCACTCACTGCTGTGGCACCGCGACAACCCGCACCCCGCCCTGGCCGCCCTGCGGGCCCACCTCGCGGCCGCCTCGCCCGGTTACGGCGCCCCCGGCACGTGGGTGCCGCGGTGGGCGCTCAGTACGCGCCCTTGATGACGAAGAAGGAGCCGCGGATCACGCCGGCCAGCTTCGACTTCTGCCGCGCGAACTTGAATCGCTCCGCCAGTTCCTCCGGGACCTCCATGCCCTCCGAGAGCTTGAAGCCGACCGCCCGCTTCTTGGTCTCGTCGAGGTCGTACATCACGTTGACCGACAGACCGGACTCGTAGAAGACGTAGGCCATCCGGATCCCCTCCACCTCGAAGGCGGAGACCTCCAACGGGCGCGAGCCGATGGTGATGTCCCGCTCCTCGGCGAGGATCCGGTTCACGTAGTCGAGCACCTCGGGGGCCTCGTCCACCGGCGTCACCGTGAAGACGTGGTCGTACTTGTTCTTGAAGTAGCGGGCCTCGTTGGCGCGCAACCCCGCGAGCGCGTCCGCGACCGGGGAGGACTCCAGGCCGACGGTGGACACGTTCACGAAGTCGACGGCGTACGGCATGCATCCTCCTGAAGACGAACCGCGCGGACCATCCCACCAGGGATCACTGTCGACCTTGGTCCGTCACCGCCGGAACGGCAACCGGGCCGGCACGTCGCGCAGCTCCTCGACGCCCAGCGCGCGGCAGGCCAGGACGAACGCGCCCAGCATCACCACCCCGCCCGCCGTCAGCGCGGACAGCGCCGCGCCGGTGGGCCGGCCGGCGAGCGCTGCGGATCCGGTCAGGGCGTGGGCGACGGCCCACCCGGCGAGGCCGGCGAACGAGGCCGCGGCGACGAGCTTGCCGTAGGTGCGCACCAGCCGCCTGCCGTCCAGGCGGCGTTCGAGGCGGCGGCGCAGCCGGTGGGCGGTGATCAGCAGGCCGACCGCGTAGGAGACGGCGTACGCGCCGGCCATGCCGACCGCGACCTGACGGGTCGGCAGCCACAGGTGGCATGCGGTGGCCAGGGCGATGTCGAGCACCGAGATCCACACCGCCGTCCAGAACGGCGTCCGGGTGTCCTCGAAGGCGTAGAAGCCGCGCAGCAGCAGGTACTGGGCGGAGAAGGGGATCAGGCCCAGGGCGAAGGCCTGCAGCATCGTGCCCAGCGGTCCCGCGGCGGCCGGGCCGCCGTCGGCGCCGCTGCCGCTGCCGTGACCGAAGAGCAGGACGGCTATCTGCGGCCCGAACGCGAGGAAGAAGAACGCGGCGGGCACGATCACGACGCCCGTGGTGCGCAGCGCCCGCGACAGGTCGGCGCGCGCGTCGTCCAGACGGCGTTCGGAGACGGCCCGGCTCACCCGCGGCAGCATCGCGGTGACCAGCGAGACGGTGATGACCGACTGCGGCAGCATCCAGATGTTCTGGGCGAAGAAGTACGCCGTGTTGCCGGCGTGCGCGTTCTTGTCCGCGGTGTCGACCGCGTTGGCGTACCGGGTCACCACAGCCAGCGCGACCTGGTTGACCAGCACGAACAGCAGCGTCCAGCGGGCCGCGCCGAGGCTGCGCCGCAGGCCCGTGCCGCGCCAGTCGAAGCGCGGCCGGAAGGAGAAGCCGGCCCGGGCCAGCGCCGGCAGCAGGCACAGCGACTGCAGCGCGATACCGGCGGTCGTCGCGATGCCGAGCACGTCCACCTGGCCGGGGCTCAGCTGCCCGCCGCTGCCGTGCGACAGCGCGATGTAGAGGCCGAACAGGCCGATCAGTACGACGTTGTTGAGCACCGGCGCCCAGCCCATAGCGCCGAACCTGCCGCGCGCGTTGAGCAGCTGACCGAGTATAAAGAACAGCCCGTAGAAGAACACCTGCGGCAGCAGAAGTCGCGCGAACGCCACCGTCAGCCGGAAGTTCGCCTCCGTGCCGGGCCCTGACGGCGTCAGCAGCGCGACGATCTGCGGGGTGAACAGCAGCGCCAGCGCGGTGCCCGCCGCCAGCAGGACCAGCATCATCGTCAGCAGCCGCTGCTCGTGCGCCCGGCCGCCGTCCGGGTGCTCGACGCGGGCCCGCACCAGCTGTGGGACGAGGACCGAGTTGAGCGCGCCGCCGATCATCAGCGTGTAGAGGCTGGTCGGCAGGGTGTTGGCGGTGTTGTACGCGTCAGCGTGGGCGCCGAGGCCGAGCGCGGCCGCCTGCAGCGCCAGCCGCACCAGGCCGGTGGCGCGGGAGACCACCGTCCCCAGGGCCAGCAGCGCCGAGGAGCGGGCCACCGTCCCGCCGTCCGCACTCCGCCGCTTCGCGTGTCGTCCCATGATCACAACCTAGGGGAACGCGCCGGGCGGGAACGGCGAGTGCCCGGATCACCCGGAGATGTCCGTCCCCTCCAGTACCGTGAGGGGCGAGCCGAGCGGGTGAGGCTGCTTCAGCGGCTCGGTGAGGTGCACGACATAGGGTCCGTTGCCGCGGCAGCTGTCGATGCTCACGACCTCGTCGTCGATCCGCGCCCGGCACGGGACGGGCACCGGCGCGGTGATCGGGACGTGATGGTTGCGCCAGTGGATCGGGTCGGTCGGATGCGCCGTGGCGACGGGGGCGACGGCGCTGGCGAGCACGGGGTCCATGGCCGGGAGGGTACGCCCTGCGGGGGTCGCTGGGGGAGTCCTTCGGGAGCCTCTTTTGCCTGGTGAGACGCGTCTGACGGGGGCATGGCGAGTGGCGTGGGCGGAACTGGGCCGCGCGGTCGCGAAGTTGGAGGTTTCGGGCACTGGCAGGTCTTGTTCGAGTGATCCAATCGTGACGCGCCGGCGCCCGGATCGGGGCTCGTCGCGGGCCCGTTGTCCTTCGTTCGGGTGGTGGTGCCGGGCGTCAGTGGTGTCATGCGGTGGGCGGGTAATACGGTCGCGGCGTGATCGCGGACCTGACGCCGGCCGACCTGGTGGCGGACCCGACCGACTGCCTGCCCATCTTCGAGGAGCGCGTACGCGCGGAGCAGCGTCGGCTGGCGCTGCTGCAGGAGGTCGTGCGGGAACTGAGGGGTATCGAGGAGGCCCGGACCCGGCTGCAGGCCCTGCTCGACGGGGACGTCTCCGGGCTCGAACTGCTGCCCGACGAGGCGCTGATGCCGAGGCCCCGGGCGCCGCGGGTGCCGGTCGCGCTCGTGCACGAGCCCGGCAGCCGCCGTGTCGGCGGGCCGGGCTCCGGCGGCGCGTCGGGGGGAGAGCCGGGGCGGCGCGGGCGGCCGGGCCGGCATCTCGACCGCGCGCTCGAGGTGCTGGCCGCCGAGCCGGAACGGCGTTTCAGTGCGCCGCAGATCGCCGCGCAGATCGGGGCGGACGCGGACTGGCTGCGGTTCGTTCTGCACAGCGCGGCCAACCGGGGCCTGGTGCAGCGTCATTCGCAGTCCCGGCCGATGGGCGGGCGCGGGCGGCCCGTCGTGATCCAGTTCAGCGCCGCCCGAACGGAGCTGCCGTCGCGCGCCTGAGGTGCTTGCTAATACCTTTAGGCAAATGCATAATGGTCATAGCTTGATGGAGGGACGGCTATGGCTCGTGTGGGACTGAGTGCGGAGCGACTGACGCTCGCCGGTGCGGAGTTGGCCGACGAGGTCGGCTTCGAGCAGGTCACCCTCTCGGCCCTGGCCCGGCGCTTCGACGTCAAGGTCGCCAGCCTGTACTCGCACCTGAAGAGCTCCCACGAGCTGAAGACCCGGATCGCGCTGCTGGCCCTGGAGGAGCTCGCCGACCGCGTCGCCGACGCTGTGGCCGGACGCGCGGGGCGGGACGCGCTCGCCGCCTTCGCCGACGCCTACCGCGCCTACGCCCACGAGCACCCCGGCCGCTACGACGCCGCCCGCTTCCGGCTCGACCGGGAGACCGCGGCGGCGAGCGCGGGCGTGCGGCACGCGCAGATGACGCGCGCCCTGCTGCGCGCCTACGACCTCGACGAGCCCGACCAGACGCACGCGGTACGGATGCTGGGCAGCGTCTTCCACGGCTTCGTCAGCCTGGAGGCGGCCGGCGGCTTCAGCCACACCCTGGTCGCCGCCGACGCGTCCTGGGCCTGGACCGTCGACGCCCTCGACGCGATGCTGCGCGCCCGCCGCGACGACCCGCACTGACCACCCCCACCCCACCCATCACCCCGTCCCGGCCGCGGCCTGGCGGGGTGTCGACCGGACGAAGAGCCCTGACCATGCACGCTGACGCCCCGCTCCTCACCACCCCCGTCACCGAGGCGCTGCTGCGCGGCCACCTCGACGTCGAGCACACCGCCCACGGCCTGCTGCCGCACCGGCTGCCCGCCTGGGCCCGCAAGCAGCTCCCCGACGAACAGTTCGTCCTGGCCGAGTCCCAGCCCTCTGGCGTCCGCCTGGCCTTCCGCACCGCGGCCACCGTGGTCGAGCTGGACGCCCTGCCCACCAAGCGCGCCTTCCGCGGCGCGCCCGCCCTGCCCGACGGCGTCTACGAGCTCGTCGCGGACGGGACGTTGGCGGCGCAGGCCAGAATCGCCGACGGCCACCGGCGCCTGTTCGACCTGACGACCGGCGCCGCCGAACTCCAGCCGGGCAAACCCGGCACCGCCCGCTTCGAGGGGCTGCCGCCGGGTGAGAAGGACGTCGAGATCTGGCTGCCGCACAACGAGACGACCGAGCTGATCGCCCTGCGCGCCGACGCGCCGATCGCCCCCGTGCCCGAGCGCGGCCGCCGACGCTGGCTGCACCACGGCAGCTCGATCAGCCACGGCTCGAACGCCGCCGCGCCGACCTCGATCTGGCCCGCGCTCGCCGCCGCCGAGGGCGGCGTGGAGCTGGTGAACCTCGGCTTCGGCGGCAGCGCCCTGCTCGATCCTTTCACCGCCCGGACCATGCGCGACCAGCCCGCCGACCTGATCAGCATGAAGATCGGCATCAATGTCGTCAACAGCGACGCCATGCGCCTGCGCGCCTTCGGCCCCGCCGTGCACGGCTTCCTCGACACCATCCGCGAGGGCCACCCCACGACGCCGCTGCTGGTCGTCTCGGCGCTGCTCTGCCCCGTCCAGGAGGACACCCCGGGACCGCTGGCGCCCGACTTCGGCGCCGGGACGGTCCGCTTCAAGGCCACCGGCGACCCGGCCGAGCGTGCCGCCGGGCGGCTCACCCTGACCGTCATCCGCGAGGTCCTCGCCCGCATCGTCGCCGAGCGCGCGGCCGAGGACCCGAACCTGCACTACCTGGACGGGCGCGAGCTCTACGGTCCCGCCGACTACGCGGAGTTCCCGCTGCCGGACGAGGTCCACCCCGACCCGGCGGGCCACCGCCGCATCGCGGCCAACTTCGCCCGTCGCGCCTTCGCACCCGGCGGACCCTTCGCGCCCTGAGTGTGCGGCTGGGCGAGCTCCGGATCTATTGCTATTTGCAACCAGATGCGGAAGAGTGCGAGGTCACGGCCGTCCTGCTCTCTCGCCGACCCGGGAATGGTGGCGTATGTACCTCACCCAGGCGCTGCACCGCGCGATACAGGTCGCGCCCGAACGCCTGATGACGGTGTGCGGCGACCGCGCGCACACCGCGCGCGAGACGGTGGACCGGGTCGCCCGGCTGGCATCCGCCCTGCGCGGGCTCGGCGTCGCCGCGGGCGACCGGGTGGCCCTGCTCGCGGGCAACTCGGACCGGTACCACGAGATCTTCTTCGCGGCGTGGTGGACGGGCGCCGTGGTCACCCCGCTCAACACCCGCTGGAGCCCGGCGGAGATCGCCTACGGCCTGAACGACTCGGGCGCGCGCGTCCTCTTCGTCGACGACGACTTCACCGACGCGGTCCCGCGGCTGCTCGAAGAGTGCCCGGACCTCGCCGCTGACGCCGTCGTGCACTGCGGGGACGGCGCCACCCCGGCCGGGATGCGGGGCTACGAGGAGCTCGTCGCGGGCGCCGATCCCGTCCCGGACGCGCGGGCCGGCGGTGACACCCTCGCCGCGCTGCTGTACACCGGCGGGACGACCGGCTCCCCCAAGGGCGTGATGGTCAGTCACCGCGGGCTGGTCACCTCCACCCTGGGCACCCAGGTCTCCCGTCAGTCGGCCGTGCCCGGCGGCTGCCAGCTCGTCAGCGCGCCCATGTTCCACATCGCGGCGCTGACCGGCTGGCTCGCCCAGCTCACCGTCGGCGGAACGGTCGTGTTCCTGCCCGGCTTCACCGTCGCGGGCGTGCTCGACGCCGTGGCCCGCCACCGCGTGACCTCGCTCGGGCTGGTGCCGACGATGCTGCAGATGCTCGTCGACCACCCGGACGCCGCCGACGCCGACCTGAGCGGGCTGCGGCACATCGGCTACGGCGCCTCCGCGGTCTCCGAGTCCCTGCTCAAGCGCGCCATGGACCTGTTCCCGCAGGCGCGGTTCACCCAGGGGTACGGCATGACCGAGACCGCCATCAACACCGTCCTCGGCGCGGAGGAGCACCGTACCGGCGGGGACCTGCTCCGCTCCGCGGGGCGCGCCGCCGCCCACTGCGAGGTCCGCGTCGCCGGCCCCGACGGCGCGGAGCTCCCGCGCGGTGAGATCGGCGAACTGCTGTGCCGCGGCGACCACCTGATGCTGGGCTACTGGAACCGCCCGGACGAGACCGCCGCCGCGCTGCGCGACGGCTGGCTGCACACCGGCGACGCGGCCTACATGGACGAGGCCGGCTACGTCTTCATCACCGACCGGATCAAGGACATGATCATCTCCGGCGGCGAGAACGTCTACTCCGCGGAGGTCGAGAACGCCCTCACCCAGCACCCCGCCGTCGCCTCCTGCGCCGTCCTCGGCCTCCCGGACCGCCTCTGGGGCGAACGCGTCCACGCGGTCGTCGTCCTGCGCCCCGGCGCCACCGCGACGGAGGACGAGCTGCGCACCCACGTCCGCGCCCTGATCGCGGGTTACAAGGCGCCCCGCAGCTTCGCCTTCGCCGACGCGCTGCCCGTCTCCGGCGCCGGCAAGATCCTCAAGCGCGAACTGCGCGACCGCCACCTGCGCGAGAGCGGGCGGGACGTCAAAAAGCATTCCTGATCTGCCGGAACACCCGCGTACGATCCTCGCTCAGAGATCCGACCCGGGAGCCGTCCATGAAGAAGATCCCCACCCTGTTCCAGCGGGACCCCGACGACCGCGCCCACGTCCTGCCGGAGGTCAACCCCGGCTGCGAGTGGGTGCTCGAAGGGTTCGGAACCGCGACGAGGAAGTACGACGGCACCTGCGTCATGCTCGACGACTTGGGGAAGTGGTGGGCGCGCCGCGAGGTGAAGCCCGGCAAGACCCCTCCCGCGAGCTACGTGCCCGTGACGACCGACGAGGTGACGGGGAAGACGATGGGCTGGGAGCCCATCGGCCAGTCGGCGTTCGCGAAGTTCCACGCCGAGGCGCTGGCGAACCACCCCGACACCGACGGCCCGAGGGCGGGCACGTACGAGCTGGTCGGGCCCAAGGTCAACGGCAACCCCGAGCGCGAGCAGCGGCACCGGCTGATCGAGCACGCGACCGCGGAGCGCCTGGCCGTGCCGGAGCTGACGTTCGACGGTATCCGCAAGACGGCGCTCGCCGCCGCCGAGGCGGACGGCTGCGAGGGGCTGGTCTGGCACCACCCCGACGGCCGGATGGTCAAGATCAAGGCCCGCGACTTCCACCAGACCTGAGCGGGACCGTCCGCACTGCCCGGAGGGCACTCTTTTGCAGATCTTCCAGTTCGACCGCGACGAACGGGACATCCCGTACCACGGCAGCACCGGCCTCCTCGCCACGCGCATCGCGGCCGGCGAGGGCCCGGTACGGCTGACGCAGCTGAAGGTCGCGCCCGGCGGGACCATCGGCACCCACCCGGCCACCGACGCCCAGCTGTTCCTGGTCATCGCCGGCTCCGGCTGGGTCGCCGGACCCGACGGCGTCCGGGTGCCGCTCGGCGTCGGCGAGGGCGCTCGCTGGGATGCGGGCGAGGTCCACACGTCCGGCAGCGACTCCGGCCTCACCGCCCTCGTCGTCGAGGGCGCCGCGCTCGCGCTGGTCGAGGCGGAGGCGGCCGCCCGCTGACCGGGGGGCTCAGTGTCCTTGCGGGCCGGTGCCGAGCTCGGCGGTCACCGTTGCCAGTACCGCGTCGGCCGACTCGGCGGCGAGGAAGAAGTGGCCGCCGGGGAAGGCGTACTGGGTGGTGGGGCCGGAGGTGACGGCGGACCAGCGGGCCAGGTCGGCCGGGCCGTAGTGGTCGTCCACGCCCCCCAGGACCGTGAGCGGTACGTCGAGCAGCGGGCCGGCCGGTGGGGCGGCGTGGAAGGAGTCGCAGAGGGCGTAGTCGGCGCGCAGGACCGGGAGGATGAGCTTCAGCAGATCCGGTTCCGCCAGGACCTCCTCCGGCGTGCCGCCCATCTCGCGCAGGTCGGCGACCAGTTCCGCGTCGGACCAGACGGCCCGTCCGCCCTTCGTCTGCACCGTCCCCGGCCCGCCGCACCCGCTCAGCAGCAGCCGCTCGGGCGCCGGATCTCCGTGCCGCGCCGCGGCGACGGCCACGCCGTACGCGAGCAGCGCGCCCATGCTGTGCCCGAACAGCGCGTACGGGCGGTCCAGCGCGGTCCGCAGCGCGGCGTGCAGCTCCGCCACCACGGGCGAGTAGTCGCTGAGCGGCGGCTCCAGGAAGCGCCCCTCCCGTCCCGGGAGGTGGACCGCGACCACCTCGACGTCCTGCGGCAGTCGCTCGCCCCAGGAGCGGTAGAAGTTGGGGCCGGCCCCGGCGGGGTGGAAGCAGAACAGCCGCAGCCGCGCCGCCGGCCGGGGCGTCACGGTCTGCAGCCAGAGGTTCGCGGCGGGACTGGTCGGGGTCGGCATCGGAGCGTGCGTCCTCACGGTGATGGGTCGATTGGGCGGGCCCCAGGGACCCACGAGGATCATGCCGCACCCGTGCGTCTGCCGGGTGAACCGGCTGGTGGGATAAACGGATTGCCGGACCGAGCGCTCTCGATCACGCTGTGCGGCATGGATCTGTAACGGCTGCCACGTACTCACAGTCACCGTGTCGCGCGATTGACCTCGAAGCCTGACCACTCGGCGCTGAGGCGAGGACACGCGCCCTCGTGAGCATCCGTCAGATCCCGGAAGCCGCGGCCGCAGCCGGCCGTGCGCGCTTCTGCCGAGCCAGAAACCGACACCTTCATGCATACCGTCCGCAAGGCCCGCTGGGCCGTGCGTCACTCCGTCCTGCCCTCTGTCGTGAAGCCCTGCCCGGACTGCGCCGGCACGCGGCACCGCCCCTCGCCAGCGGCAAGCTGCTCGACGTCTGGCTGCTGCTGTGACGCGGGTCACTGATTACGATCTGCTACTTGTGCGGTTACAGCGCCGCAGGTTAATGATGTTTTGTGCCGAGACGCCATCGCCGGGCTTCCACGCACCGTGACCACGGTGCGTCGTCGGAGCGGGAGCCGGATGGCCTGCGCAGGATCTTCTCGCTGCGCACCCTCGCTGGGCGGATGTTCCTCACCGAGCTGCTGATCGTGCTGCTGCTGGTCGTGGCCGCCGTGACGGCCATGGTGCTGCAGGCGCGCTCCAGTACCACCAGCGACGCCCGCCGGATCACCCGTGGCGTCGCCACCTCCTTCGCCACCTCGCCGGGCCTGGTCGAGGCCCTGCAGAGCTCCGACCCCGCCGCGGTCCTGGAGCCGCGCGCCGAGGCGGTGCGGCAGGCCTCGGGCGTGGACTCGGTCGTCGTCTTCAACACCTCTTTCGTGCAGCTGACCTCCCCGGATCCGGCCTTCGTCGGCCGACCCTTCTCGGTGCCCCCGTACGTGCAGCAGAACGTGCTGCCCAAGCTGCTGGCGGGGCAGACGGTGACCTTCCAGGACTCCCAGCCCGGCTTCGACGCGATCGCCACCGCCGTCCCGGTCTTCGGCCCGGCCCACAAACCGCTCGGCGCCGTCGTCGTCAACATCACCGTGGGCCGCGTGAACGCCCTCGTCGACACGCACCTGCCGGTGCTGCTCGGCGGCGCCGCCTGCGCCGTGCTGCTGGCCGCCGCGGGCACGGCGTACGCGTCCCGTCGGCTGCAGCGGCAGACCCGCGGGCTCGGGCCGACCGAGCTCGCCCGGATGTACGAGCACCACGAGGCGGTGCTGCACGCGGTGCGCGAGGGAGTGCTGATCATCGGCGGCGACGGACGCCTGATGCTGGCCAACGACGAGGCCCGGCGCCTGCTCGACCTGCCCTCGAACGCCGAGCAGCGGCCGGTGGCCGCGCTGGGCCTGGACCCCGCCACCACCGCGCTGCTCACCTCATCGGAGGCGGAGGAGATCACCGACGGCATCCACCGGGCCGGCGACCGCCTGCTCGCCGTGAACAAGCGGCCCACCGCGCCCTACGGCGGCCTCCCCGGCAGCGTGGTGACCCTGCGCGACACCACCGAGCTGCACGACCTCACCAGCCGCATCGAGGCCGCCGGGCAGCGCCGTCAGCTGCTCTACGAGGCAGGGATGCGGATCGGCCGCAGCCTGGACATGACCCGCACCTGCGAGGAGCTGGCGGAGGTCGCGCTCGGCCGGTTCGCGGACGCGGTCAGCGTGGACCTGGTCGAGTCCGTGACCCGCGGCGAGGAGCCGCCCCGCGACCTCGCCTCGCCCACCGGCCTGCTCCGCCGCACCGCGCTCGCTCCCGCCCCCGGCCCGGAGGCGGGTGCGGGGGCGGGCGCCGGGGACAGCGGCACCGCTCCCGTCGGGGCCGCCGTCACCCTCACCGCGGGCAGCCCGCAAGCCCGCGCCGCGACCACCGGCACCGCCGTGCCGGACGCCCACCACGGCACGGTGACGGCGCCGCTGCGGATGCGCGGCGGGCTGCTCGGCCTGGTCGAGTTCCGGCGCGCCCCCGGCAGCCCGCCCTTCGACGCCGACGACCTGATGCTGGCCGGTGACCTCGCCGCCCGCGCCGCCGTCTCCATCGACAACGCCCGCCGCTACACCCGCGAGCACGGCACCGCCGTCGCCCTGCAACGCAGCCTGCTGCCGCGCAGCCTTCCCGAGCGCACCGGGCTCGAGGTCGCCCACCGCTACCTGCCGGCCAGCGCCGGCGTCGGCGGCGACTGGTTCGACGTCATCCCGCTGCCGGGCTTCCGCACCGCGCTCGTCGTCGGCGACGTCGTCGGCCACGGCATCAACGCCGCCGTGGCGATGGGCCGGCTGCGCACCGCGCTGCGTACCTTCGCCGCGCTCGACCTGCCGCCGGACGAGGTGCTGGGCCGGTTGGACGAACTCGTCTCCCAGCTGGACGAGGAGTCCACCGACGTGAACATCGCCGGTTCGACGTGCGTGTACGCGGTCTACGACCCGGTCTCCGGCGTGTGCACCCTCTCCCGGGCCGGCCACCCGGGCCCCGCGGTGCTGCGCCCGGACGGCAGCGTCGACTATCCGGAGGTCGCCGTCTCCCCGCCGCTGGGCATCGGCGGCCACCCCTTCGACACCAGCGAGATCGAGCTCGCCCCCGGCTCCCAACTCCTGCTCTTCAGCGACGGACTGGTCGAGTCGCGTGGCGAGGACATCGACCACGGCCTGCAGCGTCTGCTGCACGCACTCGAGAGCCGAGAGCCGGGCAGCCCGGAACAGACCTGCGCCCTCGCCCTCGCCTCCGGCCCCGCCCCCCAGGGCCGCGACGACGTGGTCCTCCTCGTCGCGCGCACCGACGTGCTGCCGCCGGAGCAGGTCGCCGAGTGGGACGTCCCGAGCGACCCGGCCGCGGTCGGGCCGGTACGCAACGCCTGTGTGAAGCAGCTGGCGGAGTGGGGGCTGGAGGAGATCTCCTTCAACACGGAACTCATCCTCAGCGAGCTCATCACCAACGCGATCCGCTACGGCGCGCCCCCGGTCCGGGTCCGCCTGCTCCGTGACACCAGCCTGGTCTGCGAGGTCTCCGACGGCAGCAGCACCGCCCCCCACCTCCGCTGGGCCGCCACGACCGACGAGGGCGGCCGCGGCATCTTCCTCGTCGCCCAACTGGCCCACCGCTGGGGCACCCGCTACACCCCGGCCGGCAAGGTCATCTGGTCCGAACAGCCCCTCACCCCGGCCACATCCCCACCCCTCGACGGCTTCCTCACCGCCTTCGACAACCTGTGACCGGGCCACCACCGGACGGATCCGCCCGAGAAGCTGGTTACTCCTCGGGTTCCCAGGCGATCAGCTGCTCGAACACCTGCTCGTCGCCCTCGATCTTCACGTCGCTCATCGTGAGGCGGCCCCACATGAAGAGGAGCAGCCGCTCGGCAGGGCCGGTGGCCGAAGCGGAGGCGGGGGCGGCGTCATCCGTGAGGGGTGCGGGCCAGGCGCCGGTGCCGTCCAGCGTGAGGAGCCAGGAGCGGCCCTCGGTGGCGTGGTAGTGGATGGTGGCGGCCTCGTGCGGCCAGGCCGCCGGGGTGGAGTTGCAGGTGTCGAGGAACTCGGCCACGCCGTCGATCGCGACGTCCGCCGGCATCGGCTCCACGGCGCCTGCGGCGAGCTGGGCGTCGTAGGTGTGCACCAGCAGCTCGTGCACCCGGCGCCGGGCAACGCCCCAGGCGTTCGCCGGCGACACGCCGGCGGCCCACCACGTCCAGCACTCGCGCCCCGGGCCGGCCTCGCGAAGCGCGGTCAGCAGGAGCTCGTTCGACTCGGCGTACCAGGCCAGCAGCGCGTCGAGCGCGCGCGGCGCCTCCGCGGCATCCTTGGCCGGCGGAGCCTCGGCCGGGCCCGCGGCGACGATCGCGGCCCACCAGCGCTGGCCCCTGCCCAGGTGCTGCACCAGGTCGATCAGCGTCCACTCGGGGCAGGACGGCACCGGCACGTCAAGGCTGGGCGCGGCGGCAACCGCGCTCCGGAAGGCGGCCGACCGCTCGTCGATCAGCTGCAGCAGGGCGGAATACTCAAGACTCTCTGTCACATCGCTTACCTATCATCCCAGCTCAGCAGACCGCACCCGATTTTCGCGGACGAACGCGCGGACCCCGCGAGCCGGCTGTCGAGGTTCACGAGGTCGACGCCGGCCCGCTCGGCGGCGCTCAGCCGTCGGTGTCGTGGGGAGGGGCGGTGGTGGCGCCGGGGACCTGGTTGGGGAGGAGGACGGTGGAGTCGCCCGGGTAGGGGGTGGTGAAGCCGTTGGTGGAGTACCAGATGTCGCGGTTCTCCTGCTGCATGTTGATCATGTCCTCGTGCCGGTAGTCCTGCTTCGCGGACCACTCGGCCCAGGCCTTGGCCACGGGGTTGTCGTCCAACTGGCCGGGGCGCGGGTTGGTCTGGGTGAGGGGGATGTTGCTCGGCAGGTACGAGTACGGCGTGAAGTCCGGCGTGTCGGTGAAGGCGTCGTACATCGGTTCCGCCGCCAGGTCCTCCTGGTTCATCGGCGGCAGGCCGAGGATCTGCTCGATGGTGCGCATGAAGTTCAGCTGGCTGTCGTAGTCGTCGACGACCGCGCCGCGCTTGGCGTAGGGGCTGATGACCATGGCGATGTTGCGGTGGCCGTCGACGTGGTCCACGCCGTCCTGGGAGTCGTCCTCGATCACGAAGATCGCCGAGTCCTTCCAGTAGGGGCTGTGCGAGATGGTGTCGACGACGCGGCCGACCGCCAGGTCGTTGTCGGCGACGTGCGCCTCGGGCGTGATCCCGCCCGGGTTGGTGCCCTCGGTGTGGTCGTTCATCAGCCACATCATGTTGAGGGCGGGCAGGTTGCCGTTCTTCACGTACTGCGCGAAGTCCTGCTGGAACAGGTCGGCCCGGTACTGGTCGGGGATGTTGAGGTCGAAGTTGGGGAAGTCCGGCCGGGTGACCCCCGCCAGCGACCCGATGTCCGTCTTCGAGGTGTAGCGGCCCAGCGGGAAGTTCAGCGGGCCGGAGGCCTTGCCCTGCAGCACCAGCGCGTCGTGGTACCACTTGGGCCAGCTGCCGCCGGCGGTGAAGTCGCCCGCCGGGTCGGTGTAACGGTCGATGTCCTCGCCCCAGTTGACCACCCACTTGCCGTGGGAGAGCGCGTCGTCCCAGATCCAGCCGCTCTTCACGTCGCTGAGCGGGTCGCCGGTCTGGTAGGAGCGGGTGTAGTTCCCGTACATCTGCTGCAGGTAGTTGTTGACGAAGGCCTGGTCCAGCCAGTGGTGGCCCTCGGCGGAGTCGGTGCCGTCCGAGTACAGGTTGTCGATCAGCGGGAAGGTGTTCGCCAGCGCGTGGATGTTCGGCGTGACGCGCTGTCCGAACTGGGCCAGCGCCGCGTCGCCGTTGCCGCGTGACACGTCGCCCAGCACCTGGTCGTAGGTACGGTTCTCCTTGACGATGAAGAACACGTGCTTGATCGTCGACGGGTCGCCGACCCGCAGCGGGACCGCGACCGGCGCGGCGTGGCCGTCGCCCGTCCGGTTGCGTTGCTGAAGGCCGTTCCACTGGTTGTTCTTGAACACCTGCGCGGTGTACTGCGCCATCTGACGGGCGCTCGGAACCGCGACGCTCTGCACCGTGCCGACGTAGTTGTAGACCCAGTGCGCGGTGGCGGGCTTGGTGCCGAAGCCCTCCAGGACGGTCGCGTTCGCGCTGACGGAGCCGAGGCCCTGCTCGCTCGCCACGACGAGCCGGTTCAGCTGCCCGTCCTTCGCGATCCCCGTCGGGAACGAGCCGGTGGGGATGAGCCCCTCGAAGCCCGGCTGACCGTAGGCGCCGCCGTAGCTGTAGACGGCGACGGCGTTGTCCCGGCCCAGGCTGACCGCCAGGTGCGTCGCGTCCAGCATGGCCAGCCCGTTCGGCTGCGCCCCGAACGGCGCGCCGGGGGCCGGGTTGGCGCTGAACGTCCGGCCGACCTGCTGCTTGACGGTGTCGATGCTGGTGACGCTGTCGTCGCCGGTGTTGGCGACGAGCACGTTCGTGCCCACCGCGAGCACCGCGCTCGGCTGCAGACCGACGGCGAAGGTCCGCACCTGGCGGCCCGAGGCGAGGTCCACCTCGGAGAGGCTGCCGGTGGTCGGCACGGCGTTGTCGTCGTTGGTCACCACGGCCGTGCCGTAGGAGTCGTCGGTCCGGTCGCCGGCCTGCGCGGGGCGGCCGCCCTGGTTGCTCACGTACGCCTTGCCGCCGACGACCACGACGCCGTTGGGCACGTTGCCGACGCGTATCTGCCGGAACACCGTGTTGGTGCGGGTGTTCACCTCGGCCAGGGTGTCGTCGGCGCTGAGGGTGACCAGCAGGGATCCGTCCGGTGCCCAGGCCAGCGCGGCCGGCACCGCCTGACGGCCCCCGGGGGCGCCGGGCAGCCGCACGCTGACGGCGTTGGAGAGCGTGCCGTTCGCGGCGACGGTCCACCGCACCAGGCGGAAGGGCTGGGCCGTCCACAGGTACCTGCCGTCGGAGGAGTACAGGATCCCGCCGTCGGATATGACGCCGCTGCCGATCTGCTGCAGCACCTTGTGGTGGACGAGGTCGAAGACCGTGACCAGGCTCGGGTTGGCGCCGCCGCTGTCGAGGGCGGCGGCCGTCCTGCCGTCGGGGCGCAGCGCCAGGCCGAAGGGGCGGCCGGCTTCCGTGATCACGTCGCCCGCGGGGGTGACGAACTGGTTGGTCTGGGTCAGGTAGGACCCGTCGGCCTGCCGGCCGGCCTTCTTGGTGCCGAGCGTGGTGGCGTTGCTGAAGTCGCCCTGGGCGAACGTCATCCCGGCACTCATCGCGAGCGCGACCGCGGTGGAGGTGAGCACCACCGCGCGCCTGCTCATCGAGCGTATCCGCATCAACTGGCTCCTTGTCCGCGGTGTCGGCCACCGTCCTGCGAAACCGGCGGTCACCTGGGAATTTCGCCCTGACAGACGAAGGGAACGAGAACGCCAGGAGGAGCGGATACGAATGTGTGGGACGGCCCGGAGAGGGAGGGGGGTTGATGTGGTTTGCAGTGATTGTGGGCGAATTGGCCGCCGAGGCCGCCGAACTGAGGCATGGCCATGACCTGCCTGTCCGGGGCCTGTGTGCCGGCGGACGCCCTTACGGTTGATCCGGAGGGCAGGTGTGCAGATGAACCCCAGCCCCCGTCGCGCGGTCGCGCGGGTACGTCAACTTCCGCTCGGGTTCGCTTTGTCGGAGTTTCGCCCGTCGGTCAGGCCGGCCTGATGTCGGAGATCAGCTTGGTGTGCAGTTCGCTCGCGACCATGAGGCGGGTGTACGTGGGGTGCTTGGCGCTGCCCCAGGTCAGCATGACGGTGGTGAAGACGTGGCCCGCGCCGGCGTCGTGGTAGCGCACCTCCCAGTGCAGGGGCACGTCCTGGGCGCGCAGCACGCCGTCCGCGTGGTTCGTCTTCTCCCAGGTCTCGAGCTCGAGTTGCAGGTTCTTGGTGAGGTAGTGGGCGCGCAGTTGGTCCGGGAGGTGGTCGGTGCCGTCGGCGACGGCGTCGATGTAGGCGCCGTAGAAGTCGGCCACCCGGTCCACCGCGGATTCGGGGCTGCCGCCGCGGACGACACCGATCGCGCGCGTGGCGGCGGCGGAGTGCTGCGGTGCGGCCGTCGGCCGTTCGGCGGCCTGCGCCGCGCAGGGGGCGATGACGGTGGCGAGTGAGAGTGCAGCTGCTGCGAGGCGAACAGAAACACGCATCTGACGGATCCTCCGCTCGAACCGGGGCCCCGGTGGGGGCCGTCCACCGTCCACTCTTGTGCAGGTCGCGGGCCCCGCCGTGCGCGCCCGGCCCGGAGGTCACCTGAACGGGCGGGGTGAATCTCCGTGTACGAGCCTTCCGGGCGACGGCGGACCGCGACTGTCAACCATGGTTGACACGCGCCCACTGTCAACCTACATTGACAGACATGAGCGAGACCAAGACGCTTGCGGACGCCGCGAGCAGCCGCGACCCCGCGGTGGGCCTGAAAGCCGTCCGCGCCCTGCGCGAACTGGCCGAGCGACTGGAGGACCTGCAGGTCGGCAACGCCCGCGCACAGGGCTGGACCTGGCAGATGATCGCGGACTGCCTCGGCGTGAGCCGCCAGGCCGTCCACAAGAAGCACGGCGGCGGCAGCCGCTTCGGACGCAGGAAGGAAGACTGATCATGTTCGAGCGGTTCACCGCCGACTGCAGGCGCGCCGTCGTCGTCGCCCAGGAGGAGGCGCGGATGCTGCGCTGCTCCACCACCGGCACCGAGCACCTGCTGCTCGGCGTCCTCGGGCTGACCGGCGACGCCGCCACGGGCCTGCTGACCGACGGCGGGTTGGACCTTCCGACCGCCCGGGAGGCGGTGCGGCGGCTGCACGCCGCGACCTCCCCCGAGCTGGACGCGGAGGCGCTGGACACCATCGGCATCGACCTCGACGCCGTCCGGGAGAAGGTCGAGTCCGTCTTCGGGGTCGGCGCCCTCAGCCCGACCGCCGGTCCTGGCGACCGGCGCCGCCGCGGCGGCATCCCGCGCGGGCACCTCCCGTTCACCCCCGACGCCAAGAAGTCCCTGGAACTCTCCCTGCGCGAGGCACTCGCCCTGAAGAGCGGCGAGATCCTCCCCGGTCATCTGCTGCTGGGTCTGACACGCGACGAGGGAACGGCGGCCGCCCGTCTGGTCCGCGACCACGGCTTCGACCTCGATGCGCTGCGCGACCGCATCCGTGCCATGCTCGCGGAAGGGAAGTGACGCAACCTCAGCGCCGGTTCGGGTGGCTCGAACCCGACGGTTGACGGTGCACCGACCACCAAGCGGCGGTATCGAACCGCCGCCCGTCTCCGCCACCATCGAAGTGGGACCCCGGCTTACCCCCGTGCGCGGGGCCCCTCGCCCCGGCCGTCGTGCTCGGCCGGGGCGTCCTCGTTCCCGGGCGTCTTCGTCACCGTCGGAGCCCGAGCAGGCCGGTCAGGTCGGTGAGGGCCCGGCCGAGGGGCAGGTCCACGCGGTGGGCGGCGTGTTCGTCGCCGCGGGTGACGCCCTGGTTGATGATGAGCACCGGCTTGCCCGCGCTCGCCGCGTGGCGCACGAAGCGCAGGCCCGAGAGCACCGTCAGCGAGGAGCCGAGCACGAGCACGGCGTCCGAGGCGTCGACGAGGCGGTAGCACTGCTCGACTCGGGAGCGGGGCACGTTCTCGCCGAAGAAGACCACGTCCGGCTTGAGCGTTCCCTCGCCGCAGGCGGTGCAGGGAACGGTGCGGAACGTGCCGACCAGCTCGTCCGGGAGTTCGGCGTCGCCGTCCGGGTTGATCCGGGTGGCCGTGGCGGCGAAGTCGGGATTGGCCAGGCGCAGCCGGCGGTCGAGCTCGGCGCGGGGGCTGGTCTCCCGGCACGCGAGGCAGACGACGCGGTCGAGACTGCCGTGCAGTTCCACGGTCTCGACAAGATCGGCAGCCCCCGAGGCGTGGTGCAGGCCGTCGACGTTCTGGGTGACGACGCCGGTGAGGTAGCCGTGGCGGGCCAGCGCGGTCACCGCGTGGTGGCCGGGGTTGGGGTGGGCGCGCGTGATCGAGCGCCAGCCCAGGTGGCTGCGGGCCCAGTAGCGCCGGCGCGCGTCCTCGCTGCCGACGAAGTCCTGGAACGTCATGGGCGTGTGCCGGCGCAGCGTGCCCGTCTCACCCCGGTAGTCGGGGATGCCGGACTCGGTGGACAGGCCCGCCCCGCTCAGCACCAGGACGCCGCCGTCGCGCACTACGTCGGCGACGGCCTCCACGTCGTTCGCCGTCGGCGGCAGCGGGGCGCCGGCGGGCGTCCAGCTCAGGGTCGGTCGCATCCGCATGCCTGCAGGGTACGGCGATCGCGGGACGAACGGCCCGGAACCCGCTCGCGTCAGCCTCAGCCCTCCGGCGGGACGCCCGGGAGCGGGTGCGGGAGGCGGTGCGCCGGGCAGCAACCACCCTGTTCCGCTCGGCGTGCGGCCTGCGGTGCGCGTCGTACCGTGCCGGCGCGGCCTCGAAGCGGCTCAGCGGCCGATCGACGCGAGCAGCACCGCGACGTCGTCGACGCGGGTTGCCGCCGGCAGCGTGTCGGAGAGCAGCCGGTCCGCGAGCTGCTCCAGGGAGGAGGTGTCCGCGTGCGCGAGCACCGAGCGCAGTCGGTCGATGCCGTGGTCGATCTGCCCGCCCGGGTGCTCGACGAGCCCGTCGGTGTACAGGGCCAGCACCGAGCCGGGCTCCAGCAGGACCTCCTCGGCGGGGTAGACCGCCCTCGGATCGACGCCCAGCAGCATGCCGCCGCCCAGGTCCAGCACCTCGGTGCGGCCGCCGGGGTGGCGCAGCAGCGGCGGCAGGTGTCCCGCCCGCACCCCGTACGCCCGACCGGAGGCGGGGTCCAGCTCCAGCAGGCAGCAGCTGGCCAGCAGGCCGGAACCGAGATCCGGCAGCAGCTGGTTGACGTGCGCGAGCACCTGCTCCAGCGGATGCCCGCTGGCGACGAACGCGCGGACCGCGCTGCGCAGTTGCCCCATGACGCCGGCCGCCGCCACGCTGTGGCCCTCGACGTCGCCGATCACCAGGCACAGTCCGTGCTCGGTCACGATCGCGTCGTACCAGTCGCCGCCGATCTCCATGCCGCGCGTGCCCGGCAGATAGCGGGCGGCGATGCGTACGTTGTCCAGGTGCGGCAGGGCGTGCGGCAGCAGCGCCTGCTGGAGCCCGCGGGCGAGCGCGAACTCCGCGTCGAAGAGCCGGGCGCGCTCCAGGGCCTGCGCGACCAGGCCGCCCAGCGCGGTCAGCACCCCGCGCTCCTCGGACGTGAAGGGGTGCGGTTCGTCGAAGCCGAGGATGCAGCTGCCCACCGGGTGTCCGGAGGCGATCAGCGGCAGGAACGCCCACGCGCACATCTGGTCCAGCGGGATGCCCGGATAGGCGCCGGCGAGCTCGTCGACGGAGGCGAAGAAGATCGGCGCGCCGCTGGTCAGCGTCTCCACCCCGGGGAGCCGGGCGCGCATCGGCGTGCCCTCGAAGGGGTCGAGGAAGCCGTCCGGATAGCCCACCTGGTCCGCCAGGTGCAGCCGGTTGTCCTTGACCACGTAGATGGCCAGCTCCTGGCCGCCGAATGCGGGCAGGATCTGCTCGGCCACCGCCGCGCACACCTCACGGACCGTCACCGCCTGTGCCAGGGCGCTCGCCAGCTGCAGCAGGTGGTAGATCGCGCCCGCGCCGGGCCGGGCTCCCGCAGCCGTCTGCACGATCGGCGGAGCGGCGCCGGCCGGGATCCGGGTGTCCTTGCCCAGCGCGGGGTGGGCACCCGGCACGACCGTGCCGGTCATGCCCTGGGGGTCGGGCTGCAGCGTGAAGGCCAGCCAGCGGTCGGGCGGCCGGCAGGCCAGGAACGCGGTCGGCTGCCGGGAGATCACCGCCGCCCGGTAGCGGTCCTCGTGGACGGGATCCGCGAGCCAGGGCAGCGCCTCCCACAGCGGCTTGCCGATCAGCTCCTCCCGGCGCACGCCCAACAGGAGTTCGGCGCCCAGGTTGGCGTAGTCGACCCGGCCGCTGCCGTCGAGGGAGAAGACCCCCTGGCGCAGCCGCTCGACCGCGTGCGCCGCGGCCGCAGTCGTCCCGACGTCGAGCACCGCCCCCACGAGATGCGGACCGCGCACCCCGTCCGTGACGCCCTCGCGCACCCGCGCCCAGACCTGGACGGAGCGCAGCTGTTGAGAGGCGTCCAGGATCCGCAGGCGCAGAGGCGGGAACCGGCCCGTCCGGTAGGCCCGGCGCAGCGCGGCCCGCACCCGGGGGAGGTCGGCCTGGTCGATCGCGGCCGCCAGCGCCGCCGCGCGCCCGTCGTCGGCTCCCGGTGCGAGGCCGAAGAGCGAGCACAGCTCGTCGTCGAGGTCGAGGGCGCGCGTGTCCAGGTCCAGATCGAACAGCCCCAGCCGGACCGCCTGCCCGGCCCACCACGGCAGCTCCGCGACTGCGGTCCGGCCCTCCACCGCGCCGCCCTGGGCCACCAGCGCGGTCAGCTCGGCGCCCAGCCGCCGCGCGGTCTGCCGCAGGGAGCGGCGGGCCGCTGTCGGTACGCCTGCGTCGGTGGCCGGCCACAGCGCGCACAGCACGCCGTAGACCTCCTCGCCGTCCATGACCGGGGCGTACGCGGATGCGAAGGCGTACGGCAGGCCCATCAGCAGCTGCGGGAAGCGGCGCATCGTCTCGTCGGCCCCCGACAGGTGCACCGTGCGCCGCGACCGGTAGGCCAGTGACCCCGGCAGTGCGCCCTGCACCGAGACCCGCCGGAACGGCTCCAACGCGGCGACGGGCACCCCGGCGACGGTGCTCAGCACCAGCGAGCGGCGGTCCCGGGAGCGCAGATAGACCATGGCCCCGTAGGCTCCCGTCCCGCGCAGGGTGCGCTCCGCCGCCTCGGCCAGCAGATCGTCGCCGTTCCGGTCGGCGGCCGCTGCGGTGGCCGCGCCGACCCCGCTTGTGGCGCCGGGCCCTCGGCGACCACCGCCGACCGCGCCGTCGTGACCAGCGGCCCCGGCCGCTCCGTCGTGACCACCTCTGTCGTGACCACCGGCCTCAGCCGTGCCCCCTGGCTCTCTCGGCACATCCTGGCGCACCCCTTCTCTGTACGCTCGGCCCCCGAGCGTGTCAAGGCGAAACCGCAGGTGGCGGACGCGGCCCCCAGAGGCCGGTGTGTCGCGGGCAGGGGCGGGCGGCCTCGGTCGTGGTGGGGGATCCCGCCTCGATCCCGCCTCGGCTGTCGTCGGGCCTGTCGGACGGGGCTGGCAGGATGGAGCCGCCGGACCCGGTTCGTGACCGGCCGAGAACGGGAGGCGGGCGTGGCGCGGGGGAGCGAGCGCAGGGCCGAGTTCGCGCGCGGGCAGCGTCTTGCGGAGGCGGCTCGGCAGACGCTCGACGAGCAGCGCACCGCGGCGGAGACCGTGCGGGCCCGCGCCCGGCGGCTGCGTGATCAGCAGGTGGCCGCCGCACTGGAGGAGATCCCCGTCGCCCGGCTGGGCGACGTCACCGAGGGCCGCCTGCGCGTCGGGGTGCTGGAGACCGCCGGCTACCGCACGGTGGGCGCGGTCCACCGCGCCGAGCCCTACGACCTGCTGCGCGTCCCCGGCATCGGACGTGCCAGCGCCGACCAGGCCAAGGCCGCGGCGACGACGCTGGCCCGCGCCGCGCTCGAAGCCACCGCTCTGCGCCTCGACCCGGACGACCGGACCGAGGCCGCGACCGACCTCATCACCGCGCTCTACCCGCTGGTCCAGGCCGGTCCCGCCCTCCCCGCCGCCTGCGCGCGGGCCGAGACGACCGCCGCTTCGCTCGATCCACTGCTCCGCGCCGCGGCCCCGGCCCGTACCCGCTCCACCTGGTGGTTCACCGGCGCCCGGCACCGCGCCGAGGCGCGGGACGCGCTCGGGCCGCTGAGGACGGCGCTCGCCGACGCGCACCGCGACGGCGTCGACGAGGCGTTCGCCCAAGCACTGACGGACCTGCTGCGCCGTCCCGCCTCGGCGGACGAGGCGTGGTGGGAGTTCCTCGGCCGCCCGATCGAGTTCTACACCGTGCTCGGCCACCTCGCCGAGACCGGCCCGGTCGACGCCGCCTCGGCCGAGGGGCATCTGCCCGACGACCTGGCGGCCCAGGTCCGCGCCCAGGCGCTGGACCTGACCGGCCTCAAGGTCTCGCTGCGCGGCTACCAGGCGTTCGGCGCCCGCTACGCGCTCGCCCGGCGCAAGGTGGTGCTCGGCGACGAGATGGGTCTGGGCAAGACCGTCCAGGCCATCGCCGCGCTCTCGCACCTGGCCGCCGACGGGGAGCGGCACTTCGTGGTCGTCTGCCCGGCGGGCGTACTGGTCAACTGGCTGCGTGAGATCGAGAGCCGCTCGACGCTCGCCGCGTTCCGCCTGCACGGCCCGGACCGCGCGCTCGCCCACCGGGCCTGGCGCGAGCGCGGCGGAGTCGCCGTCACCACCTTCGAAGGGCTGCGCCACCTCGACGCCGCCCGCCCGACCGAGCCTCCACGCGTGATGGCCGACCACGCGCACGCGACGGCCGTCGTGACCGACGCGCTTCCCGTGCCGGTGGCCGATACGTCGCTGACCGACGCGGTGTCGGGCGATGCGCTGCTGACTGACGCGGTGTCGGCCGACGCGGCACGGTCCGCGGCGGAACCGGCCGACGCCACGCCTTGGGCGGCAGGGGCACCCGCCGCCACACCCGTCGCGATGACCGTGGTCGACGAGGCGCACTACGTGAAGAACCCGACTGCGCAACGCGCCCGCCACGTCGCCGCGCTGGTGGAGCGGAGCAGCCGCGCGCTGTTCCTGACCGGCACCCCGATGGAGAACCGCGTCGCGGAGTTCCGCGCGTTGCTCGGGTACCTCCAGCCCGAGCTCGTCGCGGGGCTGCACGAGGCGGACCAGCTGGCCGGCGCCGCCGCGTTCCGGCGTGCCGTCGCGCCCGCGTACCTGCGGCGCAACCAGGCGGACGTGCTGACCGAGCTGCCGGAGGTCGTGCACACCGACGAGTGGGCCGAATTCAGCGCGGCCGACGCCGAGGCCTACCGGGAGGCCGTCCGCGGCGGGAACCTCCAGGCCATGCGCCGCGCCGCGTACAGCGTGCCCGAGCGGTCCGCGAAGCTCGACCGCCTCACCGAGCTGGTCGGTGAGGCCACGTCAGCAGGGGAGAAGGTGCTGGTCTTCTCCTACTACCGGCAGACCCTCGGCGCGGTGCGCGGGCGCCTCGGCCGCGACCAGCCCGGGCTCCTCTTCGGGCCGCTGTCCGGCGCCACCGGTGCGACGGCGCGTCAGGAGACGGTCGACGAGTTCACCGACCACCGCGGGCCCGCGATCCTGCTCTGCCAGATCCAGGCCGGCGGCCTCGGGCTCAACCTCCAGGCCGCCAACGTGGTCATCCTGTGCGAGCCGCAGATCAAGCCCGCGCTCGAACAGCAGGCCGTGGCGCGCGCCCACCGCATGGGCCAGACCCGCCGGGTCCGCGTCCACCGCCTGCTCACGCCGGACTCGGTGGACCAGCGGCTGCTGACTCTGCTCGGCCGCAAGGAGCGTCTGTTCGACGCCTACGCGCGCCGCAGCGAGGCGGCCGAGTCCAGCCCCGACGCGGTGGACGTCGCCGACACCGGGCTGGCGCGCCAGATCATCGAGGAGGAGCAGCAGCGTCTCGCGATGACGCCGCATCAGATCAGTTGATCTGAAAGGGATCGAGGAGCGATCGAAGGTCGCGCCGCCGCCTGGACCGTACTGCTCTGCGCCGCACCCTGCACGGCTTCGGGCCTCGCCGCCGCTCCCGCCTCGGCCGCCGGCACGACCGTCTACCTCGACTGCTCACAGTCCGTCGACGGCGACGGCACCTAGGTCAGCCCCTACAACGCCGTCGTCGACGTGTCCCGCGCCCGACCGCCAACGGCATCGTCGGAGATCCCGGCTTCACCGCCCCCGGCACCGGCGGCGACACCCTCGACTCCGTCACCGGCTACCGGCTCCGCGCCACCTCGCCCGGTCTGCTCAACGGCGGCGTGATGGCGAACAACGCCGGTCAGGACTTCTGGGGCGACCCGGTCTCCGCGACCGCCAAGCCCAACCGCGGCGCTTACGACGGCCCCGGCCTGTAGCTGCTGGTGGTGGCCGCGGCCCGGGGCGGGCGGGCGGACCTCCCGGCCCGGCTCCCGGGTCCGTCCCACCCCTGGTCGGGCGCGTCGAACCGGGTCGCGGACACCCCTCGTCGGAGGCCGGGGTGAGCGTGTACTGTCACATTCCCGCCAACCGGGTGGGTGACAGGGCGGCGTCGGACAGGCAGACTGGGCGACGCCGCCGGACCGGAATCGTGGATTTCGGTTGTGGACCGGTGGGTGTACGAAACGCAGTCATAGGGGGAGTCCGCATGTCCCGTACCATTTCCAGCCTGGTCGGCGAGCCCGTGTCCAGGCTCAACGCCGAGGTCAGCACGACCGGCGCCGCTCTGGCGCCGACCGGTGACCCGGCCGAGGTCCGTGCCGCCACCGACCGCGCCCTGGGCGCGGCCGCCGCGGTGGCCGTCCTCGACAACGCCGACCTGCTGTGTGAGCCTGCCCACGACTCGCGTGCCCTGCGCAGTGCCCGCGAGGCCCTCCGCGCGGCCCGCACCACCGCTCTCGCGCTCGCCGCCCCGAAGGGGAGCGTCGAGGGCATCGACGCGGTCATCCGCGTCATCGCCGTCGCTCTGGACACCACCCGCGCCTCCTCGGCCTGACCCGGGCCCCCGGGCCCCGAGCCCGTGGCCTCGGGTGAGGCGGGCCCTCGCCTGCCGCTGCTCGTGGACAGAACGCCTAGGCCCGATACCGGTGGCTGTCCGGCCCGACCTGCGGTGCCCCCGGCGCCGCCGGCTCCTCCTGTGCGGCGGCCCGCGCCTTCACGCCGACGACGATCCTGGCAGCGAGGCAGGCCAGCCCCGCACCGGCCAGCGGCAGCGCGGGCAGGTAGGAACCGAGCGGGTCGTCCGGGCTGAGCCGCGCCGCCAGGATCAAAGCGAGCTCGACAAGCGCCGCGGTGGCGACCGTCAGCAGCGCGCCGACGTTCTGCAGCCGTCGTGCCCGGCCGAAGCGCCGGGGGCGCAGCGCCCACCACAGGAACAGCACGGCGCACCCGCCGAGGCCGATGAAGGCGCCGATCGCGGTGAAGCGCCCCAGCGGCGAGCTCACCACGAGCGCCGTGCCCGCCGGGATCCACAGCACCGCACCGGTGAACATCAGGAACCGCGTACCGGACCGGGGCAGCATGCTCGCCGGTAGGAAGACCATGCGCGGCAGTCTGGCATGGACCGCCGACCGCCGGCCCCGCCCAGCACCCGGCTCGGTTCAGCCCCGCGGCCGGGCGTCGCCCGCCACCAGCACGGGTTGCCACACCCGGACCCAGTCCACCAGCATCGACTCCGGGACGGGCGTCGTCATGCTGGTGTTGTCGAGGACCAGGTACTGCGGCGCGCGGTGGTTCGCGAACGGCTCGGAGGCCACGTCGACGCCGTCGTAGTAGAACGTGACGCGGTGCTTCTCCGGGTTCCAGAACGCGGCGTAGGTGTGCCAGCCCGGGCTGAGGCTCGTGCACGAGCCCAGACCGCCGGCGCTGTCGTGGACGTGGTAGCAGAGCTTGCCGCTCAGGCCCTCCATGGCGTCGATCTCGCCGGTGACCGGCCAGTTCTGCCCGTCGGTCCAGAAAGCGGGCCAGTTGTCGACGGTGGCGCCGCCGGGGGTGAACACCCGGGCCTCCAGCACCGCCGGGCCGGTGAACTCGTACCCGCCGAACGGCCGGCCGTCGTGCGGATTGGTCGACGCCAGCGCCCCGTATGTGGACGTCAGTGCCAGGTGGAGGTACCCGCCGGACTCGGTGACGTTGCGGGAGTCGTACCCCTGCGTCTCGTGGGGGTCGACCGGGCCGGAGAGGCCGGTACCGAACCAGCCCGGGCTCCAGACGAAGGTGTCGAGGTCCTGGTCGTTGAACTCGTCGTCGAATGCGAGCTGCCACCACCCGGGCAGGCCCTTCGGCCCGCTCACTCCGCTCGGCGCGCTCACGGGGCGCACCGCCGCGGACGGCGTCTGCCGTGTCTGGCGCGGCTGCCGCGTTGCCGCCTCGTGCCGGTGGCCCGGCGGCTGCTGGGCGCCGAGCAGGAGCAGGGGCAGTACGGCTGCGGCGAACAGCGCGGTCAGACGCGGCATGGACGACCTCGGTTCGTGACGACGATGGGTCGCGGTCGACTCAACGTCAGGAACCGGTCCCTGTCACGCAGGCGCAGCTCCGAGACGCCCACGCGGCGGACACGGAGTAACTCAGTCGCTCGCCACCGGCGCCTCCGGGCCATCCGCCGTCGCCGTCACGTACTCCCACCGGCGCTGGACCAGCGCACCGGGAGATGTGTGAGGCCGTTGATGAAGTTGGAGGTCAACCGGACCGGCTCGCCGTCGAGCTCCAGTTGCGGCAAGCGGGTGAGCAGCTCGGTGAAGAACGCGCGCAACTGAAGCCGCGCGAAGTGCGCGCCCAGGCACAGGTGCGGGCCCTGACCGAAGGCCAGGTGGTCGCCCGGTGGGCGGGTGATGTCGAAGCGGAAAGGGTCCGGGAAGACGCGCTCGTCGAAGTGCGCCGACACGTGGTAGACGACCACCTTGTCACCCCGGCGGATCGCCTGGCCGGCGAGCTCCGTGTCGCGGGTGGCCGTGCGGCGGAAGCTCAACACCGGCGGGTGCCAGCGCAGCATCTCCTCGATGGCGGTGGGCAGCAGCCCCAGGTCGGCGCGCAGGCGCCGGTACTGGTCCGGGTGTTCCATGAGGGCGAGGAGCCCGCCGGGCAGCGCGCTGCGCACGGTGTCGTTGCCCGCGACGACCAGCAGGAAGAAGAACATCTCCAACTCGGCGTCCGAGAGCGCCCGCCCGTCGACCTCGGCCTGGACCAGCGCGGTCATCAGGTCGTCGCCCGGATGGGCCCGCTTGTACCGGGCCAGCTCCTGGGCGTAGTCGAACATGTCCCGCAACATCGCGGGGGAGCGCGGGTTCACCGGTCGGCCCTGCGCGTCGCGCACCACCTGGGCGTGCTCCGGGTCCTGATAGCCGATCACCCGGTTGGTCCACTCGAGCAGCAGCCGCCGGTCACCCTCCGGCACGCCGAGGAGCTCGGCCAGGTTGGTCAGCGGGAAGTCGTCCGTCACCTCGACCGGCAGGTCGCACCGGCCCCGCCCGGCGACCGCGTCGAGCAGCGCAGCCGCCCGCGCCGCGACGCGCTCGTAGGACCGCTCCAGGCGCCGGCGGGTGAAGACCCCGGCCGCGATCCGGCGGATCCGGGTGTGCTCGGGCGGATCCATGTTGAGGATCATCCGCCGGATGAAGTCGAGGTCCTCCGGCTCCGGATCGCGGATCTGCGTGGCACCCAGCCACGAGGAGTACACCTCGGGCGTGCGCAGCACGTGCTTGACGTCCGCGTGGCGGGTCACGGCCCAGTACCCGGACCCGGCCGGCCAGTCGAACACCTCGTGCTCGGACTGCCAGGCCACCGGCGCGGCGTCGCGCAGTCGCCGGAACGCCTCGTGCGGAACCCCGCGCGCGAACACGCGCGGGTCGAACACGTCCACGGCGTCGGTCACCATCGCGCGAGGAAGCGCTCGGCCGAGCCGGCGAGCGCCACCGGCGTCTCGTCCATCGCGTAGTGCCCGGCGTTGGCGAGGACCTCGGTCTCCAGGTTGGGGTACCAGCGGGCGAAGGTTCCCCGCATCGTCTCGGCCCCGAGCGCGGGATCGTGCTCGCCCACGATCACCTTCACCGGCACCGTGCCGCCGTCGATCTCGTCCTGGAAGTCGGCGCCCGACCACGCGGACAGATAGCCGGCGAACGCGTCACGGTCGGAGTTCTCCAGCGAGTGGCGCACCATCGCGTCCAGCCACACGCCGGTCAGGCGGTTGCCTGTGGTCAGATCGATGATGACCCGGCGGTTACCGGGCTCGTCGGCGGCGCCGGAGAACAGGGCCCAGCCGGCCTCGTCGAACGGGAATCCGCTGGCCGGGACGGGGGAGACCCCGACCATCGCCCGCACCCGCTCGGGCGTGTCGGCGTAGACGCGCTGCATCACCGCCCCGCCCATCGAGTGACCGAGCAGTGAGAACCGGTCCACTCCCAGCGCGTCGGCTCCGGCCAGCACGTCCGCGGCCGCCTCCGCCAGGCTGAAGTCGCCCGCCTCGCCCCGGCGGGTTCCGTAGCCGCGGTAGTCCCACAACACGTAGCGGAAGGCGGAGAGATCCAGATGCGGCAGCAGCGCCTGCCACGCCCGCGACGAGCCGAACCAGCCGGACAGGACGAACACCGTGTGCTCCCCCGTCCCGATGCGCTGATGCTCCATCAACTCACTCCTCGCCGCCGCCGACCAGGCCAGTGCTTCGTGATCCTACGGGGGTGCTGGGCCCGGCGGAACAAGGCCTGAGGTGACCGACATGCCAAACGCTCAGGACAGGCGGCGCAGGAACGGGAGAAGCAGCAGCAGGCAGCCCCCGGGCGCCGCTCCCGGGCCCGAGGCCGCGGGCCCCTTCGGTGACCAGAGGCCCCGTTCGCGCCCGCTGCCGGAGGTGGTATGGACGAAGCGATCCCAGGCGGGCTCCTGCCACAGACGGTAGGTGGCCTGGGCGTGCGCCGCCGGATGCGCGCCCTCCGGCACCCGCAACACCATCCAGCCCCGTACCAGCTCCATGTCCCAGAGCAGGAACTCGCCGTCCGGCGCGCCCGGCAGCAGGGCTGCGCTCCGGGCGTACGCGGCACTCTCGCGGTGCTCGCTGTCCAGCCATCGCCCCATGTCGACGATGGCGTCGCCCGCGCTGTCGAACGTCTTGAACCGGTGGGCCGGCAGGCAGCCGTCGACGCCCCCGCCGAGGGGCTCCCACTGGCGGAAGTCGCCCGGCGAGTAGGGCGCATGGCGATTCCACGGTTCTACGACTTCGATCCACGTCCACATGGCAGCCGAGCCCCCACCTGTCGTGGCGTCCGATGCAAGTGACGCCTGGTCAGTTCCGCTGGCTGAGTGCGTGCCCGGCTCGGTCCGCGAGAAACCCGACACGTCGTCCTTCGGTGCGTGCACGCGACCCCCGATGCGCCGCTCCTGGATCAGCGCCAGGCCTTTTGCCCGAATGGCAAGACATTCGCCCATTCTTTCAACAGTCTGTTTAAGTTGGCCGGGTCCCGCCCCAGCTGCTCGGAGCCTGCATGCCGCCGCCGTCCCACACCGAAGAGCCGACGACCCGCACCCTCCGCCCGTCCCTGCACGCCCTGCGTGCTGCGGGCTTCGCCGCCGGCGCCCTGCTCGTGCTCGTCGCCGTCGGCGTGCTGCTGCACCAGCCCCTGCTCATCCCGCCGCTCGCCGCGAGCGCGGCGCTGGTGCACGGCGCTCCCGGGCTGCCCATCTCGCAACCGCGCAACCTGATCGGAGGGCAGCTCCTCTCCGCCCTCATCGGGTTCGGCGTGCTCGCCCTCACCGGCCCGAGCCCCTGGGGTGCGGCCCTCGCCGCCGGCCTTGCGCTCGGTGTGATGCTGCGACTCGGCCTCTCGCACTCCCCGGCGGCCGCCACCTCTGTGATCGTGGTGCTGCAGGCGCCACCCGCTGTGCCCTTCCTGGCCCTACTCCTCGTGGGCACGGTGCTTCTGGTGGCCATCGGCCTGCTGCCGGGGCGCATCGCCGGGCACCCCGTCCGGTATCCCGTCCTGCGGGGAACCTACTCCCGCCCCAAGCCCGAGGGGATCAACCGAACGGTTGACTCCGGCATCGTCCAAACGTTGGTCCGGGACTAGCCAAACCATTGATGCGGTCCGGGCCGACCCCGGGCCACCATGGATTCCGGGCCAGCGGCGTGCGGCGGAAGCCGGCCGATGACCAGACGCCGGCTGCCCGCGCCGCGAGCTGACACCGGGTCACCTGTCCGGCGGTCGACCTTTCGGGTGGCTTTCCGTGCGACAGCGGCCCCGAGGGGCCGGGGCGGATCGCCGTCGATCACTTTGCTGTAAGAGCCGGAGCGGCTCCCACTCTCCCTGTGCAAGATCCATCTCTCACAGGAGGTACGTGTGGGCGTCCAGTTCTCCCCGCATCCCGCTCAGGGCAAGCGGGTCCGCAGTCGTTCGACGGGCCGCGTCGGCGTCCTGGTCGGTCAGCTCTCGAGAAGGAGTGGACTACCGGGCTGCGGTCCTGTCACCGAGGTGTATGTGCGACCGGTCGGCGGGGGAGTCGAGTGGGTGACCACGCCGGACGACATCGAGGTGCTCAGCGGGGACTAGCCGCACGCCCGGCGGACCCACCGCACGAGGCGGGTCCGCCGGGCTCCCGGTGCGTGTGTTAGTTGAACTGGTCCGGGTGGGGGCCGGTGCGCAGCTCGCGGTCGGTGGCGGCGATGGCGGCCATGTCCTCGGCGGTGAGGTCGAAGTCGAAGACGTCGAGGTTCTGCCGGATGCGGGCCGGGGTGACCGACTTGGGGATGACGATGTTGCCGAGCTGGAGGTGCCAGCGCAGCACGACCTGAGCGGGGGACTTGCCGGTGCGGGTCGCGATCCCGGTGATGGCCGGGTCCTTCAGGACCGCTCCCTGGGCCAGTGGGGACCAGGCCTCGGTGGCGATGCCGTGTCGCGCGTGGAAGGCCCGCAGCTCGGCCTGCTGCAGGCCGGGGTGCAGCTCGACCTGGTTGACCGCCGGCACGAGGCCGCCGTGGTCGATCAGCCGCTGGAGGTGTGCGGGCTGGAAGTTGGACACGCCGGCAGCGCGCACGCGCCCCTCGTCCACGAGACGCTCCAGTGCGCGCCAGGAGTCGAGGTAGCGGTCGCGGGCCGGGGTGGGCCAGTGGATGAGGTAGAGGTCGACCACGTCCAGGCCCAGCTTGGCGGTGCTGGCATCGAAGGCGCGCAGCGCAGCGTCGTAGCCCTGGTCGGCGTTCCACAGCTTGGTGGTGACGAACAGTTCCTCGCGCGGCAGGCCGGAGGCGGCCAGCGCCCGACCGACCCCGGTCTCGTTGCCGTAGATCGCGGCGGTGTCGATGCTGCGGTAGCCGGCCTCCAGGGCGGCGCTGACGGCGGCGGTGGTCTCGTCGTCGGGCACCTGGAAGACGCCGAAGCCGAGCTGTGGGATCTCGACGCCGTTGTTCAGGGTGACGGCGGGGATCGCGGGGGTGGTGCTCATGGTGGTCGGTTCCTTCGCTTCGTGCGCGGGGTGAGGGTGGAGCGGACGGGCTGAGGGTTGATCAGGTCGTCCCCGAAGCGGCTCGCGGGCGCTGGACATCAGGCGTGCCCCGGGCGAGCGGTGGTGGCGAGGGAGCGGTCCACCTCCGCTGCGTCGGTGGCCGCTGCCCCGGCGACCGCCGCGTCGGCGACCGGTGCGGTGGCCGCGGCGCGGGCGCCGGTGTGGCGTTCGAGCGCGGCGGACCAGAGGGCCAGTACCAGCGCCGCGGCGGCGAGGAGCGCGCCGACCCAGTTCGGGGCGGTGTAGCCGAGACCGGCGGAGATGACGAGCCCGCCGAGCCACGCGGAGAGCGCGTTGCCGAGGTTGAACGCGCCGATGTTGACGGCCGAGGCCAGTGTGGGCGCGCCGTGGGCCTGGTCCAGGACCCGCTTCTGCAGCGGCGGGACGGTGGCGAAGCCCAGCGCGCCGATCAGCACGATCGTCACCGCGGCGAGGATCTTGTCGTGCGCGGTCAGCGTGAACAGTGCCAGCACCACCGCGAGCCCGCCCAACGTGGTGAACAGCATCGGCATCAGCCTACGGTCGGCATAGCGGCCGCCGAGCAGATTGCCGAGGAACATGCCGATGCCGAAGAGCACCAGCAGCCAGGTGACGGCGCCTTCGGAGTAGCCGGCGACGTGGGTCATCATCGGTGCGATGTAGGTGACCGCGGCGAAGACGCCGCCGAAGCCGAGCACGGTCATCGCCATGGCCAGCACGACCTGCGTGTTGCGGAACGCGGCCAACTCACGCCGCAGGTGCGCGCCCTCGGCGCGCGGCAGCGCGGGGACGAGCCTGGCGATGCCCAGAAGTCCGACGACGCCGAGGGCGGCCACGGCGCCGAAGGTGATGCGCCAGCCGACGGCCTGCCCGATGAACGTCCCGAGTGGTACGCCGACGATGTTGGCGACGGTGAGACCGGTGAACATGGTGGCGATGGCGCCGGCCTTCCTGTTCGGCGCGACCAGCTCGGCGGCGACGACGGCGCCGATGCCGAAGAACGCGCCGTGGGCCAGCGAGGTCACGATGCGGCCGGCGAGCATCAGCGCGAAGGTCGGCGCGAGCGCGGACAACAGGTTGCCCACCACGAACAGGCCCATCAGCAGCATCAGCATCTTCTTGCGGCTGACCTTGGTACCCAGCACCGTCATCAGCGGGGCGCCGACGACGACGCCGAGTGCGTAGCCGGTGACCAGCAGGCCTCCGGTGGGGATCGAGACTCCGAAGTCGCCGGCGATCTGGGGCAGCAGGCCCATGATGACGAACTCGGTGGTGCCGATCCCGAAGGCCCCGATGGCCAGGGCGAGGAGCGCGAGAGGCATGCGGCAACCCTCCGTGCGATTGCTTGAGCGCCTTACAAGCTCCAACAATAATTGCAGACGCGGGATAAATGCAAATGCCGGTAGTCGGTGTCTGCAGAGGATGGCTGCGCGAGATGGCGCCATGGGAGAAGTGAGGCGAGGACCCCGTGGGAAGTCCTCGCCTGAAGTGCTGTCGGAGCGGCGGAGCCGCTACCTGGCCTGTGCGGGAGCGTCCACCGCTTCGACGGCCTTGACCAGCGACACCAGTTCGGGGTTCTTCCGCGCCGCGTCCAGCGCCTCCCGCAGGGCGGCGTCGTTGGTCGGTCGTGCCTCCGCCAGGAGCTTCAGCCCGTCTTCGCTCACGTTGGTGTAGATCCCCCGGCGGTCGGTCGGGCAGAGGTACCGGGCGAGCAGTCCGCGGTCCTCCAGACGCGTGACCAGACGCGTCGTCGCGCTCTGGCTGAGCACCACGGCATCGGCGACCTGCTTCATCTGCAGGTGCCCGCCGTCGCCGTCGTGCTGGCGGCTCAGGACGTCGAGGAGCGAGTACTCGCGCACGCTCAGGTCGTGCTTGCTCTGCAGGGCGCGCTCGATGTGCGCCTCGATCCGGCCGTGGAGGAGCGACAGGGCGCCCCATCCGCTGGCCAGGGCGGTGAGCGCGGGGTCCGTGGCGGTCATGGGGCAGGTCTCCTCTCGGGCTGTGAGCGGACTCCCAGCATACGTCACGTGTGAAAAAATCGGCCTAGGCCCATATGAAGCTCGTGCAAGTATCGTGCCGCGTGTTCCTGCCTCCGAGCGGAGCCGCGACGGGTAGCGTCCGCAGTGCGCGGGGACGTCCCGGTGGAGAAAGGCGTGACGTGCGCAGGATCCGGCTGTTGTCGTTCAACACGCTCTACAACGAGGACCCGTTCCCGCGACTGCGCGCCCTGGCGGAGGTGCTGGCGGACGCCGACTACGACGTGGTCTGCCTCCAGGAGTTGTGGAATCCGCGGAGTTACGCGCTGATCCGCGCGCTGACGAGGACGTCGTACCCGTACGCGGCCCACGGCGCGCGCCTCCCGCTGCTGGCCGGCGGGCTGCTGACGCTGTCCCGGATCCCGATCGCGGGCCACCGCTTCACCAGGCTGGCCGCGGGCGGGCCGTTCACGCGCGAGGCGCTCACCCGCAAGGGCGTGCTGGTGACCCGCCTCTCGGTGGGGGAGGAGCTCCTCGTGGTCGCCAACGTGCACCTGTCGGCGAACCTGCGCTCCGACTGGTCCAAGGAGGCACCCTTCGCCGAAGTCCAGCGCGCCGAGCTCGCGCGGTTGGCACAGGTGGTGCGGGGGCAGGGCGGCGCCGGCGGGACGGTGGTCGCGGTGGGGGACTTCAACGTGCCGCGCGACTCCTGGCTGTTGGAGGGCTTCGCGGCCGACTCCGGACTGCGGGACGCGTTCCACGGCGACAGCGCCACGACCTACCGGCCGACACCGCGCTGGAGCGGAGCCGCCCTCGACCAGGTGCTCGCGACGCCGGGCCTGCCTGTGGCGGCCGAGCTCGTTCTGCGGGACACCGTGAAGGCGTCCGACGGCTGGGAGGGCCACCTGTCGGACCACTACGGGGTCGCGGCGACGATCGGTTGACGCGGGCGGCGACCCGAACCGCACGACAAGGCCGCCCGGTGGCGCGTCGGCCCCGGGCGGCCGTCGTCCTCGCCGGAGCCCCGCCTCGGCCGACCGGACCGAGGCGGATCCCGCCCGTCGGGGCGGGCGGG
>NZ_QKYN01000053.1:5537-115444 GCF_003258295.1 Streptacidiphilus pinicola | reverse complement strand
CGGCAGCCGTCCCGTGGGTGCGGTGGGACGGGTTCGACCTTAGGAGCCGCCTGTTTCGGCGCATTATCGAGGGGCTTTCCGGGGGCCTTGAACGTCCCGGGCCGTGGTCGGCCCGACGCGGCGGTCCAGGTCACGCGCGAGCTGAGTCCCGTCGACAGGACAGCGAAAAATCACCGACCCGCGCGGGCGGTTTCCGAGAGGACGGCCGTGTCCGTCAGCAGGCCACGGCCACGTCGTGGCGCGTGGTGGCCTGGATGTCGCGGACCAGCGAGTCGGTGTCGCTCCAGAGGTGGAAGTGGCCGCCGGGGCGGATGTGGGCGCTGTACGGCCCGGTGGTGAGCGCTGCNNCCGGCCAGCGGGTCGCCCGGTGTGTAGTAGCAGCGCACCGGGCAGGACAGCGGCTCCGCGCCCGGCACCGGTCGCCAACTGCGGAGGGTGCGTACGTCGGCGCGGAGCGGGGGCAGCATCAGCCGGCGCAGCCCGGGGTTTCCGGCGATCGCCGGGTCGACCTGGCCGAGTTCGCACAGGGCCGACCAGAGCTGGGCGTCGTCCACGGGCAGGTCCCGGGCGAGGCTGTTCGGCGTGGAGACGACCGGGGCGCCGGACACGAACAGGGCGGCGGGCGGACGGCCGTTCCGTTCGAGTGCCCGCGTGGTCTCGTAGGCGAGCAGCGCTCCGAGGCCGTGCCCGAACAGGGCGAGGTCGGCCGCGAACGGGGCCGGGTGATCCTGCGTCAGCTCTTCGGCGATGCGGGCGCCGTCAGCGGCGAGGCGCAGGGCCAGTTCCGCCGGCTCCATGCGGCCGGGCCGCAGGTACTGCACGGTCAGCAGTTCGGTGTCGGTCGGCAGGGCGGCGCCCAGGGCGTTGAAGCTGTCCACCGATCCGCCGGAGTGCGGGAGGCAGACCAGTCGGGTCGTGGGGCGGGGTACCGGCCGCACACTCTGTATCCACTGGGTGTCGCGGCTGTGTGTCATCTCGCCCCCTCGCGTGTGGGCCCACAACGCTGCGGGACATCGCGTAGGTTCTCACGGGGCCGTCGGGGTGGGCCGACGTCCTGTCAGTTTTCCTTCACGGGCAGCTCAGGCCGCCTCGCGGACGGCTCGCAGCCTGGGCCGCCGGTCGGGGGCCGGCCACAGGACCTCGGGGTTCTGTTCGGACTGCTGTTCCTTGAGGTAGTGCAGGACGGCGAGCACCCGACGGTTGTCCTCCGGGCCGCTGGGGACGGCGAGCTTGTCGAAGACGGACGCGAGCCGCTTCTCGACAGTGCCCGAGGAGATGAACAGGCGGGCGGCGATGGCGCTGTTCGAGCGTCCCTGTGCCACGAGCGCCAGGACCTCCCGCTCGCGTTCGGTCAGCGCGGCCAGCGCTCCCCCGCCGGCCTGCTGACCCGACGGGACCGCTCGGACGGCCAGGGCGCCGACCATGCGCGGGTCGACGACCGTGCCGCCCTTGGCCACCTGGGCCAGCGAGTCCACGAGCTGGTCGGCGTCGGCCATCCGGTCCTGCAGAAGGTAGCCCAGCCCGGACGTGCCAGTGGCGAAGAGCCGGGCGACGTGCGCCGGATCAGGGGTCGCCGCGAAGAGCAGGACCCCCAGTCCGGCCCGGTCGCGGCGGGCGTCGAGGGCGGCCCCCACGCCCTCGTCACGCCAATCGGGTGCGAGCCTGACGTTGGCGATGAGGGCGTCGGGCCGCTCCTCACGGACCAGGGCGGGGAGGGCCCGCGCGTCGTGGACCGCGGCGACGAGCTCGTGGCCGCGGTCGGCGAGAACGTGGGCCAGGCCCGCCCTGAGTATCGAGGAACCTTCGGCGATGACGAGACGCATCGTCGGTCACTTCCTTCGGTGGGAGACGGGAGCACCGCAGCCGTTCGGCGCGTCGGTGCCCGGGTGGAGCAGGTGATGGTGGTGTGCCGTGGTCACCCGGCGATGGCCAGCAGTTCGCTCTTGGCGCGCCGGTGCACGACGGAGTCCGCTATCTCGCCGCTGCGCACCGCGATGTTCGACAGCAGGGCCGAGGTGAGCCCGTGCGTGTGCTCGGTGCCGCCCTGCAGGTAGATGCCGAAGGGCAGGTCGTCGGTGGTGACCAGGCGGTAGTCGCGGGTGACCTGGTGACGTCCGGAGGCGTCGCGCAGGCAGTGGCGGTCCAGGTCGCCGAGGAGGGTGGAGGGGTCGAGCTGGGCGTAGCCGGTGGCGAAGACGATCGCGTCGACGTCGAGCTCGTAGGGTGCCGGCCGGTTCAGGGACTTCAGCAGCGCCCGGCCCCGGCCGTCGCGCTCCTCGACGCCCTGGACGCGGGTCAGCGGGTGGTAGTGCAGCCGCTTGACGCCGGATACGGCCTCGTCGTACTGGATCTGGTAGAGGCCTCGGATGTCGGCGACGTCCACCACTCCGTAGTTGGTGTTGCGGTGGTAGCGCCAGAACGCGTCGCGGGTGGACTGGCCGCCGTAGTAGTAGTCCTCGATCGCCTCGGTGTCGAAGATCTGGTTGGCGAAGGGGGTGTCGTCGGCGACGCTGTAGCCGTAGGAGGGCAGGATCGCGTGGACCTGTGCGTCCGGCAGGTTGTCGTGGAAGAACCGGGTGATCTCCGCCGCGCTCTGGCCGGCCCCGACGACCGCCACGCTCTTGAGCTCGCGCAGGTCGGCCTGGCCGTAGCGGTAGAGGAACTCCGAACTGTGCCAGACGTGTTCGTTGCGGCTCGCGCCGTCGGGCAGGGTGGCCACCAGGCCGGTGGAGATCACGATGTTGCGGGCGCCGACGCGGCGCACCTGCTCGGTCGCCGCGTCGCGGACCTCGACCTCCAGGTGGTCGGCCTCCTGGCCGGACCGGCCCTCGGGCAGCCGTACGGCTGTCACCGACGACCCGTAGGACACCGTGCCGACCATCTGCTCGGCGGCCCACTCCAGGTACTGGTGGAACTCCTGGCGGGTCGGATAGAAGTCCTTGCGGTTGACGAACTGGGCGAGGCGGCCCTGCGCGTGAAGGAACGCGACGAAGCTGAACCGCGAGGTCGGGTTGCGGAAGGTGACGAGGTCCTTCAGGAACGAGATCTGCATGGTCGCGGCGGGCAGCAGCATGCCCCGGTGCCAACCGAACCTCGGCTGCCGCTCGAAGAACACGGACGTGATCGGGTCCGTCACGATGTTGGCGTGGTGTTCCTCCAGGGAGATGGAGAGCGCCAGATTGGACGGACCGAATCCGATGCCCACCACGTCGTACGTTGTTGGCTGACGTGCACTCATGACTGTCTCCACTTGGTAGCTGTGCTGGTGGCAGGGCCCTTTGCGCCCGTCATCCGACGGCGAGGGCGGTCCGGCTGAGAGCGGGGTGCCGGATCTCGAGCGTGCAGCACTTGACGCTGCCGCCGGCTTTGAGCAGTTCGGAGAGGTCGACCCCGACGGGTTCGAAGCCGTGCTCCCACAACTGCCGGGCGAAGCCTTCCGCCGTGTCGGGCAGGAAGACGTGGTGGCCGTCGGAGACGGCGTTCAGGCCGAAGGAGAGCGCGTCCTGCTCGTCGACGAGGATCGCGTCGGGGTAGAGGATCCGCAGGGCCTCGAGGCTGCCCTCGGAGAAGGCCCCCGGGTAGTAGGCGACCTCGGTGTCGGACAGCGCGGCGAGCGCGGTGTCCAGGTGGTAGAAGCGGGGGTCGACGAGGGTGAGGGTGACCACCGGACGGCGAAGGGCCCGCCGGAGCTCCCCGTGGGCCTCGGGGTCGGTTCGGAAGCCGGTGCCTGCCAGGACCGTGTCGCCCACGACGATGTAGTCGCCCTCGGCCTCGTTGATGTACCGGGCGGTGTGGACCTCCGGGTAGCCCTGGGCGGTGAACCACTCCTGGTAGTGGGCGGCCTCCGGGGCGCGCTCCTCGTGGCGGAACCGGGCGATGAGGACGCGGTCCTCCACGACGGTGGCGCCGTTGGCCGAGAACACCATGTCCGGCAGGCCGGGGACGGGGTCGAGCAGGTCGACGGTGTGTCCGTACTGCTGGTACAGCTCACGCAGCTGTTCCCACTGCTTGACGGCCAATTCGGGGTCGACCGGCGCGGTCGGGTCCATCCACGGGTTGATCGCGTAGTTGACGTCGAAGTGGGTCGGACGGCACATCAGGTAGTGGCGCGGTGTGGCGTGGCGCGGGGTGTTGGGCATGGCGGTGTCCTCTCGTGTGGTGGTTGTGCGGGGCAGCGGGTTTCAGGCGGCGTCGCGTTCGATGGGGCAGCTCATGCAGCGGGGTCCGCCGCGTCCTCGGCCCAGCTGGTCGCCCTGGAGGCGCAGCACCTCGATGCCGTTCTCCTCGAGCATCCGGTTGCTGTGGTCGTTGATCTCGTAGGCGATGACGGTTCCGGGGGCGAGGGCCAGCAGGTTGCAGCCGTCGTTCCACTGCTCGCGGTGGGCGCTGTAGGAGTCCTTGCCCGACTGCAGGACGCGGACCGAGCTCAGGCCCAGTGCGGTACCGATCTCCGCGAAGAGGTCCTTGTTCTCGGTGATGGTCGGCTCCCAGCGGCTTCCGGGGGTCAGCGTCCAGGACCGCAGCGTGGCGCGGTCGAGCTCCGAGAAGAGGACGAAGGCGTCGGTGTCCACCATGGTCAGCACCGTGTCCAGGTGCATGACCGCACGGGACTTCGGCAGTTCCGCGACGATGACGCGGTTCGCGGCGCCGGCTGCGAACAGACGCATGGCCAGGTGTTCGATGCCGGCGGGGGTGGTGCGTTCGCCGAGCCCGACCAGGACGGTGCCGTTGCCGAGGACGGCCACGTCGCCTCCCTCGATCGCGGCCGGCGCCATCGCCTCCCCGTCGGTCCAGCGATCGGCGGCGCGGTCGGCGAACTGCGGGTGGAAGTCGTAGATGGCCTCGTAGGCGACGGTCTCCCGGGAGCGTCCGGTCATCATCATCGGGTTCACCGAGACGCCGTCGTAGATCCAGCAGCTGGTGTCGCGGGTGAAGAGAGCGTTGGGCAGCGGCGTCAGCACGAACTCGTCGTCGGCCAGCACATCGAGACCCAGGGAGCGGGCGCCGGACGGTCGCTCCCCCAGGATCTCCCTGAGCTCGCGCTTGTTGAGTCCGCCGATCAGGTGAGCGGCCAGGTCTCCGGGGCCCAGTGCGGTCAGCGCCCGACGGGTCTCGGCGGCGAGCACGGCACCCATGTGGGCCTGTCGGCCGTCGAGCACGCGGCCGAGCATGAAGGAGACGGCCTCGTCGCTCTTGAGCGTCTCGGTGAGCAGGTCCTGCAGCAGGTGCACGGTGACACCGCGGTTGCGGAAGATCTGCTGGAACGCCTGGTGCTCCTGCTGCGCGCGCTCCACCCAGACGACGTCGTCGAAGAGCAGTGCGTCCTTGTTGTCGGGTGTCAGCCGCTCGAATTCCAGACCCGGCTCGTGCAGGATTACCTGCCGTAGCACACCCACCTCAGAATTGACCTGGTACATTCTCTCTCCCCTGGCGTCGGCACTGGGTGACTACCAATCACCCTCCGAAGCTATCGCGGGGGCCTTCCTTTTCGTTATCGAAACACTTTCCGGATCGCGGACACCGCCCCGCCGATCCGTTATCCCGCCGTCGGAAACGGCTCGATAGCGACTCGAAAATGCCGGTGGCTAGCCTCGCCTTGACGACGGAACCACCGACTTCGAAAGGCGGTCGAGATGTACGTTCCCCAGCCCTATCGGGAGCCGGAAGGCTCCTGGATGTCCGAACTGGTCCGGGGCAACCCGCTGGCGCTCATGGTGTCCAACGGGGCCGAGGGCTCCGCCCCCTTCGCGACCCATCTGCCCGTCATCCCGTCCCCGCAGACCGGCGGGAACTGGCCGCACGGCCTGGCCGGGGTGACGCTGATCGGGCACATGAACCGGAGCAACCCGCACTGGTCCGCGCTGACGGACACGCAGACCGTGCTGCTCACCTTCACCGGGCCGCACGGGTACGTGTCGCCGACGGTCTACGGCTTCACCCCGGCCGCCCCCACGTGGGACTTCACCTCGGTCCACGTACGCGGGACGGTCGAGAAGATCGAATCCGAGGACGAGACGCTCGAGGTGGTCTCCGCCACGGTCCGGGCCTTCGAGCGGGACTTCGGCGCCGACTGGGACATGACTGAATCCGTCTGCTATTTCCAGAAGATTCTTCCCGGCGTCGGCGCTTTTCGGTTCCACGTGACCGGGGCGGACGGGATGTTCAAACTCAGCCAGGAGCAGTCGCCGGAAACCAGGGACCGCGTCAGAGAATCGTTCGGTGCCAGCCCGTGTACTCGCCACCAGGCCACCGCCGATCTCATGGAAAGGCTTCGGTGAGCATGTACCGACTGTGCTCGGAAAGAGTCCCCTTCTTCCCCGACCTCGGAATGGGAGAAATATCACTCGCTGCTGTCAGGATACTTTCAGTCGCGGCGCGCCGGTTGGCGCGCCGTCGCTCTAATAACAGAACGCCTGCCCGACTTGGAGGCGCGGCGGACCCGCTTTGCAGATGACCCCGGCCCGAGCCCGAGTCGCACGGTCCGCCCAGGGAGGAGTTGCCATGTCGGCCCACCGAGCCTGGAGTTCGCGAGGACACGGCACAGCAGCGGCGATCGTGGTGGAGGTCTGGGCATGAGTTCGGCCGCCTACGCGGTCGCCGACACGGTGGCCCTGCTACGCCGTGCCATCAAGAATCTGGTGCGTTATCCCACCACTTTGGTGGTGGTCATCGGCATCCCGGTGCTGTTCCTGCTGCTCTTCGTCTACGTCTTCGGCCACGCCATGGACGTCGGCGTGGCCGGCGTCCTCCCTGCGGCGGGTCAACCCGACCTGGCCGCAGGGAAGTACGTCGACTACGTGGTGCCCGGGCTGCTCATCATGACCGCCGCCACCGGTTCGCTGAGCACGGCGGCCTCCACCAACATCGACATGACCGAGGGGATCATCGCTCGCTTCAGGACCATGGCGATCTTCCGCCCGGCGCTTGTGATCTCCCGTGTCGTCGCCGCGGTGCTGCAGACCATGGTCTCCATGGCTGCCGTGCTGGGCGTGGCCCTGCTCCTGGGCTTCACCTCCACGGCCGGCCCCGTGCGGTGGCTGGCCGTCGTGGGGTTGCTCACCACCGTGGCGCTGACCCTGACCTGGCTCGGTGTCGCCTTCGGCCTGGCCGCAAAGACCCTGGACGCAGCCTCCAACGCGCCGCTCCCCCTGATCATGCTGCCTTTCGTCGGCTCGGGCATCGTGCCCGCGGCCTCGATGCCCGGCGGGTTGCGTCAGTTCGCGGAGTACCAGCCCTTCACACCCATGATCGAGACCCTGCGCGGCCTGCTCACCGGCGCCGCGATCGGCGACAACGCGATCATCGCCGTCGCCTGGTGCGCCGGGCTGAGCGCCCTCGGTCTCAGCTGGGCCATGCGCAATTTCAGCAAGGACCGCACCTGCTGATCCCTTCAACAGTGACGAGGCAATGGTGATCACACGTCTACCGGCCACGGACGAGCGCGCTGCTCGCCTCAGCGGCCCCTCCGCTCCATCGAAGATCGTCGCCCTGGAAGGTCACCGGGCGCAGCACCACTCGGGGACCTGGCAGATCGCCCTGGTCGACAACCTGGCCAACGCGGCCATCGCTGTCGCCTGCTGCGCCGGGCTGAGCGTCCTGGGCTCCGTCTGGGCCATGAGCAACCCCAACGAAGACAACACCCGCTGATCCCTTCAACAGTGATGAGGTACCGGTGATGACACGTCAGCCAGCCACGGGCGAGCGAGCTGCGCACCGCAGCAGCTCCGAGGGCCAGCAGGCGGCCCTGCTGCGGATCGGCATCGGCGCGCTCCAGGAAGCCGACCCCGAGCTCGCGCAGATCCTCGACGCCGAGGTGCAACTGCAGAACTCCACCCTCGCGATGATCGCGTCGGCGAGCATCGCGGCCCCCTCGGTGCTCGCCGCCGGTGGCGCCGCGCTGTCGAACGTCACCGCCGAGGGCTATCCGGGCGCCCGATACCACCCCGGCGCCCAGCAGTTCGACCAGGTCGAGAGACTCGCCGTGGAACGGGCCAAGCTTCTGTTCGGCGCGAAGTACGCCAATGTGCAGCCGCACTCGTGCTCCTCCGCCAACCTCGCGGTCTTCGCGGCGTTGATGAAGCCGGGCGACGTGCTCATGGGGCTGGACCTGGACGCCGGCGGCCATCTCACGCACGGCTCCCGGGCATCGGTGAGCGGTCGTCACTACCGGCCCGTGCCCTACGGCCTGGACTCCTCCGGACGCATCGACTTCGCCCAGTTGACGGACCTGGTCGCCGAGCACCGCCCTCGGGTGCTCGTCGCCGGGGCCAGCGCCTACCCGCGCACGGTCGACTTCGCCCGGTTCCGCGAGATCGCCGACTCGGTGGGGGCCTACCTGCTCGCGGACATCTCCCACATCGCGGGTCTGGTGGCCGCGGGCCGGCACCCGAACCCGATCGACCTCGCCCACGTGACCACCACCAGCACCTACAAGCAGCTCGGCGGCCCCCGCGGCGGACTGATCCTGAGCGGCCGAGAGTTCGAGACGCCCGGTCCCGACGGGCGCACCCCGCTGCACCAGCTGATGCAGCGGGCCGTGTTCCCGCAGTCGCAGGGCACCCCGAGCCCGGCCACCATCGCCGCCAAGGCCCGTGCGTTCGCCAACGCCTCGGAGCCGGCGTTCCGTGAGACGGCCCGTCTGATCGTCCGCAACGCCCGCGCGCTGGCGAACGAGCTGTCCGCCCTGGGCTACCGGATCCTCACGGGCGGCACGGACAACCACATGGTGCTGATCGACGTCACCAGTGTCGGTCTGACCGGGGTGACGGCGGAGCGCGCCCTGGAGGAGTGCGGCATCCTCGCCAACCGCAACCGCATCCCCGGCGACACCAAGCCGCCCCTGATCACCAGCGGCCTGCGGCTGGGCACCAACATCCTCGCCCAGCGCGGTATGGGGCCCGACGAGATGAGCACGTGCGCACGACTGCTGCACACCGTCCTGTCGGCCACGTCGACCGTGTCGGACACCGACTACCGCATCGACCCGTCGCTCGTGGCCGAGGTGCGCGACGAGGTGCGGTGGGTGTGCGCGCGCCACCCGCTGCCGATCGTCGTGCCGGGTCCGCCCGTTCCGGCGCCGCTCACCGGAGTCGGCGCATGACGACGGGGATCTGGCCGCCTACGCTCGTCCCGTCCGACCGGCCGCGCCGGCCCGGGGGCGCCGCCGGCCCGACGGCCGTGGAGACCACGGGCCTGCCCGGGGTGGACACCGCGGACGAGCTGGTTCTCGCCGCCGCCTTCGCGGCTCTGCTGTACCGGTACACCGGTCAGGAGCGCATCGCGCTCGCCGTGCCGGACGGGGAGCTGCGCTTCACCGTTAGTGGCGACTCCTCCGTGCGGCTGGCGGCGACGACCAGCACCGCTGCGGACGCCCGTGCCGAGTCCGTTGCGGTGGGCTTCGCTCTGGCCGACGAGTCGGACGGGGACGATCCCGGCCCGGTCGAGCTCCGCCTGGTCGTGCGCGGCGGGACCGCGGAACTGCTCTACGACACAGAGCTGTTCGATCGCGACACGGCCCGGCGCATGCTGGAGCACTACCGCATCCTGGTCGCCGACGCGTCCGAGCGGCCGGACTGCCCCGTGCGCGAGCTGCGGCTCCTGAGCGCGCAGGAGCTGGAAACCTCCCTCGTCGAGTGGAACCGGACCGGGACCGACCTGCCGAACAGCGGCTGCCTGCACGAGGCCTTCGAAGCCAGGGTGGAGCAGTCCCCCGAGGCGATCGCCGTCGTGCACGGCGGCAGGCGGCTGACGTACCGGCAGATCAACACCGAGGCCAATCGACTGGCGCACCACCTGCGCTCCTTCGGCGTGGGCCCGGACGTGCGGGTCGGACTGTGTCTGGACCGCTCCGCGGAGCTGCTCGTAGCGGAGCTGGCCGTGCTCAAGGCGGGCGGTGCCTACGTGCCGCTGGACCCGGACTATCCGGCCGAGCGGATCGCCGTCATGGCCGCCGGCACCTCCTGCGCGGTGATGGTCAGCCGCGAGGACCTGACCGGGAACCTGCCTGTCTCCGACGGTGCGAGCCCGCCGCTGGTCCTGCTCGACCGCGACGCGGCGCTGCTCGCCAAGGCACCGGGGCACAACCCGGCGCACGTCGCCTCGCCCGAGCACCTCTGCTACATCATCCACACCTCCGGCTCGACGGGTGCGCCCAAGCCCATCGCGCTGCGCCACCGCGGGGTGCTGAACAACATCGCCGACCTCAACACCCGCTACGAGGTGGGTGCGGGCGACTCGGTGCTCGCGTTGTCCTCGCCCAGTTTCGACATGTCCGTCTATGAGTTCCTCGGGCTGACCCTCGCGGGCGGCACGGTGGTCGTCCCGGACGCCGGGCGCACCAAGGACCCCGCGCACTGGGCCGAGCTCTTGGTCCGGGAGAACGTCACCGTCTGGAACTCGGCCCCCGCGTTGCTCGGTCTGCTCACCGAGCACCTCGAACTGAGCGGCGCGGAGCCGCTTCCGCTGCTGCGGCTCGCGCTGCTCGGCGGCGACTGGGTTCCGGTCACTCTGCCGGACCGGGTGCGCGCGCTGGCCCCGGCCCTCAGGTTCGTCGTCATGGGCGGCGCGACCGAGTCGTCGATCCACTCGACCCTCTTTGAGGTGGACAAGGTCGACCCCGAGTGGACGAGCATCCCCTACGGCCGCCCGATGGCCAATCAGCGCACCTACATCCTCGACGACCACCTGCAGCCGGTGCCGGTGGGCGTGCCGGGTGAGCTGTACCTGGCCGGGACCGGCCTGGCCCGCGGCTATCTGGACCAGCCGGAGCGCACCGCGGAGCGGTTCACGCACTGGAGCTACGGCGACCTCGTGCGCGACGAGCGGCTCTACCGCACCGGCGACGTCGCACGGTACCGCCTGGACGGCATGATCGAGCTCGTCGGCCGCAAGGACTTCCAGGTCAAGATCCACGGCCTGCGGGTGGAGCTCGGCGAGGTCGAGACGGTGCTGCGGGTTCACCCGCAGGTACGCCAGAGCGTGGTGGTCGCCCGGGACAACCGGCTGATCGCCTACGTGGTGCCCGAGCAGGACGCGGGGGTCCTCGATCCGGAGGAGCTGCTGGCGCACGCCGCTCTGCGGCTGCCGGAGTACATGGTGCCCGCGGCGGTCGTGGTCCTGGAGCGGCTGCCGTTGACGCCCAACGGCAAGCTGGACCGGATGGGGCTGCCCGATCCGTCGCCGGCCCCCGGGACGCTCACGCCGTACCGCGAGCCGGACTCGGAGCAGGAGCGGGTCCTGGCCGAGGTGTGGGCCGAGGTCCTGGGGGTCGAACGGGTCGGCGCCGATGACGATTTCCTGGGGCTCGGCGGCGGTTCGATCCGTGCCATCATGATCGCCACCCGGGCCAGGGCGCGGGGCCTGGAGATCACTCCGGCTCAGGTGTTCAAGTGCCGCACCGTCGCCGCGCTGGCCACGGCGGCCGTGGCGGCATCGCCCTCGACGGCGTCCGTCCACCGGGGGCCGCTGACCGATCCGTCCTCCGCCCGGTTCCTGGCGTTCAAGGAGCAGTGGCCGGGCCTGGAGGACGTGTGGCCGCTGACCGCGCTGCAGTCGGGGATCCTCTTCGAGTCGGCCCGTGCCGACGGCGACCACGACGCCTACCAGATGCAGAACGTGTTCCGCGTTTCCGGGACGGTCGACCCGGCCAGGATGCGGGTGGCCGGTCAGGCCCTGCTGGCACGGCACGCGAGCCTGCGGACGGCCTTCGTGCCGGACGATCAGGACGGCCTGGCGCAGCTCGTCCTGGCGGACGTCGCGCTGCCGTGGCGGGAGCTCGACCTCTCGGCCTCGGCTCCGGCCGAGCGCGACGACGCGCTGCAGCGCTTCCTCGCCGAGGACTACGCGGCGCGTTTCGACCGCGCCGCTCCCCCGATGTTGCGCCTGACCCTGGTGCGGCTGGGCGAGCGCGAGCACGTCCTGGTCCTCACCACCCACCACGTGCTGATCGACGGCTGGTCGGAGCCGATCCTGCTACTGGAGCTGCTGCAGCTCTACGCCGCTGACGGGGACGCCGGCGCGCTCCCCGCGGCCGGGTCCTTCGGCGGGTTCCTGGCCTGGCTGCGGGACCAGGACCGGGAGGCGGCCGCCCGCGCCTGGGCGGAGGAGCTCGACGGTGTCCTCGATCCGACTCTGCTCGCGCCCGAGCAGGCGGTGCCGGTCGAGGGCCAGGGCGCCGGGACCGTGGCCGTGGACCTGTCCGATGAGGAGTCGCAGCTGCTTTCCCGCTGTGCCCGCGAACTCGGTGTCACCCCCAGCACGGTGGTGCAGGGTTGCTGGGGTGTGCTGCTCGGCGCGCTCACCGGGCGCGAGGACGTGACGTTCGGCGCGGCAGTCTCCGGCCGGCCGGCCGCGCTGACTGGGGTGGAGTCGACCGTCGGCCTGTTCATCAACACCGTGCCCGTGCGGGTGCGCTGCGGCCCGGAGGAGACCTTCGCGTCCGTGCTGACCCGGCTGCAGGAGCGGCAGTCCGTGCTGATGGACCATCACCACCACAGCCTGCCGGAGATTCAGGAGTCCCTCGGACTCGACGCCCTGTTCGACACTCTGGTGGCCTTCCAGTCCTACCCGGTCGACCGCGCCGGCATCGCCCGGGCGAGCGCCGCCGCGGGTCTCGAGGTGGCGCAGGTGCGCGCCGAGGGGGCCGCCAACTATCCGCTGGCGCTCCTCGTGGAGACCGATCCGGAGCGTGTGGGAGCACCCGGTTCCGGGACCGGATCCGGGCTGCGCCTGACCCTCCAGTACCACCGGGACGTCTACCGGCACGAGGCCGTGGTCACTCTCGCTGAACGGCTGCAGCAGGTGCTGCTCCGCCTGCTGGCGAGCCCCGGCGGGCGTCTGGCCGCGCTCGACCTGCTGCTGGAACGAGAGCACGGGCCGTCCGGCGCCACCGGCGCCGGTACCGCTGCCGACGTCGACCGGACCACGGACGAGCTGGTGGAGTGGCATGCGGCCAGGACGCCGGGCGCTCCGGCCGTGAACAGCGGGGGGAGGGCGCTGACCTACGCCGAACTGACGGCCTGGGCGGCTCGGTTGGCCGAGCGTCTGATGTCGGCTGGCGTCGGTCCCGGCTCGGTGGTCGCCCTGACCATGGCGCGGTCCCCTCAGCTGGCCGTGGCACTGCTGGCGGTGCTCAGGACCGGCGCTGCCTTCGTCCGCCCGGCCGCGGACGGCAGCATCGCCGATACCGCCGTGCAGCGGATCTCGGCCGAGGACGTGGACCGGTATGCCGAGCACCTCGGCACGGCGGCGGGCCGCGACGGCACCGCCGCGTTCGACCCGGGGCATGCCGCCTGGGTGCGCCCCGGTCAGGACGGTGACACCGGGGCGGGCACGCTCGCGGTCAGCCACCATGCCCTCGCCACCACCGTGCAGGCCTTCGCCGCCGCTGCCGGGCTCACCCCGGGCTACCGGTTGCTCGCGGCCTCTCCGGACGACGACGGCATGCTGGTCGATCTGCTGGCCGGGCTGAGCTCGGGGGCGACGGTCGACCTCCCGGCGAACCCCGCGGACGCCGTCCGGGACTGGACCGGTGACGTGGTCAGTACGACCACGGCGTGCGCCGCGGTCCTACCGGGCCACCGTGGCAGCGCTCTGCGCGCTCATACGGTGGTCCTGTCGGGGGCCTCGGTGCCCCAGTCGCTGGTCCACCTCGTGCGGGACGCGGCGGGGGGCGCCCGGGTGGTGGTGGTCCACCGGCAGTTGGAGGCGGCCTTCGTGTCCTGGGTCACCGCCGGCGCGTTGTCCGGGCCCTTGGTCGGTCTGCTTCCGCTCGGCACTCCGGCTGCGGGCATGCGGGCCCAGGTGCTGGACGGGGCGCTGCGCCCGGTGCCGCCCGGCACTCTCGGCGAGCTGTATCTCGCCGGGACGCCGTCGCACGGCTTCCTCGGGCAGCCGGGTCGGACGGCCGGGTGCTTCGTCGCCGATCCGTCCGGACCGCCGGGGTCGCGGATGTACCGGACCGGAAGCATGGCCCGCCGCTCCGAGGACGGTGGCCTGGAGTTCGCCGGACCGGCGGGTCCGCGGCCGCGGGTGCGCGGTCGGGAGCTCCCCGCCGGTCATCTGGAGCGGGTCGGGGCGGTTCTGGCCGGGCACCCGGGTGTGGCCCGGGCCGCAGCGGTGGTCCTGTCCGACAGCGGCCCGCACGAGGCGCGGATCGTCGGATACGCGGCGCCGCTGGGCGACGCCCTGCCATCCGTGGCGGAGCTGACGGCCTTCGCGGCCCGGCACCTGCCGGAGCATCTGGCGCCGGCATGCGTGGTGGTCCTGCCTGAGCTCCCGTGCGGTGCCGACGGACGGGTGGACCACGCCGCCCTCCCCGCGCCGGAGGCGGTCTCCGGCGGCGGCTCCCGCAGGCCGCGTACACCCCAGGAGGAGGCCGTCTGCGCCCTGGTCGCCGATGTCCTCGGGGTTGAGGAGATCGGCATCGACGACAACTTCTTCGGCCGCGGGTGCAACTCGATGAAGGCCACCCGGATCACCGGCCGGATGCGGCGCTCTCTCGGGATCGACGTCTCGATACGCGTCCTGTTCGAGCACCCGACCGTCGCGGAGATGTCCGAGCACTTCGCACCGGCGACGGCCAGGAGCCGCCCCGGCCTCGGCGCCATGCTCAAGGCCAGGGCAGGACTCGATCCCGACCGTCCGACAACCGAGCGTCAACGAATCCGTACCGAAATGAAGGAGCAGGTGACTCGCATGCGCAGGGAAGCCAAGGCACAGGCCAAGGAGCTCAAGGAGCAGCTCACCGCGGAGGCCCGCGAGGAGTGGTCCCCCGAGAACGTCGCGGCGCAGACCCAGGAGAGGATCCGCAGGAGCATGGAGAAGCACTCCACGACGCCGCCGAAGGCAGGCAAGAAGGACGGCAAGGAGTAGACGTCCTGCCGCGGTCAGGTAGCAGTGACCGCGGACGCAGACGAGGAGCGGCCCCGGAATCCGGGGCCGCTCCTCGTGCGTCGGTGCGCTTGTGCGAAGGCTGCGGTCAGTCGACGCGCACCCACATGCCGCCGGACCGCACACCGGTGAAGTCGGGCGAGTTGAAGAAGAGCGGGGTGATGTCCGGGTCGACCCGCAGCTTGGGGAACCGCTCCAGGAGGACCTCGAAGACGACCCGGGTCTCGACCCGGACCATCTGGCTGCCGACGCAGTAGTGCGCGCCGCGCCCGAATCCGAGGTGGGCGTTCGGCTTGCGGGTGACGTCGTACACGTCGGGGTTCGGGAACTGGTTGGGGTCGCGGTTGGCGGCGCCGAGGTAGACCCGCAGCAGGCTGTCCGCGGGAATCCGGTGGCCGCCGAGGTCGACCTCGGTGAGGGTGGCGCGGTAGGAGACCGCACCCGGCGTCAGGAAGCGCATGCTCTCCTCGAGCATGCCCGGGATGAGCGAGTGGTCGGCCTTGATCTTGTCGAACTCCGCCGGGAACGACTCGAGGCACAGGAGGGTGTTGGCGGTCAGCAGCGGGGTGGCCAGGTGGCCGGCGCCCAGGATGCCGATGATGAAGTTGATGATCTGGTCCCGCGTCATCTGGTTGCCGTCGAGCTTCTCGACCTGGCAGAGCAGACTGATGAGGTCTTCCTTCGGGTCCGCGAGCTTGGCGTCCACGTGCTTGCCGAGCATCTCGCGCAGGGGCTGCAGCGGCTTGGTGAGCGCCTCGAAGTAGTCGTTCTCGGTGCCCTCGTTGACCGTCGTCATCGCGGCCTGCTGGTCCATGTTCTGGTCGACCACGCGGAACATCCGGCGGTCGTCGGCCGGGATGCCCAGCAGCTCACTGAAGACGATGCCCGCGACGTGGTCGACGAAGTCGCTCAGCAGGTTGAACTTGCGCATGTCCTTCAGCTCGGTGGCGTACTGCTCCGCCAGTTCCCGGGCCCGCAGCTGCAGGTGGTCGATGAACGTCGGGCTGAAGGCGTGGCTGACCTGCTTGCGGATGTTCGTGTGCTCGGGACCGCTCATCTGAGCGAGGTCACCGTCGAAGTACTTGGCGGTCTCCTCGTCGATGTTGAAGAGCTTCGCGGAGTCAGCCGTGTACGAGTCGTTGTTGCTGAGCGCCTCGTTGACCTCGTCGTAGCCGTAGACCTCCCAGCGCTTGAGCTCCTCGCTCCACTCGACGGGCTCCTTCGGACGCTCGCCACGCAGCCAGAACTTGTCCTCCGGGAATCCCCACCGGTCAGCGAAATCGGTTGCCATGACTTTCCCTCCATCGCGAATGCGCACCAGCGTTCCAGGCGCATGCTATGGAAGAAATCGGCGTGGAATTGGATTTCTTTCGGCAACCTTTCCGGCGGGTGGCAGACCGACTTCGGATCTTGACACAGCGGCATTCGGCGCCCATCCTGCGGGCGCCGGACGGCCCTGCGGATCTAGGGATCGCGCGAGGTGAGACGGACCACGATGTCGCCGAGAATGGAGCGGGCCTGCACGCGGACGACGTCGTCGGGGGGACCTGTCGGCACGTCGGCAGAGGCCGGCTCGTCGAGCAGTTCGATCGACTGGTAGACGGTCCCGACGTGGGAGTCGAGGTCCAGGCTGACCGCGGTGCCGGGGACGACGCCGATCTCCAGCCGTCCGGACGCGTTCTCCAGCACCAGGGGCCCCTTGACGGTCTCGTCGACCAGCATGTCGCCCTGCGAGGCCCTTGCCTCCAGGGCGCCGTGCGCCCGGCCGATGCTGAGGTCGCCGCTGTCGGCGTACACGTAGACGTCGCCCTTGGCCTCCCCGATGCAGACGCTGCCCCGGGTCCTGCTCAGGTGCACCGACCCGTCGGCGCACTGGATCTGGACGTCGCCGCACTCCGCGTGCGCCTCCAGGTCGCCGCCCACGTGGTCGACGGAGGTGTTGCCGAGGACCTGGGCGAGGCGCAGCGGCCCGGTCTCCTCCAGCATGACGTGGCCGCAGTCGGTGGAGATACGGCACTCGCCGAGGCGGCCTTGGGCGTTGATGTCCGCGGCGCGTGCCTGTGCGCGCACCCGGGATCCGGAGGGCAGCCGGATGTTCAGGGACACGGCGCCGGCGCCGTGGGGGTAACCACGCGCCCTGGGCGCGGACACCACGAGCTCCCCGGCTTCGTATTCGACGCGGGCCAGCCGGACCGTCGCGGCGTCGCACGGGTCGAGGCGATCACTGGGACGAAGTTCGACGAACGTCTTCTTGTGGTCGCCCGCCACGATATTGACCCTGCCGATATCAAGAGAGATGTCGGCGCTGATGGGTTCAAGGGTATCGAACGAAAATACCGGCATGGCGATCCCTCAGGCGATGTCAGCGCGCACGACCCCAGGTCGCGTGCCGCAACGGACGGTGGCCGCCAGGGATCTGGCTACCAGCCGCGGTCTGTGTGTGCGAGCGGGCCGTCCGGTTTCCGGCCGGACGACCCGCCCCGGGCCCGGTCTCCTGCGTATCCGGCGTGCGGAATGCGGGGGTTCCGGACTTCCACCATCGAGGCCTCCCTTCAGATCGGCTCGGGCTGCCTTGGGGCTATGGCACGACGATACGAAGGGCGCATATCGGACGGACATCGCGGTGTTATCGGCCGGCGCCGGGCATGCCGAAATCCCCACCGGGCCGGCCCGGCAGGGAGTTCGGTTGCGGCGGACGCCGACGGCAGGCCGGCGTGGGCCGATATGGGGATCCCCGCCCGGTCAGGACCGGACGGGGATCACTGGCAGCAGGAGGGCGAGGCGCGCACCTCAGTCCAGCAGGGCGTGCATCGAGCGCACGCCGACCATGTCCACGGACGGGAAGAACTCGACCGGCTTCTCGGGGTCGCGCCGCAGGTTCGGGAAGCGGTCGAGCAGGGCGTTGACCGCGATCCGTCCCTCCAGCCGCGCCAGCCGGGTGCCCAGGCAGTAGTGGACGCCGTGGCCGAAGGAGATGTGGTCGTTGGGCTCACGGTCCGGGAGGAACTCGTCGGGCCGGTCGAACTTCAGCGGGTCGCGGTTGGCCGCGGCCACCCAGGGCAGGACCATCTGGTCCTTGGGGATGGTGACCCCGCCGAGCACGGTCTCCTTGCGGGTGGCCCGGGAGAGCACGGCGGCCGGCGGCAGCAGTCGCACGGCCTCCTCGACCGCGCCGGGGACCAGGGAACGGTCGGCCCGCACCCGGGCCAGCTTGTCCGGCTCGGTCTCCAGGCAGACCACGGTGTTGCCGACCATCATGGTGCTGGTGATGTGACCGGTCATCAGCAAGATGTTGGCGACGTTGACGACCTCGCGGTCGGTGAGGCGCTGGCCGTCCTCCTCCACCTGGGCGAGGTAGGTCAGCAGGTCCTCGCGCGGGTGCTTCCGGCGCTCCAGGACCTGCTCGAACATGTAGTCGAGCAGGGGCTGGAGGCGCTGCTCCGCACCGTGGACCCGCTCCTCGGCGTCCTCGCCGCCGGCGATGAAGTCGATGCCCGCCATGTTCTCGATGATGTCGAAGGCGGCGCCCTTGAACAGGTGGAAGTCCTTGCTGTCGACGCCGAGCAGGTCGGCGATGACGCGGACCGGCAGCGGGTAGGCGAAGTCGGCCACCACCTCCATGCGGCCCTGGTCCGCCACGGCGTCGAGGAGCTCCTCGGTGATCTTGGCGATGGTCGGCTCGAGCTGGTTGATCACCCGCGGGCTGAACGCGCGGCCGATCAGCTTGCGGTACTTGGTCTGCTCCGGCGGGTCCATCTGGGAGATGTCGCCCTGCTGGAACTGCTCGTCGACCTGCACCGGCGCCAGTGCGGCGGTCGCGGCGGAGAAGGTCTCGTGGTCGCTCAGCACCTGCTGGACCTCGTCGTACCCGTAGACGCACCAGGAGCCGAGCTCCTCGACGAACGCGACCGGCTGCGCCGGCCGCACGCCGCGCATCCAGGTGCTGGTGGGGTGGACGTTCCAAGCCTCGATGACTTTGGACATGGGGAGGCGTTCCTCTCTGGTGGTCTGCGGTCCGTCGGCGACGGGCTAGTTGTCGGCGCCGGCCATGGCACGCTGCAGGCTGAGCGGCCGCAGATCGGTCCAGTTCTGCTCGACGTATTCCAGGCACTGGGCCCGGGTGGCCTCTCCGAACACGGTGCGCCAGCCGGCGGGCACGTCGGCGAAGGTCGGCCACAGGGAGTGCTGTCCCTCGTCGTTCACCACGACGTGGAACCGGCCGTTGTCGTCGTCGAAGGGGTTGGTGCTCATCTCTGGTCTCCGTCTTCTCGCGTCCCGCGCACGGCCGCGACCTCCCGACCGATGAGTCGGCAGATCTCGTCGAGGTGTTCGGCGTTGATGAGGTCGTGGTGCGTGCTGTCGATGTCGTACTGCTGAACCGAGCCGGTGATGTACGGCTGCCACAGGTCGCCGTGCACCAGGTCCGGGTTGGGCACGGCGTTGAAGAAGACCGCGTCGCCGTGGAACAGCGGCGAGGTGAAGCCGGCGGTCATGGAGGTGTGGTTGACGATGACCCGGACCGCGTTGTCGAGGAAGGTCTCGTAGTCGTTCGAGCCCGCCACGCTGGTGAGGTGCTCGCGGAAGTACTCCCGCAGCGCTCCCGCGGTGGGCGCCGGCTGCTTGGCCAGGTGGTCGCCGGGCACGCAGTCCAGCATCGCGAGGAAGGCGACCGTGTGGCCGCGCTCCTGCAGTCGCGCGGCGACCGCCTGGGCCAGTGTGCCGCCGATGGAGTATCCGGCCAGCTGGAACGGGCCCTCGGGCTGGACGGCCAGGATCTCGTCGACGTAGTCGAGGACCATCGCGTCCAGGGAGGTGGGCAGCGGGCTGTCGCCGTCGAATCCCTTGGCCTGGATGCCGTGGACCGCGTCGAACTGCGGCAGCCGGCCGGCGAGTCCGAGGTACGGCCAGCAGATGCCGCCACCGGGGTGGACCAGCCACAGGGTCCGGTCCGGCGCGGCGCCGTTCCCGCCCTTGACCGAGAGCACCGGGGCGAACGGGTTCCCCGCGGGGCCCGCGTCTCCCTCGGCTTCCAGGTAGGCGGCGAGTTCCGCCACGGTCGGGGCGTCGAAGACCGCGCGCAGCGGCAGGGTGACGCCGAGGACGACCGCGATCCGGCTGATCAGCCGGGAGGCGAGCAGCGAGTGGCCGCCGCGCGCGAAGAAGGAGTCGTCGATCCCGACCCGCTCCAGGTCGAGCACCTCGGCGAACAGGCCGCAGAGGATCTCCTCACGGGTCGTCCTGGGAGCCCGGCCGCCGCCCTCGCCCTCGTAGCTCGGGGCGGGCAGTGCCCGCTTGTCGAGCTTGCCGCTGAGCGTCAGCGGCAGCTCGTCCAGGGCGATCAGTGCCGCGGGCACCATGTGGTCCGGCAACCGCAGCCGCAGGCTCGCGCTCACCTCGGCCACCAGCTCCTTGGCCTGCTCCTCCCCCGGCGTCGCGGGGTCGGCCGGCACCAGGTAGCCGACGAGCCGTCGGTCGCCGTGGCGCGTGTCCACCAGGACGGTGGCGCGGTCCACGCCGGGGTGCTCCTCCAGCGCGGCCTGCACCTCGCCGAGTTCGACCCGGAAGCCGCGGATCTTGACCTGGTCGTCGCTGCGCCCGTGGAAGTGCAGCGCGCCGTCCGCGTCCCGTGCCACCACGTCGCCGGTGCGGTACATCCGCTCGCCCGGCTCGCCGAACGGGCACGGCACGAAGCGGGAGGCGGTCACCGCCGTGAGCCCGGCGTAACCACGGGCCAGGCCCGGGCCGGCGATGTAGAGCTCGCCGGGAACGCCGTCCGGGACCGGCCGCAGGGCCGCGTCCAGCACGTACAGCGCGGCACCCGGGATCGCGGTGCCGATCGGGAAGAGCTTGTCGTCCACGGCGAGCGGCGCGCTCATGGTGGCGCACACCGTCGTCTCGGTGGGGCCGTAGACGTTGAGCATCCGGCGGCCCTGCGCCCAGCGGCTGATCAGCTCGGCGGACGGCGCCTCGCCACCGACCAGCAGGCACTGCACACTGCGCAGGGAATCCGACGGCAGGGCGGCGAGCATGGAGGGCGGCAGCATCATGTGCGTGACCTGGTGGCGGTCCACCGTCTCGGCCAGCGGCAGGCCGGGGGCCAGCTGCTCCTTGTCAGCGAGCACGAGCGAGGCCCCGGACAGCAGTGCGGTCAACATCTCGCACAGGGACGGGTCGAAGCTGGGCGAGACCAGCTGCAGCATCCTGCTGTCGGCGGTCACCCCCATCCGCCGGACGTGCGCCGCCACGAGGCCGGCGATGCCGCGGTGGGTGACCACCGCCCCCTTGGGCTTTCCGGTCGAGCCGGAGGTGTAGATGAGGTACGCGGCGCTGTCGGTCGTGGTCGACCGCCGCGGCGCGGCCGCGGCCACGTCCGGGCCGATCCGGTCCACCCGCAGGACGGGCAGGTCGTGCTCGGCCAGCGCGTCGGCCGTGACCGCGTCCGCGACCACGAGCCGGGCGCCCGAGTCCTGCAGCATGTAGGCGATGCGCTCGGCCGGATAGGTGTGGTCGGTCGGCAGGTAGACCCCGCCCGACTTCGCCACACCCAGCAGGGAGGCGACCAGGTCCGGCGAGCGGCGCGTCGCCACCGCCACGACCGTCTCGGAGCCGACGCCCCGCTCGGCGAGGGCGTGGGCGACCCGGTTCGCGTGCTGGTCGAGCTCGCGGTAGCTGATCCGCCGGTCCTCGAAGATCAGGGCGACGGCGTCGGGGGTCGCGGCCACCTGACGTTCGAACAGGTCCGCCAGGGTGCCCGGCGTCGCGGTCGCGACGGGCTGCTCCGACCGGTCCGCCGCTCGTGCGAGGAGTACGCCCGAGGGAACGTCCGGGTCCTCTGCCACCTGGGTGAGGACCTGCGCGAGCGAGGCGGCGATGTCCCGGGCCTCGTCGTCACCGAAGCAGTCCTGCTGGTACTCCATCACCACGTGCAGCCGGTCGTCGGCGCCCGCGGCGATGCCCAGCGGGTAGTGGGTGCCGTTGTCGGTTCCCACCCCGGTGATGGCCAGGCCGCCGTTGGCGTCGAGATCGCCCAGGCCGTCGCGTTCCATCGGGAAGGACTCGAAGACCACGACCGTGTCGAAGAGCGAACTCAGCCCGGCGGCACGGCAGATCTCGGTGAGCCCGACGTGGTGGTGGTCGAGCAGCGCGCTCTGCCGGTCCTGCAGGTCGGTGAGGACCCGGCGCAGCGTGTGCCACGGGGACAGCTCGGCCCGCACCGGAAGCGTGTTGATGAACAGGCCGACCATCGACTCCACGCCGGTGACCTCGGCCGGCCGGCCCGAGACGGTGGTGCCGAACACCACGTCCTGGCGGCCCGTCAACCCTGCCAGCACCACGGCCCAGGCGCCCTGCACCAGCGTGTTGAGGGTGATGCCGAGCCCGGCCGCCGAGCGCACCAGCCGGCGAGCGACGTCGTCGGTCAGCGGGATGTCCAGCTTGCCGACCCGTTGCGGGTCCGCCTCGGCGGCCCGGCTTCCGGCCAGGAGCGTCGGCTCCTGGACACCGGCGAGCTCGTCGTCCCAGGCGCGCACCGACGCGGCGTCGTCCTGCCGCGCCTGCCAGGCCAGGAAGTCCCGGAAGGGGCGGACCCGCGGCAGGACCGACGGATCGCCGTGCGATCCGTACAGTCGCAGCAGTTCGGTCATCAGGGTGCTGAGCGACCATCCGTCGAGCAGCGCGTGGTGCGAGGTGAGGATCAGCGTGGATTGCCCGGGGCCGGTCATCGCCAGCGACAGGCGCAGCAGCGGGGCGGTGGCCAGGTCGAAGTGGTCGGCCTCGTCCTCCGCCAGGAACTGTGCCAGCTTCTCGGTGCGCGCCTCCTCGGAAAGGCCCCTGAGGTCGGTCACCCGCCAGGGCAGTTCCACTCCGCCAAGGACCAGTTGGAGCAGTTCGCCGGTGGCGTCGGGAACGAAGGCGGTGCGCAGGTTGGCGTGGCGTTCCAGCAGGGCCTGGCCGGCCGACCGCAGCCGCTCCGGGTCGACCGGGCCGGTCAGGCGGTAGACGACCTGCACGTGGTAGGCGTCGTGGCCGGTGTCGGCAAGCATCGACTCGAAGAGCAGCCCGCTCTGCAGCGGGGTCGGCGGCCAGATGTCGACGAGGTTCGGGTACTGAGCCTCCCAGCGCTCCAGCTCGTGCTGGCGCACGTTCACCAGGGAGACGTCGGAGGGGGTCAGTCCGCCGACGCCGGGCCGGGACACGTGGGCGGCCAGACCCTCCAGGGCCGTGCTCCACATCCCGGCCAGCCCCAGCACCTGCTCACGCGTCAGCAGGCCGGTGGGGAAGCCGATTCGCACGCCGAGACGGGGGCCGCGCTCGGAGTCGGTCACGGCCGCGTTGATCTCGAGGGTGGACAGGGCGGGCATGTCGGCGTCCGGGGTGGCGATCAGCTCCCGGGTGCCGGTCGCCTGGGTGAAGCCCAGCCCCTCCAGCTCCTGCGGCATGTCGGCGGAGGAGAACTGTCCGAGGTAGTTGAAGGCGATCTGCCCGGTGGGATGCGCCGCCAGCAGATCGGCCGTCTCGGGGTTGAGATGGCGCAGCAGCCCGTAGCCCAGACCCTTGTCGGGGATGCGCAGCAGCTGCTCCTTGACGGCCTTGACGGCTGATCCCGCGGCGGGCCCGCCGGCCAGGGCATCGTCGAGGTTCACCTCGGCGAGGTCGAGCCGGGCCGGGAACATGGTGGTGAACCAGCCCAGGGTGCGCGACAGGTCCGCTCCGGGGACGACCGACTCCTCGCGGCCGTGCCCCTCCAGCTTCACCAGCAGCGACGGCTCCGCGATCCCGTGCGCCCGCCGCCATCCGGCCACGGCCACGGCGAGCGCGCTGAGCAGGCCGTCCTGGACTCCGCAGCGGAACGCGGCCGGGACGCCGTCCAGCAGGGTCCGGGTGACGGACGCCGGAACGTCGAGCCAGACGTGGTCGATCGTGGAGACGGTGTCGAGCGCCGGGTCGAGTGCGCGCGATCCGAACAGCGGGTCGGGGCCGTCGACGATGGACTGCCACAGGTCGAGCTCCCCCCTCCGGCTCGGCGTGACGGCCTCGTCCGCCAGGGCGTGGGCCCAGCGGCGCAGCGACGTGCCGACCTCGTCCAGCTGTGGCTCCTGGTCCTCGCGGACCTGACTCCACGCCGCCGCCAGGTCGGGCAAGAGGATCCGCCAGGAGACGCCGTCGACGACGAGGTGGTGCAGGACGACGACGAGTCGGCCGGCGGCCCGGTCGCCCGCGTCGAACCAGACGAACTGCGCCATCACGCCCGCGGCCGGGTCGAGCCGGCCGGTCGCCTGGTCCAGTTCGTGCCGTGCGGTCTCCAGCCACGGCTCGTCCCAGGCGCCGTCGCAGGGCACCCGCTGGATCAGCGCGGCTGTGTCGACGGTGCCGGGAGCGGCGATCTGCAGGCCCTCGTCGGTGAGTGTGGAGCGGAGCACGTCGTGCCGGTCGAACACCGCCGTGAGGACGGTGGCCAGTTGGCGTGCGTCGATGCCGGTCGGCAGGTCGAGCACGGTCGACATGGTGAACCGGTCGAAGCCGCCGCCCAGTTCCAGGAAGTACCGGGAGACCGGCAGGTGCGGCGCGAGGCCCACGCCGCCGCCGTCCAGTTCCTCCAGGACCGGGGCGCCGGTGCGGCCGCCGGCGAGCTGGGCCAGTTCGGCGACGTTGCGGAGCTGGAAGATCTCCCGGGGGGTGATCTCCACGCCGCGGGACCGCGCCCGGGTGACCACCTGGATGGAGCGGATGGAGTCGCCGCCCACGGCGAAGAAGTCGTCGTCCACACCGACCCGGTCGATGCCCAGGACCTCGGCGAAGACGGTGGCCAGCACGCGCTCGGCCTCGGTGGCCGGGGCCCGGTAGTCGCCTCCCTGGTCGGGCGGGGCGGGCAGGGCGGCGACGTCCAGCTTTCCGTTCGGGGTCAGTGGCAGCCGGTCCAGCACCAGGAAGACGGAGGGCACCATGTACTCGGGCAGCCGCTCCGCCGCGAAGCGGCGCAGCTCTCCCGCCGGGATCCCGGCGGTGAGGTCGAGCTGCATCTCGCCGAGACTGGGGTCCATGACCTGGTCGTCGGTCCGGGACGGCACCACGTAGCCGACGAGCTGCTTGCGGCCCGCCCGCTCCATGACGTTCACCGCCGCCTGGGCCACGCCGGGGTGGGCGGTCAGCACGGCCTCCACCTCGGCGGGCTCGATCCGCAGCCCGCGGATCTTCATCTGCGCGTCGCCGCGGCCGACGTACAGGAGCTGCCCGTCGGGGCCGAAGCGCACCAGGTCGCCGGTGCGGTAGAGGCGTGAGCCGGCGGGACCGAAGGGGTCCGGCACGAAGCGCTCGGCCGTCAGGACGCTCTGCCCGTGGTAGCCGCGGGCCAGGGAGCCGCCGCCGACGTAGAGTTCGCCGACCGCGCCGGGTGGCACGGGCTGCAGCCCGTCGCCGAGCACGTAGGCGCGGTCGCAGTCCATCGGTCGGCCGATCGGCGCCGTGGTTCCCTGGTCGACTGCCTCACCGTCAAGGAGCACGGAGCGGGAGACGTAGTACGTCTCGGTCTGGCCGTACGAGTTGACGGTGCGGACCCCGGGGAAGGCCTCGCGGATCCGGGTGATCAGGGACGCCGACAGGGCCTCGCCGCCGAAGACGACGGTCTCCGGCCGGACTTTGCCTGATATCTGGGCGAGGACCTCGGAGAGCACCGAGGGGACCGCGCTGACCACCTGGACGTCCCAGCTGTCCCGCTCGGCCAGCTCCAGTACGTCGCGCACCACTTCGAGGGTGCCGCCGACGGTGAGCGCGGTCACGGTCTCGAAGACGGAGACGTCGAAGTTGATCGAGGTCGCGGCGAGCATCACCGCGCCCGGTCGCATCCCAGTGGCCTCCACGTGGGCCGGCAGGCAGGCGGTGATGTTGCCGTGGGCGACGGCAACGCCCTTGGGCAGACCGGTGGATCCCGAGGTGTACATCACGTAGGCGGTCTGGTCCGGGTGCGGCCCGGCCGCCAACGGCGACGCGTCCCCGTTCACGAGGTCGAGGTCGCCCAGGAGCACGGTCGGGACGTCGTGCTCGGGGAGGTCGCCGACGGTGGCGGTATCGGTCAGCAGCAGGGCGGGCGTCGCCTGGCCGAGGATCCGGCGCAGCCGGGTGCTCGGGAAGCGCGGGTCGAGCGGGACGTAGGCCGCGCCGGCCTTCCAGATGCCCAGCATGGCCGTCACCAGGTCGGCCGAGCGCGGCAGGGCGAGGGCGACCAGCGCCTCGGGGCCGGCTCCGCGTCCGGCCAGGGCGTGCGCCATCCGGTTCGCCCGCTCGTCCAGCTCCCGGTAGGTCAGCCGGGTCGCACCGACGACCACGGCGACCGCGTCGGGGGTGGCCTGCGCCTGTCGCTCGAAGAGCTCGGGAACCGTGCGCGGCAGCATCCAGGTGCCGGATCCGGCGTACTCGTCGAGCTGTTGGAGCTCTCCCGGCAGCAGCGCGTCCAGGGTGGCGACCGGCTCGTCCGGGTGGGCGACGAGTTCCTCGACGAGCCTGGCGAAGCGGGCGGCGAGGCGTTCGACCGTGGCGCGGTCGTACAGCTCGGTGGCGTACTCGAGGTAGCCGATGACGCCCTGACCGGGGATGTCACCCATGTTGAAGAAGAGGTCGAACTTGGCCGTGTCGGTGAACGAGGGCTCCCAGCGGACGGCGAGATCGCCGATCGCGAAGTCCTCGCGGGTGATGTTCTGCCAGGCGAACATCACCTGGAACAGGGGGTGGTAGGCGGTGGAGCGCTCCGGGTTGAGCGCCTCCACCAGCCGCTCGAACGGCGCGTCCTGGTTGTCGTACGCGGCCAGCGCCTTGTCCCGCACCTGGGCGAGGACCTGCCCGAAGGTCGGGCGGCCGGACAGATCGGCCCGCAGTACCCAGGTGTTGACGAAGAAGCCCACCATGTCGGCGAGCGCCGCGTCGGTACGGTTGGCGATGGGGGATCCGAGCGTGATGTCGTCACCCGCCCCGATGCGGTGGAGCAGCACCGTGAGCGCGGACTGCAGCACCATGGCCTCGGTGGCGCCGCGCTCGCGGGCCAGGCGCTCGACGGCGGACATCACCGTCGGCGCCAGGGCGAACTCGACCACGTCGCCGTGGTGGCTGGGCTCGGGCCGGCGGGGCCGGTCCGTGGGCAGCGGCAGCGGCTGCACCGCCCCGGACAGTTGCTCACGCCAGTAGCCCACCTGGGCCGCCAGGAGGCTCGCCGGGTCCTTCTCGTCGCCGAGGAGCTCCTGCTGCCACAGCGTGTAGTCGACGTACTGGACGGCCTCGCCGCCCCAGTCGGGCGTGCGGCCCTCCAGGCGCGCGGCGTAGGCGGTGCCGAGGTCGCGGCCCAGCGGGGCGATCGACTCGCCGTCGACGGCGATGTGATGGATCACCAGGGGCAGCAGGTGCTCCTCGCGGCCGAGGCGCAGCAACGCGGCGCGCGTCGGGATCTCGGCCGACAGGACGAACGGGCGGCGGATGAGCCGGTCGAGCTCCTCGTCGACGGTGTCCGCGGTGACCTCGACCAGCGGCACCTGGAAGCCGGTGTCGCTCATGGGCACGACCTGCTGGGACGGGTTGCCCCCGGCGTCCTCGACCATGAGGGTGCGCAGGCTCTCGTGGCGCTCCAGCAGGTCGGACAGGGCCAGGCGCAGCGCCTCGGCGTCGAGGCGGCCGGTCAGCCGGAGCACGAAGGACTGGTTGTAGGTCGCCGAGGGCCCCTCGAAGCGGTCGACGAACCACAGCCGCCGCTGCGCGAAGGACAGCGGCACCCGCTCGGGGCGGACCTCGGCGCGCTGGAGCAGGGGCCGGGCCGGGCCGGCGGTGGACAGCTCTGCGGTCAGCCGGGAGACCGTCGGTGCGTCGAAGACCTGCCGGACGCGGACTTCCGCGCCGAGCTCGGCACGGATCCGGTTGACCAGCCTGGTGGCCAGCAGGGAGTGGCCGGTGCGGGCGAAGAAGTCGTCGTCGATGCCGATCCGCTGCTCGCCGAGCACCTCGGCGAAGAGCCGGCACAGCACGTCCTCGGTCCGGTTCCGGGGCGCGCGGTACGGCGTGGCGGTGAACTCCGGTTCGGGCAGCGCCTTGCGGTCCACCTTGCCGTTGGGGAGCAGCGGCAGCGCGTCCAGGGTGACGAAGGCGGCGGGCACCATGTGGTCGGGCAGTCGTGCGGAGGTCCAGCCGCGCAGGTTCTGCGGCGCCTCGTCCCCCGTGGGCACCAGGTAGGCGGCCAGGTACCGGGAGGCGCTCCCGGCGTGCCCGTCCCTGGCCATGACGAGAGCCTGGGCGACCTGCGGGTGGTCGGTCAGCACGGCCTCGATCTCGGCGGGCTCGACGCGCACGCCGCGGATCTTCAACTGGCCGTCACCACGGCCGACGTACTCGAGGCTTCCGTCCTCGCGCACCCGTGCGCAGTCACCGGTGCGGTACATGCGCGCGCCGGGCGGACCGTAGGGGTCCGGCAGGAACCGCTCGGCGGTCAGCGCGGCCTGGCCGCGGTAGCCGCGGGCGAGGGAGGCGCCCGCCACGTAGAGCTCCCCGGTGACGCCGGGCGGCACCGGACGCAGTCCGGAACCGAGGACGTAGGCCCGCACGTGCTCGAGCGGTTCGCCGATGGGGGCGAGGACGCCGCCGACCGGCGCGTCGGCGGGGAGGCTGAACGCCGCGGCGTAGAACGACTCGGTCTGTCCGTAGCCGTTGGCCACCCGCACGCCGGGGAACGCCTCGCGGACCCGGGCCACCAGCGTGGCGGGCAGCCCTTCACCCGCGAAGACGACGGTCTTGGGGGCGGCCCGGCCGGGCAGGCCGTCGAGGAGCTCGGCGAACGCCGAGGGGACGGTGCTGATCACGTCGACGTCCCAGTGGTCCCGCTCGCCCAGGGCCAGCACGTCGCGGACGAGCTCGACGGTACCGCCGCAGCTGAGCGCCGAGAAGATCTCGAACACGGACACGTCGAAGTTGACCGAGGCGGCCGCCAGGACGCGCGCCCGCGACTCGATCCCGAGGGTGGCGCGCAACGAGGGCAGGACGGCGGCGATGTTGCGGTGCGTCAGCGAGACGCCCTTGGGGACCCCGGTCGAGCCGGAGGTGTACATCACGTAGGCCAGGTTGTCCGGACCCGGGCGGTGGACGGCGGCCGTGGGACCGGAGCAGACCTCGTTCAGCGACAGGGTGGGGATGCCGGTGCTCGGCAGGATGTCCCTGGACGCCTCGTCGGTGAGGATCAGCTCGGGGGCGCCGTCGGCCAGGATGTAACCGAGCCGGCTGCTGGGGTACTCGGGGTCGATCGGCAGGTACGCGGCACCGGAGCGCAGCACCCCGAGCAGCGCGACGACCAGGTCGCAGGTGCGGGGCAGGGCGATGGCCACCACCGACTCCGGGCCGACGCCGCGGCCCGCGAGCGCCTGTGCCAGTCGGTTGGCCCGCTGGTCCAGTTCGCGGTAGGTGAGCCGGCTGTCCTCGTGGACCACGGCGACGGCGTCCATGCCCAGGAAGGTCCACAGCTCGACGAGGTCGAGGATCGTGCCGTCCGGCACCGGCTCCGCCGTCGCGCCGACCCCGCGCAGGGACAGTGCGCGCTCGTCCTGGGAGAGGACGTCGACGGCGCCGATCGGCTGGCCAGGTTCGGCCGCCGTCTGTTCCAGCGCCCGCGCGAAGCGGGTGGCGAGCATCTGGGCCGCCTCCCGGTCGAAGGCGGCGGGCCGGTACTGCAGCGACAGCCGCAGCTGCGGGTCGGCATCCGCCATCACGGTCACCGGGTAGTGGGTGCCGCTGAACGGCGTGATGCCGGTGATGGCGACACCCGCGGTGTCGTTGGCCTCGCTCAGGCCGACGTGGTCGACCGGGTAGGACTCGAAGACGACGAGGGTGTCGAAGAGCCGGTTGGTCCCGACGGACTGGTGAATATCCGTCAGCCCGTAGTGGTGGTGGTCGAGCAGTTCGCCCTGCCGCTCCTGCAGCGTCGCGAGGAGCTGGGCGAACGTCTGCCCCGGAGGCAGTGGCACGCGCACCGGAAGAGTGTTGATGAAGAGACCGACCATGGACTCGACGCCGTCGACCTGCGGCGGGCGACCGGAGACGGTGGCGCCGAAGACGACGTCCTGCCGTCCCGTGAGTTGGCCGAGCAGGACTGCCCAGGCGCCCTGCACCAGGGTGTTGAGGGTGACGCCCAGGCGGGCCGCGCACTGCGCCAGGGACTGGGTCGCTTCGACGGTCAGCGGCACGTCGACATGGCCCACGTCCTCGCCGGGCTCCGCGTCGGTCAGGGTCCGGGCCAGCAACGTCGGCTCGTCGAACCCGTCGAGCTCCGCGGCCCAGGCCGCGGCGGCGGCCTCTCGGTCCTGCCGGGCCTGCCACTGGAGGAACTCACGGAAGGGCCGGAGCCGGGGCAGGGCTCCGGCGTCGCCGTGCGACGCGTACAGGTGCAGCAGGTCCTGCATCAGGACGGGCACCGACCAGCCGTCGAAGAGCGCGTGATGCGCTGTCAGCACCAGGACCGAACGCTCGGGGCCGCGCGTGAGCAGGGTGAAGCGCAGCAGCGGCGGGGCCTGCAGGTCGAACCGGGTCTCCCGGTCCTGGGTCAGGAACCGCTGGAGGGCCTGGTCGTCCTGCTGCCGGCCGTCGCGGAGCTCGAGCTGGCGCCAGGGGACCTCGATGTCGTCCAGGACGAGCTGGACCAGGTCGCCGGAGGCGTCCGGGACGAAGGCGGTGCGCAGGTTGGCGTGCCGGTCCAGCAGCGCCTGCGCGGCGACGCGCATCCGCTGCGGGTCCACGGGTCCGGCCAGGTGGTAGGCGAACTGCATCAGGTAGGCGTCGTAGCCGCTGTCGGAGACCAGCGACTCGAAGAGCAGGCCGTTCTGCAGCGGGGTGAGCGGCCAGACGTCGGTGAGGGACGGGTGCTGCTGCTCCCAGCGCTCCAGCTCGTCCTGGCCGACGCGGACGAGCTCGACGTCGGAGGGCGTCAGACCGCCGGCTCCGGGCGAGGGAACCCCCTGGGCCAGCGACTCCAGGGCGCTGGTCCACAGACCGGCCAGTTCCTCGACGTCCTCGCGGGACAGCAGGGCGGTGGCGAACCCGATCCTGGCGGCCAGCCGGCCGGACTCGTCGATCAGCGCGTTGATCTCCAGCGTGGACATGAGCGGCATGTCCGGGTCCGGGGTGGCGATGAGCTCCCGGGTGCCTGGTACCGCGGAGAAGCCGAGTCCGCGCAGTTCCTCGGGCATGTCGGCGGCGGAGAAGCGGCCGAGGTAGTTGAAGGCGATCTGCCCGGTGGGGTGGGCGGCCAGCTCCCGGGCGGTCTCGTCGTTCAGATACCGCAGCAGGCCGTAGCCCAGCCCCTTGTCGGGGATGGACATCAGCTGTTCCTTGACGGCCTTGACCGCCGACGCGGCCGTGGTGCCGCCGGCGGCCTCCGGGTCACCGACGTCGAGGCGAACGGGGAACATGCTGGTGAACCAGCCGACGGTACGGGACAGGTCCGCGCCCGGCACCGCTGTCTCCTCGCGGCCGTGTCCTTCCAGCCGCACCAGCAGGGACGTCTCCGCCACTCCGCGGGCGCGGCGCCAGCGGGCCATGGCCAGTGCGAGGGCTGCCAGGAGGCCGTCGTTGACGCCGCCTCGGAACGCGGCGGGCAGGTCGGTGACCAGGGCGTCGGCCACCGCGGGCGGGAGGTGGACCCAGACGTGGCCGGCGGTCTGGACGGTGTCGACGGCCGGGTCGAGCGGACGAGAGCCGAGCAGCGGGTCGGGGCCGTCGACCACCGACTTCCACAGCGGGAGCTCACTCACGCGTGCCGGGCTCGCCGCCTCCTGGACCAGCGCGTGCGCCCAGCGCCGCACGGAGGTCCCGACCGCGGGCAGGTGCGGCGCCTGGCCGGCCCGGACCTGCTTCCAGGACTCCGCCAGGTCCGGCAGGAGAATGCGCCAGGACACCCCGTCGACCACGAGGTGGTGCAGCACCAGGAGCAGTCGCCCGCCGCGGTCCGGTCCTGCGTCGAACCAGACGAACTGCGCCATGACACCGGCCGACGGATCCAGCCGCCCGGTCGCCGCCTCCAGCTCCTGCCGGGCTGCTTCGAACCACTCCTGGTCGAAGGAGCCGTCCCAGCTCACCCGGAGGACCAGCGGCGCGACGTCGACCGTGCCGGGCGCGGTGATCTGCAGGCCGTCCGGCGAGAGCCGCGAGCGCAGGATGTCGTGCCGGTCCACGACGGCGGTCAGTACGGCGGCCAGTTGGTCCTGCTCGATCCCGAGCGGCAGGTCCACGACCGAGGACATGGTGAACCGGCCGAGTCCGCCGCCGAGTTCCAGCAGGTACCGGTTGATGGGCAGATGGGGTGCGGTGCCGACGCCGCCTCCGTCCAGTTCGGGGAGCACGACGGACGCGCCCCGGCCTTCGGCCAGCAGTGCCAGCTCCGCCACGGTGCGGAGCTGGAACACCTCGCGTGGGGTGACGTGCACCTCGCGTGCCCGCGCCCGGGACACCACCTGGATCGAGCGGATGGAGTCCCCGCCCACGGCGAAGAAGTCGTCGTCCACGCCGACCCGGTCCACGCCGAGGACCTCGGCGAAGACAGCGGCCAGTACCTGCTCGGTGGGCGAGACCGGAGCCCGGTAGGCGCGTTCCTGCAGTACCGGCGCCGGCAGGGCGGCGCGGTCGAGCTTCCCGGTCGGGGTGCGCGGGATCCGGTCCACTGTGACGAACAGTGACGGCACCATGAACTCCGGCAGCCGCGCCGCTGCGAAGCGCCGCAACTCCGCCACCGACACTCCGGCCGTCAGGTCGACGTGCAGGTCACCGATGCTCTGCGGCTCCCCGGAGGGGCCGGTGACGACGCCCACCGGCACCACGTAGCCCACGAGCTGCTTGCGGCCGAGATGCTCGTGGACGGTGACGACCGCCTGGGCCACGCCCGGATGGGCCGTCAGCGCGGCCTCCACCTCGGCGGGTTCGATCCGCAGTCCGCGGATCTTCACCTGCCCGTCGCCGCGGCCGACGTACTCGAGCCGGCCCTGGTTCCAGCGGGCCAGGTCACCGGTGCGGTACATGCGCGCGCCGGGCTGCCCGAACGGGTCCGGCACGAAGCGCTCGGCTGTCATGGCGGGCTGCCCGAAGTAGCCCCGCGCCAGGGAGTCGCCCGCGACGAACAGCTCGCCGACCACGCCCGGGGGCACCGGCAGCAGCCCCTCACCCAGCACGTAGGCACGCATGTTGCCGAGCGGGGTGCCGATGGGGACGCTGAAGGAGCCGTCCCAGTCCTGGTCCGCTTCCACGGTGTACGTGCCGGCGTAGAAGCTCTCGGTCTGCCCGTAGGCGTTGACGACGCGGACCCCGGGGAAGGCCTCCCGGGCGCGGGCGACGAGCGTGGCGGGCAGCGCCTCGCCGGCGAACACGAGGGTGTCGACCTGCGTGTTCGGGGCGATCTGGTCGAGGATCTCGGCGAACACCGACGGCACGGAGCTGATCACCGCGCCCTGCCAGCTGTCGCGTTCCACCAGCTCCAGCACGTCGCGGACGACGTCGACGCAGCCGCCGGTGGTCAGTGCGGTCACGATCTCGAAGACGGACACGTCGAAGTTGACCGAGGTTCCGGCGAGCATCCGCTTGCCGGGGCCCATGCCGACCACGGTGGCAAGGCGCAGCACGCCGTTGACGATGCCGTGTTGGGTGATGGCCACACCCTTGGGGGTGCCGGTGGAGCCGGAGGTGTACATCACGTAGGCCGCGTTGTGCAGCTCCAGGTGGGGCAGCGCGGTGGACGCCTCCTGCGGGTCCGGTCCGGGGCCGTCCAGCTCGAAGTCGTCCAGCAGCACCGTGGGAACCGGGTGCGGGGGCAGGTCGGCGGTCGTCGAGGCCGTGGTCAGCAGCAGCGTCGGCTGCGCCTGCTCCAGGATGAGCTGCAGCCTGGTGCTGGGGAACCGCGGGTCCACCGGCACGTAGGCCGCCCCCGCCTTCCAGATGCCCAGCATCGCCACCACCAGCTCCGCCGATCGCGGAAGCGCCAGCGCCACCAGCGACTCCGGCGCGACACCACGCGACGTCAGGGCGTGTGCCAGCCGGTCGGACCGCTGCTCCAGCTCCTGATAGGTGAGCGTCACCTCTCCGCACTCCACGGCCACCGCGTCCGGGGAGACCTCGACCTGTCGCCGGAACAGCTCGGGCACGGTCAGCGGAGGGGTGGGTACCGCCAGCCCGGCGAAGGCGGCCAGCTGTTCGCGCTCGCCGGGCAGCAGGACGTCGATCCTGCCGATGTGCCCGTCCGGATCGGCGGCCACGGCCTCGATGACCTTCAGCAGGCGGGCGCCGATCATCTCGGCGGTGGACCGGTCGAAGAGGTCCGTGGCGTACTCGAGGACACAGCGCATGCTCTGGTCCGCGGGGTCGACCGCGAAGTTGAACTCCAGGTCGAACTTGGCGGTGCCGGTCGGGACGGCTTCGAGCGTACCGGTGACCCCCGGCAGGTCCAGGACGATGCGGTCGTTGGTCTGCCAGGTGAACATGACCTGGAAGAGCGGGTGGTAGGCGGTGGAGCGCTCCGGGTTGAGCACCTCCACCAGCCGCTCGAAGGGCAGGTCCTGGTAGTCGTAGGCGGCCAGCGCCTTGTCCCGGACACGTTGCAGCGCCTGGGAGAAGGTGGGATCCCCGGTGAGGTCGGCGCGCAGCACCCAGGTGTTGACGAAGAAGCCGACCATGTCCAGCAGCGCCTCGTCGGTGCGGCCGGCGATGGTGGCGCCGAGGGGGATGTCCGTGCCCGCGCCCAGGTGCTGAAGCAGCACGGCCAGCGCCGTCTGCATGACCATGGGCGTGGTGGCACCGTGCGCCGCGGCGAGCTGCTCGACGGCCGTGAGCAGCTCCTGGGGGACGGCGATCTCGGTCATCGCCCCGCGGTGGCTGACGGTGGCCGGCCGCGGCCGGTCGTAGGGCAGCTGCAGTTGCTCGGGCGAGCCGTGAAGTTCGCAGCGCCAGTACTCGAGCTGACAGGCCGCCATGCTGAAGGGGTCGTCCTCGTCGCCGAGCAGGTCGCGCTGCCACTGCGTGTAGTCGGCGTACTGGGCCTCGAGCTCGGGGAAGCCGGGGGTGTGACCGGCCACCCGGGCGGTGTAGGCGTCGCTCAGGTCGCCGGCGAGCGGGTCCAGCGATTCGCCGTCGGTGGCGATGTGATGGATGTTGAGCACAAGGATGTGGTCGCGCGGGCCGCGCCGTACCAGGGTGGCCCGCACCGGGATCTCGTTGGCCAGGTCGAAGCAGTGGACGGTGGCCTCCGCGATCACCGCGTCCGCCGCCTCGCCCTGCGCCTCGACCAGCGGGAGGTCGAGGCGCAGTTCGTCGACCGGCACGACGCGCTGCTCCGGCACCCCCTGGGGGGCCGGGAACACCGTGCGCAGGCTCTCGTGCCGGATCACGACGTCGAGCAGGGCCTGCGCCAGCGCGTCCGTGTCGAGCTCACCGTCCAGACGCACCAGCAGGGGCACGTTGTACGTGGCCGAGGGCCCTTCGAAGCGGTCGATGAACCACAGCCGGCGCTGGGCGAAGGACAAGGGAATCATTGAGCGTTGCTCCTCTGTCTGCCGGCCTGCGCAGAGGTGGTCTCGGGCCGGAGGGACACCATGGATGGCGGCGCTGCGAACGGTCAGCCGTCGTGGTGCTTCTCGATCTGGCGCTTCTCGATCAGTGCGGCCAGGCCGGCGACGGTCGGGTGCTCGTACAGCTCCTGGGTTGTCACCCGGACGCCGAAGGTCTGTTGCGTGAGGGCCAGCACGCGTGCGGCCCGCAGGGAGTTGCCGCCGAGTTCGAAGAAGGACTCGTCCCTTCCGACCCGGTGCCGGCGGAGGGCCTCGGCCCACAGCGGGGCGAGCCGGCTCTCCGCCTCGCCCTGGGGTGGGTTGTAGTGGCGGCTCGCCGCCCCCGGGGCGGTGTCCTTGAGCAGTTGGGGGGCGTCGATGCCGCCGTCCGGGTTGCGGGGTATGTGCGCGACCTCGGTGATCCGCACGGGGACCGGGAAGCCGGCCACCTGGCGGGCGACGGCCGCGCGGACCGCCTGGGGGTCGACGGGGATGTCGGAGGCGGTGTAGGCGAGGACCGCCTCGGTGACGCGGAGCTGTTCGGGGACCAGTTCCGCGACGATGGCGGGGTTGGCCGCGTCGAGTCCGGCGATGACGTAGGGCTGTTCCAGCGCCAGGGCATCGAGGAACAGCCGCAGTCCGGTGTCCGGGTCGATGGTGCGGAAGCCGCGGTGTTCGGCGGCGGCCGAGGAACGGCCCTGGTTCATCCCGACGCCGCTCCACTGGCTCCAGGCGATGCACTGTCCTCGACGTCCGGTGCGGTGCCAGTGCTCGGCGAAGCCCGCCAGGAAGCTGTTCGCGGCGGCGTAGGCGCCGAAGGAGTGCCCGCCGAACTCGCCGTTGACGGAGCCGAACAGGACGAGCGAGGCCGCCGGCCGGGTCTGCAGCAGCCCGGCGAGGGCGAGGGTGCCGCCGACCTTGGCGCGGTACTGCGCGGCATAGCCGTCAGCGGTCTCGTGCACCACCGTGTGGCGGTCGAGGTCGGCCCACTGGCCAGTGGGGTCGGCCGCGGCCAGGTGCAGGACACCGTCGAGCGGGCGGCCCCAACGCTGCTCGGCCGCCTCGGTGGCAGCCTGAAGGGCGTCGGCGTCGGTGATGTCGAGCTGCGCGTAGCAGACCTCGCCCAGCCGGGTGAGTCCGGCCAGTCGCGCGGCCTTCTCCCCCTCGGCGGGCGAGCGGCCCACCAGCAGCAGCTTCACACCGAAGGTGGCCAGGAGGTAGCCGGCGATGTCGTGGGCGATGCCGCCCAGGCCGCCGCTGAGCAGGTAGAGCCCGCCCTGCAGCAGCGGCGCCGTCGTGCCCGTGGCACCGGCCGCTTCAGGGGCGGTGACCGGCGCGAGCCTCGGCTGCCAGAGCCTGCCGTCCCGGACGGCGATGATCGGGCCGCGGGTGCCCGCGGCGAGCGCGGAGCGCACTGCCGGTCCCCACTGGTCCGGGCGGCCCGGCAGGTCGACCTGGCAGAGGGGGCGCGGAGCGAACTCGTCGGCGGCGGTGCGCACCAGGCCGGGCATGGCGCAGCTGCCGAGGTCGACGTCGTCGTCCGGCCGGACGGGCAGCGCCCCGGCGGTGAGGACGACCAGCTGCGCTTCACCGGCCTTCGAGGCGGCGAGCGCGGCGAGCAGCGCGGCGAGTTCGGCGGTGGCCGTGGTCAGTCGCGCGAAGGGATCGGCGTCACCGCGGGAGAGCTGGAGGGCGCTCAGGACTCGGGTGATCGGGCCGTGGCGTTCGGCGACGGCCGCGAGCAGTCGGCCGAGGGCCTCCCGGTCCGCGGCCGGGACCTGGTAGCGGCCTGGCGCCGTCTGCGCGAACGTGTCGCCCCTGCGGGCTGCGACGACGTTGCCGTCGAGCCCGAGCCGGGCGAGATCCTCGTCCTCGGCCAGCACGAGCGTGAGGCCTTCCGGTGACTGCCGGTCCTTCGGGCCCGGGTCCGCCTCGAGCCAGCGCCGGGTGAACAACCAGGAGTCGTCCTCGGTCTGCGTCGGTCCGGTGCCGAGCGTGCGGTCGGCGAACGCGCCCTGCCGGAAGGCCTGGGCGAGGGCGGGGCGCTGGATCTTGCCGCTCGAGGTCTTCGGGAACTCCTCCTGGGAGACCGGGATGATTTCGGCCGGCACGATCCCCGCCTCACGGCCCAGGACGGCACGGATGTCCTCGGCGGTCTGCGCCTGCGCGGCGGCGTCCCAGCTCCTCGGCACGTAGAAGACGACCAGCTGGTCCTCCTCCGCGCCGGGTTCGCGAATGCCCGCGACGGCCGCGAAGGTCACCTGCACCCCGTCGACCCGCTCGACCACGCTCTCGAGCTCGTGGGCGAGGTAGTTGATGCCGCGGACGATGATCTGGTCCTTCTTGCGGCCCGCGATGACGATCTCGCCCTCGTGGGCGAAGGCGAGGTCTCCGGTGCGGAACCAGCCCTGATCGTCGTACGACTCGCGGTTGGCCTGCTCGTTGCCGAAGTAGCCGGCCATCATGGTGCTGCCCGTGATGCGCAGTTCACCGAGGCGGTCCTCGGGCAGGACGGCGCCGGTCTCGTCAACGATCCGCAGGCGCACTCCGGGAATGGGCCGGCCGACGCGGGACAGGGTGACGGCACCGTCGTCGGCCGGGTCGAGGAAGCGGATCGCGTGGGAGAGCGAGGACGGGTCCACGGTGACCGTGCCGGCGAGCCGGTCGGTTCGGCTCTGCCGGGAGTAGGTGACCCCGGAGCAGGTCTCGGACATGCCCCAGACCGGGACCATCGCGTCGGCCGGCAGTCGGTGCGGGGCGAGGAGTTCGAGGAAGCGGTGCGAGGTCGCCGCGATGACCGGCTCGCCGGCGTTGACGATCTCTCGCAGGCAGGAGAGGTCCCAGTCGCGGTCGGCGATCTCCTCGGCCCGCTCGTTGACCAGACCGATGGCGAAGTTCGGTACCCAGATGTTCGTGGCCCGGTGGCGGTCGGCCCAGTCCAGCCAGAGGAGCGGGTCGGAAAGGGCGTGGGAGGTCCTGGCGTTGACGTGCAGGCAGCCCAGGAACACGTCGCGGACGTTGCAGAAGGCGATCGTGACGTGGTCGAAGGGCATCCACATGAGGGTGACGTCGTCGGCGGTCAGCCCGCAGTGGCGGATGACGGCGTGCTCACGCGAGGTGACGCTGGCGTGGGTGTGCTGCACGCACTTGGGCACCCCGGTGCTGCCGGAGGTGAGCAGGTTCAGCACGGGCGACTGCGGCGACGCCGGGTACCAGTTCCGGTCCGCGGGGTGTCCGGCGAGCTCCTCGACCGTCAGGATCCGTACCTCGGGCTCGTTCCACAGCTCCCGCACCCCCGTCAGCGCCGGCGCGGTCCCGGCGTCGGTGACGATGCGCGGGCGCCCGAGGAGCTTCCAGGCGCCGAGCAGCTTGCGGTTGGGCTCGTTCTCCACGGTGTAGCTGGTGGCCACGGCGACCGGCGTGGGGATGAATCCGCCCAGGACGCAGGCCCAGAAGGCGGTGAGGTAGCCGCGGTTGTCGTCGAAGACGAACAGGACGGCGTCGCCGGGGCGGCATCCGTCCGCGCGCAGTCCGCCCAGCACCTGCTCGGCTTCGGCGAGCAGCTGCGGGTAGGTCTGCAGGTCGTCGTCGTGGTCCTCGGTGATGAAGATCGTGCCCTTGTCGGGGGCGAGTTCGGCGGCCAGACGCAGTGCTTCCTGGAGGGTGGCGGGCGCGCCGGGCGCAGGGGTGACGTCGCCGCCGTACAGCTCGGCGGGCGGGCGGTCCCCGTGGTCCGCCGGTGTCGGGGCGGTCGGTGTCGGGGCGATGTCAGCGCGCCCCGCCGCCGCGGCCGGCTGCGCGCGGACGCTCAGGCGGGTGACGGCGGCGACCTCGTGGACGCCGGGCACGGCCCTGACGGCGTCGGCCAGCGCGGCCAACTCGTCGTCAGCGAAGGTGCCGGAGGTGTTCGTCGAGGCACTCATGCCACGCCTCCGAGGGTCGCGGGCGTCAGCATGGCGGCGGCGAGGCGGGAGACGACCTCGGTCGGCGAGTCGAGGAAGTAGAAGTGGCCGCCGTGATAGATCTCGGCCGCGAAGGGTCCGCGGGTGTGCTCCTGCCATTGGCGGACCTCGTCCAGCGGCGCGCGGGGGTCGCTGTCGCCGGCGAGTACCGTGATGGGGCAGTCCAGCGGGGCGCCCGGCTCGATCCGATGCCGCTCGAAGAGCGTGAAGTCCGCGCGGAGTGTGTAGAGCATGGCGTCCAGCACGTCCTCGTCCTCGAGCAGTTCGGGGTCGAGACCGCCGAGCGCGAAGATCTCCGTGCTGAAGTCCAGGTCGTCGAGTTCGTGCAGCATGCGCACCTGCGAGTCCCCGGGCGCGGGCTGGGCGGAGAGGAACAGCTGCTCAGGTGCTTTGCGGCCGCGTGCGCGCAGCGCCCTGGCCAGCTCGAAGGCGAGAATCGCGCCCGCAGAGTGCCCGAAGAAAGCGCAGGGAAGGTCCAGGACCGGGCGCAGGGCGTGCACGAGCACGTCGACGAGGACGTCGACCTCGGTGAAGGGCTCTTCGGCGATCCGGTTCTGCCGTCCGGGCAGCTGGACGGCGACCAGCTCGATCTGCGGTGGCAGCAGGGCGGCCCAGTCGGCATACGCGGCAGCGCCGGCACCCGCGTGGGGGAAGCACACCAGCCGCCGGGTGGCCGCCGGTTGCTTTGCACGCCATATATAGGGCGTTTCGGGTACCAGTTCCCGGATCTGCGGCGTTGTCATCTGCAGCCTGCTCCTTCCCCGCGAAGCCCGGTGCGCGGCATGGTGTGACGTCATACGAGATTGCGAAGAACCAGGCAAAAAGGCCCGTGGAAATCGTGGGATTACGAGATCTGCGCGCAGCGCCGAATGGTGCACGCATGACGTCCATACCCTCGCCTTGCGGGCAGCAGGAGTCAAGCAGCTTCCCGGCTGGCAGACTGTCGCGTCGACCAGACAGATGAAAGAGGTCCAGCGAGAATTCGTCCCCGGGGCAAGGATGTGCCCATGCCTCCAAACGTCGCTAGGGACGCCCCGGACGTCGCGTCCGTGGGCATAGCACCGTTCATGCACGGACTGTTCGGACTGGACGGCCTGTCCGAGTCCGATCTGCAGGGCAGGGCCCACCGCTGGTGGCAGTTGCTGGGGCAGTCACCGGGCTGCGGCGCCTATCTCATCGCCGCCTCATGTGCGCTCGTCGACCTGCGACGCAGCGGTGCCGCTCACTACAGCGTGCGCGACCACGCACGGCGCCAGCGAGTCGAGATCAGCTACCTGAATCGTCAACTCGCCCAAGAGGCAGGGAAGTTCGCCCTGAAGGCCGACGACAGGGTCCGCGTCCTCGGCGAGGATCGCGTGGGCTCGGTGGTGTACCGGATGATCGGACAGGACCCGGGCGATCCCTTCCCTGCGGCCTGGTACGTCATCGCCATGCCCGGTCTGCTCCGGTGTCGGGCCCACGGGAGCGACGAACTGGAACGCGTTCACGCCCACGCACCCGCGAGCGATGTCGCGCCTGTCGCGCGGCGCTGATCCACGCTCGGTGTCCTGGCGACAGGACGGGGCCGATCCGCCGTCGCCGCCTGGGCCGTCCTGGCCGCCCGCCGCGCCGAACCGCTATTTTCCGGGATCGCGGAATTGAGTGCGCCTGCCCTGCCTCATGCTCTGCGTCGCCTTACGAAGGAAGGGAAGCCCGATGCACGAGGAACATCTCGAAATGCGGAGTTATTCGACGGCTGAGCAGCTGATGCGGCGACGCGGAGAGCTCGTCCGCGCCGAGAAGGTCAGGCCGCGCTGGCTGGGCGACGGCAACAGGTTCTGGTACGCCGTCAATACCGCGACAGGAAAGCGCTTCGTTCTTGTCGATCCGCAGAAAGGAATCCGGCAGGAGGCATTCGACCACGAGCGCCTGGCCGAAGCGCTGGCTGAAGCCTCGGGGCAGGACGTCCAGGCCGGCGCCCTGCCCTTCCCGATGATCCAGCCCCTGGCCGACACGGTCGAGTTCGACGCGTTCGGCAGGCACTGGCGGTGGCACCGGGCCGACCACCAGCTGGAGGAGGCGGGCGACCCGGCGACCGGCAACCCGTTGGAGGTCGTGGCTCCCGACGGCAAGCACGCCGTGTACCGGTCCGGCCGCGATCTGCGGGTCCGCGCCCTGGACGGCTCCGACGACCGGGCGCTGACCTGTGACGGCACCGAGGACGACGACTGGGGCGCCAACCCCGACTACCTGATGTACTCGACCCTGGTCACCAAGCTGGGCCTGCCGCATCTGCCGCCGGCGGTGGCCTGGTCGGCGGACTCCACCCGGGTCCTGACCCACCGCACGGCCCAGCACGGCGTGCGCCGCACGCACCTGCTGCGCGCCGCACCGGCCGGCGGCGGCGAGCCCGAGCTCCTGTCCCCTCGCTTCCCCGTCCCCGGGGACGAGCATCTGCCGCTCGCCGAGTTCGCGGTTCTGGACGTCGCCTCGGGGACGGTCACCTTCGCGCAGGGCGAGCCCGTGGCGATGTCGGCCATGTCGCCCGTCATGCAGCAGTGGGCGTGGTGGGCCGAGGACGGCTCCGCCGCGTACTACCTGAACCGGTCCCGGGACGCCCGCACCCTCAGCCTGCACCGCCTGGACCCGGCCACGGGCGAGGTGCGGGTCCTGGTGACCGAGCGGGGCGACACGCGGGTCGAGCCGGCGCAGCAGCAGCTGCAGAAGCCCAACGTGCGCGTGCTGTCCGGGGGCGCGGAGGTGCTCTGGTACTCCCAGGCCGACGGGCACGGCCACCTCTACCTGTACTCCGGGCACAACGGCGAGCAGCTGGCCCAGATCACCTCCGGCCCCTATGGCGTGCAGGAGATCCTGCGCGTCGACGAGGCGCGGCGGACCGTGTGGTTCACCGCCTCCGGACTGGTCGGCGAGGATCCGTACCGTCGCTCGGTGTGCCGGGCGAACCTCGACGGCACGGGCTTCACCCGGCTGACCGACGACGACCTCGACCACGTCGTCACCGTCGCCCCCGGCGGGGAGGTCTTCGTCGACTCGGCGTCCACGACCTCCGCGGCGCCGGTGATCTGCGTGCGCGACTTCGACGGCCGTGTCCTGGTGGAGCTGGAGCGCACCGACATCACCGGCCTCGAGTCAGCCGGCTGGAGCGCGCCCGAGCGGTTCACCACCCGTTCCGCCGACGGGTCGACGCTCGTCTACGGCGTCCTGTACCGCCCGCACGGCTTCGACCCGGCCAAGCGCTACCCCGTCATCGACACCCCCTACGGGCTGCCAACCGCGAACCGGGTGAGCCCGTCGTTCGACCCGGGCTACTACGGCTACGAGGCGGAGGCCCTGGCGGCGCTCGGCTTCGTCGTCGTGGGACTGGACGGACGTGGCTCGCCCGGACGCGACAAGGCGTTCCACGACGCCTCGTACGGCCGGCTGGAGGATGCCTGCGGCCTGGACGACCACGTCGCGGCACTGCGCGAACTGGCCACGGACCGGCCGTGGATGGACCTGGACCGGGTCGGTGTCACCGGTATGTCCTCAGGCGGGTTCGCCGCGGTGCGAGCTCTGCTCGCCTACCCGGAGACGTATCGGGTCGGTGTGGCGGAGTCCGGAATGCACGACTTCCGGCTGCTGGAGCCTGGCCTCGCCGAGGCGTACCAGGCGCCCGACGACGAGGCGGCCTGGGCCCGCCTCGCCAACACCGAGCTCGCCGACCAGCTCGAGGGCGAGTTGCTGCTCATCCACGGCGGCATCGACGACCGGGTTCCGATCCAGGTGACCTTGCGCCTCGCGGAGCGGCTGATCGCTCACGGCAAGGACTTCGAGCTGCTGGTCGTCCCGGACGCGGACCACATCTACTTCGGCTACGAGCACTACGTGACCCAGCGCAAGTGGGACTTCCTGGTGCGCCGGCTGCTGGGTGTGGAGCCGCCGGCCGGCTATCGGCTGGCGCCCGTCCCGATCGACATGGAGGCGCTCGCCGAGCTCTTCGGCTGACGCCGACGCGCCGTCACAGCACAGTGCCCGCCCCGGTCTCGGACCGGGGCGGGCACTGTGCTGTTCGGATCAGACGACGAGTGCGCCCAGCGCCTCCTCGGCCCGCCGCTGCCAGACGGCCGCTCCGATCTCGACGAAGCGCTCCCGGGCGGCGACCACCCTGGCGCGCGCGGCCTCAGGCCGCCCGAGTGCCTCGTTCACCGAGCCCAGCAGCAGTTCGACCCGCCCGGCCGCCGACCAGGCCCCGATCTGCTCCGCCATCTCCAGCGCGTCCATCAAGGTGGTCTCGGCCCCGACCGGGTCGCCCTGGGCCAGCCGGACCTCGCCGAGTCCCATGAGGACGAACGTGAGGCCGGCCATGTCGCCCTTCTCCTTGACGATCCGTACCGCGCGCAGGAACGCCTCCTCGGCGGCGGCGAACTCGTTCAGGCCGGAGCGGACTCGGCCGAGCCGGTACAGCGCCTGGGCGAGGTTGCGGGTGTCCGTGCCTCGGCTCTCCTCCATCCGCAGGGCCTCCACAGCCGGGGCCAGTGCCGCCTCCGGCCGGCCCGCGTCGAGCTCGGTCTCGGCGATGTTGCTCAGGGTGTGCGACTCGCAGTTGCGGTCGCCGGCCGCCCGGAAGAGCGGCAGGGCCTCACCGAGCCGCCGCAGCGCGAGGTCCAGGTCTCCTCGGACGCGGTCCACCAGCGCGTGGGAGCGCAGCGTCAACGCACGTCCCTCGTCCTCGCCGGCCTCGGTGAAGATGCGCAGCGCCGTCTCGAAGTGCGTCTCCGCCTCCCCGAGCCGGATGCGGGCCAGCTCCAGGGTGCCCAGGCTGTAGTGCATCGCTCCCTGGCCGCGCAGGTCGCCCGCGGCCTGGGCGGCGGCCAATGCCTCCTCGCTGCACTGGCCCCAGTCCTCGGTGTAGCTACGGATGCCGAAGAAGGCCGTCGAACAGACCGTCAGCCCCCAGGCGATGTCGGCGATGCCCATGCGGGCGGCCTGTCGGACCGAGGAGGTCAGGGCGAGCCGCTCGGCCTCGAACCACACGAGGGGAACCTCCAGCAGCTCGTCGAGGGTCTCGGCGTCGATCGGTCGCCCCGGAGCCGAGCTGTGGACCCCGCGCTCGGCGCCCGCGGCCTCGCGGCTGTCCGCCTCGCGCGCGATGGTCAAGAAGGTGCTCAGGAACCGGCTGCAGGCCGCGAGCCGCTCCGTCTCCGCCTCCTCCTGCTGTGCGCGTTCGCGTGCATAGAGGCGGACCAGGTTGTGCATGCGGTAGCGCAGGCGGCCGGTGGCGTCGGTCCCGGTCACCTCCAGGAACTGGGCGTCGACGAGAACCTCGAAGACCTCCTCCGCGTCCAGCACGTCGATGTCGAGCAGCGCGGCCCCGACCCAGGCGGTGAAGTCGGGGGCGTCCACCAGACCGAGGAGCCGGAGCAGCCGGGCGGCTTCCTTGGACAGGTACCGGTAGCTGAGGGCGAAGCCGACCCGGACCTGGGACTCACCCTGGCTGAGTTCGTCCAGCCGGCGCTGCTCGTCGCTCAACCGCCGTACCAGGTTGCGGACTGTCCAGTGCTGCTTGGAGGCGAGTCTGGCGGCGGCGATGCGCAGTGCCAGCGGCAACCGGTCGCACAGCTCGGCCAGTTGGAGGGCGTCTTTGCCGGCAGGGGTGATCCTGGCCTCGCCCACGATGGCCGTCAGCAGTGCCACGGCTTCCCGTTCGGAGAGCTGGCGGAGGTGGACCCGGGCCCGTGCGGGCCAGGTCACCAAGTCCTCCAGTTGGTCGCGGCTGGTGACCAGGACGCAGCAGCCCTGGCTTCCGGGCATGAGCGGGCGGATCTGCGCGTGACTGCGCACGTTGTCCAGGACGATCAGCACGCGACGGTCGGCCAGCAGGCTGCGGAAGAGCGCGATGCGCTCGTCGAGGTCTTCGGGGATCTGTTCGCCGGCCACGCCCAGGGAGCGCAGGAAGCGGCTGAGGACGTCGTGGGCGGTGACGGGCTCGTGGTGCTCGTCGTAGCCGCGCAGGTCGGCGAAGAGCTGTCCGTCGGGGAAGTGCTCGGCGGCCCTGAAGGCCCAGTGCATGGCCAGGCCGCTCTTGCCGATGCCCGCGGCGCCGGTGATCAGGCCGACGGTGCTGGTGCCGTTGGCGCCCTCACCTGCCGTGTCCTGGACCAGGGTGTCGAGGGCGGCGAGCTCGTCGACGCGTCCGGTGAACGCGGCGACGTCGGGCGGCAGTTCACGGGGGACGGCGACCTCCTGGACGACGCGGCGTTCCACCGTGGGCGTCGGAGGTGCCGCGAGGGAGGGGTCGTCGCGCAGGATCGCGTCGTGCAGTTCCTGCAGATCGGGTCCGGGGTCGATGCCCAGTTCGTCGACGAATCGGGTGCGGGCGTCCCGGTAGGTCTCCATGGCGTCGGCGCGGCGCCCCGAGCGGTACTGGGCGAGCATCAGGTGGTACCGGGTGCGTTCGCGCAGCGGGTGCTCACGGACCATGGCGGCGAGGGAGGGCACGAGTTCCTGGTGCCGGCCGAGCTCCAGCTGGATGCCGGTGGAGTCGTCAACGGCGTTGAGCCGCAGTTCCTCGAGCCTGGCGGATTCGTCCTCGATCAGCGGGCCGGTCACTCCGGCGAACGCGGGTCCGCGCCAGATGTCGAGTGCCTCGGTGTAGGCCTGTGCGGCTTCCTCGAACCGTCCTTCGTTGGCGTACTGCTCGCCGGTGTGGACGAGTTGGGCGAAGTCGGTGGAGTCGAAGCGGTGTCCGGCGGTTTCCAACCGGTATCCGGGATGCGCGGTGACGAGGACGTCTTCCTCGATGCCGGCGTTCTTGAAGATCTTGCGGAGCGCCCCGACGCAGATCGCTACCTGTGTGCGCGCTGTCGAGGGCGGGGTGCTGTTCCATACGGCGTCCACGAGGGTGTCCAGTGGGACGACGCGGCCGGGGACGACGAGCAGTAGGGCGAGGATCGTTCGTTGCCGTGGGCCACCGAGCGGGATGCTGGCGCCTCCGACGGTGACGGTGAGCGGCCCCAGGACATTGAACTCAAGGTGTTCAGCCACTCCGGCCCCCTTTGGATGGAATCCCCCTGAACGGATACCCGCCAATATAGGCCACCGGGCGACGGTTCCCGCCTCGGTCGACGGCCGAACGCCTTCGCTGAATTCCGTTGGGCGCGGCCGGGTGTAACGCGGGATTAAGTGCCGCGGCTCATCCGCCCCACGGGAGGCCGTCGTCGGGGGTCACGGTGGTCTGGGCGACGACGGTGGTCGGGGTGGCCGCCGCGAGTCCGGGGGTCTGCGCCGACGTGCCGTTGGCCACGGTGAGGGCGGCCATCGCGGTGCCCGCCAGGGCGACGGTCTTCACGAGGACGATCAGCTTGGTCTTCATCTTCGTTTCTCCCTTTCGAGCTGCGGTTTCTGCGTCTGGGAGAAACGCTAGGTTTGGCCATTTTCGGCTCGTTATCGATCCGGTTTTGCCTGCCGGGAGCACCGATAACGCCTGTCAGCGGGAGGGTTTTCCACCCCCGAATGCGGAGGATTTCCGGCTGCCGCCGAGGGGGCGTTCGGACGAAGACTCGAAGGGCGGCAGACGGGCTGCTGCGATACGGAGGTGAAACCGCGATGACGCCCAACCGCTCCACCCACACGACAGCGCTCCCCGCTTCTGCCGCCGGAACCTCTCGGCTCCCCGGGTCCACTGCGAGCTGCCATGTATGGGCCCTGGCGCCGCTGAGCCGGCCGTCCTCCTGGTTCGGGCTGCTCGACAGCACGGAGGTCGCGCGCTGCTCCTCCTTCCGCCAGGAGGCCGACCTCGCGCGGTTCGTGACGGGCCGGGTGCTGGCCAAGACGGCGCTGGCCTTCCTGGTGGGCAGCGGCCCGGAGGCCGTGCGGCTGCTGGCCCGGTGCCCGGACTGCGGCGGGCCGCACGGCAAACCGCGGGTCCTCGGCGCGGCCGAGGGATGGGAGCTGTCGATCTCGCACTCGGACGAGCGGGTCGTGGTGGCCGTCAGCGAGGGTGTTCCGTTGGGCGTCGACATCGAGCGGTTCGAGCCGTGGCAGGGGTCGGGGCTGCCTCCGGAGTACGACCTGGTGCTCACCGCCGCGGAGCGGGCGGCATTGGATCGCATTCCTCAGGAGCGGCGCGCGCGTGCCGCGTTGAGTTACTGGACGCGTAAGGAGGCGGTGCTGAAGGCGACTGGGGAGGGTCTCAATACCCCGATGACCGACTTTTCCTTGTCCGGGCCCGATCAGCCGCCGGTGCTGCTCGGCTGGCATCCGGCGGACGGTGGCCGTCCTGTCCCGGCTATCGCCGACATTGCGCTGGACGCGGACTACCACGCCGCGGTCGCCGCGCTGGGTGTGAGCACGGTGCTGCCGACTGTGCACGAGAGCGTGGAGCTCCTGCCGCTGTTGCCGGCGGGCGTCTCCGCGGGCGGTCCCGCACCGGACCGGCTGCGGTCCCGTGTGGTGCGTGTTCTGTCGACGGAGGTGCCCCGGACACCGGATTCGTCCGGGGCCAGGTCCCAGGTGACCGCGCTGGTGTGACGGGCGGTCAACACCCGTAGTGCAGACGGCTCAGCTGCCCGCCCGGTACGCTGCACAGCTGCCGTTGCTTTAACGCGGCATTCCCCGCGGCGGTGCCGGGCCGGGCGCTACCGCGTCAATTTCGCCGATCCTGCTGCCTTGCTCCGCGCGATCGGCACCCGAACGCCGATTCACCCGGTTTCCGGCGTGTCCGGCCGACGTTCGAGGAGTACTCGATGCCACAGATCACCTATGTGTCCACGGACAACACCACGCAGACGTTCGACGTCCCGGTGGGTACGAGCGTCATGCGTGGCGCGCTCATGAACGACGTCGACGGCATCGCAGCCGAGTGCGGCGGGTACGCGCAGTGCGCCACCTGCCACGTGTACGTCGCACCCGAGTCCGCGAGCGAGCTGAAGGCCATGGAGGCCGACGAGGACGGCATGCTGGAGTTCACCGCCAGCGAGCGGCTGACCACCAGCCGGCTGAGCTGCCAGCTGGAGGTAACTGACGGAGTGGACGGCCTGGTGGTCGTCCTGCCGGCCCGGCAGATCCTCTGATGGGCGTGGAGCGACGACAGAACCGGGTCGTGGTGGTCGGCGGCGGGCAGGCCGGCCACCAGGTCGCCGCTTCGCTGCGCGAGCGCGGTTACGAGGGCGACGTCACGCTGGTCTGCGGAGAGGACGAGCTGCCCTACGAGCGCCCGCCGCTCTCCAAGAGCTACCTGCAAGGAGCCGGCGACGAGAGCCGACTGTGGCTGCGGCCCGAGACGTACTACGCACGCCATTCGATCGAGCGGGTCACCGCGTTTGCGGTGGACATCGACCGCGCTGGGCGGACGGCGCTCCTCGACGACGGAGGCATCCGGGGCTACGACCACCTCGTCCTTGCCACTGGTGCCCGGGCCAGGACCCTGCAGGCGCCGGGCTCGGGCCTGAAGGGCATCCGGACCCTGCGCACGCTCGCCGACGCCCGACTGGTCCGCGCTGAACTCGCCGAGGCCGCACACGTCGTGGTGATCGGCGCCGGGTTCATCGGGCTGGAGTTTGCCGCTTCGGCCCGTGAGTCGGGGTGCGAGGTGACCATCGTGGAGGCCAGGGAGCGTCCCCTGATGGGGATCACCTCGACGACGACCGCCGCCCATCTGTTGTCCCTGCAGCACCAGCGCGGCGTCGAGTCGCTCTTCCAGCAGTCCGTGACGGCCTTCCACGGGCGTGACGGACGGGTCGCCGCGGTGGAGCTGTCCGACGGACGGCGGCTGCCCGCCGATCTCGTCCTGGTCGGGGTGGGAGTGACGCCGGACACCCGTCTCGCGGAGGCGGCCGGGCTGACCGTGGACGGCGGGATCGTCACCGACAGCCATCTGCTGACCAGCGACCCGGGCATCTCGGCCGTCGGCGACTGCGCGGTGTTCCCGAGCCCGCGCACGGGGACGCCGGTGCGCATCGAGTCCGTGCAGAACGCCGCCGACCAGGCGCGCCTGGTCGCGGCACGGCTGACCGGTTCCTCCCACCCCTACGAGGCGCTGCCCTGGTTCTGGAGCAAGCAGTTCGGCACGTCGCTGCAGATCGCCGGGCTGGGCCAGGGCTTCGACGCCGAGGTCTACGTGGTCGACTCGCCGGACGCGTTCTCGGTGTTGCTCTTCCGTGGGGACGAGCTGCTCGCCGTCGAGTCGGTCAACCGACCCGCGGACCATCTCGCGGCGCGTCGGCTGCTGGACAACCGCATCCCGCTGAGCCGGCGGGACGCGACGGCTGCCGACTTCAGCCTCAGCGGTCACCTCAAGGCGCACACCGGAGGCTCCGCGCTGGCTGCCGTCTGACCAGGGGCGCAGAACGCGCCCCGCACGAGCAGGTGGTGGTGCTGGTCCGATCGACCGGCAGCGCCCTTCGCGGACCGGCCCACCCCTCGGTCCCCCTCCCGGCGGATGTGCCGCCGCGCCTGACCGGCGCGGGCACATCCGCCGGCCGCATGAGCGCCCTTGCCCTTCAAGCCCCTTTCCGAGCTCTTTCCCGAGACCGGCAGGAGGCGGGCTTGACTGCGACAGTTCCCTGCGAGGCACCGCAACGGGCTGCTTTGTGCCCGTACACGCGAGCGCCACTTCGACACGTGCGCAGGACTCACCGGGACGGGGGCCGGCAGATGATCTCGAACAGGAGCGCCGACGGCAGAGTGGCGACACCCCTGGAACCCGCCTCGGCGGTGGGGAGAGTGGCTCCGCAGCGGGTTGTCCGCTCGGGTCCGCCGCGATCGGACCAGGTCCTGACCACGCGGGTAGGCCTGTTGATCCCCGACCTGTTCACCTTCGAGTCGTGGGAACGGGCCGGACGTCAGCTCGCCGGGGTCCTCGACTCCTCGTCGTGGTGGCTGGGCGACTGGCTGGCCTACGGCAAGGACCACTACTCCGACCGTTACCAGAAGGGCATCCAGGCCGTCGGTCTGCAGTACCAGACGCTTCGCAACTACGCCTGGGTGGCCCGCCGGTTCGACATGGATCGTCGGCACGCACTCCTGACATTCCAGCACCACGCGGAGGTTGCCTCCCTGCCTCCGGAGGAGGCGGACCTCTGGCTCACCCGGGCCGAGGAGCAGACGTGGACCACCAAGCAGCTTCGCTGTGCCCTCCGCGACGCCAGGAACCGCGACCAGGTGGGGTCGGCTCAGCCGGTCCCGGTGCACCGGCTGCCGGTGCCCGGTGACCGCCTGGAGCGCTGGCACCAGGCCGCCGCGAGCACCGGCGTCGACATGGAGGAGTGGGTGCTTGCCACGCTCGACTCGGCGGCCGAGTCCGTCCTGGCCGCCGCCGAGGAGGTCGCGTCACTGACCGGTTCCGACCAGGTCGGTGCCGACCCGGAGAGCTCCGCCGCAGAGGAGGAGTACCCAGGTGCCGAGGTGTGAGCGCAGTCCGTTGTCCCATCGTCCTGTGAGCGTTGACTACTGCCCCAAGGAGGAAGCGGCGTGACCACCTGGATCGAAGACCGTCTGCTGGCCCGCACGCCCGGACAGTCGTGGACGTTGGAGCGCCTGCACGAGGCGCTCGACCGGTGCTCTCCGGCGTCTGCGATTCGACCGGTGACGCGCATCGTTCGACGGCCGCAGGAGACGGGTTGCCAGTTCGGTGAGCCCGCTTCCTCGTCCGCTGCCTGACGGGTCGTCCGGGGCCACGCACGGTTGGCCCCAGGCGCGGCGCACGTCCCCGACCACCCCCGCTTCCGAAAGGTGTCCGCTCCTGTGAGCGTGCTCGACGACATCATCGACGGAGTCCGCGAGGACCTCGCCGAGCGGCAGTCCCGCGTCAGTCTGGCGGAGCTGCAGGACCGGGCCGCACGTGCCTCCCGGCCGCGGGACGGTCTGGCGGCGCTGCGCGGCGCGGGTGTCGCCGCGATCTGCGAGGTCAAGCGGTCCAGCCCGTCCAAGGGCGCGCTCGCCGCGATCCCGGACCCGGCCGCACTCGCGGCCCAGTACGAGGCGGGCGGCGCCGCGGTCATCTCGGTCCTCACCGAGGGGCGGCGCTTCGGCGGTTCCCTGGCCGACCTCGAGGCGGTGCGTGCCAAGGTCGATGTCCCCGTGCTGCGCAAGGACTTCATCGTGACGCCCTACCAGTTGTGGGAGGCGCGAGCGTACGGCGCCGACCTCGCCCTGCTGATCGTGGCGGCGCTGGAGCAGCAGGCGCTGGTGTCGCTCCTGGAGGAGGCGCGGACCATCGGGTTGAGCGCGCTGGTGGAGGTGCACGACCAGGAGGAGGCCGCCCGGGCGGTCGCGGCCGGCGCGAGCATCATCGGGGTGAACGCCCGCAATCTCAGGACGCTGGAAGTCGACCGCGGCACGTTCGCGCGGGTCGCCCCGGTCATCCCGCGGCACATCGTGAAGGTCGCCGAGTCGGGTGTGCGCGGGCCGCAGGACGTCATCGCCTACGCCGAACACGGCGCCGACGCCGTTCTCGTCGGCGAGTCCCTGGTCACCGGTGATGACGCGCGCGCCGCGGTGACCGAACTGGTCTCCGTCGGCTCCCGTGCCGCACGCCGGCAACCAAGCAGCTGAGCTACTCAAGGAGCACACGTCGGATGGCACCGGCCTTCTTCGTCCCCGACCGGACCGGTCGAGTCCCGAGCGCCGAGGGCTACTTCGGCGCGTTCGGTGGCAGGTTCATCCCCGAGGCGCTGGTCGCCGCGGTGGAGGAAGTTGCCGTCGAGTTCGACAAGGCGAAGGACGACCCGTCCTTCGCCGCCGAGCTGGGTGAGCTGCTGCGGCACTACACCGGTCGGCCGTCCGCGATGACCGAGGTACCGAGGTTCGCCCGGCAGGCGGGCGGGGCACGGGTGTTCCTCAAGCGCGAGGACTTGAACCACACCGGCTCACACAAGATCAACAACGTCCTGGGCCAGGCGCTGCTCACCAAGCGCATGGGCAAGACGCGCGTGATCGCAGAGACCGGCGCCGGCCAGCACGGCGTCGCGACCGCCACCGCGTGTGCGCTGTTCGGTCTCGACTGCACCATCTATATGGGTGAGATCGACACCCGGCGGCAGGCACTCAACGTCGCCCGCATGCGCATCCTGGGCGCCGAGGTGATCGCGGTGGCTTCCGGCAGCCGCACCCTGAAGGACGCCATCAACGAGGCCTTCCGCGACTGGGTCGCCAACGTCGACTCGACGCACTACCTCTTCGGCACGGTCGCCGGGCCGCACCCGTTCCCTGCGATGGTCCGCGACCTGCACCGCGTCATCGGTGTCGAGGCCCGCGGCCAGCTGCTGGAGCGGGTGGGGCGCCTGCCGGACGCCGCAGTCGCCTGCGTCGGCGGCGGATCGAACGCCATCGGGCTGTTCCACGCCTTTCTCGACGACCCGTCGGTCCGGCTGGTCGGCTGCGAGCCCGGAGGCCTCGGGCCGGAGGAGGGCCGGCACGCAGCGACGTTGAGCGTCGGCGAGCCGGGGATCCTGCACGGCTCCCGGTCCTACGTGCTGCAGGACGAGGACGGCCAGATCACCGACACCTACTCGATCTCCGCGGGCCTCGACTATCCGGGCATCGGCCCGGAGCACGCCTATCTCAAGGACGCCGGACGCGCCGAGTACCGCGCGGTGACGGACGACCAGGCGATGCAGGCGTTGCGGCTGCTGGCCCGCACCGAAGGCATCATCGCGGCGATCGAGAGCGCGCACGCGCTGGCCGGCGCCCTGGATGTCGGACGGGAGTTGGGACCGGATGGGGTGGTGCTGGTGAACCTGTCCGGCCGCGGGGACAAGGACATGGACACGGCGGCACGCTACTTCGGGCTCTACGACCAGGACCAGGCGGAGGGCGAGGCACGCGGGCGGACCCCGGACCGTGTCACCCCCGGAGAGGGGAACGTACGGTGACCGACGGCATAGCGAGCCTGGCAGGCGCACTGGCCCAGGCACGGGCGCAGGACCGCGCCGCTCTGATCGGCTACCTCCCCGCGGGCTTTCCCGACCTCGAAAGCGGAATCGACGCGATAGCCGCGCTCGTTGAAGGCGGCTGCGACATCGTCGAAGTGGGCCTGCCCCACTCCGACCCGGTACTCGACGGTCCCGTCATCCAGGCCGCCGACGACATCGCGCTGCGCGGCGGCCTGCGCATCGTGGACGTGCTGCGTACGGTCCGGGAGGTGCGGGATCGCACCGGCGCGCCGGTGCTGTGCATGACCTACTGGAATCCCGTGGACCGGTACGGGGCCGAACGCTTCGCCGCGGACCTCGCGGCTGCCGGTGGCGCGGGCTGCATCCTGCCGGACCTGCCGGTCGAGGAATCCCTCGCCTGGCGTACGGCGGCGAAGGCGCACGGCCTGGCGACGGTCTTCGTGGTCGCGCCGAGCAGTCAGAACGAGCGTCTTGCGACCATCACGGCGGCCGGATCCGGTTTCGTCTACGCCGCTTCGCTCATGGGTGTGACCGGTGCCCGGGCCAAGGTGGGCGCTCAGGCGGCGGATCTCGTCCGCCGTGCCCGCCTTCTGACCGACCTGCCGGTCTGTGTGGGCCTGGGTGTCTCGGACGCCGAACAGGCCGCCGAGGTGGCCGCCTTCGCCGACGGTGTCATCGTCGGCTCGGCGTTCGTCCAGTGCCTGCTGGACGCAGGCACGGACACGGCGGCGGGACTCAAGGCACTTCGCGAGCTCGCGGGCGAGCTCGCGACGGGGATGCGTCGCCGCTGACGGCGCACCCGTTCCCGGCCTCACCGGCAGGGGCAGACCAGGTCCGGGCCGAGCCCGGGCCGTGACTCCTCGGCGGTGATCTGCGGGAGTGCGAACCGCCAGAACCGGTCGACCACCGCTGGGGAGAGCCAGCCGGGCTGACGTCGGCCGAGTACCTCGAGGCCCGTGGTCGCCGCCGCGATGGAGAGAGCGGCGTCCTGCGGGTCGAGCCCCGGCGTCAGCAACCCCTCGGCCTCGGCCTGCGCCAGGAGCCGGCGAATGCATGCGAACCATTCACGGCGAAGGTCGAGGCCGGCTCGCTGTGGCGTCTCACAATTCAGTCGGAATCCCGCACGAGCGACGACGTTGTCCCGTATTTCCCCGGCCAGCGCCAGGGAAATGTCGAGCAGTCGCTGCATGGCATTCATACTCGGCTTCTGCGCGGCGAGCGCCACGCGCCGCAGGGTGACGGCGGCGGTCGTCTCGACCGTTAAGGCCATGGCGGACTTGCTCGCGAAGTGGAAAGTCAGCGCCCCCCGCGTGACTCCCGCCCCGGCACTGATGTCTGCCAGTTTCGCCTGGTCGTAGCCCTGCTCGTCGAACGCCTCGGCAGCCGCTCGGACCAGCGACTCGCGGGTCCGGACGGCGCGTTGCTGTTTCATGTCGCGGCTCCTCGAATCGAACGGGATCTGCTGCAAACGTGCTGCGGTCGAACCTAGTGCTCCGCTCTTACGAACGGGAGGTCCACAGAAAGAGGTTGGAGAGAAAGATCCGCTGGACAGGCGCGCGGTTGATTCCCCCGACGCGGTCGTGCTTCCATGGATTCGGTTTCCAATTCCGCCCCGGAAGCCTCCGCCGGCCCGGGATTCACTTCCGAATTCCGTCGCCCGCTCAGGAGTCGTCGTTGCCGGGTTCCGCCCGCCACCCTCCTGATCCCCGACTCCCGCAGCCGCGCTGTCTCCCCCGGACGCGCGGCTGCGGGCCAGGAGTCCCCGGAGGCCGGGCGATGCGTTGAGGCCCCCCGGCCCGACCGCAAGAATCTGAACTGCTGGTACGTAAAAGTGGCCCGCACTCCGGCGGATCTGCGCCCTCCATGCCACCCTGACGCCTGTCTCCAACCCGCTGCAGGGATGCCATCTGCCTGCATACTTCGTTGCACATAGGTCCCCTGAGGCCGCGTCAGGCAGTGGCTTCGGCATCGAACAATCGGTGCCAACAGGTAGCTAGCGTACGTGCACGCTGGTATGTTTGTTGGCGAGAGCGAAAGAGGATCAGCAGAAGTACGGCCCTCTTCCGCCCTTCTTCTGTCGACCCATCGCGCCACCACGCGTCAAGGCCTGTGCCCAGGAGGTCCCGTGGAGCCCGAAGATAGAGCCGAGGAAGCGGGGCTCGAATGATCACCCCCGAAGTACAGCTGCTGCGGTGGCCCGCCCAGCAGGACCTGCGCGAGGAGTACCGCTCCCTCGGCGTCCCCCGAATCCTGGTGGTCGAGGCCGGCCTTGGGGCGCCGATCTGCGACGACATCTACGAGGACTGGGTGCGGCAACCGATTCCGACCCACGACCTTCAGGCACGCGCCGACGCGCTGGCCGAGCGCTTCCGCCGCAACCACCTGCCGCAGCTCGACGAGAACGGAGTGCTGCGCCTTGGGGAGGACTCCGTGATGCTCTCCCCGTTACAGGCCGAGCTGCTGTCGATGCTCGTCACGCGCTTCGGGCAGGTCGTTCCGCGTGAGGCGCTCCGGTTCCGGCTCGGCCAGGAGGAGGGGTCCATGACCCGCAACGCCCTCGACCTGCACATGATGCGTATCCGCCAGCGCATCAGCCCGCTGGGGCTGTCCGTCCGTACGGTGTGGGGCCGCGGGTACATCCTCGACGCCGGCCAGGACCTGGAGTAGCGCACCAGGTCCTCACCGGCCACGGCGCGGAGGGGATCCACGGACGCCGCCGGCTCTGAGGAAAATGCGTACCCTGCGGTACCTTATTTCCGGTGGCCTGTGACATTCGGCGGACGAAGGAGGCGCGATGGGGAAGCAGGAGCGTGGCACCCGCACACGCCAGACCATCCTCACCGCCGCGGCGGAGGTCTTCGAACAGCGCGGCTACGAGGCCACGACGGTCACCGAGATCCTGCGCAACACCAATGTGACCAAGGGTGCCCTGTACTTCCACTTCTCCGGCAAGGAGGAGCTGGCCCAGGGCCTGCTACAGGAGCAGGACGAGGCCGCCCTGGTGCCCGAAAGGGCCTGCAGGACCCAGCAGCTGGTGGACACTCTGCTGGTCTACGCGCACCGGCTGCAGACCGATGCGCTGGTCCGTGCCCGTGCGCGGCTGGCCATGGACCAGGTGTCACCCGCGCTGGACCGCCGGGAACCATACCTGCGGTGGCGCACCATCATGCTCCGTCTGCTGGAGCAGGCGCAGGCCCAGGGCGAGCTGCTGGCGACCGTCGACCCGGCTGGAACCGCCGAGGTGCTGGTCGGGGGCTTCACCGGCGTGCAGTCGATGTCACTGATCCTCACCAGCTACGAGGACCTGATGACCCGTACCTGTGCGCTGCTCAGGCACCTGCTTCCGAGCATCGCGACGGCCCCGGTCCTGGTGTCCCTCGACCTCTCGGGCACCCGCGGGGCAGAGGTTTTCGCCGAGACCCAGGACTGACCACCGCGTGAGTGTGCGGACCGCACGCGCACGCCCGTTCCGGCCGTGTGCCTGCTTCATCCCGCAGTCACGCAACCGCCTCTGAGAGCCAGTCGCCCGGCGCCATGCCCCTGAGCTTGTCGAGCACGGGTCCGTCGACGCCGTCGCCGCAGACGGGACACCCCTGCGGGTCGCGGTCCCATGTGGTGAGGCGCTCGAGACGGCCGGTCTCGTAGTGGATGTCGATCTGCTGTCCGAGCGCCAGTGGCTCGGCGTGCCGGGTGACCATGCGGACGGCTTCGGCGACGACCAGAGATGCGATCAGGGCCACGTGGGGGGCGAAAGCGGGAACGGCTGAGGCGTGGGCGGTGTCGATGCTCGCCGAAGCCTCCAGCCGGCTGAGATAGCGCGGGTCCATGCGCATGTGGTGGCGGTGGAGGCATTCGAGGCATCCGGTCGTCCCGGGAAGGACAGAGAACATCCCCCCGCTGGTGATGAAGGAGCCACCGCAGACGTAGGGCACGCCTTCGGCCACACAGCCCGCGTTGAGGTATCGCTGTGTCAGCAAGGGACGTTCGTCGATGGCGCCAATCGCGATGTCGGCTCCGTGCACGAGCTCGGCCACCTCGTCCGCGGACCGGATCTGCTGCTGCACCGCGGTGAAGGGGACATGGGGGTTGGTCTCGGCCGCAAGGCGCGCGGCCACCTCCGTCCGCAGCGCCCCGACGTCGCTCTCCTTGTGCAGGAACTGCCGGTTCAGGTCGGTCCGCTCGACCCGGCCGTGGTCCACTGCCGTGATGCTGCCGAATCCGGTCGCGAGCAGCAGCGGAAGAGCGAGGGATCCCTCGCCGCCGAGGCCGAACAGGACCACGCGTGCGTCACGCAGCCGGTCCTGCTCCGCGCCTCGTCGCTCGGAGGCCGTGGCGTAGGAGCTGAGGTAGTCGACGTTCCCGAGGTAGCGATCCAGTTCGCCGCGCTCGTCGTAGGGCGTGGCGATCGCGTCCTCCAGGACGCCTTGCCGGTCGAGGTACTGCACCGCGTCGATGACGCCCTCGACCGTGAGCTCCGGGAAGGATTCGCAGACCCGTCGGATCACCTCGTTCAGTGGCGATTCGCCGTTGAGCGCGGCCACGAGGGTCCAAAGGTGCTGTTTCGGGTCGGTCACTTCCATGGACGGCCCGAATCGGGCGCCGATGCGGAACTGGATGTCGTCGATCCGGGTAACCGGGTAGATCCTCTTGACGCGGACTCTCGAATCCAGTGACAGCATTTCTGGGCTTCCTTACGCAGGGAGTGAAGAGGTGTGCGGCCCCGGCGTCCCTGTTCCTGGCCGGCCATTCGGTTACCGCTCGGTATTCGGCCGGGTGGGGTCCGAATACCGGAATGCGGCTCACCGGCTAAGGTCGGCAGGACGGCTCCGGTTTCTCAGGTGTCCTCCAGGCTCCAGCCCGCCAGCCAGGCTGTGCCCGTGATGGTCCGCCGCCCGAGTTCCCGTGCCCTGGCCCGCGCCGCTTCCGCCTCGTCGGCCAGGAGGAACGCGACGACGTCAACGCGTCCGGGATGCGACCTGATCCGCAGGTGCTCCACTCGGTCGGTCGTCTCGGCCTGGGCCCACATCGCCTGGGCGAGTTGGTCGGGATCCGGCTGCTCACCGGCGGGGCCGGACAGGTGCAGGGTGATCATGTGCATAGGTGCTCTCCGTAGCGGCCACTAGTCGAGGGAGGTCCGTCCCTGCCCCCACTGAGGCTGAGAGTGAGAGCACAACGCGCGGACTATCTCGGCGCTGCGCCCCACCCCAGACCGGTGCCGGGGGACGAGGTGTCGCTGGCGGTTGTTCCGCTGGCCGGAGCCGCCGCTGAGACGGGACCTGCACAGAGCACGGTCGCAATACCGAGCGCTGCGAGGAGGTTCAGGACAATGCAGATTTTCTTGGGCACGACAGACTCCCCCGAGACTGGATGGGAACAGGGATTTCGGAGTCTTCATCCCGTTTGGGAGGCGACTTCGAAGTGATCCCTAGCCTGTCCGCCGTTGCCGAACGGTGTCACCGGGTTCTGGCTGTCACCATGTGGCCTGACACCTTGGGGACAGGACTTGACGAAGTCTCCTGTCGTTTCGTTGAGCGTCTTGACGAGATCTTGACGCGTCCACTCCCGAAACCCTTGATCGAGTTGCCTATTCGTGTAAAAATCGCTGCACAGCGGGGTAGGTGTGCCCCCATCAGGGGGAGCTGATGCTGCAGTTCTTGGGGCTGTCTGCCCGCGCCGAGGCCGTCTACCGCAGCATGCTCGGCCATCCCGACCACGGCGTCGCGGATCTGGCGGCGGACACCGGACTCCCCGAGGACGACATCCGATGCGCGCTCGACGAACTGGGCGATCTGGAACTGCTGAGACCCTCGTCGCGTGCCGGAGGGGGCGTCAGACCGGTCAGCCCCGAGGTGGGCCTGGCCGCGCTGCTCGCCGCCGCAGAAGCAGATGCCGCCGCTCGGCAGGCGCAGATCGAAGCGACCCGGGCCGAGATCGCCGCCATCGCGGCCCAGCACGAGCGCACGCGCGACTGGGACGGCGCGCTCCGGCTGGAAGGGATCGACGCCGTCCGCAGCAGGCTGGAGGAAATCCAGCGCCTGACCGAGACCGAGATCCTCTCGCTGAACCCCGGTGGCGCCGACCGGCCCGACGCCCGTGACGCCTCCGGTCCCCTGAACGAGCAGGCGCTCAAGCGGGGCGTGGTGATCCGTTCGGTGTCCCGCGAAAGCTTCCGCAACGACCCCGACACCCTGGCCTACGCCGAGTGGTTGACCAGGCTCGGCGGCCAGATGCGCACGGTCCCCTCCGTCCCTATCCCGCTGATCGTCGTCGACCGCAAGCTCGCCATCCTGCCCCTGGACGTCAGTGATCCGCGCATCGGCGCGCTCGAGGTCCACAGTCCGTCCGTGGTCGCCGTCGTTCATGCACTGTTCGAGAGTGTCTGGGCCGTCGCCACACCCTTCGGCGAGACCGCCCCGATCGACGAGCACGGGTGCAACCCGATGGAGAGGGCTCTGCTCGACCTGATCAGCACCGGGTGCACCGACGACGCGGCGGCCCGGAAACTCGGAGTCTCGCTGCGCACCGTGCGCAGGATCATGTCCGGCCTGATGTTCCGCCTGGACGCCTCGAGTCGATTCCAGGCCGGCATCAACGCGGCGAAGCGCGGATGGCTCTAAGCCCTGCCCCGCGAGGCATTCATTGCTGATCATTAATTTCGCACTCTGCATTGTGTATGTACGACAGGAAGGTCCGCTCGCATGGCGCGAGATCTGCCTTCCCGGACTGTGTAATTCTAAAATCGGCGCTAACCTGACGCCATGTCGCGAGATGACTTGAGCAAAGAGATCATCATTCAGGCCGCTATTGAGCTGCTGGACGCCGAAGGATTGGAAGGCTTGTCCATGCGCCGCCTCGGCGACCGGCTCGATGCCGCCGCCACAGCCATGTATTGGTATGTCACGAGCAAGAGTCATCTTCTCATACTGGCGAGCAACGAGGTATGGGGCGAGGTGGTACTCCCCGATCTTGATCGGGTCGATTGGCGAACGGCGGCGGCAGACATGGCCGGCGGCCTCCACCGCATGGTCAGCCAGCATCCCTGGCTCGTGACCGCCTTCGCATCCCAGCCTGTCTACGGAGAGAACAAGGCCCGCCACGACGACCGCATTCTCGCGGTCTACGAGAAGGCCGGATTCGTCGGCGCGGAGGTCGACGACGCAGCGACCACGGTCTTCATGTTCGTTCTCGGCCATGCTCTCGGCGGATCCACCTCCGATTCCCTGAATCGTCAGCTCAGTCGCGGGAGTGGAAACTCCCAGTCTCGGGTCCAGCAATCGTTGGAGGAAGCCAAAGAAGTCGCTCTGCGTTTTCCCCGGCTGCGGGAACGCTTGGAAGGGGCCACCGAGACCGGCTACGGGTCTGCGCCCGGGCGTAGCTTCGAGTTCGGCCTCAGGGCGGTCCTGGACGGACTCGAGCACAGAATCAGAACCCGACCGCTCCCACCGTCGAACCACGCCGTCCCGGTGGCTCTGAACACTCTCCAAGCCTGCACTCCCTGCCCTTGAGGGTGCCGTTTGCCTGCACTCCATCGACGTTAGGCCGGACCGCTATCGGCCAGTTATCGAAGTTCCAAATAATAGCCTGCGCGTGTCAGGGATACCCGTTCTGGTCTGCGAGAATCCGGAAACTGAGGGGGTAGCGGCCCCCGGGTCCAAGGGGGACGCGTGCGAGCGGGGACGCGCGCCAGTCGCTGGTGACCACCGTCGTCCTGCACACATGACGCCATGCCACGGCCGACCAGTTCCTCTTGCTGAACCTGCAGGTCCAGCAGCGCATCTGACGCCAGATCGAGTACACAGGCGCACGCCGATGCGCCGCCATGGCCCTTGTCCGGGCTGCCCGCCCCGGCAGGCAGCGCTTCCCACCATCACTCGTGAGAACGGATCAGTCATGTCTTCTTTCAGAAGCGCAGGGCCCGTTGACGCCACCATCCATCTTGGGGCCGGCAGCGCGGAGATCACCGTGTCGAACCAGGGCGAGACCTCCGTCGAAGTCCGCCCGTCCACCGCCGGGAACGCGGACGACATCCGTGTTGCCGAGGCAACTCAGGTCAAGTACGCCGGCGGCCGGCTGACGGTCAGGACACCGCTCTTCGATCTGCGTGGCTCTGTCTCGCTCAAAGTCTCGCTCCCCCAAGGTTCCAGGCTTGAGGCGGACGTGACGGCGGGCCACTTGACCAGCACCGGCGTCCTTGGGGACTGCGAGGTCCGCACCGGCACCGGAAACGTCCGCATCGCCCAGGGCAACGCCGTCCGGGTCCTGACCCAGCACGGGAACATAGACGTCGGCCGGGCCCTGGGCCAGGTGGAGGTCAGCGCCGGATCGGGCCACCTGCGGATCGACTCGGTGGACGGCAACGCCCGGCTGACGAACACCAACGGTGACACTCAGGTCGGACTCGCCGCCGGCGACGTTGAGGTGCAGGGAACCAACGGGAACATCACCATCGGCCGTGCCGGGGCCTGCGTCGTGGCGACGACCTCCAGCGGGCACGTGAAGGTCAGGGAAGTGGTCCGCGGCACCATCGACCTGCGCAGTAACCTCGGCAATCTTGAGATCGGCGTCCGCGAGGGCAGCTCTGCCCATTTGGACGTGCACACGCAGTTGGGGAGAATCCACAACGCTCTCGAAGGCCTGGACCTCCCGGACTCGGACCTGAACGACGTTCGGATCACCGGGTCGACGAACCTCGGCGACGTCATGGTCCAGCGGGCGCCCAGCGGCTCCTGACCGGACGCCCCCTGCCGCGACACGGCCCTGTGTCCTGTCCTGGCAACAGGACAGGACACAGGGCCGTCCTTCACTGGCTCCCTCAGCAACAGTGAGTGGAAGGATGCCGTTCGGTTTTCCTCTCGCTGGCCCGTTCAGCAACAGTCAGGCTGCTCGGCCAGGCGGGCGGACAAGTCACGCAGTGCGTTGCCGCAGCTCCACCACATTGGACTTGGAGCCGGCCCCGGTCACCTTCGGGCCGACGCCGTAGTAGCGGATGTTGCCGATGCGGGTGATCTCCTGAAGCCAGCCTTCGACGGCGAGCTCTCGCACGTCCCGGGCGAACTGGGACCGGTTCATGCCGAGGTAGGCAGCGATCTTCATCGCCGGGCTCATCACTGCACCGTAGTCCGGGTGCACCTCCACCAGCAGGTAGAAGTTCATGATCCGCAACTGGGGAGCAGACATGCTGAGCCATTCGCCGACCCGGTCAGGGGGCAAGGCCAGCTCGGCCAAGGAGCGGAAAGTGAAGTCATCGTTCATCAGGATGCCCTTCGCTCCTGGATCGTCGGAAGGTTCGGCGGCGGTGCGGCCTGCGCATCCCTGCGCTGCTGTTCACCGCCGGCCCTGCTGGCGAGATGCGGCGTCGGCTTGTAGTAGACGATCCGTCCGTGCCGCTCGGCCTCGACGAGCAGATCCAGCTTGGCGAGCTTGCGGATGGAGCCCGCGACGGTCCGCGGGGTGACTCCCAGGAACTGGGCGATCTCCGCGCGCATCCACCGCAGCGGACCAGTGGAACGCTTTCCGTGGGCTGCCACGACATGCAGCAGGAGGATGTCCCGATCAGTTGGCGTGAGCCCTGACCTCTTGTCGAGCAGCTTCAGCCACAACCCGTCGCTCTGCGGGGTGTAGGCCCCGTCGAAGAGGTACGTCTCCTGGAGCGCCCTGAAGGTCGTGGTCACCTCCACGAGCTCTCCGGTGTCCGCGTTCACCAGCTGCGCGGTCTGCGGCTTCATCTTGCCCATCGCCACCTCCTTTCTGTGGCTCGTACAGCAACAGGTTCGAGCGAGGGTTTCACATCGCTGGCTCACGCAGCAACAGTCCGTGCATCAGTGGGGTGGAGCCCGCTTCCCCCGTTGGCGTCAGCCCCAACGGACCTCCGCACAAGGACTAATACAAATGCTGGCACGAAGCGGGTCGTGGGGGCGAGGAGGAAGGGTCTCTTGGATCCTCAGACTGGCTCGTGGAGCAACAGTGACCTGTTGTCAGCATCCTCTCGAGCGGTCGTTGATTTCCCCTTAAGCGGCTGCTTCCTTCCTCTCAACGGGTCTGTGACTTCCCGTCACCGGCCCCGTAGGAGAACACGTACGGCTGTTGATCGCCCCTTGAGTTGCCCTTGGTTCCTCATAGACCCAGGCGCCCCAAGGGCTTTCCAGCACCCCCTCTTGTACCCGTAAGGGAGGTGCCGGGTGGTCGTCGTTCCGGGTCTGATCCTGGTCCTGGACTGACCTGTCTTTCGCCGCGATCCTCTGTCAGTTCTCGTGAGCCACACGCGAGGGCAGGCGACGGCGATCGGGGGGTTGCTCCTCAGCCCCCTTCGACAGCAACCCGCTGCATCTGGGCACGGTGCTGTGCCGGGCCGCCCTCGGCCCGGCACGGCGCCGTGCGTGGCGTAAGGGGGTCTGGGGGAAGCCGCAAGGCTCCCCCAGGTAGGGCGGGTCCAGCGCCGCCTGGGCGCTGGCGGGGGTCCGGGGGCGGCGCCCCCGGGAGGGTGCGAGTACGCTCGGCCCGCACCACCTGTTGCGGGGAGAGCGAGGGGGCCGGTCCGCCGAGCGGACACGCAGCTCAGCGCTCGACCGGTCACGAACTCGCGCCGCAGACCGCGGTCATGACCAGGTCCCATCATCGAACGGGGGGTCGCACACTGCGGTGGTCGTCGTAAGCCTGCGGTTTCCGGGCGTGGATTACGCGCTTTCGAAGCTGTCGGCAGCGTCGCGTTGGCTTTCCAGCCCGGCGAGGACGGCGCGCAGGCCGAACGCGAAGGTGTCGTCCGGCGCCGCGCCGTAGTCGGCGGCGGCCGTTTCCAGGCGCGCGCGCAACCGCGGGAAGGAGGAAGCGACCTCGCGGGCCTTCGCCATGCCTTCACGCATCGACTGGGCGGCGTTGTCGCCCTCACGGTCGAGCTTGCGGGTGAGGGAGGCAGCGGCGGCCGTCCCAACGGCGTTTCCGAGCACGAAGGTGAAGACGGCGGCCGCCGCCTGGTCTGCGCGCGCGCCGGTGAATCCTGCCGCCTCGTAGAGGGCGAGGTTGTGGTCGTCGTGCCGGGCCTTTCCGGGGCCGGCCATCAGCAAGGAGCCGAATGCCTGCACGAGCCAGGGGTGGCGGGTGAGCATCGCGTGTAGGCCGTCTGCCATGTCGGTGGCGGCCGGCCGCCAGTCGTCGGGGCTGCATCGTTGCAGGTCGGGCAGTGCGATCTCGTTCCACACGTGGTCCCCGGCCAGTGCGATGAGGTCGTCCTTGCTGCCCACGTGCCAGTAGACGGCGGTGGCCGCGGCGCCCAGCCGCTTGCCCAGGGCGCGCATGTTCAGGCCTTCCATGCCTTCGGCGTCCAGTAGTTCGACGGCGGCGTGGACGATCTGTTCGCGGGTCAGGGTGTCGCGGGGCATGCGCTCAACATAGCGGACTTGAACATAGTTCAGGAAGGGACTTGCACTGTGTTCAAGTACTGCCGTACCGTTCTACTTGAACACAGTGCAAGTGCAGTCTCCGCAGGGGCGCCGCGCGACCGAGCTCGACGCCGCACACATAGCGCGAACAGGGGAACGGAATGTCCCAGGACAAGCTGTCCGATGTCGTCCAGGCCACGGCCGCCAAGTTCGGCATCCCGGGCGTCGCCGTCGGCATCTGGGCCGACGGCCAGGAGATCTTCGCCGCCCACGGTATGACCAGCCTCGACAACCCACTGCCCGTCGACCAGCACACGCTGTTCCAGATCGGCTCGATCACCAAGTCGTTCACCGCGACCGCGCTGATGCGCCTGGTCGCGGACGGGCGGGTCGAGCTGGAGGCGCCGGTGCGCCGATACGTGCCCGAGCTCGAACTGGCAGACGAGCAGGCCGCTACGGAGATCACCGTCTTGAACCTGCTCAACCACACCGCTGGGCTGGAGTGGAACCTCCTCGTCGACACCGGTGACGGGGACGACGCCCTGGCCCAGTTCGTGGCGAAGTTCCCCGAGCTGAGGCAGATCGCGCCCCCCGGGACCCGGTCCTCCTACAGCCAGGCGGGATACAACCTGGTCGGGCGAATCCTGGAGAAGGTCACGGGTCTGACGTACGAGCAGGCCGTCTCCGCTCTCGTACTCGAGCCCGCGGGCCTGTCCAACAGCTTCTTCGCCCCCGAGGACGTCCGCGCCCGCCGGTTCGCGGAAGGGCACAACCGCGCTGAGGACGGGACGCTCTCCGTCGCACAGGAATGGCAGGTGCCACGCTGTCAGAACCCGGGCGGGGGCCTGAACTCCACGGTGTCGGACCTGCTTCGCTGGGCCCAGGTCCACCTCGCCGACGGTCGCACACCGAGCGGTGCCCAGGTGCTGCCCGCCGAGGCGGTGCGGCACATGCGGGTCCCGACCGTCGCGCTGCAGGCCAGCTCGCTCGGCGACGCTTTGGGCATCTGCTGGTTCCTGCGCGACGTGGACGGCGTTCACACGTTCGGGCACGGCGGGTCGGCGAACGGCCAGTTCGCCGAGTTCCTCATCGTGCCCGACCGGAACTTCGCCATCGTCGTGACGTCCAATGCCGGCCCGGACGGCACCACGTGCAACCAGGCCATCGTCCGCTGGGCGCTGGAGAACTACCTTGGCATTCTCGACCGGGACCCCGAGCCGATCCCGTACGACGCGGCGCGCGCCCAGGAGATCGTGGGCGGGTACGACATCGATGTCATGACGCTCACCATCGCGACGGACGGGAACGGGCTGACACTCGCGGCCGCGATCAAGCCGGAGATCCGTGCGGCCTCGACGGACGAGATGCCCGCGGACTACGAGCCGGCCGCCATGGGCTTGCTCCCCGGCGACGGGGACGAGTACATCATCACCGAGGGCGGCCTCACGGGGCAGCGCGGCTTCTTCAGCCGCGACGAGAACGGCGCGGTCGTCGCGATCGACCTGGCCGGGCGGGTGTTCAACCGGGTGCCGGCTGCCTCCGAATGACGGGTGTGGCGGCGCCGCGCGGGTGCAACACCCGCACGAGCGTGAATCGCCCCCGCTGAGGCAGCGGTAGCTTCGTCGAACATCCCAACCAGGAGGCCGAGTGAACACCCGCAAGCCCGAAACCATCCACACCGACCGGCTGTCGTTAATTCCCCTGCGGGTCGAGCACGCCGACGAGATGGCCACGGTGCTGTCCGACCCCGAACTGCACACCTTCACCGGCGGCGCCCCGGACACGGCCCAGGCTTTGCGCGTCCGCTACGAACGCTGGACGGCCGGCTCAGCCCGCCCCACCGAATCCTGGTGCAACTGGGTGATCCGGCTCCGCGAGACGGCCTGTCTGACCGGCTACGTCCAGGCCACGATCATCGAGGACGACCGGGGAGCCACCGCGGAGATCGCATGGGTCGTGGGAACTGCCTGGCAGCGGCGAGGCATCGCCACCGAGGCGGCCCAAGGACTCGTCAACTGGCTCAGGGAACAGCCGGTGCACACCGTCAGCGCCCACATCCACCCGGACAACAAGGCATCCGCCGCCGTGGCCGCCGCAGCCGGCCTCGCTCCCACCGACCAATGGCACGACGGGGAGATCAGATGGCAACTGACGGTCAGCTGACCACGCACCGCCACGAACCTTGACGAGGCGGGGACGGCAAGAAGGGAAAGCCGCCTCGGCCCGGCCGGGCCTGTCGGAAGGGCACACCCCTTCTGCTCCACGGCGAGCGTCGCCCGTCAGGCGACCTCGCCCTGGCCGCCAACGAGTGGAAGACCGCGCTCGGCATGCAAGCCCTCCCGAGCCCGATGCCGCCAGGTCAATACCCCCGGTGCCCCGGTCAGCGGACGTCGAAGTCGCCCTCGTCCCATTCGAAGTCCTGGGCGACGAAGCCTCCGTACGGGCCGCCGTTGAAGTAGTCGGCCAACGCCTGGCCGATGACGACGCGGACCTCATCCTCGTTGTCGGCCAGGGCCAGGGCGGCGGCCTGCTCGCCGGTCAAGGTGACGTGGACGTCGCGGGAGCGGACCGCGTCCGAACCGCGGATGTTGAAGGTGGTGGCCCGGCCGACGCGCGCGGTGTGGCCGGAGAAGGCGCCAAGCTGTGCCAGCTGCCTGGCCTTGCGCCCGCGGCCGCGGTCGGTGGTCTGCACGCGGACCGCGTCGTTGGCCAGCCGGTCGGCCGAGGTGGTCGGGCGCGGGAGCGGTGGCCGGCCCTGGCGGGCTCGGGCGGCGTTCTCCTTCTCCCAGCGCCGCTCGGCGGCGCGGGAAAGCTCCGGGGGTGTGCGGGTCCCCTTGATCCAGCGTTCCACCGTGCGCTGGCTGACGCCGTAGGCGACGGCCATGGCCCTGGTGGAGCCGCCGAACATCTTGTCCCTCACCTGCGCGGCCTGCGTGGTGGTGTGCACCGGGGCCTTGCGTGAAGGGAACAGCGCCTCGCGGACCCGGCCGAACATGCCCCTGCCCGCCATCAGAACTCACCGTCTTCCGCGATGCCGCCCTCGGCCTGGGCGAGAAGGCCGCCGTCGGTGCCGTACTGGTGGACCAGACGGGACGGATGCTCACGGCGCTCCATCACCGCCACCGCCGCAGCCAGCGGGAAGGAGGACTCGTGCTTGTGAGAGCCGGGGGCGATACCCAGGCGCAGCGCGCCGGGCACTGGGGAGCCGTCCTCCTTGACCGGCAGCAGCTCGATCGGTGACGGGGCGTCGGCGGCGTAGAGGTAGGAGTCGACGTTGACCGCGATCGGGGCCCGGCCGGTCAGCTGGAGCGTCTTGCGCAGCCGGCGGTGCGCGGCGATGCGGGCGGCGGCGATGATGTGGAACCGGATCTCCGGCCGGTACGCCCAGGAGGCGGCGACCTTCTCCAGCCACGTCTGGTCGTCCAGGTGGCGTGCGGAGTCGGCCCACTTGCCGATCCCGCCCTTGTAGACGTTCTTGTACAGCCCGGCCAGCGTCAGCGCGTCAGCCAACTCGGGGTCGGAGCCGATGTCCTTGTGGAGGGCGTAGATGGCGAGGAACGCCTCGGGGCCGAGGCCGTCGACCAGGCCGAGGACGGCGTAGGCGCGCTTGTACCCCGCCCGTACGCGGCCCGTCCACTCCTTCAACATCGGCGCCGTGTGCACGGACAGGTAGGCATCGGTGATCGTGCCCGGGTTGAAGCCGTAGGTGCTGGCCATGTAGGCGACGGTGGGGGTGGCGTACCAGCCCGGTCCGGTCGGCGGCATCCCGTGGAACGTCGCCGGGTGCGGCAGCAACTCGTCCACGGGCGTGGCGGTGAAATCGCACCACCACAGTCCGGCGATCTTCTCGTCCCACACCGGCTGCTTTACCAGCTTGAGCGGGCCGACCGGCAGGCGCAGGGACTCGGTGACGGACAGATAGGAGGCGCACACGTCGACCGCGACCGCGAACGGCTTCTTCGCCTCGTCCTCGGTGAGCGGCCGGGCCCACCACTTGTAGTCCTCCTCCTCACACACCACCCCACCCTGGGACAGCAGCTGACGGGTCAGCGGGTGCCGCGCCCCGGCCGCCGGCGCGACGCACAGGTCGCCCGCCGGGAGCGCGCCGTCGCGCAGATGCGAGGTCCACTCCCCCGTCGTCTCGTCCCGCACCCACTCGATCCGGGGACGGACCGCGTCCAGGAGCAGCATCGCGGTCGACGCCGTGCTCGCGCCCGGGGCGACGCCCAGGTCCGCGGTGAAGGCGCGGATCCGGCGCGCCAAAGTGAGCCCGTCCAAGCTGCCGTCGGGTCCGGTGGCGAGTGGCGCGGCCAGGGCGCTGGTGGCCTGCTGACGGGCGTCGCCCTGCCCCAGCCAGGGCGCGACCAGCACGCCCAGCGAAGTGCGGGGGCCGCCGGCCGAGCCCTTGCGGCGGAACGCGCGGAACGTCGGGCCGATCTGGTCGGAGACCTCCATCCCGACGCTCGCGGCAGCCTTCGCGAGCCTGACCTGCAGCGCCGTCAGGGCCCTGTCCGTGGACGGCAGCGTGGTCGGCAGGCCGAGCTGGGCGAGCGCGCCGGCGGTCAGCACCACCATGCCGTCGCCGCCCCGGCCCGCGGCGTGGAGCCGCTCGATCCGCAGCGGCAGGCCGGTGCCCAACCAGGTGAACAGGTCGGTCAACTTCGGTCCGGCCGGAGCCGGGACCTGCGGCACGTCCAGCACCCAGCCGTCCGCCGCGACGTCCAGGGCGACCGCGGGCCACCACCGAGCAGCGGACTCGCCGGGGCGTTGCGTGGCTGGCCGACCGCTGGTGCGGGCCGGAGTAGGACGCCGGGAGGGCGTATCGGCCCGCGTGTTGGGGCGGGGCGGCTGCGCGTGAGCGGGGGCGGGAGCTGCGACAGGCGCAGCCGGGGGCTGGGGTGCGGCCGTGACGACCGGGACGGGCCGCATCGGGTCGGCGGCGCGGTCTGGAGCGGAAGTCGCCGTCGACGCGGGGGCCGGGGCGGGCGACTCCGCGGGGGCTGGCGTGGCGGAGTAGCGCTGGGCCAGGCCCTCCAACAGTCGCCGGTAGGCGGTCAGTCGGTCGCCGGTCGGCTCGGTGCGGCCGGCTTCCCAGGACTCCAATGTCGCGGTGCGGGTGCCCAGAGCCTGTGCCACTGCGGCGACAGTCAGCCCTGCGGCCTCCCGCAGGCGAACTCGCTCGGTAGGGACGGGCAGTACGGTCCCGGTCTTCACGGCGGCCAGCAGCGCGTCGACGCCGGCGAACATGTCGTCGTCGCTACCGGGCATCAGGCTCCCCTTCTGGCATGGTGGTCGCGGGCAGCCGGTTCACGGCCTCCAGGGCGGCGATGGCGTCGCCGATCGCCACTTGGGCGCGACGCAGTCGCTCCAGCAGCTCCTCGCCTGTCGGCTGCGGCAGTGCCGCCACGAAGGTGCCCTCGCCTTGGGAAATCCGGAGCACGCCTTCGTCGCGCAGATCGTTGGTCGCCCTGCGGACGGTGTTCAGAGAGGCCCCATAACACTCCCTGAGTGCGCCCAGATCGGGGAGTTGCTCCCCAACCGCCCACTCGCCGGCGGCGATCCGCCGGCGGAGGTCGGTGTAGATGTCCCGATACAACGCCATGGAGCCAAGACTAGCACTCTATCGCAATCTATTGCAAGTCATGAATGTATCGGGCCGTGCACGCCAAACGGAAGCCTTCTCGCCTCCGTGACTTTGCACGGTAGATGGCCACGCTCCAGGGTTGATGGCCAAGGCTTCCAAGCTGCCTGCCCGGCCTGAGCACCTCACCCGGCCAGCACCCGACACTGCCCGGAGTCCCGGTTCCCGCCTGTCGCGGCGGTACCACGTACCACGTGGAATGGGGCCGTTCCTTAGCCCACCGATGCCATCATGAACGTCGTGACGTATGACATAGCCGTCGCGGACAGCGGTAATACCCGGGCGCTCGGCGCCCCGTGGAACCGGTGGAAGGTCGAGGGTTGTGTCGCGTGGAATGTTCGCCATCAGGCCAGCACCGCCTGCACCGAGGGCCGGATCGTCGCCAGGGCATCGAGCTCACGGGCGATCCTGGTCAGTTCGGCGACCGGACCGGGTCCTGCGGTTCGCAGAAAGCGTCCCAGGGCCGACAGGGCCAAGGAGTCCCCGACTTGGTGTCGCAAGCGCATGGCGTCTACAACCGACCTCGCCCGGCCGTACACCTGGACTGTCTCACCAGGGGCGACCTCAAACGGTTCGACACCAATCATGAAGGTCTCCGCCGCGTACTGAGAGACGACCGTGGGCGGATAGGAGATCTTCGGGCGGTGCGAGCCACGAGGCACCGCGATATGGACAGCCGAGGGGACGTCGTCGATCAGATCGTGCAACGCCAGAGCGGACTCGCCGCACACCACCGCCGACGGGGCACGACGCGCGACAGCCACCAAGTCGAGATGAGCGGCCTCAGGGGCGGACGCGAGACGATAGACGCCTCTGGACAGCTCCTCGATCTCGCCGTCGGCAACCAGCGTCGCGAGATCCCTTGATGCCAGCCCAGCCCTGCGTGCCTGGGCGGTCGTGAATGTCGGCGGCAGGGCGCTCAACCGTGATTCGAGCCTGCCAGACGCATCCATGTATCAAATTCTACCCACCTCCAAGCAACATGGGTAGGAATCGATACATCGCAGTGCTTGGGTGCACCCTGACCGGTTCCCCAGACGGCCTCCTCGCCCCCGCCGGCGCCGGCGCCGGCGCCGGCGCCGGCGCGCCGTCCGCCTCTGACGGTCGCGCGCTCACCACCACCAGAGGCGACGTCAGGGTGCGGTTGTGGGACCCAGTCACCGGCCAGCCCCACGGCAAACCCCTGATCGGCCACAGCAACAGCATTCGGTCGGTGATGTTCTCCCCCGACAGCCGCCTGCTCGCCACCGCGAGCAGCGACGGGACGGCGCGACTATGGCCCCTTGCCACTCAACCCCATCCGGGTCGCCGCGGCTCAGGCCCTGCCCGGCCGTCCACGACGACGCCGACGACCGCGGCCGGCCCCCTGGGGCCCCCGGCGCGGCCCCGCCTGCACCTCGTCACTGGCGCGGGGGCCGGTGTGAGCGCCAGGTGGCGAACAGGCCCATGCCCACGCTGGTGACGGCGGTGAAAGCGCCGGGGCCGGCCAGGGTGAACACGGCGGCGGCCAGGGCGATCAGGACCAGCAGGGCCACCAGGTCCAGCACCCGCTCGTGGGTCGGGGCCGGCGGGACGGGGTTGGCCGGGCGGACGGCAGTGTCGTCCGAGATCCGGGGGGCTGGCGACGGCGCGACGGTCGCGGCAGCGGAAGCCGCCGCGGTCTGCTGGGTGGGGTCGTTGGTGTCCATGCCCACCAGTGCAGCCCCGATCCGGCGGCGACCCACCACCACACGAACGATCCCGCGCGAGACCGATCGGCACTGGCCAGGACCGTACGCCACAGCGGATCGGCCGAACAACGCTCGCATCCGATGCTGTTCGGCCGTTTTCGGTGCCTGCCGTTCTCGGGGCTTCTACGGTGATCCTCACACACTGTCAGGGGGACACTCGTGGCCGACCCGACCACCGACCCGCAGCAGCCGGTCCCGGCCAGCTATGCGCAGGAGCTCGCCGTCTTCGCGGGGGAACTGCGCCAGCTGCGGATCACCTGCGGCAACCCTTCGCTGCGCGAGGTGGAGAAGGCCGCGCCGAAAGCGCGGCCGCTGTCGGCCTCCGCAGTCAGCGAGGCCCTGGCGGGCAAACGCCTGCCACGCCTGGACTTCCTGATCGCCCTGGTCCAGACCCTGCTCATGCTTGAGGACGGCCACCCCGTAAGCCGTGACGACGCACGGGTGAAGCAGTTCCGCACCCGCTGGCAGGAACTCGAACGCTCACGCGTCGACGCCCGCCTAATGCCTGTGCCGCGCCCCCGGCTCGTACCCGACGCCACCGAGCCGCGTCGGACCGACCCCGACGAAGAACACGCCCCTCGGCAGCCCGATCCCCTGTCCCCCATGCCGGATCCCACGTTGGGGACGTATTCGGCGAACCGCATCCTGAAGGCCCACTCCGACGAGGTCCTTTCGGTGGCGTTTTCCCCCGACGGGCACCTCCTCGCCACCGCCGGCAACGACGGGACGGTGCGGCTGTGGAACCCGGCCACCGGCCAACCCGCTCGCAAACCCCTCATCGGCCACAACGGCATCGTCCGGTCGGTGGCGTTCTCCCCCGACGGGCACCTGCTCGCCGCCACCGCAGGCAACACCGGAGTTCGGCTGTGGGACCCAGCCACAGGCCAAGCCGTCGGCCAACCCCTCATCTGCCACATCGGCCCCGTCTGGTCGGTGGCGTTCTCCCCCGACGGGCACCTGCTCGCCACCGCCGGCAGCGAAGGCACGCGGCTGTGGGACCCCGTCACCGGCCACGCCCACGGCCAACCCCTCAACGGCCACACCGGTCCAGTCTGGTCGGCGGCCTTCTCGCCCGACGGGCACCTCCTCGCCACCACGAGCCATGACCTCACGGTGCGGTTGTGGGACGCCGTCACCGGCCAACCCCACGGCCAACCCCTCAACGGCCACACCCACCCCGTCTGGTCGGCGGCCTTTTCCCCGCACGGGCACCTGCTCGCCACCGCCGGCAGCGAAGGCACGCGGCTGTGGGACCCCGTCACCGGCCAACCCGTCAGCGAACCCCTCAACGGCCACACCGGCCCCGTCTACGCGGTGGCGTTCTCCCCCGACGGGCACCTGCTCGCCACCGCCGGCAGCGACGGCACGGTGCGGGTGTGGGACCCGGCCACCGGCCAACCCGTTGGCGAAGCCCTAACCGGCCACACCGGCGGCGTCCGCTCGGTGGCCTTCTCCCCCGACGCCCGCCTCCTCGCCACCGCCGGCGACGACCACACGGTGCGGCTGTGGCGACGGGAGACGGGTGCCGTACCCGAGCCCGGGGCTCTTATCCAGGGCACCGAGGGCTCCGCCGTCTCTGAGGATTTCGCCTCGTTGCAGAAGGAACGCGACGGGCTTGTACTTCAGGTCGCGCGCCTGCACGCCGCGGCAGAGCTGACGCAGGATCGTATAGAAGCGCTGGTCAGTTCCCTGTATACGAGGCTGCCGTCGTACGGGCTCCCCCTCATCGGCCACATCGGCACCGTCTTCTCGGTGGCGTTCTCCCCCGACGGCCGCCTCCTCGCCACCGCCGGCAACGACTGCACGGTACGGCTGTGGGACCCGGCCACCGGCCGACCCCACAGCCAGCCCCTCACCGGACACACCAACAGTGTCTGGTCGGTGGCGTTCTCCCCCGACAACCGCCTCCTCGCCACCGCCGGCGCCGACTGCACGGTACGGTTGTGGGACCCGGCCACCGGACAACCCATCCGCGAACCCCTCACTGGCCACTCCGGCACCGTCTTCTCGGTGGCGTTCTCCCCCGACAACCGCCTCCTCGCCGCCGCCGTAGGCGACGGCACGGTGTGGCTGTGGGACCCGGTCACCGGACAACCCACCCGTGAACCCCTCAGCGGCCACTACGGTGGCGTCGCGTCGCTGGCGTTCTCCCCCGACGGCCGCCTCCTCGCCACCGCAGGTGCCGACGGCGCCGAGGGCACGGTGCGGCTATGGAACCCGGCGACCGGCCGACCCCACGGTCAACCCCTCAGCCGCCACATCGGTGGCGTCTGGTCGGTGGCGTTCTCCCCCGACGGCCGCCTCCTCGCCACTGCAGGCGCCGACGGCACGGTGTGGCTGTGTGACCCAGCCACCGGCCAACCCATCCGCGAACCCCTCACCGGCCACTCCGGCGGCGCCCCATCAGTGGCGTTCTCCCCCGACAACCGCCTCCTCGCCGTCGCAAGCAGGGACGGGACGGCGGCCTTCGCCTCCGACGGTCGCGCGCTCACTACCACCGATGGCGACGTCAGGGTGCGGTTGTGGGACCCGGTCACCGGCCACCCCCACGGCAAAGCCCTGATCGGCCACAGCAACAGCGTCCGGTCAGTGGTGTTCTCCCCCGACAACCGCCTGCTCGCCACAGCGAGCATGGACGGGACGGCGCGACTATGGCCGCTTGCCACCCTGCTGCCCGACCCCAGCGTGGCGACGACCCTCTGACCTGAGCCAGGCGGGACACCAAGTCAACCTGCGCGCGATCACCTTGACCATGATGGGGACGGTCGAAATTGGGTCTGGCAGGAGTTCCGTGAAGGATCTTGGATCCGCCGCTTGACCTGATGCCGTCCACTCGGGGGGCGCCTGGTTGGATGTGCGCATGGTGGACTGGTCGACCCTTGACGACGCGTGCGGCTCCGCGGAGCACGTGCCCGGTCTCTTGGACCGCTTCGAGGCCGATCCGAGCGGTGTGTGGTCCGAGCTGATGGATCACTTGTGCCCGCAGCTGGACACCGCTTTCACCGCCAGCTTCGCAGCTCTCCCGCGACTGTCCGAGATGGCGGCAGCGTGCAGCACAGACGATCAGGGCTGGGTGCTGCTGGCAGCCGGAGCGATCGCAGCTTGCTCTCCCAGCCTGTCGGAGGCCGACAGCCCGCTGACGGTCTTCGCCACGTCGATCGCAGTGCTGCGTGATCTCGCTGATCGTCGCCTGAGCCAGTCGGCCGAGCCCGAGGAGTACGTGAACCTGCTTCAGGCCCTTCTCTCCTTCGAAGGAGTCGAGGTCTGGGATCGCTGCCTGGACGGTCTGCACACCGGGGAGTACGAAGTCGCTTGCCCCTACTGCGGCGTGAACGTCCTCCTCGTCATCGGGCAGGACGACGGCTTCTGCACCAGCGACGAAGACGCCTTGAACGAGGCACAGAAGACGCCCCTGCGACCGGCGCAGACGCAGGACTTGGAGGGGCTTTCGCGCAGGTTGTTCACCCGGGCCACGGCGGACGGGCAGGCGAGTGTGGCCCGCGGCGTCCGTTACGTGTTCGGACGGGCCGACTGTCCTGACTGCCGGACCGATTTCTCGGTGCCTGAGCGAGTGACAGCCGGCTGGATTCCGTGACCAGCCAGGGGCTGCGCACCGGTGAGGATCCGGGTCCGCAGTAGTCGGAAGGTGGCCCGTCCGTACATTGCTCGCTTGAGGGTCTTGATCCGGTTGACGTGCCCTTCGACCTTGCCCGAGCTCCATTCGAGGGTGAGGCCAGCGGTGACGGCGTCGAGGTCCTGGCGCAGGAAGCCGGCGAACGAGCTCATCGGTGCGGGGGCGTCTTGTTCGGCCTGGCGGATCCAGTCCGGCAGGAGTCGCCCGCGACGGTTGACGACCAAGTCACGGAAGACCCTCGCGAGGTCGCAGACACGGGCGATGTCTGGGCAGGCGATCTTGACGTCGAGCAGGCGCTCTTCGTCCCGTTCGCTGAGTGTCTCGCGAGGTCGCATGATCCAGGAGGTGATGCGGCGGGGGCTGGGGATCTCTGCGCGGACGGGTTCGGCGGTGCCGGTGCGGAGCTTGGCCAGGTAAGCGTTGAGAGTCGAGTAACCGCCGTGGTAGCCGCGAGCGCAGATCTCGGTGAACAGCTGCCGGCTGGTGGTGCATTCGGCGACGAAGCGGCTGTTCAGGTACGGCTTGAAAGGGTCCAGGACGCCGTTGGGGCTGCGGTCGCAGGCTCGGGCCAGGAGTTCGTCCAGGCTGGTCTCCCTGAAATGTCGGATCGTCTTGCGATCCAGGCCGAGTTGGCGGGCGATCGCGCTGATCGTCCATTTCTCGTCCAGCAGTCGGTGCACATCCGCATAGCGGTCGCGGGTGCGCTCGACGATCGGGGTGCGGGGCAGTTGAAGCGGCGGCAGATCGATGGCCGGCGGTTCGGGCGGCTCGTGCTGTTCGATGCTCTTGCGCAGGCAGGAGCGGTGCTGGTGGCAGGTCTTCTCGACTGCGGCGGCCAGGTTCTGCAAGAGGTGCCAACGGTCGGCGACCTCGGTGGCATGCGGTGCGGCTTCCTTGATCGCCTTCGTGTAGGCGGTGGCCCGGTCCCGGCAGACGACCTCAACCCCGGGGTGGCTCCGCAGCCAGTCCGCGAACGTCTCCGAGGTGCGGTCGGGCAGCACGTCTACGACACGGCCGGCCTCGATGTCCACGAGCACAGTGCCGTAGGTCTTGCCCCTGCGGAACGCGAACTCGTCGACGCCCAGAACGCGGGGGGCCTGCTGTTGGACCTCCGGTGCCAGCAGGAGTCCCAGCAACTGGGTGCGGCTGGCCTGCAGATTGATCCTCCGGCAGAGGCGTTCCCCCGGGCGACCTCCGAGCTCGGTGGCGATCGCCTGCAGCCACAGCTTCAACCCGAGGGCGGACCGGCGGTGGCGCTCGCTCAGGCCCTGGACCTGCTCGACGAAAGTCAGCCGACGACACTGACGACGGTCGCAGAAGAAGCGCCGCACGCAAAGGCGTATCGTCAGCCGCCTGCCGATCAAGGGCCGTTCAGCGAGAGTGCGCCAGTACCAGGAGTGGACGCGCTTCGCGCGGACGGAGCAATCCGGGCACGGGGGCGGATCGCCCCGAGCCGTCATCTCCGCGGTGACCAGATCAGCGCAGATGCTCAGCTGCTTCAGCTCAACAACGGCTCCGTGAAACAGCACCTGCTCGATGGCACCAGGCTCCATGAGGAGGTGATCCCATAAGGAAACGATCCTGCATGCACGGCCCTGACCTGGCGTTTCACGGAACTCCTGTCAGACCCTCGAAATTGACCGGGGATGCTGGTCGCCTCAGTTCGTCCGATGGGCAACGAAGTGGGGAATCTGGGGAGCGGGCAGCGACGGGTTGAGGGCCTGGCGACCGAAAGTCGCCAGGCCCTGGTGGTCTTTGACGGAGCAGTTGGACCCTCGCCGCGCCAGTGTCAGACCCGGATGGCAGGCTGCGTGCGGTCCCGTGTCTTTGGAGAGCCGGCTGGTGTGTGGAACGAAGGGGATGTCTGGCAGCTTCGCCGGGCGGAAGAGGTCGTCGGCGAGATCGTCATCGAGGAGGGCGACTTCCCCTGGCTGTCCGGGCGCTTCGTTCCGGCAGGGGGATTCGCCGACGTTAAGCCGCTGTTCGACCGTGAACTCGCGCTCGTCGAGGAGGAAGACCTCGACGAGTGGGATGCGGTGTTCCGCGAGATCAGGGAGACGTTCCAGTTGGTTGCCCCTGCTGGCCCGGTTGCGGAGTTCTTGCTGCATATCGACGGTGATCGAGCTTGGTTCCGCTGGAGCGACGAGCCGTTCGAGTGACCACCGACCTGCGGGTCATGGGGTCCGCCGCAGCGGGACGACGTCGGTGCGGTGACGGGGCGTGGTCGGCCGAGCGGCCTCTGGGGTGGCCAGCAGCGCGACGATCGTGATCGGCTGCTGGCAGTGCGGGCAGTTCCGTGTCGCGGTCGGCTCCAGCGGGTCGCGGACCTGCGTGGGCTGACGCTGGGCCGGGCACTTCGGTGCCCGGGCGAGCCCGTTTGAGGCCCGCTACCGCGGGCTCGCCGCGGAGATCGAGCAGGCGGGCGTCTCCGCTCTCGGCGCCGACCTGCTGCTCGCCCGCGGCTTCCACTACGCCGTGACGGACCACGCGGACGTCGAGCAGGCTGTGGCCGAGCTCCAGCGGCGCACCGCCGGCTGGGACTTCGCCTACCTCGCGGACATCGGCGCTTTCATGGCTGACCTGCCGCGGGCCAATGGTGCGCAGCCGGTGCGCTGTCTCGACGGCGAGGACATCATCCGGCAGCGCTGGCGCCACCTCGTCCTGGCTCGCCGGGCGTACCTGCAGGGCCGGTGACGGAGGTTCAGCCGACGGCCCTCTCGGGCGCCTGGATGGGGGTGGCCCAGGACGATCACGCCGCGCGGCCCCGGGCCTGCTCGCGAAGGTTGCGTCTGGCGGTCGCCGCGCCGCTCCGCACGCTTCCTCGCTCGCTCCCTGCCCACTCAGTTCCTGACGAACGAAATGGGGAGGGAGGGAGCAACTCTGGTCGAAATTTCGGAATTCCACCACTGACTGGATAACGTGCACGAACAAGTCCAGCAGGGGTAATTTTCTGCGCCGCTTTGCTGGATTGACTATTGATCCGGTCGCCATCTCTACGGAGGAACCATGCCAATCCGGCCTACGAGCCGCATTGCCATCAGTGTGTTGCTGGGGAGCGCGGTGTCCCTCGCGGCCGCAGCCGGCACTGCGAGTGCGGCACCGCGGTGCCCTGGCGCCAGCGGCATCGCGAAGCTGGGCACGGCCATGAACTTGCCAGCAGGCGCTCCGGGCGGCTGGACCGACACCCCGCTGGAGGTCACCCTGCCCAGGGCCGGCACCTACGAACTCGACGCGGACGTCCGCGGACGTCTCATCGGCAACGCGCCGTTCAACTCCTACATCGTCGCGCGACTGTGGGATGCCACCTCCGGCGCCGAGGTGCCGCAGAGCGAACGGCTCGTCTATCAGATCATCGACAACCGTACGGACAACGCACTGGATGGTGGCAACGCCACCGCACCGATCAGCGAGCTGATCAAGGTCACCGGCCCGACCACGATCCGGCTGCAGGCCGAGGCCGTCAACTCCTACGGGGCGGCCAGCACCTCACAGATCTACTCCGACAGCGTCGGTTACACCGCGCTCAGCTACGACAGAGTCGGCCCCTGACGGCAGTAAGTTCGTGTGCGATCTTGCCATGCCCCGGTCTGAGCTCTCCGCCCGCGCCGTCGTGCCCTGCAGTCCGGTGCAGCGCGGGCCCAGTCAGGAGTGTCACCATGTCAGAAATTAGAGCCATCGGCCTCCGCGGCCTGAGGCGGTTCTCTGCCGCCGTGCTCGCGCTTCCCCTCGCCGCCACCTGCCTCGTGGGCGCCACCGTGCCCGCGCAGGCCCACAGTCCGAGCGCCGGGCCACCCGTCATGGTCTCGATGGGGGACAGCTACATCTCCGGTGAGGGTGGACGCTGGGCCGGAAACAGTGACACGTCCAGCGGCAGCCGGGCGGGCACCGACCGCGCCTGGACGGGCAACGGCTACGACCCGGAGCGCGTCTACGGAGCGAGCTACCGCAACGGCTGCGACCGCTCCGACTCGGCAGAGATCCGCAGCGCCTTCGGCCCCAGCCGCGCGCTGAACATCGCCTGTTCGGGCGCGAGCACGATCAACATCTTCCGGACAAGCCACGGCGGCAAAGCCTTCAAGCGCGAGGCGCCCCAGGCCGACCAGCTGGCGCAAATTGCCGCCCGCTACGACGTTAGGGTGATCGCCCTGTCGATCGGCGGCAACGACCTCGACTTCAAGGACGTCATCGAGACCTGCGTCTGGCACTACGAATACCTCGAGACGCCCTGCCAACCGGGCCAGCAGCGGGAGATCGACGAGAAGATCGACAAGGTGATGGGGAACGTCGGCAAAGCGATCGACGAGATCCACGCCGTGATGTCCGCCGCCGGCCGCGCACCCTCCAGCTACCGGTTCGTGCTGCAGTCCTACCCCTCCCCGATCCCGCGCGCTTCCGACTACCGGTACCCGCAGAGCGGTTGGGACCGTACCTTGCTGGGCGGCTGCCCGCTGCGCGACGACGACTCGCACTGGGCCCGGTTCCAGCTCGTCCCGCAGATCGCCCGGCACCTCGCCCAGGTCGCGGCAAGCCGCGGAGTGCAGTTCCTCGACCTGCGGGACTTCCTGCAGGCCCACGAGGTGTGCACCAAGCACGCACGGCTCGCCACACCCGGCCAGGGGCCGTCCCCGGCCACCAGCGAATGGACCCGCTTCCTCGCAGGGGTGGACCAGCCTTCGCTGCAGGAGTCCTTCCACCCCAACTACTACGGCCAGCTCGGCCTCGGGCGCTGTCTCTCCCTGGTCACCGGCCAGCCCGCCACCCAGAACTACGCCTGCGAGAGCACCCCAGACAGGGACGCCGCCGGCGTGTACCTGCGACGCATCTCCTGAGCCCAGTCCGCAAGCGGGAGCGGTCTGGCCACCTGTTACAGGCCGGCCAGGTCGATGGCCACGATGCCCGTGAAGCGTGAGTAGGCGTCGGGGTCGGTCGTGATGATCACCGAGTCGTACCGGTCGTGCGCCCGCGGCCCGGAGGCTTGAACGACATGGACTGCGTGCCCGAGGCCCCAAGGAGCCCCGGCGGCAGCGAGCTGCTCGACGTGGTGGAATGCCGTGAAGTCGAGCGGCGCGAAGTCGAGGCCCTCCAGGGCGCCGAGATCGTTCGCCACCAGGCCGGCCTGCTTGTCACCCAGTGCTGAGACCAGGCAGAGCAGTGGGATGACGACCCGGTCCCGCGGGTCTATCGGGGCGCTGGCCGCGATGCCCAGCAGCGTCGGATGGCGCGTAGCCAGTGGGGCCGTGGTGTGGTCCAGGACGATCACGCGGCGCGGCCCCGGGCCTGCTCGCGGAGCTGGTCGAGCTTGCTGCGGGTCGCGGCGATGCCCTCCGGGGTGAGCTCGACACCGAACCGTTCGCGGACGGTGGCGATGTTGCGCTGCACCGCGGCCTCGCGCTCGGACTTGGTCTGCAGCGAGGCTGCGAGCTCCTCGACCAGCGCGCGCGTCGAGATGCCGCGTTCCTCGGCAACCTCGCGCAGATGGTCGCGCACCTCTTCGCTGATCTTGATGGTCGTGTCAGCCATGGTGGGAGAATACCAGCGAATACCTTTCTGGGCCAAGGTCAAGACGAAGGCGACGACAGCGGAAGCCATGCCGACGACCCCGGGTGCGGCCCTGCCGTCAAACCGACGGCAGCCCCACCTTGCAGTCGACGCAGAGCGTTCCGCGGGCCTTGTCTCCGTACCGAACGATCGGCGCGCCGCGGCGCCCGCACGGACCGATGTCCATCGGCGAGCACCCCAACGCCGCAGCCAGCTCCAGACGCTCACTGCCGTCCAGATCGCAGGCCTGCCCCGCCGGCTTCCCCGTCGCGGCGGTGGCGGACAAGGTGATCACGGGTCGAAATGACTCGCCCGTGTCCCGTGGAGGCTGCTTCTCCCCGGGGACGAAGGCCTCCGTTCGGTCGCGGATGCACTCGACATCGCGGGGACCGATGGCGCGACGGTCCCGTTGACGCGGGACGCTGGCCCGGATCACCTGCTCGGATTCCAGGAACTCACCGCCGCTGTCGACGTAGGTGCGGCGGTTCTTCTCAGAGGTCCAGAACCAACGCGTGATGCGCCCGAACCGCTCCACCACGGACACCCAGGTGCCGGCAGCGATGTCCCTGACGAGATCGTCGAGCTGCCGCGCGGCGATCTTCCAGGTCGGGTGGTACTGGCCGCAGCGTCCGGTGCGCTGGACCGGGCAGATGGAGGAACTCCGCCGGTCGCACTTCTCCATGATCAGCTCATAGATGCCCCCGCGGACCTCCAGGCGCTGAGCCTCGCGGATGTACTGCGCCGGCAGATCCTTGTCGGTTCGCGCCCACGCCGCCTGGTCGATCAACTCGTGGTACGGGTCGGTCACATGCCACACCGGCAGGATCCCGTTGTCCCGCCGCGCCCGGTCGCGACGGCGAATCGCTAACGCCGAGCTCTTCTGCAGTTGGGGCTCGAAGCCGAACTCGCGGCCGTCGGCCCCGATGATGCGGACGTCGGAGCGAGCCTTGCCGTCGGGCGTGCGCGCCTCGATCTCTGCGGCGAAGCCGCCCGCCTCGGCCGCATGGGCGATGCGCTCCTTTCGGTGACTGTCGGCGCCGTAGTCATGGACGGTCACCGGCTCTGCGACCGGGAACGGTCGTGACCGCCATGGCGGCCTGACTGCAACGACTAGACGTCTTCGAAGGGCCATGTCAGCAGGGCGGGGTCGGTGATCACTGGTTGGGGTGAAGGCATGCGCGGGAGCGGCGATATCGATCCTGCCGCAGCTAGCTTCGTCCTACTTGCCCCAATTAGGAGATAGGTGCAACTTGCGGATTCCTGTACTCGTGAGGACCGCCCTGTGCGGCGGAGTGCTGCTCGCCCTCACCGCCGCGACCAGTCCCCAAGCGAGCCCGACTCCGGCAGCTCCCGGCGCCGACACCATCACCGTGACCACCACTACCGCCCAGGCGTTCACCGGCTGGTTCGGCGTCACGCCCGAGAAGTTGAGCACGGTCGCCGATTGGCCCAAGAACGTCCACGGGCCGGCCCAGCACGACCAGTGGACCGCCCTTGAAGTGGAGAGCAGCCGGTCCGACGCGGACATCGACAGCATCGACTACAGCACCGACGCCGCCGGGTACCAGACCCCGCACGCCGGCGACGTCCTCCAACTCGGCTTCACGCCGACCACCTCCACCCCCCGCGAGATCGACGTAACGTACCCCGGCGGCAGCACCGGCCTGGACGCGGTCGCAGCCCAGCTCGAGAAGCAGTTCCACATCCCCTCCACCACTCCGTTGATGGACGGGCTGGCCGCGCAAGGCACGTTCGTGGTCCGGCTGACCGAGACGGTGGGCGACCAGGTCATCCACACCCGCACGCTGCTGCCCTGGCCCTCCGCCGGCCAGACCATGACCCAGGCCACCGTCGTCGAACAGTTCCCGAGCAGTGACCAGGCTCCGGTGGCACGCATCTCCGCGACTCGCGCCGGTGCCGGCTCCGCGGGGATCGGATCGGCGCTCCAGGCCCAGATCGACACCTACAACGAGCAATGCCAGCAGTTCGGCGGCCCCCTGTGCAAGGTGAACTGGAAGGACGCCTATGACCGCTCCATGAACATCGCGCAGGACATCGACGGCAGCGCGGAGTTCCGCGCGACGGCACCCGCCCGGCCGGCCGCGGGCAAGGCCATGCCTGAAGCAGATGTGACCCGCCTGGTCAGCACCAGCGAGGACTTCCTGGAGAAGAGCACCAAGACCTCCGGCGTCAAGAAGGCCCTCAAGGCCATCAACAACCAGAAGATGATCAGCTGGGGCTCGCTGCTGAGCAACGCCCTGGCCAATTCCCACACCTGGAGCGACAAGAACGCCACCAACCTCGACAAGGCCTACGCGGTCGTCGGCGGCGTCCCCGTGCTCGGCGAGGTCATCGGCATCGCCAGCGGCATCGACAAGCAGGACGCCGAATCCATCGCGGTCAACACGCTCTCCCTGGTCGGCATCGTCGCCGCCACGGTCTGCCCGCCGCTGGGCGCCACTGTCGAGTTCGTCATGATCGGCTACACCGCGATCAAACTCATGCTCTCGTGGTTCACCGTCGAAACCATCCCCACCCCGTCCGGCAGCGCCCTACCCGACGACTACGTCAGCTCCGCAGGCGGCGTCATCGTCCGCTGGGCCACCACCCGCGACGAGCGACGCACCGTCCTGGATCCCGGCGGCACCACCACCAACGCCATCACCGCCTTCGACACCGACGACGCACGCCACACCCTGTTCTCGAACCTGCGCGCCGACACCGGCGCCTACAAACTCGTCAAGATGACCGCCTACGAGAACGTGCACAACGGCCGCAAGCTCGCCGACTTCACCTGCGAACCCGACTCCATCACCCCGGGCAGGGTGTTCTGCGGCCGACCCACCAGTCAGGTCCTGATGGGCAGCGGCAGCAAGGGCGTACGCCTCGAACTGCAGTACAAGGCGCAGCCCGGCGCCTGCTACCAGAGCGGCTGCACCACCAAGGAACAGAAGTTCACCGCCGTCACCCACAACGCCGGCAGCGCCAACCTCGACGACCACGAACTCACCCTGCAGGTCACCGGCTGAGCCCACCCCCACCAGTACCGCGGGTCCGGTCCCACCCCAGCGGACCGGATCCGTGACGGGGCCGCGGGCGGCGATCTGGTCTTGAGGTTGATCGTCGCCTCGTCAGTTGCCAGTCGTACTGGGTCCGCAGGGGCTGGCCCTGCGGGCGCTGATAGTGCAGCGTGCGCGGAGGATGGCCGCTTGATCGCGGCCTCGCGCCTGCGAAGTGACCGTTCGACGGTGACCAACGGGCGACTGGGCTGTACCGCAACGTCTTGCCAGACACCCGATGAGCTGGTTGGGCGAGGGATCTGTCACGATCCCCTGTCGATGAGTGGGGCTGTGACAGGCCGTTGCCTCGCTGGTAGGGCGCCCAGGCACCGCCGGCTCCCTGGCGCGGAGCCACCGTCAGTCCGGAAGCTCACCGATCACCGTTACCGCCTCTCCGGCCGCATGAGCGTTCGCGATACGGGTGGCGAGCCGGCACACGTAGTACGGGGCCGCGCGGTCGCAGGCGTCCACCTGCGCGACCTCGGTGTTGTGCCCGCTGCCCACATTGATCCACCACCCGACCGGCACAGGCTCCGTGATGGTCAGAATCCAGGTGTGGTGGCGTGGATCGGTCTCGGTCTCCTCGGGGAACGGATGCACATCGCTAACGAGCCTGGCTGTCATGACCTCAAGGTATCCAGCACCACCGCGCTGGGTGCATACCCCACGCCGGGCAGCCGAGGCCGTGCGCCTGTGTCCGCCCTGGCCGCGGCAGCGCCCGCACATCGGCCGGTCCACGCCTCAGTGCCAGGCTCACAGCCCCAGCCGCAGCCAGGGCCCGAAGCCATCACCGGCAGGCGGCTCTCTCGTCATGAAGCAGCAGCTGCTCACGTATCTGGTGACGCACCGGCCCAGGGGCTCGCGTCCGCGGTGCCCGCGCACGCGCGAGACCGCCGAGGGCGATGAGCCGGAGCTCCCGATCGTCGTGCTCCTAGCCCAGTCGGCTACGCCGGACCGGACCGAGGGCCCGCTGGTGACGAAGCCGTCAGGATTCGGTTTCGCCCGGCGCGTGTCGGCTGTATACGCACTGTCCGGCCAGCCACGTGGCGTCGACGAGGATGTCGGCGATGCGCGCCGGATCGACGGTGCGCGGGTCCCCGTCCAGGACAACGAAGTCGGCGTACTTCCCGACCTCGATGGAGCCGGTGATGTCGTCGGCGAACAGCTGCCAGGCGGCGTCGATGGTCTGCGCCCGCAGAGCCTGGTCGACAGTGATCCGTTCTTCGGGCGCCAGGACCCGACCCGACTTCGACAGCCGCGTCACCGCCTCGGTGATGTTCCGCAGCGGCTCGACCGGCGTGACCGGGGCGTCGTTGTGGAAGGAGATCCGCAGACCCGCCTTCAGGGCCGAGCCGGCGTTCGCGTAGTGGGCGCCGTGCTCGGGTCCGAACAGGTCGTCGACGAGGACGTCGCCCCAGTAGTACAGGTGGTCGACGAAGATCGTGGCGGTGATGCCGAGGGCCGCGGCTCGCTCGAACTGGTCCGGGCGCATGGTTCCGACGTGGTCCAGGCGCAGCCGGTGGTCGTCCCGCGGATACGCGGCGAGTAGCTTCCCCCACACGTCCAGGACCATGTCCACGGCTTCGTCGCCGTGGGCATGGCAGGCCAGCTGCCAGCCGGCCGGGAAGTACGCCTCGCCGATCGCCTTCAGCTGCTCGGGCGTGTAGTTGGCCCGGCCGCGGTGGTTCGGCTCCAGGCCCAGGGCCCGGGTGGTGTCGTTGGTGAGGTAGGGGAAGGAGGTGGCGATGTTCCCGACCCAGGGCGAGCCGTCGGCCCAGGTCTTGATGCCGACCTGCTTGACGAGGTCGTCGCCGTTGTCGGGGGTGATGTCCGATCCCATCTTCGGCCCGGACATCTCGTACATCCGCACTCTGACGGTCGGGCTGCTGGCGGCCAGCGCCGGTCGCAGCTTGGCGTCGAAGGCCATGTCCGAGCACGTCGTGACCCCGGCCTTGTTCAGCCGTGCGTACTCGGCGTTCAGCACTGCCGGCCATTCGCCGGGCTTCGGCATGAACGGATGCAGGCACGCCCCGACGGCCCGGGCTTCGTACGCGGCGCCGTCGAGGGAGCCATCGGCGGTGCGGCCGAAGCGTGCGCCAGCGGGATCCGGCGTGTCCTTCGACAGCCCGAGCCATGTCGCCGCGGCGCTGTTGAAGAAGGCCAGGTGCCCGGAGTTGTGCATGATTACCAGGGGCGTGTCGGGCGCCACCGAGTCCAGCCAGGCCAGATTCGGGGTCGGGAGTCCCTTCTGCAGCAGCGGGTCCCAGCCGTAGCAGCAGGTTCCACCTCCGCCGCGCTTGGCGACCGCGGCCTTGATAGCCGCCACCACGTCGTCGGCGGCGGGGATCGTCGCGGGCCGGATGTCGTCGACGGCCGGTCCGAGTACGAAGGCTTCCTCGGTGACGTGGCCGTGTGGCTCGACGAAACCGGGCATCAGGCACCGGCCGCCCAGGTCGACGATCCGGGTCGAGCGGTCGGTCAGCGGTTCGATCTCGGCGCCGGTGCCGACCGCCACGATGCGGCCGTCCCGCACCGCGACCGCCTCGGCCAGCGGCTGATCGGGATTCATCGTGAGCACGACGCCGGAAGTGAACACGACGTCGGCGAACCTTGGGGAGGACTCAGACTCTGCTGCCATGGCGTCAGTGTCCGCGCGGGCGCCCCGACCCGGCCACCGGTACAGGCCCATTCGGAGGTACGCCCCGGTTCGTCGTCCAGCCCGGAGCACTACCGGCTTCCCCGGCCTCCTGCCCTTGCCGCCGCCTGCTCCAACGCCAGGATGCGCAACGTGTCCGCCTTGAGGATCCTGCCGCACGCAATTGAGACAACGCAGGGCGAAGGGCGAGGCAGAGGTCCTGCTCAGCAATTTACTCACCGTACTCTCGCTTCACGAGCAGAGCGCTCTGTGTCCAGGTCGAAGTCTGGCTGTACGAGCCTCAGCGTCATTGCGTCCCAGTGCCGTCACCGCGCCGATCAGCGCAGCCAGAGTGTGGTGGGAACGCCGATCCGCGGCGCCCATGACAGCCAGAACGTTGAGTCGTCGATGAGTGTCTCGCCGACATCGAAGACCACGGATCGGATCTGCATCGCATCCTGCGATCCCGTCGTTCGATATTCCGCCACGGTACCTTCGCACGTGTCGCACCTGGCTTCACCTGCGGCGACGTACTACGGTGACGACCGTGCCCCCGGCCAAGCCCCTCGGCCTCGCGCGCGCCACCGCGCTGGTGCGCCGTCCGAAGCTGTGGCTGTTCCCCTCCGTCCTGGCCACGCTGGTCGCGCTGTCCCTGGCGCTGCTCTACATGGGCGGCATCCTGAACCCGAACGGCAACCTCCACCACCTGCCGATCGCCCTGGTCAACGCCGACACCGGCGCCCCACCGCCCGGCCAGCAGCAGAACCTGGGCACGCAGGTGGCGCAGGCGGTGGTCGCGGGCTCGCCGTCGGGCTCGGTGCAGTGGAACAGGGTCAGCCCAGCGGAGGCGCCGGGCATGCTGGCCTCGGGCAAGGTCTACGGGGCGCTGGTGATCCCGCCGGACTTCACCGCCTCGGTCGGGGCGCTCACCACGACGCAGGCCTCGGTGCGCCCGACCATCACGGTCCTGACCAACCCGGGGCTGGGCAGCTTGGGCTCGTCGCTGGCGTCCCAGATCAACCAGTTCGCGGCCCACCAGGCGTCGCTGGCCATCGGCAAGCAGCTGACCGCGGCGGTGCCTGGCGCCGACCCCACCACGCGCCTGCTGCTGGCCGACCCGGTGGCGGTGACCACGCAGGTGGGCCACTCCATCGGCCAGTACAGCGGCCTGGGCCTGACCGCGTTCTACTACACCTTGCTGCTGATCCTGGCCGGCTTCGTCGGAGGCAACCTGATCAGCTCCGGCGTGGACAGCGCGCTCGGCTACGCCGACAGCGAGCTAGGCCCCTGGCACACCCGCCGCCTTACGGTCCCGATCGACCGAACCCAGACCCTGCTGCTGAAGATGCTGATGACTGCCGGCATCACGGTGCTCACCACCTCGACGGTGATGCTGGCCTGCATTGCCATCCTGGGCATGGGAGCCTCGCACATCCCGCTGCTGTGGATCTTCTCCTACTGCGCGTGCCTCGCGATCGGCCTCGGCGTCCAGGCCATCAACGCGGCGTTCGGTGGCATCGGCCAGCTGGTGTCGATGTTCGTCTTCATCGCCCTGGCCCTACCGTCCTCCGGTGCAACCGTCCCGCTGCAGGCGACGCCGACCGTCTACCGCTTCCTCGGGACGTTCGAACCCGCGCGGCAGCTCAGCGGCGGCGTGCGCTCGATCCTGTACTTCGACGCCCGCGCCGACGCCGGCCTTTACCGCGCCTGGGCCATGATCGCCATCGGGGCCGTGCTCGCGCTGATCTTCGGCTTCGCGATGACGCAGTACTACGACCGCAAGGGGCTGAGGCGGCTGACGCCGCAACCGATGTCGGAGGCGGGGACCGGGATGGCGGCGGGAGCCGAAGCTGGGAGCTAGGCGGCCCCGGCGCAGCGCGTCCCGGTCGTCCCCGTCGTCCTGGCCCTTGGCGTCGGCGCGGCGCGACGGCCAGCTCCGCACAGAGTTGCGCCAGGGATTCCAGCACCAACCTTGACGGTCTTCGCGTCGGGCTTGAGCGGGGCGACGCGGCTCTTGAAGTGCTTCGGCCCGTGTCGCCGTAGGCGCCCGCGATCTCCACGAAGTCCGCCGGCAGGGAGACCGACCAAGACTTGCCGATCTCCTCGATCAGCGGGCCCTCCGCCTGCCGCACTGGTGCACCCAGCACCGGCACGAAGTCGCTCACGGTCTTCATCTCGTCTCCGCCCACGCGACCTGCCGAACGGCCACAACCTACGGCACCGCTTTCGAAGCCACTCGCCCTGGGCACGACGGAGAGCAACAGCTCCGGCTCCCCACACCGTTGTCCCTTCAAGCAACTGAGGAAGCTGGGCAACCCAGGCGGCATTCAATGAGCGCCTTCGCCCCCTGCTCGGCCTAGCCTGAAGAAGTGAAAGGTGTATTGGTCGCTGTCGCGATGGCGGGCACCTTGGCCGCAGTCGCGGCCTGCTCGTCCAGTGTCACCTCCCAGTCGGTCAAGGCTCCGACTCGCACCGTGACTGCGACTGTCACCCACCAGGCCGCGCCCGCCCCGAGCGCCACCGCCACCGCATCGCCTGCGCACATCTCGGCCCCGCCGACGAGCGAGCACCCGGTACAGCCGACCGTGACCGCTACCACCACCCCACCCCACGCCGCGCCGAGCTCGCAGGGTCCCTCACCCTCGGCGGCGACCCACGTTGTGATTTACGGGTGCGATGGGCAGCCGGTCGGCCAGCCCGCAGAGTTCGTTCTGGCCTGCGGCGACGGGGGCGTGGCCCTGCAGAGCCTGAACTGGTCCGGCTGGGGAGGATCCACCGCGACCGCCACCGGCCAGCTACGAGAGAACACGTGCGTTCCGAACTGCGCCGTCGGTGGCTCTACGTCAAATTCCGCCACCGTGACGGTCAGCGGCCTCACCGGCGGCCGCTACACGAGCATGCACATCAGCGCGCCAGGTGCCCGCAACCCGATCTTGGACTACGGGCTCCGCTTGAACGGTCCGGTCATCCAGTAGCCAAGAAGCTCCGCCCAGCCAGATCCCGCCACGGTCACACAGGGTTCGTCGAACGGGGCAGCTTACCCTGGTATCCGAGGGACATTGAGATCGCCTTCAACCCGACCGGTCCTGCTCACCCCGATCCTGCAGATGAAGGTCAAGACCAGACCCGCACAGCAGCCTGCCTAAGCCGAGCGCAGCGACATCTGAACGCCGACCCCGGGCCCCACTGAGCATCTAACGGAGCTCCTAGCCAGCCAGTGATCTTGGTCGACACCGTTCATAGCAGGGAGCTCCGTTGCTTTTCAGGGCCCTTGGCGCACGAGTCTCAAGTCCTCACTACGCGGCATTGCGGCTATCCCTGGGCCGTACCACCCAGGCGGCGCTCGCCGCCGGGGAGTCGGCGCAGGGTCGGGCGCCATCGCCCCGGCCCTGCGCGCCGACCTCACCGGGTTCCCCTGGACCGGGTGACTGCCGCGCCGGACGAACTGCGCTGTCCCTGGTCGCGTTGACGATGTCGAACGGGACCGTCACGCACGGGGGCTGAACGGCCGCCCTCGACGAGGTCGCCCGGCGGTCAGGAGGGTGTGGCCGCCGTGCTGACCGCGCCCAGGGTGCTGTTCGCCAGCCACTGGGACCAGGAGCGGTTCCAGTCGCCGTAACCGTTGCCGGTGGCCACCACTGGCTTGGCGGAGGAGCCGACGACCGTGACGACGTCGCCGACCATCACCATGTTGTAGAAGCGCTTGGCGGTGCCGTCGTCGGCCAGGCCGATGCAGCCGTGGGTGACGTTCTGCTTGCCCGCGTAGATGTCGGCGCGGGCGTTCTGGTGCAGGTAGGTGCCGGACTCGGTCAGGTGCGAGGCCCAGTAGTAGTAGTCGTGGTAGGCGTCGCCGAGGCCGACGGTCTGTGAGTTCATGTAGACGGCCGGGGACTTGTCCATCACCACCATGGTGCCCTCCCAGGTGTCCAGGCCGGGTCGCCCGGCGGTGACAGGGATGTGGCTGGTGGTCCCGTCGTCGACCACGGTCATCTGGTGCGTGGAGAGGTCGACGGTGGCGATCAGTGAGCGGGCGACGGTGAAGTGCCGGCTCTCGTGCGAGCCAAGGGCGACTGTGACGGTAGTGCCCGGGGCCCAGTACGCCGCCGGCCGGAAGTCCACCCGCCGACCGGGGCCCAGGGTGCGGTCGGTGATCCAGCTCCAGGCGCCGGTGACGCCGCTGGAGGTGGTCACCCGCAGCCAGGACTCGACGGCGCGCCGCTGGTCGTCGGAGACCGGACGGTCGAAGGTCACCGAGACCGGCAGGCCGACACCGACCTTGGCGCCATCGTCGAAGTTGAGGCGCGCCGAGGCGAGTACGGCCGGCTCCGGGCCGCGCGGGGCAGCCGCGGAGGGCGAGCCGCTCGCGCTCGACGTCCCGCCGCCGCTGGGCGTCGCGGTCCCGGCGGACGGATTGGGCGTGGCCGTGGCGGGTGCGGCGGCCTGCGTGGCGCTGTTCGTGCCGCAGCCCGCGACGCCGAGGACGCAAGCCGCGGCTAGCAGCCCGACCCCCAGCAGGTGGGCACGGCTCCGGGCTGGGCGGCGAGGTGACGACGAGACGGCGAGCATGGCGGTTCCCCCTGAAGGCAGTTCGGTAGTACCCGCTAGAACGCCGCAGGGGGATCATCAGGTTGTCTGCCGTTTGCAACAACTGTGTCTCGCGGTACCGCACTGCTGCCGAGGGCGAACCCGTCATGCAGAACGTGACAGCAGTGCGCTTGGCCGCAGGGCCGCTCACACCGCGGCGAACAGCCCGCCCAGCGGGGCCGGGGTCTGCTCCGGGGGGCCTCGACCGGCGCCCGGCCGTAGTGGATCTTGCCCTCGCCGTTCAGGGATCCCTGAGGTGGTCGAGGGCGACGACCTCACGTACAGCGTCTGCGACGGCGCGGAAGTCCTTGCGCAGGATCGCACCGTGATTGCTGGGGACTTTCGCACTGATTTGGATGTTCGGGTTGCGTTCGGTCACCGCGGGGAGGCTGGTGCGTATCTGTTCGTGTCCGCCCTGGCTGCCGAAGGACTCACCCGAAGCGACCACATACCGGGCGGGGACGGTGATGTGGTCAAGGACGGGACCCAGTGTGTGCGCGCGGGCGAGCTCGCCGAGCTCGATGTTGCTGTTGGCCATCTGTTCAGCAGTCATCCGCGGCGTCAGGCCCGTCGGGCGCAGGAGCGGCATGAACCAGGCCCACCGTCGAAAGGCTTTCCGGATGCCCTGTTCCATGTCTTCGGTCAGCCAGTCGTACGGCTGTGCGCCGTCGACCAGGATGGCGCCGATGGCGCGGTCCGGATTGCGGCTGGCCCAGTGGGCGGCGACGAACGCTCCGTAGGACCAGCCCACGACCAGCGCCCGGTCCACGCCGCGGGCGGCGAGGACGGCGTCGACGTCTCGGACGGCGGCCTCGAATGAGTAGTCCGCTGAACGTCGGGACTTTCTGCCGCGGGCTCGTTCGTCGTAGGTGATGTGCCGCCACCGTGGGCCGAGGTCGGCGATGACGTGTCGCCAGTATCGCTGGGTGGCGAACTGGCCGTTGAGGTAGATCACGGGGATGCCGGAGCCGCCGGTGTCGGTGACGGCGAGGGCCGTGTCGTCGATCGACACCATGCCGGTCCACTTGGAGTCGGTTGAGGGAGCACGGTTGTGTGTCATGTGTTCCGCCTGGCTGTGTGGGTGACGGCCTTGTTTGCGAGTTCCGTTCCGAGAGCGGATGTTCAGCAGCTTCGGCTGCACCCTGGGTCTCGCGGATTCGGGGTGCCTGGGCCTGCGGGCCTGGCGTGCCTGGCGTGCCTGGTGGAGGACGCCGCGATCGGCCGATACGGGAGGATGTGCACGCTGAGGCGCAAAGACCGGTTGCAGGGAAAGAGTTCGGGATGGCGGGGGAACTGTGGGTTTCGGCGTTCTCGCTCGCGGGTGTGGCGCTGGGCGGGGCGCTGACGGCGTTCACCCAGCGTGCCGCCCAGCGGTCGGCCGACCGGGCCGAGGAGCGGCGACGGTCGGCCGCGACGGCTGAGACGCGCCGGGCCGAACAGGTCCAGGCGATCCAGGAGTTCCTTGCCTGTGCCCAGCTCGCCGAGCGGGCTGCCTACTCCCGGCCGGAACCGTGGGGTGCCGACGAGGACGGCTGGATGACCGAGGCACAGGCAGTCATGACCAAGCTTTGGACGGCTGACCGCGGGGTCGTCCTGCTGTGCGACCCAGCTCTGGAGGCCCCCGCCCGTGCTTACGGACGCGCGCTCAACCAGGCGGTTTGGCGGGAGACCGGCGATGTGGAAGTCAACGAGCACCTGGAAGAGCACAAGGACGCCTTCATGATCGCCGCCCGGTCGAGTCTGGCCCGCACATGACCGGTCGCCTGTTACACCGTTTGGCGTGGGGCGGCAGTGCTACTTGTCAGCTGTGCCGGGCTGCGCGCTGATGGATTCCTGGTAGACATCCGCGTAGGTGCGTGTGTCCTGGATCAGGCCGTCGCAGAACGCGGCGACGTCGCTGCCGATGAGCTCCAGGACTCCTTTACCCGCGGCGACGCCCTCTTCGAAGAAGTCGACGATTCCGGGGAGCAGGGGCCCGTCGGGCAGGTCGACGGGTCCGACCTTGAACAGGTACTTCTGCATCTCCTTGTAGACGATCCGATAGTCCGCAGGGAGGGCCTTGACCCGGGCCGTGTGCGCTCGCCACTGCTTCTTGCCTTCGATGATGTCCTGGATGCCCACGTCAGCCTCCCAGCCGGCTCAGTTTCCTTGCGACGTTCCTGTTCAACTGCTCACGCCAGCGGTCGCGATAGGTTCGGGCCCCGTGCCCGCCGGTCAGCGCCGTGCAGAAGCCCTGGACGTCGTCGCCGAGCACTTCCTGGACGCTCTGCCCTTCTGCCGCGGTCTCTTCGAGCAGCCCGAGGGCGGCGTCGAGGATCGGCATCAGGCTGCGGCCGGTGAAGTCCCCTTGGGGGATGAGGTAGTGCTTGATCTGGTCCCACGCCGCCCGGTAGTCGTCCGGCAGGGTTTCGGCCCGGGCTTCGAACGCCTTCCATTCCCTGGTGAGGTCGCTGCCGGTGATGGTCTCCCAGAAGTTCATCGCCCGCCCTCCTTGAGCTTGTCGATGCGTGATGAGAGGTACTGCCACTTCGCCCAGAACTTGTTGAGTTCCTCGCGTCCGGCCTCGTTGAGCGCGTAGAACTTTCGCGGTGGCCCGACCCCGGAGGGCCGCTTGCTCACCTGGACGAGTCGGTTGCGTTCCAGGCGCAGCAGGATCGTGTAGACCGTCCCCTCGACGACGTCGGCGAAGCCGAGTTCGTTCAGCTGGCGGGTGATGGCGTACCCGTAGGTCTCCTCGCTGGCGATGATCTGGAGCACGCATCCTTCGAGCGTGCCCTTCAGCATCTCCGTCAGATCCTCCACCGCTACTCCTCCTCCAACCACTCGGTACTGTGTGGTACCGAGTACTGCTACACAGTATCACTGAGTAGCTGGGGTGCCAACGCGGCGAGCACTGACCCGGCCTTGCGACCGACGGCGGACCTGGGCACCGGCCGCATCAACGTGCTGGTCTTCCCCAAGCTCTGGTCCAGCCTCAAGCCCCAGATCTCCCAGGGAACGACCGCCATTTCGCTGGCCTGCTCGACCTACGCGCAGACCGGACAGCTCCCCCGCATCTTCGAGACCAGCAGCTCGCCAGCGCTGACCGCCCACGCGGTCCGGCCCGCCCACATGAGCGGGCCGGACCACCTGTAGCGTCCTCGCATCCATTCGAAGGAGCACACGGATGAAAGGCACAGCCTCCGCGCCGCACCCGCTGCCCCGCACGCTCACCCCGCCCACCCCAGACCGGAAGGAGCCGACGACGTGAGCACAGACGACCGACACGGGCAGGCCGCGCCGCTGGACCTGATCCTCGGCCCGGAACACGCCGCCGCCGTCCTCACCCGCATCGCCACCACGCTGCAGCAGCAGGACCTGCTGCCCGAACCCGTCGCGCTACGCCTGGCCTGCGAGCGCGCCACCGACGGCGACCCACTCGTGCTGGCCGCCCCCGGCCAGGTGTGGGAGCTGCGCGACGGCGTCGACATCGACGACGCCCCGGCCCGGCGCCTCGCGGTCCACCTGCGCCTGGAGGGCCCGCCGATGGTGGTCGTCGGCGACCCGGACGACCCCACCGGCGACGGCGAGCTCGGCGAGCTGCTGATCGAGGTCCTGGAGATGTACCGGCTGGCCTCCTGGGACACCCGCTTCCTGGCCCCTCACCCAGGCTGAGCGCCTTGACGGGCATGGACGCCTCTCGGCCCGCAGCTGTGCCACACCCGAAGCATGCCCGGTCGCCTGGGCGGAGACGAGCTCGGCACCCTAGTCGACCTCTCCCCCGCCGACCTGCCCGTGCAAGGGGAGCCCGACGAGATCGACGGCAGGTGCAGGCGCAGGTCGAGATCGGCGGCTGCGTCGGCCGAACCGGCCCCAAGCCCCGGCGGGCAGGCGCACTGAGCGGAGGCAGACGGCCTCGCCGCTGCGGACCGCCGCCGCCCCCGAGGCATCCGCGCCCCACAGCGTCGATCCCTTCTCGCCGACGGGCAGCGAGGTACGGAGCGCCTAGGGAGACCATCCGAGACCGGCCGCAGCGTTGAGAACCTTGTCTGCGACGTTGTGCTTCCCCCACAGGGCAGCGTCGTGCACGTCTGAGTGCCCGGCACCCTTGAGCGGCAGATCGTAGGCGCCCTTGAAGGCCTTGCTGCGCCGGCGGAGGAAGTGCCTGCAGCGGTCGGCGAGAAGCACGGGGTCATGCCTGGCCCGGACGGAGACCACCACGCCGACCCTCTGTGCGATGGACCGGGATTCGGCGTTGCTCCAGCGGTAGTCAGGGCATGCGAGAGCCACCATGAGCCCGAGCCTCAGATCGCGATGGGCCACCGCCCACTGCAGCACCGTGCCACCGTGGCTGTGGGCGAATGCCGCGTTCAAATTGGTCGCTCCGCACTCGGAATCCATCCACCAGCGCAGGGCCTTGCCGGCCACCTCACGCTGGTAGTCGTCGAAGTCGCCGGACCATTCAAAGGGCTGGTCACCGGCGTAGAGACCAGTGCCAAGCGGGTGCCCTGACAGGTACGTGTGGAAGGCGCCGCTGGAGGGGCGCCACCACTCCTTGGTCTTCCCCTTGTTCGCCCAGGTGCCGTGGACGATCAGCGAGTTACCTCCGCTGGCGGGCTCCTCCCCTTCGGCAGAGGTGGCGCTCTCCTGCTCTTCCTCCTCCTCGGTCTCGGCGGCGTCCGCCGACGGTTGCGCGGCCGAGGACTCCCGCGCTTGCCGGATCCCGGTCAGGGCGTTGTCGGCAACCAGCCGAATGTCCTCGCTGTTGGAGGTGAGACCCAGGTCGAGCGTGTTGCTGATTGCGGGCTCGGCGCCGGTCCGCTCGCTTCGTCGTTGGCTCCCTTCGCTCTGCAACCAGGTCAGCTCTGAAGCCGCGACGACTCTCAGCAGTTGGTGCTCCGTGGTGGATTGAAGCGCTACCCGCAAGAGAGCCACCGCAGCGACCTGGCGGTCGCTTTCGAGATCTTGGCCTGCTCGCAGTACCTGCCAGAGATCTGCTCGCACGCCGGCGTGTTGATATGTGCCGGCGCTCAGGCCAGTCACGATCCCCGGGTCGGCACCAAGGCGTCTGGCCACATACTCGGCGCACTCGGGCATGCTGATGACGCGGGTTCCGAGCTCGGCAACCACGGGAACCTCCAGCTCCCCCACAACGCTGGCGCCTCGTAGGCCATCCGGCTCCAGCAGGTATCGATGGCCGCTCAGTTGCGCCCCGATGTAGATCATCTGCAGTGCCTGAGAGACGGACGGCGTTTCCGTGACAGCAGGCTCCGAGAAGGCGGCAAATCCAGGGAGCGGCTGCACCAGGTCTTCGCTCATGGAACCTCTCGTCCCCAAGAACGCCGGCGTCAGATCGTTCACCGCGCGAATCGGTAGAAGATGTCACCCGGATCGTCGATCCTCGCCAGCCCCGCGGCTGCCGCCCGCGGCAGCACGCGCTCCCATGGGCCCGCTTTGGTGCCGGAGTTTTAGCGCCTGTCCCCTGGCGCACCCCGCGCCTTACCCGCCGTACCGATAGCGGTATCGTTCAACGATTTGTTGAAGCCAGCCCTCCCAAGCCCAGCCCTGCGCCCGGCCACCGTGGGCCGGGCGCGCCCATGAAAGGAATCCCATGGCCGACATCACCACCGCGGCAGTCCTCTACCGCAAGGAAGGCGGCGGCCCGCACCCGGTCACCGCCGCAGACTTCGCCACCGCTGCGCTCACCCTTACCCCGGCGCACAGCAGCGCCGTGAACTTGCTCCAGTACCACGTGCTCATCGGATCCGGTTTGTACGAGGCCGCTGCTGTGGGCCGAGCCATCCTCGGAGCGGAGCCCGTCAACCCCCAGAACGTGGAGGTGGCCGCGCGCGCGGTCGGGCTGCCCACGTTCGGACGGCTGCGGTACACGACCGAAGGCAAGGTCTTCACGCCGACCGTGGAGCAGCGGGCCGACCTGACGTACTGACCCCACCGTCATCCCGGTGCCCTGCCCGTTCCGTGCGGCCGGGCGCTCCCACGACCAAGGAGACCCAAGCCCAACTATGACGAATCCCACCCGCAGCCCGCTGTGCGTCGATGTGCTCCGCGACGACAACCTGCTGCCCGCCGGGACCGTGCTCCGCCTCGACGGCACCACCGACATGATCGATGTCGACCGCCCCGACCTGTTCTCGCTGTGGTTGGAGGAGAACCCCTACCACGCCACCGCGGTGTGGCTGCCCGGCCCCCGGGGTGCCTATGTGCTGCGCTGGGGCGGCGCTCAGATCATCCCCGGCATCACGCCGGAGATGCACTCCCTGTCGGGCCTCGCGGCCAGCATTTACGCACTGGCGATGCCGGAACACGCCGAACGACGCAAGCAGCGCGGCAGCGGCTTCAACGGCCCGCAGATGTGGCGCGTCAGCAACGGCGCGAGCCTGGCGGACATCGCTGCCGCCCATGACCGCAACTACCTGCCCCGTTGAGACTCCCGTCGCTCAACACCCCGCCCGGCCCACGGTGTCCGGGCTCAGCCATGACCACCGACAGGACCCCCACCTTGGGCACCCAAGACGAGCGTGTTGATCAGCCGTCTCTCTTCGCAGGTTTCCAGCAGGACCCCGGTCGGGGCCGGCCCACGTGGTGGCTGCCCAAGCCGCAGGCGCAGCCGTGCGGCTGGCAGCCGCCGGTCATCCCCCGCAGCACCTGGTTCGACCGCCTGCCGACAGCCGGGAAGGCCGGGGTGGTGATTGGTGCGGCGTTTGGGGTAGTGGTGCTCGGCGGCGGCGTCCTGGCCAGTTGCTCCGCCACGTTCAGCGGTGTGCCGGGCGTGGGCGCGAAGGTGACCGACTGCCTCAGCGACGGAAACGGCACCGACGAGTTCACGGCCACGGTGACAAACGGCACCAACGATCCGCAGAACGTGAACTTGCGGTTCAACGGTGTCGCCGTGGACGACCCGAGCGACCCCGGCTTGCAGCTGATGGTGTCGCTGGACCCCAACAGCTCCACTCAGGTGAGCGGCAGCGTCAACGACGGCGATACGGCCGCCAGCCCCGAGCAGGCCATCCGCCGACTCGCCTGGGCGGAGGCGATCACCTTCGGATCGGTCGCCGCCGCCTGCCGGATCTTGCCTGCCACCGAAGGTCACAGCGGGCCGATCACCATGCGACTCGGCCTCTCAATCCCAGACACGTGGGGACAATCGGGCCTCCCGGAGAGCTCCACATCGCGTCCAAGGAGGCCTGACCGCAGCAATTGGACGTGCCGAAGGCCGCCGTCGAGCATCCAATGGCTCGCAGTTGACCGCGCCACGGTTGCGCAAAGCCGTTGATAGGCGGGCCACTCGGGTCGGTCCGCGACCACTTGGAGAGGCCCGAGCACTTCGCCTCTCCGGGTTCTCAGGCGCCATCTCTGTTGGCTCGTGACGCCCCGGATCACGTGGTCCTGCGCCGCGTATGGGCGTGGAAGATGCGGGATTGTGGCCCCGCCCAGAGGCGCTTCCGAAGCCTTCCCGACAGCTTCTCGGGCGAGCCCTGTGGCCCATGTCAGGACGTGCAACCGCACTGGGGAACTACCTCGTTGTCTGCGCTGGCGTGAGGGTCGGTGAGCGCGGAGTCCGGAGTCAGCCCCCCGAGTTCTCCCATGGCCCGTCACCTTCGCTCTCGCGCAAATCTTGCCTTTGACATGGAGATATAACGATGAGTGCGACGATGGATGCTTCGATGCTCCGAGCCACGGGGAAGGCTCGGGAGCAGCTTCCCCTCGCTCGGTATAACGATAGATGTTTCTAGGACTAGAGCTTTGCATAAGTTGATACAGAGATCGATAGGTGCAGCGGTGAAGCTAGGTAGTCATGCATCGTCAGACATTGCTTTACGTGTCTTCTTACTTCAAACGTTAGACATACCGCGCACTGCATCTATAGCTGTACCGCTATAACTTACGATGCACCTTGCCATAGGACTAGCTGACTGCTTAGCGATGGATCTGCCCACCTGCCCACCTGCGCAGCCAGCTGTTCAGCTCCGTGTTGACCGACCGGCCTGCTCATAGGTCTGACGGTCGATCTGCCCGTCTTGCCGCCTGCCCCTCTGCCGACGTCCCTGCCGATGCCGCTGACGATCCGCCTTGCTGCCAGACGGCCTATTCAGCTGACCCACGAACTGACAGCCCATTGGACTGCCCGTCAGGCGATCGGCCGCGCAATCGAGCTGCTCGTCCCACCGACGAACCTGCTTCCCGCTGATCTGACTCCCGCCCCGCCTTGCTAGCTCCCTGCCGAGCGGCCTGCCTGGCTACCTTGCTGGCTGACGCACTGCTCGACACGCTGACGGCTCACTTGACCAACCGACGCGCCCACGGTCTACGCGCCTGCCTGACGAACCGCTCCTGGATGCCACTGTCGCGCGAACCGCTGTGCGGCCGGACTTCCTGTCGGCCTCGTCCTGCAGCAGCCTGACGGCCGATGGACCGACCCGGCTGCCTAGCGGCTCACCGGCTGCTCCGCCCATCTGCCGCTCGAACGAGCCGACCGACTGCCGGTCGGGCTTGGTTCCTGTCTTCTCATCGCTCCCACTGGCGATGTGACGCCCGACCGGACGGCCTCGCCATGTACGCCCCTGGCTGCCCGCTCACCGGGCTGTCCTTCGAACGACCCTGCGATCCACCCGACTGACGGTCCGCCCGTCGCGCCGTCAGCCTGCTTGCCCGCCTGCGCCCGCAGCAGACCGCTGCTTCGACCACCGCCCCTGCGACCGACGGGCACACACCGGCCCGCGGGACGACGGAGAGCGCCACTCAGCGGCGGGCGCGAGCACGGCGCGCCGACGAGAGAACTTTTCAAAGAAGCGGTCCAAGCCGCGCAGGCGGTGTCCGGCCGCTTCTCCCTTGCGGGAAGTGGGCACTTCAACGTCCTGTCAATGGAACAACATTGAGCCCGCAGGGCACCTAGCCTGAGCCCGTTCGCAGGGACCTTTCGGGTGTCTTCGGCCTTGGGGAGGCGCAGGAATTGCGCGAGGCGTCCCACCTAACGGTGGCCCCACCTGTTATCTTCATGCCTGAAAAATCGACTGACAAGAGAACAATGATCTCGCGAGTGCGGCCAACCTGGCAGCACTCAAGTGCGACAAAACCGGACAAGAAACAGCCGGTGGCGGATCGTTCGGGTGTGGATTGTTCTTGCGTCGGCCGAGCCAGGGGTATGGGAGGAGCGCAGGTCATGAGAGTCATCACGGTGGCGAACCAGAAGGGTGGGGTCGGCAAGACCACCACCACCGTGAACATGGCCGCCGGCTTGGCGCTGATGGGCAAGCGGGTCCTCATCGTGGATCTCGACCCCCAGGCGCAGGCCGGGACCGCGGTGGGGGTGAACCTGCCGATCTCCGAGTCGGGGCGCTCGCTGGGCTGGGCGCTGCAGGCGCGGTTGCAGGGCATCGAGCTGGACCTCAATGACCTGATCTTCGATCGCAGCCACCTGATGGGTGAGTTCCAGGAGTACGGCGGGGCGCTGCACCTGCTGGCGTGCAATGAGGGCTCGATGAGCACGGCGCAGAACCTGGTCGGGGCCGAGGGGTACAAGGCGACGCCGATACTTCGCCGCATGCTGGCGACGGTGGCCGACCAGTACGACTACGCGATCGTGGATGTGCCGCCGGCGATCAACGCGCTGGCAGCCGTGGGCTGGGCGGCGGGCGACTGGATCGTGACGCTGTGCTATCCGGAGTACGCCACGGTCAAGGGTGCGGTCACGCTGGCGGGTTCGGTGAAGTTCGTCAGCAAGAACACCGAGGGGGAGTGCAACCCGCAGTACCTCGGTGTGATCTTGAACAAGACCAGCCCGCCGTCGAAGTGGAAGGAGCAGGAGATCGAGGTGCGTTCCGGTGTCGTGGACGCCGGCCTGCTGCCCTTCGTCGCGGACATCCGGACCAGTGAGTTCATCTCGAAGGCCTACGGGATGGGTATCCCGGCCGTGCTGACGCACACCAACCATGCCCCAGGCCAGCAGTACGCCGCCTTGCTGCAGGAGATGCTGGTACGGATGGACAGCGCCGTGGACCAGTGGCGGATCGCCCCGGCGCCAGCCCCGGCGACGGAGGAGATCGGTGTCTGAGCGTCGTCCCAAGAAGCGCCCCAACGTCTTCGCGAACGTCGTCGCGAACGCCGACGAGGTGGTCGCGGCCTCCTTCATCGCGTCCGGGCCCGCCCCGGGCGCCCGGGAGGCCGCGAGCGCGGGATCGACCTTCGCCGCCGCGGAAGTTGACACGGCGGCCGCCGCGCCGCCTGTGCGGGCCCCCGCCCCGGAGCGCGCCCCGGGCGAGCAGGACGGGGGCGGGCAGGACACGGGGCCGAGTCTCGCTCCCGTGGTTGCAGTGGCGGCCCCGGCGGTCCTCGAGGAGCCCGCGGCGCAGCCAGTGGCGAAGCCGGCCCCCGTCGCGGCCGTGACCGTCCCCGAGGCGACGGTCGCAACGGTCGCACCGGTCGCACCGGTTGCGCCGAGGCCGCAAACCGCGCCGCCCGTACCCGAGTTGTCCCCGGAGCCCAGCCGCGTCGCCCCAGTCACCGCGCCCCGCGCGCCGGCGCCGGCAGAGGAGCTTCCCTCGCCCGCCATCGCGGAGGCCCCGGCGGCCGCGATGGCGCCGCAGGCCGCAGATGCGCCGGCCGTGCCGGCCGTGGTGGAACCCGCGCCCAAGGTGGCCCCTCGGAGACGGCCGCCGTCCGCGGTGCGCCGCAGCGCGGGCCAGACGCACTGGTCCCACCAGGCGGTGCTGGAGAGCTTCGCCAGTGCCACGATCCAGTCCCGCAGTTGGAAGCTGCACGGCTTCCGGATCGTGCCAGAGATACTCACCTTGCTGAAGACCCGGATCAACGCGGACCGGCGCAGCACCGGCAACCCGAAGCTGGCCATCAGCCACTATCTCGACGCGGTGCTTCGCCACACCCCGACGGACGTGGAGGAGCAGATCGCTCTCGCCCAGGAGTTCCTGACGGCGCGTATGGGCATCGTGGAGGCCGGGAAGCAGTCGACGTACCGTGTGGGGCCACAGGCCTCAGCGTGGGTGTCGGACATGAACGTGGGCCTGCAGGAGGCCGACTACGGGCGCAAGGGCATCTACGTGGTGTCGGCGTCGATCGAGTCGTTCCTGGGCGCGCTGGACGGCGGCGGCGCGTTGCAGCGTCCGGAGCTCCCCGGCCGCTGATCCCGTGCTGAGAGCCCAGGCCGGTGGCCTGGGCATATACCGATGGGTGCAGTCATCGATAGATCGATGGCTGCACCCATCGGTGTTTTTGTCCATGCAGTGATGAGTGCAGCGCTAAACCTTGCGGCCTAACGAACTGACTGACTGTCGATCCCTCTATCGGCCGAACGGACCAACTCGCCAACTGTCTCCTTGGCGATAGAACAAGCAGTGTCGCCAAGAGAGCTCAGACCCCGCCAAAATACGGACATTCAGCGGCATGGCCTCCTCAATCAGGTGGGTGATTCTCTCGTGCCGAGAGAAGAATTAGGGGTGTTCTGCGGTACTGTGACGCTGCAACACCTGTGACCTGAGGGAAGGAGCGCGATGGCCGCCACACTGTCCGCCTACGCCGTGGCCAATGCGGCCCACGTCAGCCAGTCCTGGGCCTGGAAGGCCCGCGACGCCGGCATCATCCACGCCCCGTACACCGAGGAGGACGTCATCGCCCTCCAGGTCTACGCCTGCGTGGCCCAGCTCGTCTGGCCCGGCGAGCGCCGCGTGCGCAGCGAGAAGCACGGCCTGGAGCTGTGGCAGTCCCTCGCCGTCAACGCCGCCCGCGAGGCCATGAGCGATCCGCTCACCAGCGCGGAGACGGTCCTGTGGGTCCTGCAGGACGCCGCGCTGCTCGCGACGACAGCGGGGGAGCGCGCCGCCCTCGAACTGGACCAGCTACGCGGCCGCACCGCATTCCGGCTGCCCCTGGGGGAGTGGATCGCCCAGGTCCCGCAGACCCTCGCCCAGTTGCCCACGTCCCGGCCGCGCAAGCCGCGACCGCCCATGACCGCCGCCTGAACCCGGGCCGGCCACGCATGACCCCCTAGAACCAGCCCCTTAACCACCGCCCCGAGGAGGCGCCCGCCCCACAACCGCATACCGCCGGACCCACTGACCAGCCCATCTACGCCGGTCAGCCGGTTTGTTATTGCCTCTTTCCCTCTCTGCCGCGCCAGGAGTCGCGTTGAGCGCCAGCCGCAGGGCTAGTTCAGTGCTGCCCGAACCCAAGACCGACGTACACCTCCCATCGGACCGCTCCGCCTTCCCGCTGGTCCTGGACCCCGCCCTGCACGAGGTCGGCAGCACCGACTCGCGCCAGCTGCGCCACCCGGCCGACTTCCTGCACGCCGTCAACTGGGCCGTCGCGCAAGGACTCCACCCGCGCGCCACCGCCACCACCGTCACGGTCGCCCAGAAGCTGGCCGCGAAGATCAACCGCGACGGTCACATGGCTTACGCCCGCGAGCGCCTGGCCGCAGAGCTGAACCTCAGCCTGAGCACCGTCCGCAACCACACCCGCGTCCTGCGCGAACTGGGTCTGCTGGTCTGGGTCGAGCACGGCACTCGCCGCAACATCCTGCGCACCAAGAACCCCACCGGGCGGCCCGCCGGCTACAAGGCGACCGCGACCATCTTCGCCGCCGTCGCGCCCCCGTACTGGGATCGCGCAATGGGCCGCACCACCACCGGCCACGGCTACACCGCCCGCCTGATCGCTGTCGACGCCCTCGGCCGCGCCTACGAAACCGCCCTGTCCCAGCTCACCCGGACCACGAGTGCCGCAGCGGTACGCGAGCGGCGTTGCCCCCCTTCTGTCAGTGGTTTCTCAAGTAGTGAGAAGTTTCGGCACAAGGGTGGAAATAACTACACGCGCACGCGCGAGACCACCCCCTCCCCCCAACCGAACCACGCCCGCCGCTGGACCGCGGTCACACCCACCAAGCTCGCCCACCTGATCGCTGCCGCCGAGCAGATCAAGTCCAGCGTCCCGTGGCTAGCCAAGGCCTGCCCGCGACGCCTCGCCTTCCAGCTGCGCGACCGGCTGCTCAACGCCACCTCCATCCAGCCGCTGGTCAACGAACTGCGCACCCTCGGCGCTCTGCAGGCTGTGCACCGTCCCCTGGGCTTCCTCGCAGCGCACCTGAGCCGCCCCGCCCAGCGCACCGACCTACCCGTGGACTGGGTCCCCGTGCGTGGCGCAGCCAAAGCCCCTGTCGACCTGCCACGCTTTGAGGAAGAAGCCGCGCGGATTCCGGACTTCGGTGGTGACCGACTTCTCGAGGAGCGCTGGGACGCCTACTGCGCGCAGCGCGCGTTCGCCGAGGCCCTCGATCGTTGGCGGGACCTCGACCAGCAGCGGCTCGCATCCGACCACCTCGTCCCGGTCTATCCAGTTATCGACATCGCCGTCGATGACACCGGATCCCGGTGGGCGGGGATGGTGAAAGGCCGGCATCGCGCACACGCCGGCGCGTTCGCCCGCAGTGCGACACTGCGGGCGCAAATGCGAGCCCAGTGGGCAGCCGTTCGGTCCCCCGCGCCGGAAGGGCCGGGAGCGGGCGGCAGAGCTCGGGTGGGATGACGCGGCGCGCTAGAGGTCAGCGGCTGGTCGGCCTACGCACCCTGAAAGGGCGACAAGCTCGCGCAGACCCCTGCGAGGGACAGCGAGACACCACTTGCCGCCTGGCAAAGCCGCCCCCGTATGATCACGCGACGCTCGCCCCGACTAGGGACTTCATGGGAGACCTACGTGCTTCTGTTTGTGCCGACCACTAAGAGCCAAGTCCTACGACTTGGTGTCGTATGCGCCGTCGGGCTGTGCATTGCGCTCGTTCTAGTCATCCACGGACCAAGCCATCCCACCCGGTCGGCTGCGCCGACCTGTGCCAGTCAGGTTGACACTGCAAGTTCGACCGACTGCCTTGCCGAGATCAACGCATGGTGCAAGACCAACAAGCCGACCGAGGATCCGAACCAGTGCAGCCTAGAGGTCCTCAACGAAGCGGCACCGTAGCCCTGAAGGCTGGCAGGCCGAACGCCCCCGGCCACCCATCGCGGGCACCGGGGCCATCGTGTTCAGCCAAGCATGGCGGCCGAACCGATGCTTTCGGGACGGGCACACCGCCGACCGTCAGCCCTATAGGGGAGTTGTTCAGTCCGTGTGCTGAGACGGCGTCAACAGAAGCTGATCCCTGGGACGCAGATCGACGGTGCCTCTGACGACGACCGTGTCCAGGAAGATTCGTTCGAGTTCAAGAGCGGCCTGCAAGTTGTTCACGGCAGCTCCGGTCAGAACACCCCGCAGCAGCCATCCAGGCCCGTCGCAGCCCACGAATCTGACCACCTCGAAGCGCCTGGTGCCATGCCTCACCACCGGGACGTGGGCGCGCAGTCCGATGCCGAGCTCGTGGAACTCCTGAGTCGCCGTGCCACCCTGCTCTTCGATGCTCGCTGCAAGCTCCGACCGCACTCCGTCCCAAAGGCCTTCTGGTTGTGACGCGCTCGCATCAGAACATGACTTGCAGCCACCCGACCCGGCAGCGGGCCTGCTGGGCGTAGCCGATCCCGACTACCTCACGTGAGCAGCTCGTGTTCCTCGTCGCCATCGCGTTGCACGACGCGACCCGCGGCGAGCCGAAGACCGACCCGGCCGTGCTGCGCCGCAACGTCATCTGTAGCAAGGCCTCCTGGTACGGGGTCAGCCGCCTTACGATCCGCAGGTACCTGCGTGGCCGCGGGCCGGCCCCTCGAGCGCGCCGGCTACCTGCAACGCGACCCCCACCGCCCCCGCGTCTACGTCCTCACCGACCTTATGGGCGGCGACGACACCGCGCTCGCGGCCGAGGAGGGCGAGCCGACCGCGCCGGTACTGGTGCCCTTGGTGGGGCAGATCGCGGCCGGCGTCCCCATCACCGCCGAAGAGCACGTCGAGGAGTTGCTCCCTGTCCCGCCGACGCTGTTGCCAGCGGCCGGCCCGTTCTTCGCACTCAAGGTGTGTGGGGACTCGATGACCGGCGCGCGGATCCTCGACGGCGACACCGTCGTCGTCCGCGCCACCCAGGCCGCCGACCACGGCGACATCGTCGCCGCCCTGGTCGACGAGACCGAAGCCACCGTCAAGCGGCTCCACCACGGCGGCCGCGGCGGCTCCTGGCTCGTGCCCGCCAACGGCAACTACGAGCCCATCCCGGCGAAGGGCGCCCTGATCCTCGGCACGGTCGTCGCCGTGCTGCGGAAGGTGTAGTCCTCAGCGGACGACCTGGCCCAGCCGGCGTCCGGCCTCCGCCTGCTTCGCGAGCGCCGCGATGAGATCGTCCCCGTTCTCCGACAGCACCGGCCCCTGATGGCTCTCGGGTGCAGGCTCGACCGCGATCTCAACAAGGGCACCGAGGCGTGCCGCGTCGAACAGCCCGTTCAGTTTCCGCAGCGGGGGCCGGCCGGGACGACGGCGGCCGCCGTGCCGACGCAAGGCGCGCTCGGATGGGCCGCAAGACACCGACGAGGCGCGCGGTGGAGCACGCCTGACGCTGGATCGAGCCGTCGCCGGCGGGAGGGGCCGACGGGCCACGAACGCAGGATGGCAGGCGAGGCGCGGCCCCGGCGCAACCGCGGTGACGTGAGGGTAACCCTTCCATAACCCATCGATAAGCCCGGCTCCTAATGTTTGTTCAGCATCCTCTTCGAGCTCAGAAAGACGGGATGTTCGACAATCAGTCAATGGAGGTTGGGCGTGTCGCAGGACCCAGCACAGGTATTCCAGTTCGCTCCCTACCTGTCAGCGTGGCAGGTTGACGGCGATATCCACGTGGGTGGGCTGCCTCCTCACGCCGCGGTGATCGAGGACTTCCCGGAATACTTGCCTGACTTCATCGCCTTCCTCAGCGGGGAGCGGACACTCGCCGAGGCGCAGCGCTGGCTCATGGACCGCGGCCTGGGTGCGGAGGATTCGGCCACCGTGACCGAGGAGCTCCGGGAGGCCGGATTCCTTGTCCGGGCGCTCCCTGATCCGGACTCCAGGTACTCCAGGCATCACCTCTACTTCCAGTCGCAGGGCATCGACCCGGCGGACGCCCAGCACAAGCTTTCGCAGTCCACTGTGGGCCTCATCGGAACGGGTGGGATCGGGAGCAACGTCGCAACGCTGCTCGCCGCGGCGGGCGTGGGGCACATGGTGATCTCCGACGGGGACACCGTGGAGTTGTCCAACCTGACCCGCCAGACCCTCTACTCCGAGGGGGCGGTGGGCCAACTCAAGGTCGAGGTGGCCGCGGCGAGGCTGCGAGAAATCAACTCGGAAGTGAAGGTGACGCCCGTTCCGCTCGGGTTCGACAACGCGGACCTGGTCTCGAACTACTTCGCTGACTGCGATTTCATCGTGCTCTCCGCCGATACGCCCCGTGAGATTCATGAATGGATCTCGTCAAAGGCGGTGGCGCTCGGGATCCCGTACTCCACGGCCGGGTACATCGAGGGGTACGCCGTGGTCGGGCCCCTGGTAGTCCCGGGTGAGACGGCGTGCTACGAATGCAGCCGGAACGAGCACGCCATCTTCGGCGAGTTGCGCGGTGACGCCTCCTCGCTCCGCCAGCTCAATCCCAAGCGGCAGGCTCCCAGCTTCGGCCCGTTGAACTTCTACGTCGCGTCCGTCCAGGTCAATGAGGCGATCCGGTACCTGACCGGGCTCCCGACCCGGACGATGGGCACCAGGCAGGCCATCGACTTCGCCACCTATGAGGCCACGGAGGAGCACTACCAGCGCAGGGCCGACTGCCCCACCTGCTCCTCGGCGGGGCCGGTGTCCGCGACGCCGGTTCCTGCGGCTTCGCTGGACCAGCTGCCGGCGATCGCGGAGCAGTACGCCGCGGAGCGGGCGGAGGCGTCCTTCAACTCGCTGCTCCTCGATCCGCTGATAGCCCGTCTCGTGTCCGCTGCCGGCGACGGCCAGCGGGCTCTGGACATCGGATGCGGGACCGGCGAGAACTCCAGGATGCTCGGCGCGCTCGGCTACGGGGTCACCGCTGTGGACATCGAGCCGGCGATGCTGCGGACCGCGAACGAGCGGACCGCGGACGCAGGGATCGAGTACCGCCTCGCCGGCATCGACGAGATCCCGCGCAGCCAGACCAACGACCTGGTGCTCTGCCTCAACGTCCTGGACTGGGTCGAGGACCTCGACGGCGCGATCGACGCCATCCGAGGCTCACTCAGGCCCGGTGGGCGGGCGATCATCGCCGTTCCCCATCCCTTCAAGGACAGCGGGGGCTGGCTGAAGAAGTGGGACGGACGCCGGTGGCGCTACGACGACTTCTCCGTCACCGGCCACTACTTCTCGGAAGGTCCGATAGCGAAGTCGCGTGAGGATGCGCACGGGGAGACGACCGTGGAGCGGACCGTCACCTTCAAGCGGACCGCGACCACCTACGTCAACGCGTTCCTCTCCGCCGGGTTTGCCCTGCTCGGATACCACGAGCCTGCGCCGACGGTCCAGGCCGACGCCCCCGAGATCCTGTTGGAGAAGTCGATGCGGGTCCCGTACTTCCTTCTGCTCGACCTGATGCTTCCGGAAACGAAGTAGTGGAGCGCTGAAATGCTAGACACAATCTACCTAGAAAAGCATGTGCCTGCGGACTTCTCCTTCAACAGTCGCGTGGCAGCGGTATTCGATGACATGGTCCAGCGCAGCGTGCCCGGCTACGACATCATGCAGGAGAGCCTGGACCGCATTGTTCGGAGCATTCCCGGCCCAGTGGGAACAGTCCTCGACCTCGGATGCGCGACGGGAACGTCCATGGAGGTCCTGGCCAGGAAGTTCCCCGGAACCCACCTCATCGGCTACGACAACTCCGCGCCCATGATCGAGCAGGCACGCCAGCGGCTGGCGCCATTCGAGCCGGAAACGAGGGTCGACCTCTACTGCGCGGATGTCTGCGAAGTGGTCGAGTTTCCGCCCGCCGATGTTGTGCTCCTCAATCTCACCCTCCAGTTCATCAGGCCGCTCCGGCGCAAGAGCATCCTGACCGCCCTGAGTCGGGCCGTCAGGCCCGGAGGGGTGCTCGTCCTCATGGAGAAGGTGATCGAAGACGACTCGTCCCTGACCCGGCGCCTCATTTCGATACACCATGAGTTCAAGCGCGAGCAGGGTTATTCGGACCTGGAGATAGCGCGCAAGCGCGAGGACATCGAAAACGTCCTCATTCCTCTCTCGGTCTCCGAGAACGAGGAACTGTTGCGCGACGCCGGGTTCAACGAGGTCGGCTGCGTGATCAAAGTCCTGAACTTTGCCCTCATCGCCGGCTTCAAGAGCGCAATCGAATTCTGAGGGAGGTGAACCAGATGCTGAAGATCGTCAAGAAGCCCGTCGTCAAGACGGACTCCATCATGGTCCACAACTGAGAAGCGGTCCGAGGCCAAGCACACTCCGAAAGGAGGTGAACCAGATGCTGAAGATCGTCAAGAAGCCCGTCGTCAAGACGGATTCCATCATGGTCCACAACT
>NZ_QKYN01000053.1:0-5438 GCF_003258295.1 Streptacidiphilus pinicola | reverse complement strand
AGAAGCCCGTCGTCAAGACGGACTCCATCATGGTCCACAACTGACAAGCGGCCCGGGGCCAGCCAATCCGCTCGGCTGGCCCCGCCTTATTTGGGAAGCATCCATGGACATTGAACCGATCACAGCCGGCAGCGCCTGCATCTTCGCCGCGGGCTCCTCCATCCGGCTCGCCTACGAGTGGGACGCCAGGCTGGGCGTGGAAACCAACGTGTCCAACGCCCACGCCGCCGTCACCGGCGCCCTGAACGAGGAGAGCGACGGGGTCCTGGTGACTCTCCCCGGGACCGCGGACGCCACCGTCAACGCGCTGGCGCTGGCCACCGGTGATCTGCTGCTGGGCCTGCTGACGGTCGAGACCGGTCGCAGCAGGGCGGAGCTGCGGGCGCGGATCCCTCGGTCGGACTGGCGGATGGTCCTGGGCGGCCAGGTCCTGTACCCGCTCGCCTTCTCCTCCTGCTACGGCCCCGACAGCTCCCGCTACACCTTCGGCAGGCCGGGGTCGTTCGTCATGTTCCAGCCCCAGCGGGCCTTCGCCAGCCGCCACGACCCGTCCGTCGGCAAGATCTCGGACAGGGCTCGCGAGCGGATCCGGGAGGCCCACCGTGCGGCCGGGCGGCCCTTCGACCTTCGTCTCACCCTCAGCCCCTTCGAGTGCCACAAGGTGGTCAAGCCCCAGCACCTCGGAGAGCACCCGGTGGTGTGGTGGTGACCGGCATGAACAGAGAGGCCTCTGTCCTGTGGAACCTCCTCGGGCGCGCCATCGGGCAGCGCGGCGTGTTCGAGGACAGGCTCATCCGTCGGCTGAGCCTCGCGTCGCTCGCCAGCTCGTTCGGCCAGGGGGGGTGGATAGCGGCGAACCTCGTCCTGCTCGAGCACGTGCTGCACATGTCCCCCGACAAGTTCGGCCTCGCCCGCACCATCGCCGCTGTCAGCGCGCTCATCCTTGTGCTCCCGGTCATGTCCCTGGGGGACAGGTTCGGCACCCGGCGGCTGGCGATCGCCGCGCACGCGGTCCAGATCCTTGCCGTGGCAGCGATGGGGATGGTCAGCGGATTCCTCTCCTACGCCGGCATCCTCGTGTTCCTGACGATCGTCCGCCGGATCGCCGACACCACCAGGGCCACCATCACCAGCGAGATCGCGGCCGGCAACAGCGGGCCGAAGCTGCGGGCGGTCTCCCGTTCCCTGGGCAACGTCGGGTTCGTCGGCGGGAACGCCCTCGCCATCGGTCCGCTCGCGCTGGGCGGGCGGGACGGCCTGCTGGCCGCCGTGGCGATCTACGGCGTGCTGTCACTCGTCAGCATGATCGCCGTGGCCGGGCTCGCGGCCTCGGCCGACTGGCCGGGCGGCCTGGCGGAGGCCGGGAGGAAACGCAAGGAGGCCCGCCGGGGCTCCCTCCGCGCCGTCCTCGGCGACCGGTCCTACATCGCCGCGGTGACGATAGCGACGCTTTTCAGCTTGTGCGACACGGTCCTGACGTTCGCTGTGCCGCTGTGGCTCTCGGGGTCGGGGCAGCCGACCTGGATCATGTCGATCCTTCTGGGAATCAACGTGGTCACGGTGATCCTCCTGCAGGCCCGCCTGGTCGGGGAGGACAACTCCGCCGCGGCGATGCGGAAGTACTTCGCCCTCTCGGGGGCCAGCCTCTTCGCGGCTCTGGCCCTCTACGCTGTAGCCCACACATTGACCGGCGCGCAGTTCATGGCGGTCCTGATCCTGGGAACCCTGGCACTGACCGCGGGCGAGATCTTCTCGTCCGTCCTCCTCTGGAGCCTGCCGGTCATATTCTCCAAGAGGGAGACGCTCAACACCTACAACGGCGCGGCTTCCTCCATCAGCTCCCTGAGGGACACCATCGGTCCGATGATCGTCTCCGCGGCGCTGCTGAACGGCGGCGTCGGGCCCTGGCTCGCCGGGGGCTGCTTCTTCGCCGTCGTCGCAGCAGCCGGGGCGTCGATCATGTCCCTCGGCACCAGCGCCACCCCCGCGCCGCTGGCGCCGGCCGACTCCATGGCCTGAAGGAGCGTCATGCCGGACTCCCGCACGCTACCCAGGACGCAACCCGTTCTCCACGACAGCAGGACGACGCTCACCGAGTTCAGGCCGGGCGACGAGAACGCCATGGTGGAAGCCTCGCAAGACGAAAGCATCCGCAGATGGACCGCCTGGCCCCGGTCCTACACCCTCACCGACGCTCAGCAGGGCATAGCCCAACGCAAGGAGCGGTTCCGCAGCGACAGCGCGGTGGCGTTCGCCATCCGGCGGACCGGCTCCGACCTCCTGGTCGGCGGCTGCGACCTGCGCACGACGCAGGACAGCCCACACCGCTTCGAATTGGCCTACTGGCTCGCCGGCCACGCCCGCGGAGCCGGCGTCGCCAGCTCCGCCGTCCGCCTCGTCTGCCAATGGGCCTTCCGCGAGCTGCCGGCGCTGCGCATTGAGGCCCTGGTCCAGCCGGAGAACACATCCTCCCGGGCCGTCCTGCTCCGCGCCAGCTTCACCCATGAGGGGACCCTGCGGGCGTTCCGCATCCGCCGCGGCCTCCCGATCGACCTCGACTGCTACGCACTCCTCAAGAACGAATGAGCAGGTCGAAGTCCGAGCTCCGCTGGAGCACGATCCCGATCCGCGCCCGCCACTGGCCCCCCGGCCTCGCCGGGGTCCTCTCCCAGCACCGCCACCTCGCCGCCGTCCCGGCGGCGGTGGCCCTCCAGGATCTCGGGCGTCGTGGTCTTACCGGCCCCGTTCGGCCCGAGCAGCGCGAAGATCTCCCCGCGCCGCATCTCCAGATCCACGTCGGCGACAGCTTCCCTTCCCCCGTACATCTTTCGCAGCCCCCGCACCCGGAGTGCCGGTTCCCTCGTCATGCCCCCAGAGTGCTCGCCGACGGCACCCGCGCATGAGCTCCGAACGGTGGACCTGCGCCAGTCCACCGAACGGTGGACTGCACGGGCCAGTCAAAGGGTGGACTGCCTCCGCCCGCACCACGACCTGCTGACCGCCGCCCGCCACCAGGCCGCCACCGACCCCGACTGGCAGGCCGACTACCGCCGCTGGCCGCCTCGTCGAACGCGCCATCGCCTGGATCGTCCACCGCGGCACCGCCGACTGCGCTACCGAGGCCGCCGACGTGAATACTTCCCTGCCAGCGGGGATGGCGTTGAGCATGGCGGCGGTCTCTCTGCCGCGGCGGTCGGCCTCGGGCGGTTACCGCTACTTGGCGGACGGTGAGTTCGGCCTCAGGGTGAGCCTGGACGTCTCCGAGCCGGTGCTTCTGCAGATGCAGTGCATGCCCACCATCGGAATCGCCGTCGACCCCCACAGCCGCCACGCGTTCCAGGTCATTGACGCAAACAGGCCTCCCAAGGCGACCGCCGACCTGCCGGCGATCGGCGACAGGCCCGCTGCGCGGTGGCGCTGGCGGCGCGGATTCGGTCTCGGGCGAGGCCGCGAGGATGCGTCACCTGACCGTCTCCGGCGACAACGCCGGCAACCTCACCTACCAGGTCGCCAACGGTTGGGGGCCGTCCCGGCACGGCGCTCGGAACCTTGGCTGGGACGCGGGTCGCCGGGCGACCTTGCGAGCGGGCCGCGATGGAGTGAGCGTCGCGCATCCTGTGGCGGCTGTCTTCTCCTCGGGACCCTGGGGGAGAGGAAGGCTGTTCCACAGGTACAGCACGGTGCCACACGCCTGCGAGGTGGTGTCGCGGCTCATGACGCCCGGCTTGTCCACGGAGCGAGTCCAACCCTCAAGCGACTGGTACGGCTCCATCGCCGTCGGCTGGCGGGGGCCCGCAGATGAGCGTCACGATCATGTTGATGCCCTGCTCACTTCGGTATAGGCGGGAATGCGCCAGCCCCTTGCTTCCTGCTTCGGCAGGGGGCTCCAGCTGTACGACGGTGGTCTGTCCCGGTGGGACTGCCTCCGCCGAATAGGAGGCGAACATGGCTAGAAAGGGGCCGTCCCAGCCGAAAGGAACCGCAGCGGCCAGCATTACCGACACGGCGGCCAAAGCCACGAATCCTGGCGCCATGGACGCATAGATCACGATGCGGACGGCGAGGTGGCTCGGACGGTGGATCACAACTCCGGCCAGCAAGAAGACCCGGACTGCGCCGGTGATGCACAGCCAAAGCCAAAAGTTGGTGAGCGGCCGGCTCAGCAGCGCGCTGATCCAACCTAGGAACTGTCCCGTGGCGAGGCCGAGTGATGCTTCGTCGCCAGCGGCCCGGAGCACGATAAGTTCATCCGGTGCGACTTTCGGCGACTGCACGGAGGCGAATATGTGCCTCTGGTAGCCCCGACGGATGAAGTCGCCGCGCGAGACGGCGTCAATGACGTCGTACAGCCAGCCCCCTGGGTTTGCGGTGATTCTTCTACCAAGCCAGATGAAGAGGTTGCCGCGCTGCAGGAACCCCCGGTGCATGGCCCCGCCGCCAATGCACAGCAGTGCTTCACCCAGGACCAGAGCACTGACGTAATAGGGCCAATCGCGCCAGTGGCCACCCGCCAGTGTGACAGCGGCCAATGCAATGACCCCGACACCGAACATGGCCAGGACGAAAACTGACCAGCCCGAGATGGCCCGCCGACGGACGTGGATGAACGGTGTCGCCAACGTCACCGTCGAAACCCTGGGCGCGTCGGTGCAGGTCCTCCGTAGGAGCCTGACGGCGTGTAGTGCGACGTTCCCGCCGTGGCTATGTGCCACTATCCACTGCCGTGCGTCCGGGTTTTCCTTGATCCGACCCTGGATCTGGTCGGCGAGCCGCACGGCGGCCCGCATACGGGCTCGAAAGCTGTTGCTGTGCGACCACTCAAAGGGCGCTACCTCGCATCCGGCCGCTGTCAAGGCCCTGCTCAGGGGGCTGTCCGCTTGTGTCCAAGCAGCCTTGCCAGCCCATGTGCCGGGAACCAGAGTGACAATCGCATCTGGTCCATTACGCACATTGCTATCAGGGGCGGTGGCGCTCACCACCACACGGTACGGCGACGCTGCAGCCTAAGGGGTCGCTATGTGCAAAGTCGCGTTTCCCGGACAACTGGATCAAACGCCGCCCCGGGGTCCGGGAGGGCCGGATCGTCGCCGCTGCGCCGCAGGCCCAGTCCGACGGGTGACGACGCCGAACCTCGCTCGTACCCCGTCCGCGGGACCGCGTTCGGTCCTGGCCGGCGCCGCGGCCTACTGCCGGGCCCTTGCTGGGCGCGCTCGCCGCGGCCGGGTGATCGCCGTGGTGTGGGTCGGTGTCCCGGACTCGTTCAGGGCGCCCGGGTCCGGGCTTTCGACGTGCCAGCACGCGCTTCCGGCACAGACGCACCTTGCGTCACGACCCGGCAGGCGGTGGGTCGACGACGCCGACGACCACCGGATTTACCCAGGTACACGGAAGAGTCACGGCCTGTCGGCAGCGCGGTGCGCATCCTCAGTCCCCACCTT
>NZ_QKYN01000252.1:283-5736 GCF_003258295.1 Streptacidiphilus pinicola | reverse complement strand
AGAAGTGACCCACCCGCCCCCCAAGGGCCTCCCGCCGCTCCCGGCGGGAGGCCCTTGGCCGTGCGCGGGTCAGCGCAGGCTGCGGCCGGCGGCCTCGGCGATCGCGGCGGCGACGGTGAACAGGGCGGGTGAGTCGAGACGCCACTGCTGCCAGAAGAGGGGGACGTCGAGGGTGTGCCCGGGGAGCAACCGGGCGAGGGCGCCCGAGTGGAGGCCGAGGAGGGCCTGTTCCTCCGGGACGAGTCCCCAGCCGAGGCCGGCGGTGACGGCCTGGGCGAAGCCCTCGCTGGAGGGGACGTAGTGGCGGAGCGGGGAGGCCGGTTGACCACCCGTCAGATCGCGGGCGAAGGCGTCCTGGAGGTCGTCGCGGCGGTCGAAGCAGACCAGGGGGGCGCGCGGGACCCAGTGCGCGGGCGGGCCGCTGCGCCAGCGGGCCGCGAACGCGGGTGTGGCGACAGGCAGATAGCGCATCGCGCCGAGGCGGCGGACCGAGCAGCCCGCGACCGGGTCGGGCGAGGAGGTGACCGCGGCGAGGACCTCGCCCTCGCGCAGCAGTTCCGTCGTGTGGGCCTCGTCCTCGCGCCGCAGGTCGAGGTAGAGGTGCGCGTCCTCGGCCAGGGAGGCGAGCGCCGGGACGAACCAGGTGGAGAGCGAGTCCGCGTTGACGGCGATCGCCAGCCGCGTCGGCGAGGCGGTGGCCGGCCCGCCGTCCATGCCGAGCTCGGCGCGGGCGTCGCCCTCCAGCCGGGCCAGCTGGCGGGCGTAGCGGACGACGACCTGCCCGGAGTCCGTCGCCCGCACCGGCCGGGTGCGGGTGAGCAGCACGCGTCCGGTGCGCTGCTCCAGCGCCTTGACGCGTTGGCTCACGGCCGAGGGCGTGACGTGGAGGACCGCGGCCGCCGCGTCGAAGGTGCCCTCGTCGACGACGGCCAGCAGGGTGCGGACCAGGTCGTACGGCAGCTCGTTCTTCACAAGCGCTAATGGTACGTAAAAATCTTTAGCTGGTCTTAGCAGCCACCCGCTCCCTACGGTGGCGACCATGGGGAACGCACTCACCGCCGCCGCGGCCGGCTTCGGCACCGGCCTCTCGCTCATCGTCGCCATCGGCGCGCAGAACGCCTTCGTGCTGCGCCAGGGCATCCGCCGCGAGGCGGTCCTGCCGGTGGTGGCGATCTGCGCGGCCTCGGACGCCGTGCTGATCGCCTGCGGCGTCGGCGGACTCGGCGCGCTGGTCACCGCCTGGCCTGCGGCGCTGACCGTGATCCGCGCCGTCGGCGCGGCCTTCCTGGTCTGCTACGCGGTCCTCGCCGCGCGCCGCGCCCTGCGCCCGTCCGCCGCGCTGGAGGCGGGCGGCCCGGCCGTCCACTCCGGTCGGCGTGCGGTCCTCACCTGTCTCGCGATGACCTGGCTCAACCCGCACGTCTACCTCGACACCGTGCTGCTGCTGGGCGCGGTCGCCGCCGGACACGGGCAGCTGCGCTGGCAGTTCGCCGTCGGCGCGGCCCTCGCCAGCGTCTGCTGGTTCGCCGCCCTCGGCTTCGGCGCCCGCCTGCTGGCCCCGTTCTTCCGCCGCGCCTCCTCCTGGCGTGCCTTGGACGGCCTGGTGGCGACGACGATGCTGGTCACTGGCCTCACACTGGCCGCGGGCGCGTAGCGCGAACGAGCCGGCTCAGTCCCCCTGGGCCCACAACTTCCGGACGTGCCCGAGGTGTTCGGCGGTCAGCCGCTCGACCGCGACGAGGTCGCGGGCCAGCATCGCGTCGAGCAGCCGCTCGTGCTCCTCCGCCGAGTCGACCAGGCGGCCCGCCGAGACCAGCGCCTGCAGACCGTAGAGGCGGGAGCGGCTGCGCAACTCGCGGACGGTGTCCACGAGATGGCGGTTGCCGTGCAGGGCCAGCAGCCCGAGGTGGAAGCGTCTGTCCGCCTCGATGTAGGCGACCAGGTCGCCCTCGCGCGCGGCGGTGACGATCTCGCGGGCGTGCGCGCGCAGCGGCTCCAACTGCTCCGCCGTCGCCGTCCGCGCGACGCGGACGGTGGCCGGGATCTCGATCAGTTCGCGGATCTCGGTGAAGTCGTCCAGGTCCTGCTCGGTGAGGCCGATCACGCGGAAGCCCTTGTTGCGCACCACCTCGACCAGGCCCTCCTTGGCCAGGTCGAGCATCGCCTCGCGCACCGGCGTCGCCGAGACGCCGAACTCGGCGGCCAGCGCCGGCGCGGAGTAGACGATGCCGGGACGCAGCTCACCCGCGACCAGCGCCGCGCGCAGCGCGTGGGTGACCTGCTCGCGAAGGCTGCGCCGCTCCTGGACGGCGGGCAGGTTGAGCCCGCCGCCGGGTCTGTCCATCGACTCCGGGTTCACCTGGGACCTCTCGCTCACTGGGTGTGCCACATCATCCTGCACCATGACACGGCACCACCGAAGCCCCGGGCGATACTGCTGTCATGACCGCTCCCCGCAGCCTCGGCCACCGGCTCCCCGGCCTCGCCGTCACCGACCACACCTTCACCGTCCCGCTGGACCACCACAACCCCGCGCGCGGCAGTATCGAGGTCTTCGCCCGCGAGGTCGTGGACCCCGACAAGGCGGAGCAGGAGCTGCCGTGGCTGCTCTTCCTCCAGGGCGGTCCGGGCGGCAAGGCGCCGCGGCCGACGGCGGGCAACCCGTCGTGGCTGCGGCGGGCGCTGCGGACGCACCGCGTCCTGCTGCTGGACCAGCGCGGGACCGGCCGCAGCACCCCGGTCACCGGGCGCACCGCCGCGCGCTTCCCCTCCGCGGCGGCGCTCGCCGAGCATCTCGGCTTCTTCCGCGCGGACTCGATCGTCGCCGACGCCGAGCTGATCCGCCGCCGTCTGACCGGCGGCCGGCCGTGGGAGACCCTCGGCCAGAGCTACGGCGGGTTCCTGACACTGACGTACCTCTCCCGGGCGCCGGAGGGGCTGGCCGCCTGCTACGTGACCGGCGGCCTGGCGGGCCTGACGGCCGGCGCGGAGGAGGTCTACCGTGCCACGGCGCCGCGCGTCCAGGCCAAGAACGCGGCCTTCGCCGCCCGCTACCCCGGCGACCAGGAGACCCTGCGCCGGCTCGCGCAGCGCCTGGCGAAGGAGCCCGCCCGCCTGCCGGACGGCGACCTGCTGACGGTCCGCCGGCTGCGCTTCCTCGGGCTGGAGCTCGGCATGGGCGCGGGTTTCGAGCAGCTGCACTGGCTGCTGGACGAGGCGCTGGACGCCGACTGCGCGCCCACCGACGTCTTCCTGAACGAGGTGGGCCGGCTGACCGGCCTGGTCGCCAACCCTCTGTTCGCCGTACTGCACGAGTCGATCTACGGTCAGCCGGGCTCCGGGCCGACCGCCTGGGCCGCGCAGCGCGTGCTGGACGCGCTGCCGCAGTTCGCCGAGGACGCCGATCCGCTGCTGCTGACCGGCGAGATGATCCTCCCCTGGATGTTCCGGGACGTCGCGGCGCTGCGCCCGTTCGCCGACGCCGCGGACCTGCTGGCCGAGCGCGCTGACTGGCCCGCGCTGTACGACCGCACCCGGCTGGCGGTCAACCGGGTGCCCGTCGCGGCGGCGGTCTACTTCGACGACATGTACGTCGACGCGCACCTCTCGCTGCGGACCGCCGCCGAGGTCGGCTCGGTCCGCACCTGGGTGACCAACGAGTGGGAGCACGACGGTGTCCGCGTGGACGGCGAGCGGGTGCTCGGGCGGCTGATGGACATGGTGGCCGGTCAGGTCTGAGCCCGGCGTCCGGTCCGGGTCACAGCAGGAAACCCTCCGGGAACGGGTCCGTCGGGTCCAGGAAGTACTGCGCGGTCCCGGTGATCCAGGCCCGCCCGGTGACCGTGGGCACCACGGCCGGGAGACCGCCGACGGTGGTCTCCTCCACCAGCCGTCCGACGAACCGGGTGCCGATGTAGGACTCGTTGACGAACTCGGCGCCCAGTGCGAGCTCGCCGCGCGCGTGCAGTTGGGCCATCCGCGCCGAGGTGCCCGTCCCGCAGGGCGAGCGGTCGAACCAGCCCGGGTGGATCGCCATCGCGTGCCGGGAGTGCGCGGCGGTCGAGCCGGGCGCGGCGAAGTACACATGGTGCACCCCGCGGATCCGCGGGTCCTCGGGATGGACCGGCTCGTCGTGCTCGTCGATCGCCGCCATGGTGGCCAGGCCCGCCGCCAGGATCCGGTCCTTGGTGGCCCGCTCGCGGTCGAACGGCAGCCGGTAGTCGTCGAGTTCGACGATCGCGTAGAAGTTGCCGCCGAAGGCGAGGTCGTAGCGGATCTCGCCGTGACCGGGGACGTGCACCTTGGCGTCGAGCCGCGCGCAGTAGGACGGCACGTTCGTCAGCGTGACCGACGTCGCCACGCCGTCCGCGACGGCCACCTCCGCGCTGACCAGCCCGGCCGGGGTGTCCAGCCGCACGGTGGTGACCGGCTCGACGACGGGCACCATGCCGGTCTCCACCAGCACGGTGGCGACCCCGATGGTCCCGTGCCCGCACATCGGCAGCAGACCGGACACCTCGATGAACAGCACCCCATAGTCGGCGTCGGGCCTGGTCGGCGGCTGCAGGATCGCTCCGCTCATGGCGGCGTGGCCGCGGGGCTCGTACATCAGCAGCGTCCGCAGGCCGTCCAGATGGGTCTGGAAGTACGCACGCCGCTCGGCCATGGTCGCGCCGGGGACCACTCCCACCCCGCCCGTGATCACGCGGGTGGGCATGCCCTCGGTGTGGGAGTCGACGGCGTGGTAGACGTGACGGGTTCTCATCGGCTTCCCCCTCGCTCTGTCCCGGTTACCGCAGGCCCTCGGCCAGCAGCTTGTCCGTGGCCAGCCGCACGGAGCTCAGGATCTCACCCCGGAGCGGGCCGCGCGGGGCCCGGCAGGGGCCGCCACGGCGGCCGGCCAGGTCCATGGACAGCTTGATGGCCTGGACGAACTCCGTCTTCGAGTCCCAGCGCAGCAGCGGGTGCAGTTGCCGGTAGCGGGGCAGGGCCTCGGCGAGGTCGCCGGCGACGGCCGCCCGGTACAGCTCGGCGCAGGCGGCAGGGAGGGCGTTCGGGTAGCCGGCGATCCAGCCGACGGCGCCGGCCAGTGCCAGCTCCAACAGCACGTCGTCCGCGCCGACCAGCAGGTCCAGGCCGGGGGCGAGCTCGGCGATCTCGTAGGCGCGGCGCACGTCGCCGCTGAACTCCTTGACCGCCACGATGTGTCCGGCCGCGTGGAGTTCGCCGAGCAGCGCGGGGACCAGATCGACGCGGGTGTCGTGCGGGTTGTTGTAGGCGACGACGGGCAGGCCCGCCCGCGCGACCTCCGCGTAGTGGGCGAGCACCGCCTCCGGCCCGGCGCGGTAGGCGTTCGGCGGCAGCTGCAGCACGGAGCCGCAGCCGGCCTCGGCCGCCTGCTCCGCCCAACGGCGCGACTGCGCCGAGCCGTAGGCGGCGGTGCCGGCCATGAC
>NZ_QKYN01000252.1:0-249 GCF_003258295.1 Streptacidiphilus pinicola | reverse complement strand
CGCCGAGCGACCCGTTCGGCACGACGCCGTCGCAGCCGTTCGCCAGCAGCCAGGCCACGTGCTCGGCGTAGGCGTCGTAGTCGACGGAACCGTCCTCGTGGAACGGGAGGGCGGTGGCGACCATGATGCCGTGCCAGGGTGCCTGACGCTCAGGGGTGGTCATCCGGATGCTCCTTCGGGGGGTGACGCAGGGGTGGGTGGTGAGACAGGCGCAGGCGCCGGGGCCGCTTCGGCCAGGAGGCCGAGGGG
>NZ_QKYN01000251.1 GCF_003258295.1 Streptacidiphilus pinicola | reverse complement strand
GGGATCGGGGGGTGGGGGCGGTGAGAGACGGGCGCGGGATCCGGTACTGTTGGGCCTAGCCCCTCGTGTGGCGCTATCTCGCTGAACCCCCCCAGGGCCGGAAGGCAGCAAGGGTAGGTGAGCTCTGGCGGGTGCACGGGGGGTCCTTGCGTTGTAGGGCACCGATTTGTCGGTGGGGACCGTTAGGGTCGAAGACGTGTCGCTCGCTCTCTATCGCCGGTACCGACCCGAGACCTTCGCAGAGGTCATCGGGCAGGAGCACGTGACCGGACCGCTGCAGCAGGCCCTGCGGAACAACCGGGTCAATCACGCCTATCTGTTCAGCGGCCCGCGCGGCTGCGGCAAGACGACGAGTGCGCGGATCCTCGCGCGGTGCCTGAACTGTGAGCAGGGTCCCACTCCGACGCCCTGTGGCGAGTGCCTGTCCTGCGTGGACCTGGCCCGCGGCGGGCCCGGGTCGATCGACGTGATCGAGATCGACGCCGCGTCCCACGGTGGTGTCGACGACACGCGTGACCTGCGGGAGAAGGCGTTCTTCGCGCCCGCCTCCAGCCGCTACAAGATCTACATCATCGACGAGGCCCACATGGTCTCGACGGCCGGCTTCAACGCCCTGCTGAAGGTCGTCGAGGAGCCGCCGGAGCATCTGAAGTTCATCTTCGCCACCACCGAGCCCGAGAAGGTCATCGGGACGATCCGCTCCCGCACGCACCACTACCCCTTCCGGCTGGTGCCGCCGGGGACGCTGCGCGACTACCTGGCCGAGGTCTGCGGCCGCGAGAGCATCCAGGTCGAGGACTCCGTCTACCCGCTCGTGGTGCGGGCCGGCGCCGGGTCCGTGCGTGACTCGATGTCCGTGATGGACCAGTTGCTGGCCGGAGCGGACGAGCGCGGTGTGACGTACGCCATGGCCACCGCGCTGCTCGGCTACACCGACGCCGCGCTGCTGGACGAGATCGTCGACGCGTTCGCCACGCACGACGGCGCGACGGTCTTCGGGATCGTCGACCGCGTGATCGAGGGCGGGCACGACCCGCGGCGCTTCGTCGCGGATCTGCTGGAGCGGCTGCGGGATCTGGTGATCCTTGCCGCGGTGCCCGACGCGGGCGAGAAGGGCCTGATCGACGCACCCGCCGACCGGGTCGCGGTGATGGACGAGCAGGCGCGCCGCTTCGGCTCCGCCGAGCTGAGCCGCGCCGCCGACATCGTCAACACCGGGCTGACGGAGATGCGCGGGGCCACCTCGCCCCGGCTGCAGCTGGAGCTGATCTGTGCCCGCGTGATGCTGCCGGCCGCGTTCGCGGACGAGACCTCATGGCAGGCCCGGCTGGAGAAGCTGGAGCGGCGCGCCGTGGTCGGCGGCCCGGCACTGGCGACTGCGCCGATGGCCGCCCCGACGGCCACCGCCCCGATGCCTGCCGCGCCGGTGGTTGCCCCGCCGGCGCAGGCGGAGCCCGCCGTGCCCGCGCCGGCCCAAGCTCCGGCTCCCGCTCCGGTCCAGACAGCCCCCGCTGCCGGCGGGCGGGCGCCCGGCTCCTGGCCGGTCTCGCCCAGTTTCGTCGGTGCGCCCGCACCGTCCCCGGCGGCTCCGCCCGCGACGGCTCCGGCTCCCGCCCCGGCCGCTCCCGCGCCCGTCGCCGGGGACGGCGGCGGGATCAACGCCACACAGGTGCGTCAGTTCTGGCCGCAGGTGCTGGACGCCGTCAAGGGCCGCCGTCGCGTCACCTGGATGCTGCTGCAGCAGGCCCAGGTCGCCGGGTTCGACAACGGCGCGCTGCAGCTCGCGTTCGAGCACGCCGGGACGCGGGACGGCTTCGTCAACGGCGGCCACGACGAGATCCTGCGGCAGGCGCTGCAGGACGCCGTCGGCGTCTCGTGGAAGGTCGAGTGCCTGATCGGCCCGGCCGGCTCCGCGCCGCAGCGCCCCTCGGGCGCGCCGGCGCGGGGCCGGCCGGCCAGGGGTGGCCCTTATAACCATCTCCGAGCCCACGAGACTCCGGAGCACCCGGGACGCCCGCTGCGGCCTGAAAATAACAATGAGCCACGTCTGA
>NZ_QKYN01000250.1 GCF_003258295.1 Streptacidiphilus pinicola | reverse complement strand
TGCCGCTGTTCTGACCGCCTCCCCGGGAGTAGTAGTTGGCCTCCGGGGTGTAGGTGTAGGTGGTCAGGTTGCCGTGGGGGTCGACGACGTAGTCGAGGTTCCATCGCCAGGCCATCTGGCACCAGGACGCCTTGCCCGTGGTGGTGCTGTAGCACGGGTCCGCGGGGGTGGGCGGGGTGGAGGTGGAGTTGGCGGGGTTGGGGTTGTAGACCGGGACGGTCCAGGCGGAGTTGCTGGCCGGGTCCGTCTTGTCGCCACCGGGCAGGTGGTTGAGGCCGAAGTAGTAGACGGTGCCGCTGGCGTCGGTGACCTTGACGTACTCGCCGTTCCAGGCGCCGTTGCTCGCGCCGGTCAGGAACTCGATCGTGCTGCCGTCGTCGCCCTGCAGGTGCCACTTGCCGGTGGTGTCGTCGCGGACCAGGGTTCCTGAGTGGCCGTTGAGGGACATGGTGGCGTTGAAGCCGCCCCAGCACTCGTCGCCGGAGTTGGCGATCCCGTCGTTGCTGCAGTTCTTGTAGGAACGCTCGATGAACCCAGTGCTGTAGTCCCAGCCCTCGCCGATCCAGGACGTCTGGGCGTTGGTCGCGGAGGTGCGGCCGTCCACGGAGGAGGAGTCGTAGGACAGGCTCACGGTGGGAGCCGCGCCGGCCAGGGCCGGCGGCACCGTGATCGGGTAGCCGTAGGAGAAGCCTCCGCTGGAGTTGCCTGCGGCCCATTGGGAGCTGGGGGTGAGGCTGGTAGCCGAGTAGCTCCCGCCGCCTCCGGAGCTGGCGGTCTGCACGGCCAGGACCATGGGGGCAACGACACCGGCGCGGTTGGTGGCGCCGGTGGTGCGCGCTGCCGGGGCGGCGGCTGTGTCCGTCAAGGTCACGGTGGCGGTGAGGCGGTGAGTGGCGGGGTCGAGCTGGGCCTTGACCGGGGTCGCCTTCAGGCATGCCTTGGCGTGTGGTGTAGTCAGTGCGCAGGCCGGGAGCTCGACCAGGGTGGCGCGCAGGCCGGCGTCTCCGCCGTACGCGGCGTCGAGCGTGTGGGTGTCGATCTGGACCTGCAGCGGTTCGGTGGCCGAGCCGGAGGCCGGGGTGAGGGTGAACAGCAGGCCGTGCACGCCGGCCTTCGCCGGGTCGGCCATGGTCACGGTGATCGGTCTGCTGGCGGCTTGACCTGCGGACCGCGCCTGCGCCGCCTGGTGACCTTCGGTGGCCGGTGCGAGGTAGACGGGCAGGGAGCCGGCCTGCATGGCGGCGGGTGCGGAGGTCATGGCCCGGGCCTGCACGCCTCCGGCCGTCAGATCCACCGTCGCGTGCCCGCTGTGGGGGACGGGGTGGGTCTGTGCCCCAGGGCCGCCCCATCGGGAGGGGGTCGGGT
>NZ_QKYN01000249.1:402-2211 GCF_003258295.1 Streptacidiphilus pinicola | reverse complement strand
TCGGGGTGGGGGCCGCCGGCTGGACCAGCTGGGGGGCGTCCAGCTGCTGGCTGAGCCACGGGAGGACGACCGGGAAGAGCGCCTCCCAGGTGCCCCAGTTGTGCCCGCCGTCCTTCAGGATGATCGGCTGCTCCACCGTGACCGGGAACTTCGCCGCCGCGCGCAGCGCCTGCGCGTTCTGGGGGGTGCTCCACCGGTCGTGGGCCGTGGTGGCGATCAGGATGGAGACATTCGCCTGCGGGCCGGTCTTCTTGATCAGCGCCAGCGGATTCTGCGCCGCGAGGACGTTCTTGTCGCGGACCGTCGTCGGGTCGCCGTGGAAGTCGTCGGGGCTGAGCGCGACCGCCGTGCCGAAGGACTCCGGGTGCTGCAGGACCAGCTTGGTCGCGCAGTAGCCGCCGGTCGAGTCGCCGACCAGGCCCCAGCCGCGGGAGTCGCCGAGGACGCGGAAGTCCTTCTTCACCAGGTTCGGCACGTCGGTGTCGAGCCAGGTGCCGTTGCGGATCTTGCCGACGTCGGTGCAGTCGGTGTTGATGCCGTTCGGGTTGATCCGGGGGATCACCACGAGGGCCGGCTTCATCTTGCCGCTCGCCATCAGCGACTCGATCGGGCCGGGCATGCCGCCGCCCTTGATCCACGTCTCCGGGGAGCCGGGGATGCCGTGCAGCAGCTCTATGACCGGGAACGAGTAGTTCTTGAACTGCGGCTCGCTGTACTGCGGCGGGGTCCACACCAGGACCTCGCCCGTCATGCCGGACGCGGCACCGTGCAGGGTCGTGCGCTGGAAGCCGCTGGGGCCGCCGGTGAAGGACGCGGCCTGCGCGCTGGCGGCGTCGCCCGCCGCCACGCCCACGCCCGCGTTGTCCTGCTGGCCGAAGAGGTCGCCCCACGACGAGTAGAGACCGTTGGCGTTGTTGATCCAGACCGCGACCACCGCGATGGCAGTGAGCTGGCACAGACCGATGAGCCCGAGCCGGACGGCGGCGCGCACGGCCTTGGGGCCACGAACGGCACCCCAGGCGAACATGGTCGCCACCACGGCGACGATCGTCGCCACGATCAGGGTGTAGAAGAAGGCGGCGCCGGTGAGGCTCACAGTCCTGTTCTCTCTTCACTGCTGGCAGACAGGGAGGCCCGCGCCCTGCTGCTCGGCTCCCACCGTCGTGAACGTTAGCCGGGTCGGGTGAGCGAAAGGCTCTTACCTCATCGGTTCGGGGCGGTTCGTGACAGAACTGTCGCACGTGTGAGCCATCCTGTGACCTGGCGGGCCAGAGAAGGGGGCTTCGGTGTGACCGACGCGACACGCGAAAGCATCGACGTCCGCACTGTGGACAGGCCCCAGGTTCGCCTGCCTATCATCGGCCGGGTGAACCGAGCCCAGCTGCGCAGCGCCACTCGCGCTCTCGGCGTGCTCGCTTTCGCCGTGTGCTTCGCGTTCGTCATGGTGCGCGGCGGATTCGGCTCCGGCTCCTCCACGGACGGCGCGGCGGCGCTGACGCCCTCCGACAACCCCGACCGGCGCGCGATGCCCGCGGGCCCGCCCGGCCCCGTCGCGGCGAACGTCCCCGGCTCGCTCGCCGGCCCGCAGGCCAGCCCGGACGGCCACAGCACGCCCTTCGGCGGGCTGCCCGCCATCGGGGTGCTCTTCTCCCCGGACGAGGTCGCCGACAACCACCACTTCTGCACCGCGAGCGTGGTGCACTCGCCCGGCGGTGACGTGGTCGCCACCGCCGCGCACTGCCTGAGCGACCCGGCGAACGGCTCGCCGAACCCCTCCACGGTCGTCTTCGCGCCCGGCTACCACGACGG
>NZ_QKYN01000249.1:0-296 GCF_003258295.1 Streptacidiphilus pinicola | reverse complement strand
GACGAGGTCGGTGCCGAGCAGATCGCCTTCGGCGCGGACCGGCCGACCACGGTGGGCGTCATCGGCTACCCGGCCAGCACTGACCAGCCGATCTCCTGCCTGAACTCGCTCACCGCCTACAGCGACACGCAGTCGGAGTTCGACTGCACCGGCTTCTCCGACGGCACCAGCGGCGGACCGCTGCTGCGCGGCATCGACCCGAAGACCGGCCTCGGCACGCTGGTCGGGGTGATAGGCGGGTACCAGGAGGGCGGCGACTCGGACGACGTCTCCTACGCGGTCTACTTCGGCGACCG
>NZ_QKYN01000248.1 GCF_003258295.1 Streptacidiphilus pinicola | reverse complement strand
CCCCGCCCCGGCCCGCCGCCCCCGGCCGCGGGCCGGGGCTGCCGCCGCGACCCGTACGGGTCGCGCGGCAGCCGGCGGGTGCGGGGCGGCGGGGGTACGGTCTGGTGCCGCTGAGCTTCGACGGCGAGCAGGGCGCGGCGCTGGGGCGTGCGGCTCGGGCCGCCGGGGTGACGCTGAACGACCTGCTGCTCACCGCGCTCGGACTGGCCGTCACCCGCTGGAACCTGCATCACGGACGTCCCGCCGAGCCGCTGCGGATCACCATGCCGGTCAACACCCGCGGGCAGCAGAGCCGTCACGCGGGGGACGGCAACCACTCGCGGCTCACCTCCATCGACGTGGCCGGCAGCGACCCGCGCGCCCTGCTCGTGGCCGTCGCCGCGCGCACCGCGCGGGCCAAGGCCACGCCCGCCGGGCCGCAAGGGGGGCCCGCGGCCGTCGTGCTCGGCTCGCCGTGGCTGCCTCGCGGACTGCGGCAACTGCTCGCGCCGGGGGTGCGCTTCGCCGCGCGCTCCTTCGCGGACACCACCATGCTGAGCAACCTCGGGCCGATCGCCGAGCTGCCGTGCGCCCTCGACGGCGCGGGGGAGGTCACCGAGCTGTGGGCCGCCGCCCCGGCGCCGATGCCGCGCGGCCTGTCGGTGACCGCACTGAGCGCACACGGCCGCCTGCAGTTGATGATCCGTCACCGCTTCGAGGCGCTCGACGGCCCGGCCGCCGCCGCGTTCACGGAGCTGTTCGCCCACGCCGTCACCGAGCTCGCCGCGCCGCACGAGCCGACGCCCCACGCGCCCGCCCCCGACGCGCTCGCCGCTCCCGCGGCCGTCAACCTCACAGAAGGAAGCCCGTGACCGACTCCGCCGCCTCCCCGCTGCGCAGCCTCTACGAGGACCCCACCGTCGTCGTGGCCTCCAGCCTGGACCGCGCCCGACGCCAACTCGCGCTGCTGGAACCGCTGCTGGACCAGGCCGCGGCGAGCCGGAGGCGGCTGCGGATCCTCGACGTCGGCTGCGGCGACGGCGCCGCCACCGCCCTGCTCGCCGACCGCGCCCACGGGCACACCGTCGTGGGCGCGGACTGGTCCCAGATGGCGCTGGAACGCGCCCGCCGCCGCGGGCTGACGCTCGTGCGCGCGACGCTCGACCAGGGCGGTCTGCCCCTGCCGGACCAGTCCGTCGACGTCGTCGTGTTCAGCGAGGTGATCGAGCATCTCGTCGACACCGACGCGGCGTTGGACGAGCTCGAGCGCGTGCTGCGCCCCGGGGGCTCGCTGTTGCTGTCCACGCCCAACCTGGCGGCCTGGTTCAACCGCGGGCTGCTGCTGGCGGGCGTGCAGCCGGTCTTCACCGAGGTCAGCCTGAAACGCATCTACGGCCGCCCGGGGCACGAAGTCGTGGGCCACCTGCGGGTGTTCACCCGCGCCGCGCTGCTCGGGCTGCTGCGCGGGCACGGCCTGGACATCGTCGCCGTGCGCGGCGCCGCCTACCACGACACGCCCCGCCTGCTGCGCCCCCTGGACCGACTGCTCCAGTACGTCCCCGAACTCGCCGCCGACCTGATCGTCCACGCCCGGACCCCGCCGATCCCGCAGACGGACGGCCCGGGGCTCCCCGACACCGTCCCAGCCGCGGAGGACCGCATGCCCGTGCCCGCCGAGCTCCTGGAACTGCTCGCCTGCCCCGTCGACAAGGGGCCGCTGCTGTACGACGCGGAGACGGAGAGCCTGTACAACCCGAGACTGCGCCGCGCCTACCCGATCGTCGAGGGCATCCCGCACCTGCTCGCCGACGACGCGCGCCCGGTCGGCTGGGGCGACCACGACCGCATCACCGGTGCGCCGCGCCCCAAGGCCGGGCTCGAATCGCGCGTCAGCCCGCCGTGAGCCGCGCCCGGGCCGTCGTCCGATCCGTCAGCCCCGCCCGGTCCGCCCAGGGGCCGGACGGCTCGCAGGGCCGGGATAGGGTGAGGCCGTGACTCCTTCATCGGCTTCATCAGCGGCGGATTCCGCGCCGCAGGCCGCCGCACGGGCGCCGTCGCTGCGCAGCGAGTACCGCGAGCTGACCCGGAAGCGGTTGCTCGAGGCCGTGCAGGAGGTTCTGGAGGAGACGGACTACGCCGCGGCGACGGTCGACGAGATCGTGCGGCGTGCGGGGGCCAGCCGGGCCACCTTCTACGTGCACTTCCGCTCCAAGGCGGAGGCGGCCGCGGCGCTGCTGGAACGGGTGACCCCGTCGGACCGGGGGCTGTACGCGACCCTCCCGAAGGCCCTGAGGACGCGGGCGGGGCTGCGCCGCTGGCTGGAGCAGTCCCTCGGGTGGTACGAGTCGCACGCCCGGCTGCTGGCCGCGCTCAACGAGGCCATGGCGGTCGAGGGCACCGTCGCGGAGCGCCGCTCGGTGGCGGTGGAGCGGATGGTGGAGGCACTGCCGGAGTACCTGGACCACGCGGACGACCCGGCGCGGGCGCGCGTGCGGCTGCAGCTGCTGCTGCGGCAGTTCCACCAGGTGGCGATGGACACCGTGGTGCAGCAGGCCTGGCAGCCGGAACGGGAGTTGCTGCTGGACGAGATGGCGGCTCAGTGGTGGGTGGCCCTGGGCGGGGAGTGATCCGGGCCCTGGCCACCACGCCGGGGCGGTCAGTCCGCGTCGGCGCCGGTGAGCACCCGCAGTTCCACCGCTTCCTGGTCGACCTCGTGCCCGGCCTCGGCCCGTTGCCGTCCGCGCACGCTGCCTGCCCAACCGAGCAGGAACGAGGCCGGAATGGAGACCAGGCCGACGCTCTGCAGTGGGGACCAGGCGAAGTCGAGATGCGGGAACAGCGTGCCGGGGCCGCCGGAGACTGTGGGTGAGATCAGCTGCAGGCCGATCGTGAGCCCGGCCCCGCCGTAGACGGACCACAGCAGCCCGGTGCGGTTGTAGCCGCGCCAGAAGAGGCTGCAGACCAGGGCCGGCAGCACCGCGGAGGCGGCCACGGCCACCGCCAGCATGGAGAGGAACTGCACGTTGTAGCCCTGCGCGCCGACCGCCAGCAGGATGCCGACGACCCCGAACAGCAGGGCCGCCCACCGGACCGTGCGCACCTCCTTGGCCTCGGAGAGGCGGCCGCGCCGGACGGCGTGGGCGTGCACGTCGTGAGCCAGGGTGGCGGCGGCGGTGAGGGTGATGCCGGCGACCACGGCGAGCACGGTCACGAAGACCGTGCAGGCGACGGCGGTCGTCAGGGTGAGGCCGGCCGTGGTGGAGGGACCGCCCGCCAGGGCTCCGGCGAGCAGCAGCAGGGACGCCTGGCCGTTCGGGTTGACCGCGGAGATCACCGGGGCGCCCACCAGCGCGGCGGCGCCCAGGCCCAGGATCGCCAGCAGGATGCTGTAGATGCCCACCGTGACGAGCGCGTAGCGGGTGGAACGTCGGGCGGTCGCGCCGTCGGAGGTGGCGTTGATCCGCATGATCATGTGCGGCATGCAGGCGGCACCGAGCACGACGGTCAGGTGCAGTCCGGCGATGTTGAGCGGGCCGCTGGCGGTCACGCCGAACTGTGAGGTGGAGCGCAGGTAGTCGGCCGGGTGACCGCTGCCCTGCGCGGCCGCGGACAGCAGCTCGCTCGGGCTCCAGTGGAACTTCGACAGCACGAACAGGGTGGTGACGGCCAGGGTGACGGTGGTGAGCACCACCTTGGCGATCTGCATCAGACTGGTGCCCTTCATACCGCCCGCGAGGGTGTAGGCGATCATGAGGGCGCCGATCAGCACGATGCAGATCTGCTGGGCCCCGGCGCTGGTCAGGCCCAGCAGCATGGCGGTCGCGGCCCCGGCGCCG
>NZ_QKYN01000052.1 GCF_003258295.1 Streptacidiphilus pinicola | reverse complement strand
TCGTGGCCGGGCAGGCGGTCGTCGCCAGTCAGGCGGTGCCGGCCGGTCAGGCGGTGGCGATCAGGGCCGAGTGGGCGCCGACGAGGTGCTGGACGCGGACGTCGCGGAAGCCCGCGTCCAGGAGCCAGGAGCGGGCGTCGGCGGCGGTGTAGTCGAAGCCGCCGCGGGTGCGGAGCGCCATGTGGAGGCTCATCAGCAGACCGAAGGTGTTGCTGCGCCGCTCGTCGTCGATCAGGGTCTCGTAGATGACCAGCGTGCCGTCCGGACGCAGCGCCTTGTGCGCCTTGTCGAGGAGCATCCGCTTCGTCTCCAGGTTCCAGTCGTGCAGGATGTGGCCCATCACCAGCACGTCCGCGCTGGGCAGCTGGTCCGCGAAGAAGTCGCCGGGCACGAACCGGACCCGCTCGCCGACTCCCGCCTGCTCCACGTACTCGGCGAACATCGGCGCCACGTCCGGCAGATCGAACCCGAGCCCCTCCAACTGCGGGAACCGGCGCGTGAGGTGGACCAGCAGCGCGCCGCGGGACGCCCCGACGTCGCACACGGTGCGCTGGTCCGCCCAGGGGAACACCTCCGCCAGCGCGACGATCGCGGGCGCGGAGAGGCTCGACATCGCGGCGGGGTAGATCGACGCCTGCTTCGGGTCCGCGTAGACGGCGTCGAAGAGGTCCCTGTCGTCGAGCCCGGGTCCCGGCTCGCCGGTCCGCAGGGTGTCGGTCAGGTGCCCCCACAGGGGATACGAGCGCCGGTCGGCCAGGGTGAGGAAGTCGCCGACGTACTCGGGCCGCCCCCGCACCAGGCCGGCCTCGGCGACGGGCGTCAGCGCGTACACGGGCTGTGGCTGCAGGATGTCGCTGCGCTCCAGCAGACCCAGGCTGACCAGCACGTCCAGGAAGTCCCGCGCCGTACGCGGATGCAGCCCGCACTCCGTGTGCAGCCGCCGCGCGGGCAGCGGACCGTCGGCCAGCGCCTCGAAGACGCCGAGCTCGACGGCGGCGAGCAGCACCTTGGCGGCGTAGAAGGACGTGCCCAGTTCCAGCACGTCGGTGGGGCAGGACACACGGAGCAGCACGTCGACCTCCGGTTGGCGCAGACTCCCGATGCTTCCGAGACCTCTGAGACCTCCGGGGCACGGAATCAGGAGCGGAACCCCATGATCGGTCGGCTTACGCACCGTCAGGCTTCGACACGCCTGCGATCCGGCTGCGCCGCACGTCCCCCGACATCCAGATACCCGTATGACGCGCATCACACTCGTGCACGGACGAATCGCCCCGGGCGGCGAAACGACAGGGAAACGACAGAGGCCCTGCCCGATTTCTCGGGCAGGGCCTCTGCGTTGGGTGGAGCTGAGGGGATTCGAACCCCTGACCCCCTCGATGCGAACGAGGTGCGCTACCGGACTGCGCCACAGCCCCAACGAGAAGAAACTCTAGCAGGTCCGAAGGGGTGCTTGCGCACGGGTTACTCGTTGGCGGCGCGTGGGGTGTCGTCCGCGTACTGGTCGAAGAGCGGGGTGGCCGGCTTGGGCGCGGGACGGCGGGGGGCCGGGTTCGGCCGGGCCTGCTGCGCCGGCGGCGTCTGCTGATTCGGCTGGGCCACCGGCGTCCGCTCGGCCGGTCGGGCCTGGCGACCGCGGGCCGCGGAGTAGGTGTCCGGCGCGGACAGGTCCAGCCCCAGGGTCGCCCGAGGGGCGACCGGCGCGGTGACGTACGTGGGCAGCGGGACCGGGACGGGGTCCCAGCCCTCGTCCGCAGGGGACGCGGCCGCCCCGGCGGCAGCCGCGTGCTCCGGGCGGTCGTCGTCCGCCCACGGTTCCGCGCGGCCGGTGCTCACCGTTCCCTTGCCGAGCGTTCCGGTGCCGGAGGTGGTGGGCCGGGCACCGTGGCCCGCACCGCGGCCCCCGGCGTGGTCGGCCTCACGCGCCGGGCTCCCGGGGTTGGTCGGCTCAGCCGGGGTGGCCGGGCCCGCGGGATTGGCGGGGTTGGCCTGGCTGCGAGGAGCGGCGTGCGGCGACTCGGCCGACGCGCGCGGAGCCCGCGCTCCCCGACTCGCGTCGGACCGCACCGCGACCGTCTCGGCCTCGCGCCGGGCGGCCGCCTGCTGGCGCACGCGCTGGGCCGCCTCCACCGCGCGGCGCCGGTCGAGCTTGACCTCGTAGCGGCGGTGCTCCTGGCGGCGCATCTGCGCGATGTAGAGCGAGAAGAGCACGGCCGGCACAGCCGGGATCCAGAGCAGCGCGATGCCGCCCACGGCCGCGACGACCATCCCGGCCGTGAAGGCCACGAAGAGGATCACGACCATGCGTCGGCGCCGGGCCAGCAGCGCGGCACGTCGACGGGAGGCGTCCGCCGGCGACGGAACAGCGGCAGGGCGCGCGTCCACCGCCGCCGCGGAGGCAGGCCGCGCAGGCGCCTCCGGAAGCGGGGTCGGCAGTGCGAGCGGCTGGGTCTCCTCCATCTGCCGGGAGATCTTCCGCTCCATCGCCGCACGTCCGGACAGCAGCCGGATGGCCGTGCTGAATCGCTCCGTCGGTCGCGCCTCGTTGAGCTCGTCCTGACGGCGGAGCCACATGGGAACCAGATACGCGGCCCAGGCCCCGACGATCACCGCGTAAATGAGGCCACTACTGCTCACGCTTCACACCGTACGGGCGTGAAGGACGGCCTGCTGGCCATTTCGGGCGGTGTGTCGCTGAATCATGTTCATATCGACCTATTTATGGTGGTGATGGCTCTGGATTCCACTGTTGCCGCGCCATCGCGCGAGCAATCCGTCCGGCACCTCGTCCACCGTCAGCGCGTACACGAGGTGGTCCCGCCAGCCGCCGTCGATGTGGAGATAGCGTGGGCGAAGACCCTCCTCCCGAAAACCGAGTTTCTCGACCACACGGCGGCTCGGCAGATTCTCGGGACGGATGCAGATCTCGATCCGGTGCAGGCCCATGGTGCGGAAGCAGTAGTCGGACGCGAGCGCGACGGCGGCCGGAATGATTCCGCGTCCGGCATGGCCCTGGTCGACCCAGTAACCGATATTCGCCGAACACATCGAGCCCCAGGTGATTCCACCCACGGTGAGCTGCCCGACCAGCGTGCCCTCGTATGTGACGACGAACGGCAGCATGCGCCCGGCGTTGGCCTCCGCCCGCAGGAACCGCACCATCTGACGGTAGGTCGGACGCGGGTTCTGCGGATGGCCGGGCGGGGGCGGCGGCACCGTGGCCTCCCAGCGGCGCAGCCAGTCCCGGTTGCGGCGGCTGACGTCCTGCCAGACCCGTTGGTCGCGCACCCGGATCGGGCGCAGCCCGACCGGCCCCTCCCGCAACTCGACCGGCCAGAAGGCGTTCAGTGCGGGCCCCCTCTCCCGTCGGCGCCCCTGGGCGCCCGGGGCGCGTGGTCGCCACCGCGGACCTGGTCGACGGCGTGGGTCAGCAGCGGCCGCAGCACGGCCAGCCCGTCCTTGACCCCGCCGGTCGAGCCCGGCAGGTTCACGATCAGCGTCGTGCCGGCCAGACCGGACAGACCTCGGGAGAGGGCTGCCGTCGGCACGCCGTTCTCGCGCCCGTAGGCGCGGATCGCCTCGGCGATGCCCGGCACCGGCCTGGTGATCACCTGCTGCGTCATCTCGGGAGTGAGGTCCAGCGGGGTGAGGCCCGTACCCCCGGTGGTGACCACGACGTCGTAGCCGTCCGCGACGGCCTTGCGCAGCGCTATCAGGACCGGGTCGCCGTCCGGCACCACCACCGGCCCGACCACCATGCAGCCGAGCTCGGCCAGGCCGGCGGCCAGGATCGGCCCACCGCGGTCCTCGTAGACGCCGGCGTGAGCCCGGTTCGAGACGGTGAGGACGAAGGCACGGATCATGACTGCGCTCCCGTCCCCTGGGCGCCCGCGTTCCGGCTCGCGCCAGCGGCGTGGCCGGCGGCGTCGGCGAGGCCCGCGCGACCGGTGAGATCGGCGCGGTGCCAGTCGCCGCTCTTGCCGCCGGTCTTCTCCTCGACCTGCACGGCGTCGATCCTCGCGCCCTTGTCGACGGCCTTGACCATGTCGATCACGGTCAGCCCGGCGACCGCCACCGCGGTGAGCGCCTCCATCTCGACGCCGGTGCGGTCCGCGGTGCGGACCGTCGCGGAGATCTCGACGGCGTCGTCGACCACGACCAGGTCCACCGTCACGCCGGAGACGGCGATGGGGTGACACAGCGGGATCAGGTCGGGCGTGCGCTTGGCCCCCATGATCCCCGCGATCCGCGCCACCGACAGGGCGTCGCCCTTGGGCACGCCCTCACCGCGCAGCAGCTCCACCACCCGCGGCGAGACCAGCACCCGCCCGGTCGCACGCGCGGTCCGTGCCGTCGTCGCCTTCTCGGAGACGTCCACCATGCGGGCCGCGCCCGAGGCGTCGACGTGAGTCAACCCGGACCCGGACGGAACGGGGTTGGTGCTGTGCACTGGCGCTCCTGCGATCGTGACGGCGAGGCTGCGGCGTCAGGGTATCGCTGCCCGGCCGAAGCGTCCCATCGGCAACGGGAACGGTTTCCCGCCCGTAAGGCCTCCGCAGGCCTCCGCCCGGGCCGAAGGCCACCCCTGGCGGGGCGGTCAGTCGAGCAGGATCGCGTGCACCTCGGCGTCGGCTTCGAGCGCCGTGGTCTCCTCGTCGACCACCAGCAGCGCGTTGGCCTGGGCCAGCGCGCCGAGCAGGTGCGAACCCGAGCCGCCCACCGGCGTCACCGTGCCCGCCTCGGCGTCGTAGGCGGCGCGCAGGAACTGGCGGCGGCCGGCCGGGGACGAGCCCACCGGCTCCGTCAGACGCGCCGTCACCTCGCGACGGTGGATCTCGGTCGCGCCGAGCATCTTCAGGATCGCGGGCCGGACGAACAGCTCGAAGGAGATGTAGGCACTGACCGGGTTGCCCGGCAGCGCGAGCATCGGCACGCCACCGTCCGAGCCGTCCAGCACGCCGAAGCCCTGCGGCTTGCCGGGCTGCATCCGCAGCTTGCGGAAGGAGATCCGCTCGCCGAGCGCCTCCTTGACCACGTCGTACGCGCCGACACTGACGCCGCCGCTGGTCACGATCAGGTCGGCGCGGATCAGCTGGTCGTCGATGATCTCGCGCAGCCGCTCCGCCTCGTCCGGCACCCCGCCGACGCGGAAGGCGAGCGCACCGGCGTCCCGTGCGGCGGCGGTGAGGGCGAAGCTGTTGGAGTCGGGGATTTGGCCGGGGCCGAGCTTCGCGCCCGGCGGCACGAGCTCGCTGCCCGTCGACAGCACCACCACACGGGGGCGCGGGCGCACCCGCACCTGGTCGTGGCCGGTCGCGGCCAGCAGCCCGATCTGCGTCGGCCCGAGCCGGGTGCCGGCCGGCAGCAGCGCCTGGCCGACCCTGATGTCCTCGCCGCGACGGCGCACGAAGGCTCCGGCCTCGGCCGACTGGAAGATCCGCACCTCGCCGGTGGCGACCGGCTCGGCCCCCTGCGGGGCCATGGTCGTCGCGGCCTCGCCGGAGCCGGTGCCGGCGTCGGTCCACTCGACCGGCACCACCGCCTCCGCACCGGGCGGCAGCGGCGCCCCGGTCATGATCCGCGCACACTGCCCCGGGCCGATGACCGGCAGCGACGCGGCACCCGCGGCGACGTCACCGACCACGGTGAGCACGGACGGGTAGTCCTTGGTGGCGCCCGCGAGGTCGGCGACCCGCACCGCGTAGCCGTCCATGGAGCTGTTGTCGAACGGCGGCAGGGCGACCGCGGAGACGACGTCCTCCACGGTCACGCAACCCTGGGCCTCCAGCAGCTGCAGCTCGAGCGGCGGCAGCGGCGCGACGGCCGCGAGCACCTGGGCGAGGTGCTCGTCCACGCTCCACTGGCGCTCCGCACCGGACTCCGCGGCACACGGGTCCGCGAGACCAGCCCCGTGGTCGTGGTGGTCTCCGTGCCCGTGACGGTCTCCGTGCCCGTGGTCGGGTCCGTGGTGCGCCTGCAGGTCGGTCATGGTGCGTTCCCCCATGGTCGTGCGGTGCGGGTCAGAGCTTCTCCGCCTGGCCGTCCAGCTCGCCGTTGCCGACGAACTCCTTCAGCCAGGCGCGGAACTCGGGGCCCAGGTCCTCACGCTCGCACGCGAGGCGGACGATCGCCCGCAGGTAGTCGCCCTTGTCGCCGGTGTCGTAGCGACGGCCGCGGAAGACCACCCCGTGCACTGGGCCACCGCGACCGGGGGTGCGCTGGGAGAGCACCCGCAGCGCGTCGGTCAGCTGGATCTCGCCGTTCTTGCCGGGCGGGGTGTCGTGCAGCACGTCGAAGACGCTCGGGTCGAGCACGTACCGTCCGATGACGGCGTAGTTGCTGGGGGCCTCGCCGGGAGCGGGCTTCTCGACGAGGTCGGTGATCCGGACGACGTCCTCGTCGGCGCCGTGCGGGCCGTGGTACTCGGCCGGGCGGATCGAGGCGCAGCCGTAGAGGTGCGCCAGCGCGGGGTCGACCTCGATGAGCGCGACGACGCTGCCGCCGAGCTCGCTCTGGACCTCGATCATCTTGGAGAGCAGCGGGTCCCGCGGGTCGATCAGGTCGTCACCGAGCAGGACCGCGAACGGCTGGTCCGCGACGTGCGGCTCGGCGCACAGGACGGCGTGGCCGAGGCCCTTGGGGTCGCCCTGGCGGACGTAGTGCATGGTCGCGAGCTCGCTCGATTCACGGACCCGGTCAAGCTTGACCTGGTCACCCTTGCGGGCGAGCTGCTCCTCCAGCTCGTACGCGCGGTCGAAGTGGTCCTCCAGGGGACGCTTGTTCCGACCGGTGATCATCAGCACGTCGGTCAGACCGGCCGACGCTGCCTCCTCCACCACGTACTGGATGGCCGGCTTGTCGACAACCGGCAGCATCTCCTTCGGGGTCGCTTTGGTGGCCGGGAGGAAGCGGGTGCCGAGTCCGGCAGCCGGGATGACCGCCTTGGAGATCTGGCGCGCACGTGCTTTCGTCATACGGATGACTCTAGCTTCCCCTGTGTGTCCGCCGGATATCTCTCCGCTGTCAACGACTTGTCAGCGGCCCGGAGCAGAAGTGCCGCATGCGAACCGTCCTGCGGTAGCAGGCCGATCCCCACGCGCGCGCTGAGTCCGTTGCCGGGGAGAGCACCGCTCTCGCCCACGAGCACCGGCACCGACGGCAGGGCCAGCGGATGCCGGCGGACCGTCCACGCCAGCCGGTCGGCCACCGTCCTGGCCCCGGCCGCGTCGGTGTCCGGCAGCAGGACCAGGAACTCCTCGCCGCCGTAGCGGCCGAACACGTCCTCCTCGCGGACCTCCATCGCGAGCCGCTGGGCGAGGTCGCGGAGCACCGCGCCGGCACGCTGGTAGCCGTGCTCGCGCCGGATCTCGCCGAAGCCGTCGATCTCCAGCAGCAGCACCGCCAGCACCCGCTCCGCCGGACGCCGCTTGCAGCGCGCGATCTCCCGGTCCAGCGACAACTGCAGGTAGCGGTAGTTCCACACCCCGGTCATCGCGTCCGTGCAGGAGGTCCGCTCCAGCTCCGTCCGCCCCGCGCGCAGCTCCGCGAGCTCCGCCGCCTGCGCCGCCACCTCGGCGCGCACCCCCGCCCGGCCACGCCGCAGCACTGCCACGGCGAGCAGCGCGGGGAGGCAGAGAGCAGCGAGGATGTCCGCGAGGACGGGCGGCATGTCGTCCCTCCGCAGTGCAGGCCGGTAACGAGACGGAAGGCCGTCCCATCCGATGTTGAACGAGAAGAAAGCGCTGAGGTCACGGCTTCTCGCCGAACGCGCCGAAATGTCACCCGGGGCGCGGGACGCGGCGTCGAACGCGCTGGCCGGATCGGCCCGTGCGCTCGTCTCGGCGGCGAAGGCGCGCACGGTCGCCTGCTACGTCTCTATGGGCTCCGAGCCCGGGACGCGCCCGCTGCTGGACGCGCTGCGCGCGGACGGGGTCCTGGTGCTGCTGCCGGTGCTGCTGCCCGACAACGACCTGGACTGGGCCGCCTACGAGGGCGCCGAGGGGCTCGTTCCGGCCCGGCTGGGCCTGCTCGAACCGTCCGGGCCGCGCCTCGGCCCGGACGCGGTCGTCACGGCCGACCTGGTGCTGCTCCCGGGCCTGGCGGTCGACCCCGCCACGGGCGTCCGGCTCGGACGCGGCGGCGGCAGCTACGACCGGGTCCTGGCCCGCCTCGCGGCCGCCGGCTCCGCCGCGCGGCTGGTGACGCTGCTCTTCGACACCGAGCTCGTCCCCGGCCTGCCTGCCGAGCCGCACGACCGGCCGGTCGACGCGGTGGTCACGCCGGGGCGCACGGTCCGTTTCGACTGACGTCCGGGGCCCTGACAGGTCCGGGCCCCGGAGATGTCCATGCCCGGAATCGGCAGGGGCGTGGGAAGCAGCACCGCTCCCCACGCCCCCAACCACCGCGGTCGACCGACCACCGTGCCGCTACGGGTTCAGCGTCAGCTTGTCCTTCGCCACCGCGTCGACGGCCTGGTGGGTGTAGGGCCAGGTGAGCATTTCGCCGTCGACCCAGAGCTGCATCTGGTCCTCGTAGTGCGCGCTGAACGCGTGCCCGGAGGCTCCCCCGATGTTGATCCAGTGGGAGGAGTCGAAGTCGGACAGGTTGACGACCATCCGCATCGACGGCGCCTCGTCGACCGTGTAGCCGTTGGCCGCGTTCCAGCTGGCCGCGTCGACCGCGGCGCTGCCGCCATTGATCTCGTACGGGCCGCGGTTGAGCAGCCAGTGGACGAGGCCCGAGGCGATAGAGGAGTCGTCGGTGCCGAGGGTGCGCTCCTTGAGCTGCAGGGTGTGGATGCGGCCCCAGCTCCAGGTGGTGATGTCCTTGCCCATGAGCGAGGTCAGCTGCTTGCGCGCGTCGATCATGGCCTGCTTGAGCAGGGTGTCCATGCCCTGCCACTGCTTGCCGTTGTCGTCGGTCCAGTTCCACCACTCGTTGGTGGGATCGGTCAGCATCTTGGTGACCACCGACGTCCACTGGTCGCCGCCGTCCGGCTGCGCGGTGATGTCGTCCCGAAGACCGCAGGTGCGGACCCGCTGGGCCTTGCCGTTGACGTCGTCCTGCGGAATGCCGGCCTTGTCGGCGGGCACGACCATGATGCAGTCGGTGGTGCTGCGCACCTCGGCCGGGAACTTCTCGTCGAAGGCCAGGTGCAGCAGGTTGGACCAGACCGCGTTGTAGTAGGCGGCGGCCGCCGAGCCCGAGTCCTGCTGGTAGTTCCAGCCGCGCAGCAGATCCTGTGCCTGCTTGTAGTAGGTCTCGTTGATCGGGATCTTGAGCAGGTAGGGCACCAGGGTCTTGGCGAAGACGCTGGTGTCGTCCTGCTGGATCGAGGCCATGTCCTCGGGCGAGATCTTGCCGCCGCCGGCCAGCTTGCCCTTGATCAGCGAGGTGATCTGCGCGGCGCGGGTGCCGTAGTCCCAGTCCTTGGTGACCAGGTACTTGTACGACAGGTCCACGGGCTGATTCGCCGTCACGATGAAGCCGGAGGTCGGATTCTCCTCCCAGGGCAGGGAGTTGAAGGAGAGGTACTTGTCGTGCCCGTTCTCCTGGACCCACTGGTAGTGCGAGTCCCAGCCAGGCTGCGGATAGGTGCCGTCCGAGGCCGTGCCGGCGACGGCCGGGCGGACCGGGATGTTGCCGGGCATCTGGTAGCCGATGTTGCCCTTGGTGTCCGCGTAGACCAGGTTCTGCGCGGGGACCGCGAAGTCGGCGGCCGCGGTGCGGAAGTCACCGAAGTCGGTCGCCTTGTCCAGGGAGAAGACGGCGTCCATGGTGTTGTTCGGGGTCAGCGCCGTCCACTTGAGCGCGATGGCGTAGCCGCCGCCGCGCGGCGGGGCCGAGCCGTCGACCGGCGCGCTGACGCCGACGCTCTGCTCCTGGGTGTCGTGGTCGGAGATGACCGGCATGCCGTCCTTGGTGCTGCGGACCGTGATGGTCTGGTCCGAGCCCCCCGCCACCTTGATGACCTCCTGGCGGGTGACGAAGGGGACGTTCTGACCGTCGAGCAGGTAGGTGCCGTCGCTGTTGACCTGCTCCAGGTAGAGGTCCTGGACGTCGGCGCCGACGTTGGTGAAGCCCCAGGCGATGTTCTGGTTGTGACCGATGATCACGCCGGGCATGCCGGGGAAGGTGAACCCGGTGACGTCGAACGGACACGCGGCGGAGACCGTCGTGCAGTGCAGGCCCATCTGGTACCAGATGGACGGGATGCCGGGTGCCAGGTGCGGGTCGTTCGCCAGCAGCGGCTGGCCCGTGGTGGTGTACTTGCCCGCCACCACCCAGGAGTTGGAGCCGATGCCGGCGACGCCCGGCCGGCCGAGCATGGTCGGCAGCACGGACAGGTTGTCGGAGAGGGCGAGAGCCGCCTGCTGCGCGCCCTGGGCGGCCGGCTTGTCGGCGGTCTTGTAGGCGGCGGGAACAGTCGCCCCGTTGCCCGTGGCCCCCGTCCCCTTGGTCGACGCCGCGGCCGTCCCGGCCGTCGTGGTTCCGCCGGGGGCCGTCTTCGTGCCGTCACCCGGGACGTACTTGCCGTCCTTGTTCACGTCGCCGGGCTTGGAGACGATGTCGCCGTTGCTCGTCGGGTACGACGGATAGAGCTGGTCGATCTGCTGCGCGGAGAAGGTCCCGGCCAGCAGTGAACGGTCGATCTCCTGCTGCATGTTGCCGCTCAGGTCCCAGGCCATCGCCTCGAGCCAGGAGACCGAGTCGACCTCCGTCCACTGGGCCGGCTTGTAGCCGCCGTAGGCGACGCCGAGCAGCCCGTACTCCAGGGACGCTCCGGCGCCACCCGGGTGCTGGGCGAGCCAGGCGTTGACGCCCTTGGTGTAGGCCGACAGGTATTCCTTGGTGGTCGCCGAGAGCTTGGAGTCCCACTCCTGCTGGGCCACCCCGCGCCAGTTCATGGTGCGGATGAAGGCGTCCGTCTGCACCTGCCCGGAGCCGAACATCGAGGCGAGCGTGCCGGAGGTGATGTGCCGGTTCACGTCCATCTGCCAGAACCGGTCCTGCGCCTGCACGTACCCCTGAGCCATGAACAGGTCGTCGGGGCTGGAGGCGTAGACCTGGGGGATGCCCTTGTCGTCGCGGATGACCTCGACTGAGCCGGTCAGGCCCTTGAGCTGGATACTGCCGGTGGTCTGCGGGTCGGAGGCGTGCACCTGCTGCACGCCGTACCAGCCGCCGACCCCGACACCGGCCACCAGTAGCAGCACGACCAGCACTACCAGCAGGCGCAGACGGCGGGACTTCTTGGAGCGGGGCATCAGGGTCCTTGTGAGGGGCAGTGACTGTACCGCGACGGGTCGCCGGGCAAGGCGGCGGTGCTGACGCTAACACCCGAACCGGAACCGGTGGTGCGCGGGCGCTTGGAGGGGCGGCCGGTACGCCCCCGGGACACGGCTCACCTGGCCGTCCACTCCCTCCCTGGTGACTGCCCAGGTTGTGGACGAGCCGAGAGTTCCAAGTGGGAGAACGGTAAAATCTTGCTCCAATCAAATGGAAGCAACGATTCTGCGGCGCGAGGTGCCCCTGAGTGTCCGTCCACCGGCTCGACCTGCTGCTCCTGATGTTCTCGCTGGTATTGCTGGTGGCCGTGGCCGCGGTCCGGCTCTCCTCCCGCAGCGGGCTCCCCAGCCTGCTCATCTACCTGGGGATCGGGGTCCTGCTCGGCCAGGACGGCATAGCCGGCATCACCTTCAATGACGCCCAACTGGCCCAGGTGCTGGGCTATGCGGCATTGGTGGTGATCCTGGCCGAGGGTGGTCTCGGCACCCGCTGGCACGACATCAGACCCACCGTCCCCGCGGCCGCCGTGCTCGCCACCGTCGGCACCGCGGTCAGCGTCGGCGTGGTCGCCGTCGGGGCGCACGTGCTGACCGGCAGCGACTGGCGCATCTCCCTGCTCATGGGCGCCGTGGTCTCCTCCACGGACGCGGCGGCGGTCTTCTCGGTCCTGCGTCGCGTGCCCCTGCCAGCCCGGCTGAGCGGCCTGTTGGAGGCGGAGTCCGGATTCAACGACGCCCCGGTGGTGATCCTGGCCGTGGCCTTCGCGACGGCCGGACCGATCGACTCCTGGTGGGTCCTGATCGGCACCGTGCTGCTGGAGCTGGCCATCGGTTCGGCGGTCGGACTGATCGTGGGCCGCCTGGGGGCGCTCGCCCTGCGCCGGGTGGCCCTGCCCTCCTCCGGCCTCTACCCGATCGCGGTGGTGGCCCTCACGCTGCTCGCCTATGCGGGCGGGGCCCTGGGCCACGGCTCGGGCTTCCTGGCCGTATACGTGTGCGCCCTGGTGCTGGGCAACGCGAAGCTGCCGCATGGGCCGGCCACCCGCGGCTTCGCCGAGGGTCTGGCCTGGATCGCCCAGATCAGCATGTTCGTCATGCTGGGCCTGCTGGTGAACCCCCGGACGATGGGCGACGCAGTGGTGCCCGCCCTGGTGGTCGGCCTGGTGCTGGTGCTCGTGGCCCGACCGCTCTCGGTACTGCTGACGCTCACCCCGTTCCGGGTGGCGTGGCGCGAGCAGGCGCTGCTGAGCTGGGCCGGCCTGCGCGGGGCCGTCCCGATCGTGCTGGCGACCATCCCGGTCGTGCACGCGGTGCCCGGTGCCGGGCAGCTGTTCAACACCGTGTTCCTGCTCGTCGTGGTGTTCACCCTGATCCAGGGCCCGACCCTGCCGCTCGTCGCCAGGGTGCTGCGGATCTCGGACACCGCCCACGCCGACGACCTCGAGGTCGAGTCCGCTCCGCTGGAGCGGCTGCACGGGCACCTGCTCTCGGTCTCGATCGGCCCGGAGTCCCGACTGGCGGGCGTCGAGGTGAGCGAGCTGCGCCTGCCGAAGGGCGCGGCGGTGACCCTGGTGGTGCGCGAGGGAGCGAGCTTCGTGCCCGGCCCGACGACCTCGCTGCGGCACGGCGACGACCTGCTCGTGGTCGCCACCGACCAGGTCCGCGACCGGGCGGAACGGCGGCTGCGTGCCGTCGACCGGGGCGGAAAGCTGGCGGGCTGGCTCAGCGGTACCCGCGGAGAGTACTGAGCCTCACACCCCGATCAGTGGACTTATCGACCGGGAATGCAGCATCATTGAGGATCGTTAGCACTCACAGCCTTAGAGTGCCAGGAGGAAACAAGTGCCGACGTACCAGTACCAGTGCACCGCGTGCGGCAACGGCCTCGAGGCCGTCCAGAAGTTCTCGGACGCCGCACTGACCGAGTGCCCCGAGTGCGGCGGCAAGCTGCGCAAGATCTTCTCCGCGGTGGGCGTGGTCTTCAAGGGCTCCGGCTTCTACCGGACCGACAGCCGCTCCTCGTCGAGCAGCAGCATCTCGTCGAACTCCGCGTCGTCGGGCTCCGCCGCGTCGTCGAGCGCGTCCTCGTCGACGTCCTCCTCGAGCTCTTCCTCGTCCTCGTCGACGTCATCCTCGTCCGGCTCCGGCTCGTCGGGTTCCGCCGCCTGAGCCGGCTCCCCCGGCTACGCTGCGGCGCATGACAGACCAGTCACCAGTCGCGGCCACGGCCGAGGTCGGCATCATCGGCGGCACGGGGCTCTACGCCCTGGTGGACGACCTCGACGAGGTTGTCGTCGACACTCCTTACGGCGCTCCGAGCGACGCCCTTCTCGTGGGCGAGTTCGCGGGGCGTCGTGTGGCGTTTCTCCCCCGCCACGGGCGAGCCCACCGGATCCCCCCGCACGCGATCAACTACCGGGCCAATCTCTGGGCCCTGCGATCGCTCGGCGTCCGGCAGGTGCTCGGCCCGTGTGCGACAGGCGGCCTGCGCCCCCAGTACGGCCCCGGCACCCTGTTGGTGCCCGACCAGTTCGTGGACCGGACCTCGGGCCGGGTGCAGACCTTCTACGACGGCCTGCCCCGGGCCGACGGGGTCACCCCCGAGGTGGTGCACGTCTCCGCCGCCGATCCGTACTGCCCGCGCGGCCGGGCGGCGGCACTCGCCGGCGCCCAAGCCTCGGGCTGGCCGCCCGTCGACGGCGGCACGATGGTCGTGATCGAGGGCCCGCGCTTCTCCACCCGGGCCGAATCGCGCTGGTACAGCTCCCAGGGCTGGTCGGTGGTGGGGATGACCGGCCACCCGGAGGCCGTCCTGGCCCGTGAGCTGGCGCTCTGTTACACCTCGATCGCGCTGGTGACGGACCTTGACGCGGGTGTGGAGACGGGCCAGGGCGTGACGCACGCGGAGGTCCTGGCCGAGTTCGGCCGCAACATCGACCGGCTGCGCGGCGTGCTGGCGGCCACGGTGGCGGCCCTGCCCAAGACGGAGGAACGCGACTGTCTCTGCGTTCACGCACTGGACGGGATGACCACCGGTCTGGGAGTGGAACCGGACTCCCACGACGCAGCCTAGGAGGCGGTCCGACCGGGAGGGAACCCCCTTCGGACAGCTTCACTCGAGCGTGGAAATGTTTTCCACAGGGGCCGGTTGTCCACAGGCTGTGGGCGCCCTGCTTGGTCGGGTCGCCGGGCGAGGGCACCGTGGTGGGCACAGCGACCCCCGCTCCGGCGGGGGTCCCCCACCCCGGAGGCCAACGTGTCGCTCTCCATCCCGCCCACCTACTGCATCGCGTCCTTCCCGCCGATCTTCGCGGGCCGCGGCCGGCATCGGCTGCCCACACCGGTGCGACGGCGCCCCGGGCCGATCGCGGCCGGCCTCCTCGTCGCGGCGACGACACTCGCCGTCGGTTCCCTACGACAGATCCCCGGATCGGGTGAAAAAGGCGCGGCCGCGAGCGCGCGCGCCCATGCTCCGTCCGGAACGTTTCCTCAGGTGGAGCCGGGGACCGTGGCGGCCACGGCTCCGCGCGGGTGATTTCCCGTGTGCCCGGTCGCCCACGGAACTCCCGTAGCTTTCGGTGCCCATGAAGGGCTTCAAGGCATTCCTGCTCCGCGGCAACGTCGTGGACCTCGCGGTGGCCGTGGTCATCGGCGCCGCATTCACCAAGATCATCAACTCGATCGTCGACGGGGTCATCAACCCGGTGGTCGGCGCCTTCGGTACGCAGGACCTCAACGCGTACTCGACCTGCATCAAGGGCACCTGCCTGGTGGACAAGTCGACCGGCAAGATCGACGGTGTCCTCATCCAGTGGGGCTCGGTCCTCGGCGCGGCACTCAGCTTCGTGATCACCGCCGCGGTGGTCTACTTCTGCCTCGTTCTGCCAATGAACGCGATGCTCAAGCGCTACATGGCCAAGAAGGAGGTGCCGGCCCAGGAGTCCAGCTCGCCGGAGGTCACCGAGGTGGCGCTCCTCGGCGAGATCCGCGACCTGCTCGTCTCCCAACGCGACTGAGACCGACGCGCCCCCGGCGCTCCCCCGTCACTTCTCCCCGTGGTGCGGCGGGGTCTCGCTCAGGTACCAGTCCTTGTCCCGGTCCCGCGAGCCCTCGCCGCGCTCTCCACCCCAGCCGGCGTCCGAGTCGTCCCGGCTGCGGCCGCTCACCGGGTCGTCGAAGACGATCCTTCGCCTGGCCCGCTCGGCCCGCCGCGCGTCGCTCTCGCCGGCCTGCTGCGCACTGCTCCTGTCGCCATCACTCACGCGTCCAGGGTAGGCGAGCCGGTCTCGATCAGCTCGGGGCCTCCGCGCCCGGCCGGGCGTAGAACCACCAGCACACGCCCAGACAGAGGGCGTAGTACACGACGAACACCCACAGCGACGCCGTGACCGCGAAGATCGCGAACATCGCGGGGATGAAGAAGAAGCCGAAGGCCGCGATCGAGGCGCTGAAGCCGATCACCGCTCCGGACTCCATCTCCGCCTGCCTCTGGGCCTCGGCCAGCGCCGCCTCCCCCTTCCCGGCCGCCGCCGACCGGTGCTGGTTGAGGAAGATCACCGGGATCTGCCGGAACGTCGAGCCGTTGCCGATTCCCGAGAACACGAAGGCGCACAGGAAGCCGACGTAGAACACACCAGAAGTTGCCCTCGTCGCTCCCCGAGGGCACCGCGTTGATGACCACGATCAGCGAGGCTGCCGTGCCGACGAACGGGCCCGACCCAGGCATACCATCACCCCGTAGGGCGTCGAGGGGTGCTGCACCGCGAAGCCCAGCCAGAGCAGGGGGCCCACCAGGATGATCGTGCTGAACGCGGTGAAGCGGCGCTCACCGACGACCGGCCCGATGAACGTGTAGAAGAGGCGCCCCAGTCCACCGGTGAGTCCGGGGATCGCGGTCAGCCAGAACTTCTGCGACTCCGAGAAGGTGAAGCCCACCTTGCTCAGCTGCACCACCGTCACCGACCAGACCTGCCAGACCACGAAGGCCAGCATCAGCGCCGGCACGGAGACCCACAGATTGCGCGCGGCCACCCTGGAACCGGCGGACTGCCAGAAGGAGGGGTCTTCCGGATGCCATACGTTGATGGTCGTTCCGGGGCGGTAGGTGTCGGCCCGTCCCCGGGCCTGGGTCACCGTCATCTCGGTCGGCTCCTTGGGCTCGCGGTCGGGATCAGTGGTCGGTCGGGCCGAACCGCCAGGCGGCCAGGGCGATCAGGAAGGACAGGCCCTCGAAGCCGGTGCACCACCAGGCGGTCGAGGTGTGGCCCTGCATCCACGCGTCCACGCCGACGCCCAGCGCCCACAGTTGGCCGACGACGACGCTGAGCACCACGACCAGCCGGCCGGTGAGCATCGCCGAACGCTCGGGGTCGTGGTCCGTACCGGCCCCCGGACCGGGGCCGCTGCGACGGATGCGGGAGTCTCCGTAGCCGCTGGTGGGGCGGATCTGCGGATACCTGTCGGCCACAGGGCGGTTCAGTCGCGGCTGGACACTGCCCGGGGCGCTCCACGGTGCCGCGGCGCCGAGAGCGGAATCGCTCCTGAACTCCTCGGGACGGTCGGCCGGATGTGCCATGGCGGGTCAGCTCCTCGCGGAATTGGGGCAGGCCACGTGGCCGAGACGGACACCGGAGTCCTTGGCGTTCAGCTCACGGCAGGCCGCGTGGAGCCGGCTCTCGTCGGAGTAGGCCGTGCCGATGGCCCAGACACTCCCGTCGGTCCGCTCCGCCAGTAGCACCTTCGGCAGGCCGCGCGGTGGCGGGCCCTGCACCACGGCTCCCTCGCGCGGCTCGAAGGCGCCCTCGTGGCAGGGGCAGTACAGCTCCCCCTCGGCCCCGCGGTCCTCGCGCCACAGCACTCCGCAGGCGAGGTGGGTGCACACGGTGGAGTAGCCCACCAGCGTGCCGTCCTGGAGCCGGATGGCGATGGCGCGGTCGTGCTCGGTGGGGTAGGCGAACGTGACCGCCTGCCCCCGCCGCAGCCGGTCGACGACCTTCAGGGGCTGGACGTCCGCGGCCGCGGCGTCGCCGTGCCGGGGCAGCACCCCGGCCGAGACGGCGACGGACCCGACGACGAGCCCGCCCGACACGGTGGCCATCACCCGCAGGTAGTCCCTGCGGCTCGTCAGGGAGTCGGCGCTGAGCCGGTCCTGGAGCCGGCTCCGCTCCTCGGCAGCGGTCTCGTCCACGGCCGAGCCGTCCGCGTCGCCCGGGTGCTGTTCGTCCGTCATGCGGCCGCACCTCCGCCGGCCGGTCCGGGGGCGCGGGTGGCGCCGGCACCGGGCAGGTCCCGGCCGTTCACGGAGACCAGCGGCAGGCCGCCGGGAACCGGGCGGTCGTCGCGGTCCCGGGGGACGACCATCGCGGCGCCGGTGGTGATCCGGACGTCGCCGAACTCGAACCAGTTCGACACGGTGGCCCCGGGGCGGTCCGCCTGGAGCTCCTCCAGCGTGCCGTAGAACAGCGCACCGGTCGGGCAGACCGTCGCGCACATCGGGGCCAGGCCCAGCTCGGTGCGGTCGTAGCACATATTGCACTTGAGCTGGAGCTTCGCCTCCAGGTCGATCTTGGGCACCCCGAACGGGCAGGCGTTGACGCAGTTCGCGCACCCGATACAGCGGGTCGGATCGGCCTCGTGGACCACGCCGTCGGGCGTGATCAGGATCGCCTCGGCCGGGCACACCTCGGCGCAGGGCGCCACCGGGTCCTCGCAGTGCATGCAGACCGTCGGCTGCGAGGCGACCGAGCGGCCCTCGTCGGTGTAGTCCAGGTGGATCATCGACTTGCCCCGGTGCGAGTCGCACTCGCGGCAGCCGGACACACAGGCCTGACAGCCGATGCAACGGCCCGGGTCGATGAACAGGGTGCGGCCCATCATGGCGGCGTCAGCTCCCTTCGCCGGTACCGCGCCCCTGGGAGGAGGACGGCGGCCGGGTGGTGGTCCGGGAGGCCTGGGCCTCCGGGTAGGCGGGGCGGCCGGGCGGGGTCGGCGGCACCGGCACCTCGTCCACCTGCGCGGCACGCTCGATCCGGCAGGCGCAGACCTTGTACTCGGGGATCTTCGAGCGCGGGTCCAGGGCGTCGATGGTCAGCGCGTTGGCGGCCGTCGGCACCGGCCAGTGGTACGGCACGAAGACGTGGTCGGGGCGGATGGCCTCGGTCACCAGGGCGGGGAAGACCTCGCTGCCGCGCCGGGTGACGACCCGGACCGGGTCACCGGTGCGGTAGCCGTGCGAGGGATGCACCTCGACCCAGGGCCGCGGGGTCTGCTCCACCAGCGCGCCGAGCCGGCGGGTCTGGTTGCCGGACAAGTAGTGCGCCACGGTCCGCCCGGTGGTGAGCCGCATCGGGTAGTCCTCGTCGAAGGCGTCCGCCGGCTCGTGCCACTCC
>NZ_QKYN01000051.1 GCF_003258295.1 Streptacidiphilus pinicola | reverse complement strand
CCAGGCGGCGCGCCAACTCCGGCGGCCTGCAGTACAACGGCGGCGTCGTGCAGCACAGCCCCAGGGTGTACCTGGTCTACTGGGGTTCCCAGTGGGACACCGACAGCAGCGGCGTCCAGCCGTACATGACCAACCTCTTCAACGGCGTCGGCACCAGCTCGGACAGCTGGTCGACCACCACCACCCAGTACCCGGACTCCAGCGGCACCGGCCCCNNCCGCCCCGGCCGCCGCGCAGCAGGCCGACATCGCCGCCGAGGCCGACGCGGCAGCCTCCCACTTCGGCGTGGCCGGCGACCCGGACGCCCAGATCGTGGTGATGAGCCCGCAGGGAACCTCCCCCGACGGCTGGCCCTCGTCCGGATTCTGCGCCTGGCACGACTACACCGGCAGCGTCTCGTACACCAACATGCCCTACGAACTCGACGCGCCCAGCGGCAGCCGCTGCCCGAACGCGGCGTTGGGTGGCAAGCTGGACGCGTTCAGCATCGTCGAGGGGCACGAGTTCGCCGAATCGGTCACCGACCCGCAGCCGTCCAGCGGCTGGGTCGACGCGAACGGTGAGGAAATCGGCGACCTGTGCGAGAGCAACTTCCAGGGCGTCACCCTCTCGACGGGCACCTTCGCGATGCAGCCGCTGTGGAGCAACAACGACGGCGGCTGCGTGATCACGCCGGGCTCCAGCACCGGTTCCGCCACGGCCCACTGATCAGCACCGCCCTGGGAGTGCCGGAGCGGAAGTCAGCATGCTTGATGGTCGATTCATGCACCAGGGCGGCCTGACGTCGGTGACGGCGACGCGAACAGCGACGCCGTCACCCGAGGCGCTCGCCGTGTTCGTACGGCTCGACGGGGTTGCACCCCGGCCACCGAACTGATGTCACGGCCCGAACGGGTGGCTGATGCCGGCGCAGCCACCCTGCGCGTCTAGGGTGGCGGCCATGGTAGATGCCGATGATGTCCGCCGTATCGCGCTGTCCCTCCCGGAGACCGTGGAAAAGGAGGCGTGGAGCATGCCCACGTTTCGGGTCGCCGGGAAGATGTTCGTCACGGTTCCCGACGACCAGACGTCATTCGCCGTGCGGTGTCCCAAGCATGATCGGGCGGAGCTGATCGCCGCGGAGCCCGGGAAGTTCTGGGTGCCGCCACATGAGGCGTCTTCCGCTTGGGTGCGGGTGCGACTCGGCGCCCTGGAAGGAAGTGCCGAGCTGTACGAGATTCTGGTGGACTCCTGGAGGCAGGCTGCACCCGAACGGCTCGTGGAGGACTTCCGCCCGGAAAGCCGGTGATCGGCCGATTGGCGGACCAGGCAGACACCGAGCATCTGAAGGGTCAGGAGATCGCCCGGGAGATCGCCGCGTTGGCCCGCCACATTGCTGACAGCGGCACGATCGACGTCCGAGACACCGAACGTCTGCTCCGGCTCGGGAGCACACTCACCCGGCGAGCCCAGCACGCCGCCTCACTGAGCGCCGCCCTCCATGCCGTCTACGGCGTCACCGTGACGCCCCGAACCCCCGACCTACGAGCACTGCATGAGCGGCAAGGCATCAGTAGCCCGACCAACTAGGGCATCAACCCTTCCAGTTCGACCGAGGACCGGTCCGCTGCTCCCCTGACCGAGGAAACCTCCACCAGGTCGGACACAGCGAGCCGTGCCCGGCAGCTTCTCTGGGATCAGCGGGATCCTGCGGCCTTCTTGACGCATTGTCATGTCTACTTCTACTATCCGCCGGGCCCGCGTCTCTCCCAACGGGTCAGCCATGCATGGCCTGCACCACCCCGGATCTCCGTATGCGCAGTTGAAAGGGGTGCCACCATCATGTACCACGTCGGGTCCCGCCACTTAGCAGCTACTCGTCGGCGACTGCGAGGCCTCGCCGCGGCGGCCTCCGCGGCCTTCCTCCTGCTCGGCGTCACGGCCACGGCCACGGCGGTACCACACCGCCCGGCCGCCACGGCGCCGATCCTGAACGTCAGCTCGTCCTGCTCCGGCCAGAACCAGGAGGTCGTGGCCGCCGCCGACACGACCGGCGACGTCTTCCAGTCATGGATCGGATGCGGCGGCATCGGGTTCGCCCGGTCCACCAACAGCGGTGCAAGCTACGACGCGCCGATCATGCTGTCGGGCTCGTCCGGGGCCTGGGACCCGGCGCTCGCGGTCGCGCCGAACGGCACCGTCTACGCGGCGTTCATGTCGACGAACAACTATCCGGTGGTGGAGGCCTCGTTCGACCACGGGGCGACCTTCACCCAAACCGCCTCGGTGAAGCCGTCCGGGAGTGGCTACTTCGGTGACCGGCCCTACATCGCCGTGGCACCCGACGGGACCGTTTACGTGACCTGGGACTACGGCCCGGACCACAACAACGTCCAGACCACCTGCAGCCCGGTCGGATCGTGCTCCTTCGCCGACGGCCAGCTGAACGCCGTGATCGAGAAGTCGACCGACGGTGGCAGGACGTTCAGCGGATTCACCCCGATCGGTCCCAACTACCCCACCATGGGCGGGTTCGCCGCGCCGCTGCTGGTCGACTCGCACGGCCGTGTGGACTCGCTCTACGAGGGCCACCCGACCGACGCGACGTCCCCATATGCGATCCACGACGGCTACGAGTACTTCACCTGGTCGAACGACGCCGGCACCACCTGGCCGAACCCGACGGTGCAGGTGCGGCCGGACGCCGGGACGGACGCGGTGGCGAACTGGTGGATCAACGGCTCCATAGCCATCGACGCGGGCGGCACGCTGTACGCCACCTGGGACACGCAGTCCTCCGGCACCGACATCGGCTGGCTCAGCTACTCCACTGACAACGGCGCCACCTGGTCCGCACCGACCCACGTGACGCCCGACAACACCAGCGCGGCCCACATCATGGAGGTCGTCGGCGGGCCGGCGGGCACCGCGTACGTCGGATGGCAGACCAACGCGCCGAGCCAGGGTTACGCCACCTACCTGCAGACTTTCACCACCGCCTCGGGCCTGGTCGGCACGCCGACCCAGGTGTCGACCAACTACGGCAACGCCTCGGTGTGGCCGGGTGACACCTTCGGCCTGGCGACGCTGCCGAACAACCAGATCGCGGTGAGCTGGGGCAGCGCGGACAGCGGCGGCTCCACCGCGGAGATCTACGCGACGACCGTCTCGACCGCGCCTCCGGCCTCCGACTTCTCGCTCGCCGCGAACCCGACCTCCGGTTCGGTCACACAGGGGTCGTCGGCCACCACGACGATCGCGACCACCGCGAGCGGCGGGGACACCGAATCGGTCGCACTGAGCGCGTCCGGCCTCCCGACCGGCGCCACCGCGGCATTCAGCCCTTCCTCCGTCACGGCCGGCGGCTCCTCGACGCTGACCGTCTCGACGGCCTCGAGCACGCCGGTCGGGACGTATCAGATCACTGTCACAGGAACCGGGACCACGCACACCCACACCGCCACCTTCTCGCTCACCGTCAACGGCAGTTCGGGCGGCGGCGGGGTCACCAACGGCGGCTTCGAGACCGGCAGCTTCTCCAACTGGACCACGACCGGCAACGCCGCGGTGACGGCCGGCGCGGCCCACAGCGGCAGCTACGGCGCGATGCTGGGCCTCACCACCCCGTCCAACACCTCGACCGCGGCGCAAACCTTCACCGCGCCGACCGGTTCGACCAAGCTGTCCTTCTACTACAACGTGACCTGCCCGGACACCGTCACCTACGACTGGGCCACCGCCACCCTGAAGGACAACACGACCGGCACCACGACCACGGTCCTGGCCAAGACCTGTGTCTCCAACTCCGGCTGGGTGCAGAAGACCGCGACCATCACCGCCGGCCACAGCTACACGCTGACCCTGACCAACCGGGACGACAACTACCCGAGCGACCCGACCTACACCTACTACGACGACGTGACTCTCTCCTGACGAAGCAGCGCCATCCCTTGGACGCGCTGGGCGGGCTGATCCGATACGACAGCCCGCCCACCGCGTCCCTGCTCCGCGCCACCCGCTCTTGCACGGGTCGATCGAGACCGGCACGCCTCGTTCCTGGCAGCCATGGTGGGGCTGAACTACGACTGCAAGCGCTGACGTGAGTGACTCGGCGTCCGGTGCGTCGTTCCCACGGCATGAAGAAGATCATCGCGCTTGCCGCGATCACCCTCACCGCCCTGGCCGCGGCCACCCCCGCCCAGGCCGACAACGACAGCAACTTCGGTCCAGGCGTCAACGCCGCCAACAACTGGAACTTCACCGCCGCCGCGGTCTGCCTGCAGGAACTCGCCATCGTCCCAGCGCTGGCAGACGTGACCGGCCTCGGCTTCAACACCTGCTCCAACGGCAACGTCGTCAACCACTCCGGCCTCTGACCGAAGCACAAGGCCCCCGCGCACGAGTCCGGTGCGCGGGGGCCCTCGCGTGTCCGCAGCATGAGGCGAGGGTGCGCAGGACGGTCCCGATCGCGATCAACACGAGTCCGATGATCTGCAAGTAGACCGTCCCTGCGGCCAACTCTCGGGCCTTGTTGGTTCCCCGCAGAGGAGCCGTGGTCGTTGTCCCGCATGACTGGACGCAAGGTCGAGCGTGCCGCCATTCCGTTACGCGTCGCGCAGGGCCGCGGCGGTAGCGAAGCGCCCACCGAACCGGCCAGGGCACCGTGACGCGCGTGGCCCGCGATGGGGTTCGGCCTTCAGCTGAGTGTGGCCAGCGCGTCGCGGGCACAGGCGATCGCCACGGGCTCGGCAGTGGACTGGGCGACCGAGTGCATGGTGTAGCCGCTGCCGGACACGCTGGACTGCCAGATCCCGCCCGAGGTCACAGCGCCCGGTTCGGTCACGTGGGCCTGGCACTTCGGGGCCCGCTCCGGCTCGCGGGTCCAGCAGTTCCCTGCGCGCCTTTCGGCGCGCGGCGACGTCAGTACCACCGCCCCGACAGCGCCGAGCGTTACCGGCTTGGCTGCGCGCGCCGTCTTGCCTGCGAACATGTCGCGATGGTCCAGTGACGGAGAGTCAGCAGCACTCATGCTGGAACCGGCACAGTCAGGGGAAGCACATGAACGAGGCGTCGGGACAGCCGTCCCCCGAGCGGATCATGCAGATCACCACGGGAAACTGGGCGCAGAGCATTCTGGCCACCAGCGCGATCCACTCGCTCTTCAACCACCTGGAGGCCGGGGCGGACACCCCCGAGCAGGTCGCCAAGGCCGCAGAACTGTCGCAGCGCGGCACCCAGGCGCTGCTCGACGGCCTGGTGGGGCTGGGCCTGGTCGAAACACGTGGCGGGCGCTACCACAACACCCCCGAGGCGGCCGCCTTCCTGGTCGAGGGCAAACCCGGCTATCTCGGCGGCTTCGCCAAAGTGATCTTCGCCGACATGCCCATCCGTGCGGATCTGCCACAAGTCGCCCGCACCGGCGTCCCGGTCACGCCGGAGCGCGCCGACCTGCCCGAGAACCCGTTCTGGGAGCAGCTCGTGCCCGCCATCGCACCCCTGTCAGTACCGTCCGCCCTGGCGGCAGCCCAGCGCCTGGGCCTGGCCGAGGCCGGACCGATCTCCATCCTCGACGTCGGCGGCGGCTCCGGGATCTACTCCTCGGTCTGGCTCGGTATGAACCCCCAGGCCCGCTCCACGCAGCTCGACTGGGCGAACGTCAACCGGATCGCTCACCGCCTGGTCGCCGAGCACGGTGTCGCCGACCGCTTCCACACCGTCGACGGCGACTTCCACACCACCGACTTCGGCACCGACCTCTACGACGTGGCTGTCTACTCCCACATCGCCCACCAGGAGAGCCCGGCCGACAACCGAGCCGTCTTCGCCAAGTTCCGCCAGGCACTCAAGCCCGGCGGCACCCTCGTGGTCAACGACTTCGTCGTCGAAGACGACCGCTCAGGCCCCCCGTTCCCGCTGATCTTCCACACCACCATGCTGCTCCAGACCACCCAGGGCTCCACCTGGACCCGCAGCGACTACCACGCCTGGCTCAGCGCCGCCGGCTTCACCGACATCCAGTTCCATCCCACCCCGTCCCCGGCCACGATCGTCCTCGCCCGCTAGGCCTCCAGGAACGCATTGATCCGGTGTGGGCTCCGCCGAGGCCATCAGTGAGGCGAGTTCGGGGTGTCGGCCGAGCGCGGGTCGTGGCCGGCGAGGCCGCGGGCGTTCGGCGCCTGGTCGTACCCGGTGGTTGGCCGTCCGTCGTTACTCCGGACGGCCAACCGGGTGGCGCACGGCTGCTGGACCGGCGTCAGGGCAGGGTCCAGTTCTGGGCTCCGGTGCCGTTGCAGGTGTAGAGCTGGAGTTGGGTGCCGGGTGAGGTGGAGGATCCGGGGTCGTCCAGGCACTTGCCGGACTCGGGGTTGATCAGCGAGCTGTTCGCACCCGGTTTCCACTGCTGCGCGCCAGTGCCGTTGCACGTGTACCACTGGACAAGGGTCCCGTTCGTGGTGCCGCTGGACGTGACGTCGAGGCATCCGCCGACCACCTGGACGGTGCCGTCCGGCTCGACCGTCCACTGCTGGGCAGCGGACCCGTTGCAACCCCAGATCTGGATCCGGTTGCCGTTGGACGCGGCGCCGTTGTTGTCGTCGGCGCACAGGTTCGATGCGACTCCGGAGACGATCGCCCCGGTCGGTGGAGCACTCGCGCTGGTGAACCCGATCGCGAAGATGTGCAGAGCGCCCTGGGAGGTGTCGGAGGGCAGGCGGACGTCGCTGACGGTCTTGCCAGGGGTCAGGGCCGCGGGTGTGGTCGCGAAGACGTAGGTCTTCACGGGGTCGGTGGAGGCTCCGGCGTGGTTGCGGTAGGCGGCGGTCACCGCGGTGGTGTTGCCGGCGAGCGGCGTGGCCGAGCCGCCGTTCAGCGTCCAGTCGGAGAAGGAGACGGCCACGGACTGGCTGGTGCCGTCGGTGTAGTCGACTGTGGCGGTGCCGCCTGCGGGGCCGTTGGTGGAGGAGCCGAGAAAGGAGATCGCCCCTGTGCCCGAGAGCGGGACGGTTTGGCCGTTGGCGGTGTAGTTGTCAGGCTGTCCCGCTGCGGCTCCGGGCCAGGTGAAGGAGGTTCCGGCGGCGCTGACCGTGGAGCCGGGGTTGACTCCTGCGGCGGACAGGACGGCGGCGGAGTAGCTGTAACCGCTTCCGTCGAAGTCGGCGGACGAGGAGGCGGAGTCCGCCGATATGCCCGTGTTGCCGTAGCCGGGCGCGCCGGGGTAGGAGGGAGGGGCGGCAGATGCGGCGGACGCCCAGGCGGAGTTCGCCGTGGTGCCCAGGGTGTAGGTCAGCGTGCCGCCGCTGGTGATGCTGCCGATGGGTGCGGCCGCGCTGTTCCACGGGGAGCCGTTCCAGCTGGCCGACTGGACATAGGGGGCGTTGTCGGCGGCGTTGTCGCCGTTGACCGTCAGGGTGTTGCCGCTGGGAAGGGTGACGACCGCCTGGGTGAACAGCGGGCTGCCGAGTGCCAGGTCGGACGTACCGGGCGTCTCCGGGTACATCCCCAGGGCCGACCACACGTACCAGGAGCTCATCTCGCCGAGGTCGTCGTTGCCGGCCAGGCCGGAGGGGCTGTCGGTCCAGATCTGGTCCTGGACCTGCCGCACGACCTGTTGGGTGAGGTAGGGCCGGCCGATGTAGTCGTACTCCCAGGGGATGTCCAGGCTGGGCTCGTTGCCGAGGTCGGTGTAGCCGTTCGCGCCGGTCAGTGAGGACAGGTCGGTGGTGAGGTAGTTCGCCATCGCCGAGTTGCCGCCCATCGCGGTCGCCAGCCCGTGCAGGTTGAACGGCACCATCGGCGTGTACTGCCAGGCGTCCCCCTCGACGAAGTTGCTGCCCGAGGTCGCGGAGAATCCCCCGGTCCAGGAGCCCGACTTGTCACGGGGCTGGATGAATCCCGTTCCGGCGTGGAACAGGTTGCGCCAGTCCTGCGCCCGGTTGGCGAAGGCGGTCTGGTCCGTGGTGTCGCCGAGTGCGCCGGCCAGGGCCGAGACGGAGAAGTCCGCGGTGTCGTACTCCAGTGTTGTGGAGGCGGGGCCGTAGAAGTTGCAGCAGCCGTAGCTTCCGTCGCTGGGCAGGTAGCCGAGTTGCTCCAGATAGGCGAGGCCGGGCCGGTTGTTGTTGGCGGTGGTCGCCTCCGCGACCATGTCGGTGAGCGCGGTCCCGCTGTCGAAGGCGGTTGCCCCGAAGGCGTGGTAGTCGGCCAGGATGGCGTCGGCGGGATCGCCGACCATCACGTAGGTCTCGCCGTTGTTCTCTGACCACTTGGGGAACTGGCCGGTCTGGGTGTAGTCGTCGACCATCGACTGGGCGGTGTCCGAGGCGGCCTGCGGGTCGATCAGAGCCTCGAGTTGGGCCTGCGAACGGTAGACGTCCCAGCCGGAGTAGTTGGCGTAGACGGCGCCGTGGCCGGAGTCGACGACGTGGGTCTTGGAGTCGAAGCCGTCGTACTGGCCGTTGGTGTCGCTGATGACGTTGGGGTGGAGCAGCGAGTGGTAGAGCGCGGTGTAGAAGACCGTCTGCTGGGCGGCCGTGCCGCCCGCGACGGAGACCCGGCCGAGTAGGGAGTTCCATGCCTGCTGGACACTGCTCTCGGTCCCGGCGAAATTCCACCCGGGATTCTCGGCCGTGCGGTTGGCCACCGCGTTCGCGGTGGAGACGTAGGAGATGCCCACCTTGGCCTGGACGACCTGCGTGCCGGTGGTGTTGAACGTGACGTAGCCGTCCTTGGCGGCAGTCTGCGGAGTGGCGGTGCCGGCACTCCTCGGTGGGGCGCCGTGGAGCGTTGGGTGGTTCTGCCGTTCGGGCCGGCTCTGGCCGGGGCGGGCGCCTGCTGTCGGGGGCTCCGTGGCCCTGACCGCCTGTGTGCCGTTGGACGTGAACGGCTGGTCGAAGACCATGTCGAAGTAGACCGTGTAGCTGTTGCTCGCACCGCAGAAGCTACCGCTGGTGACCTGCCCGCTCACCTCGTTGTTGTTCACGACGGCGAACTGGGTGTTGGAGTCACCGTTCTGACTGTTGGCCAACTTGAAGACGAGATTGGCCTGTGCGGTGGCGGGAAAGGTGAAGCGCGCCATGCCGCTGCGGGTGGTGGCGGTGAGTTCGGTCTTGACGCCGTTGCTCAGCGACACCGTGTAGGAGCCGGGAGAGGCGGACTCGGCGGTGTGGGAGAACCCGTCCGTGGCACTGGTGTCGACGGAGCCGACGGTCGGCAGGACGGGGATGTCGCCGGCGGCGCCGCACCCGGGGCCGGCTATATGGGTGAGGCTGAACCCGGTGATCGAAGAGTCGTTGTACTCGTAGCCGCCGCCGTCCGGCCGTGACGGGGTGTCAGGGCTCCACTGCACCATACCGAACGGCACATCGGCCCCGGGGAAGTCGTCGGCGGAGTTCGATGTGCCGATGAACGGGTTGACGAGCGAGGCCGGCGCGGTGACCAGCGCCGGACGGGCGTGCTGCACCGGCCGCGATCGCGCCGACGCGGGGGCGGTGGTGGCGGCGGTTGCCAGCAGCGCCCCGGCTGCCAGCAGGGATAAGGCGCCCCGGCGCCTCCCGCTTGGGTGTCCCATCTCTGGAGCTCCCTTCTGGAATGCCAGGCTCATGACAGGGCCTGAGCCTGACAACGTTGTCATGGCAACGAAGTCGTGGGGGGAGCGTGGCCCTGCCCGGTCGAACTGTCAAGGCAGCCAGCACAACGAGCTCGCGGTGACGCCACCGAGGCCTGCCCCGACAACGTTGTCATGGGCCTCTGGGGTTCTGGCGCTCAGCAGCGCTCCGCGTAGCGGGAAACGCCCTGTGCATGAGCGGCCAACTGGTGAAGTTCCCGGAGCATGGAGTCCGCGAGCAGTCGGGCGTCGCCGGAGCCCGAGTTGGTCGCCACGTTGAGTGTGTAGCCCTCGGAGCAGCCCAGGAGGAAGAAGGTGGCCGTTCCGTGCGGGGGCACCATGGGGAAGCCTCGCAGCTGGCGCAGCGGGTGGCGGTCGAAGGCGAGGCCCTCGCCGGTGAGAGGAAGGGAGGTGCAGCATCCCGCGGAGTAGGCAGGGTCGTACTGCGGGGCGAGGATCGCGTCGACCAGACGAGGCCCTACCAGTGAGAGCGCACGCAGCAGCGAGTTGCCGAATCTCAGGGCCGCCTGGTGCTCGCCGGACCTGACCAGGCCTCGGCAGGCCGCCAGCCGCGCGACGGGGTCTTCCGTGGCGACCGGGAGCGGGACGCGGGCGGCTCCGAACGCGTTGCCGAGTCTGTGGCCCTGATCGGCGCGACGCATGTCCATGGGCACCGCGACGAACAGGGAGCGCTCGGGTCCGGACGCGGGAGGCCATGACCCGAGGTGGGAGCGGAACGTGCCCGCCGCCGCAGCCACGAAGACCTCGGTCGCGGTCGCGACGTGTCCGGGCACAGCGGCCCGAGCACGCTCGAAGACCTGGGGGGGCACGGCGCACCACGCGTAGGCAGGGCTCGACGGCCCGTGGTTGGGCATGGGGACCGCCGTGCCGGGCGAGAACGAGGTGCGCAGCGCTCGTGTCACGCTCCCGATCCGTTGGAGCGGTCGCTGTTCGGTGCGGGTCGCGTGCGACGTGGGAGGCGCAGGCACGTCGTCCAGCAGGGCGCGGAACAGTGTCGTGAAGGACCGGCCGTCGAGCAGGCTGTGGTGCGCCCGCATCAGCAGGGTGAACCCGGAGCCGTCCGGCTCCGGCAGCACATGGAGCCGCCAGGGCGGCCGGTCCGGGCTGAGCGGCTCGGTCATCAGCCGCAACGCCAGCTCCTGGAAGGACTGCGCACCTGAATCGAAGACGATCTGGTCCGCGACATCGAAATCCGGCTGGGGAACCCAGCGGTGACGGCGGGCCAGACGGGGCCCACCGGGTGGGGTCAGGACCCAGCCGAGGCGCGGAAATGGCCCCAGGCGTTCGCGGACCAGCTCGGCGATCCGTGATGCCGCAGGCATCGGCCCCTCGCAGGTGACAGCCACGCCGGCCACGGACGGGCTGAACGGCCAGCGGGTCATGAGTTCGTCGAGGGGCGTCAGCGAAGCGCTGTGGAACATGGTCCGGTCTTCCGCGCGAGTGGGTCGAGGATCCGGCGAAGTGAGCCGGTTCGGGGCGGTGGTCAGTGCACGGTGGCAAGCCGGGCCGTCGCAGGCAGCTTCAGCCCGGCGACGGCCTCCACGACGTCCGCGGCCGCCGCCGCGCCACCGCAGGCACGCACGTCCTCGCGCATCGCCGACACCGCCGCGGCCACCCTCGGATCGCCGGACACCTGCCGGACAGCGCTGAGCAGGGCCGACGCGTCTGCCTGCTCACGAGGGAGGTACACCCCGAGCCCCAGTTGTTCCAACCTCCTGGCGTTGACGCGCTGCTCGGCCATCTGCGGGACGGCGACCATGGGCACGCCGAAGTGCAGGGCCTCGAGGACGCTGCCCATGCCGGCATGCGTGACAAAGGCCGATGCAGCGGCGAGCACGTCGAGTTGGGGGACGGAGGCGTGGACCTCCACGTGGGCGGGCAGTGTGCCGAGGGTCGCGGGGTCGACATGGCGACCGACGGCGATGACGGTGTGCCAGTCGAGTCGGCTCGCGGCCTCCAGGCACTGGCGGAAGAATTCCGGCTGGTCGGTGAAGACCGACCCGAGGGAGACCAGCAGAACCGGCCGGCCGTCGACGGGAGCCCGCCAGGACCCCTGGAAGGAGGACCGGTCACCCAGGGCGGGTCCGACGAAGCTGTGCTCGGGACCCATCAGGTCTGCGTGGACCTGGAACGTCCTGGGGACGAAGACCACTTTCGCGTCCGAGCGCTGAACGAAGTCGCCGATCGTGCAGTCGAGGCCGTTGTCGTCGAGGAACCGCTGGAAGTGCGGAGCACAGGGCATCTCGCTGAGGTCGTTCAGTCCGAGGAAGGCCCGCTCCCAGCCGGGGAACAGGGCGTGCGTCGGGGACAGCTCGATCCCGGGGAGGCCCCACTTGCGGGCAAGTGCCTTCCCCGCGAACGCCTCGAGGTCGTACAGCACCGCATCGGGCCGGTCGTCCGCGAACGCGGCTTCGAGGACGGGCAGCGCCGCCTCGGCCTCACCGACGAAGACGTCGACCCCGTCGCACAGGTCCTCGGAGGAAGCACCTGCGGCGCGCTCCGGTACGGGGACGATGACCGGCATGGCGCCTGCGGCCCTGACCTGAGGCGCGAACTGCTGGGCGACCGCGTAGCTCACCCGGCAGCCCCGCCTCACAAGCTCGGTGACCACGGCGAGGGTCGGATTCACGTGGCCGTGCTCGGGCACGTTGACCACAACCACATGGGGGCGCGCCGGCTCCACCGATAGCTCCTGAATCATGTCGTGCATAACCAGCAAACGACATACGGTCACCCTGGGGCACGGGGCGCGAGCCGCATGCCTACGCGCGCCCCGTCTCGATCCCGGGCTTCTGCCGCTCGCCGCGCCCACCCGTGCGCCGCTCGGACACCATGGTCGGTTTGATCTAGATTGCCCCGCATGGGCAGACTGACGGACGACGGTCAGCCCCGCCGTCATCCTCGGCCAGGCGTGACGGCCGCAGAGAGCCAAGGCAGTTGGGCGTTGACAGGGAGAGACACCGTGCCCCACGCAACTACGTCGGCGACAACCACTTCGAGCGGTGGGCTACCACCGACCGTCGTGGCTGCGCACACATGGCAGGACTACCGCTGTGAGTCCCGCCTGGTCTTCTCCGCCGCACCCCGGATCGCGCCGGTGGTGCTGGTCGGCGGTGCGTTCCAGACCAAGGAGAACTGGGGTGACGTCGAGGCCGAGTTCCTCACGCACGCCGATGTGCTCGCCGTCGACCTGCCGGGCTGGGGCAAGGCCGGCGTCCTTCCCGAGCGCTACGGAGTGGACTTCCTGGCGGACGCCCTCTGCCGCATCCTCGACGACACCGGACTCACCGAGGTCAATCTGGTCGGGTGCTCCTACGGCACCGCCGTCACCTACACCTTCGCGCAACGTCACCCCGGCCGCGTCCGAAGGATGGCGCTCATCGGCACCACCGCCTCCGTGCCCGAACACGCCAGGGATTCGTTCCACCGCGGCCTCGGCCTGCTGGCTGCCGAGCGGATGGAGGAGTTCGCCGACGAGGCCCTCGACCAGCTGATGAACCGCGGCGCACTGGACAGAACTGTCGCAGGACACCGGATCCGTCGCTTCCTCCACACCCGCCTGGCACGCCTGCGCCCGGACGAAGCCCAGCAGTTGACGACGAACACCAGGCGCCTTCTCACCCACCGCGGCCTCGACCTGGCCGCCGCGCCCACCATGCCCGTGCTGGTGACCACCGGTGAACACGACCACTACGCCACCCCCGCCCTCGGCCAGGAACTCGCCGCGGCGTGCCCCGACGGCTGGTTCACCGTCATCACCGACGCAGACCACATGCTGCCACTGGAACGCGGCCGCGAAGTCTCCGACCTCTGCCTCCGCTTCTTCGCCGACCGGCCCCTCACCGATCTGGCCTACTGCCCGGACGGCAAGCGCGTCTCCCGGCAGACAACCGCGTGAAGGCCCCGCCCTCCGGCCAAGCGTTGCCGCGGCTCTCAGCGCCGCGCCTGCCTCCCGTTCCCGACGCGGCGTGTGCGGCGGGAACGGGAGCGGGGTCCGTGGTGCGGGCGTCGGGCCGCGGTCAGCCGGTCGAGGTGCCGCCGGTCTGGGCCGAGGTGTAGAGCGCCGCCGCTTGGGTCGCGGTCAGTGCGGAGGAGAAGACCGAGACCTCCTCCAGGCCTTCCTTGCCCGGGTCCTTGGCGGTGCTGCCGATCGAGGCCCGGCCCAACGGCATGCTGGCCGCGATCGTGCCGACCGGCTGACCGTTGGCGTAGACGGTGATCGTGGAGCCGTCATCGACCCAGGTCACGTACGTCCACGTGTTCAGCGGCGCCTTGTCGTTGACCGTGTAGTCCGCCGAGCCGTACTTGGTGGCCCCCAACTCTCCTGTGCCGTTCCACTGTTGGACCTTCAAGGCCATCGTGGAACTGGACAGCAACGACACACTGGCGTTCGAAGCGGTCGGATCGACCCACGCGCTCGCCGTCCACGGAGCAGGCAGGTCCGGAGCGGAAGTCGTGATCGGCGACGCACTCCCGTCGAAGACCGCCGCACTGCCCACCTTGCCCGCAGCGAAAGTCGTCGACCCGGTGACCGTGCCGTTGTACCCGCCGGTCACCGAGTCGGTCACCGTCGAGCCCGAGACACCGTCCATCGTCCAGTCGTCCGTGAGGGTCGGGGACGGTGGGGTGATGTCGGTGCCGCCGGCCTGGGCCGAGGTGTAGAGCGCGCCCGCCTGACTGGCGGTCAGGGCGTTGTTGAACACCGACACCTCGTCCAGGTTCTCCTTGCCCGGATCCCTGGCGGTGCTCCCGATCGAGGCCCGGCCCAACGGCATGCTGGCCGCGATCGTGCCGACCGACTGGCCGTTGGCGTAGACGGTGATCTGGGTCCCGTCGTCGACGAAGGACACGTACGTCCACGTGTTCAGCGGCGCCTTGTCGTTGACCGTGTAGTCCGCCGAGCCGTACTTGGTGGCGCCCACCTCTCCCGTGCCGTTCCACTGTTGGACCTTCAAGGCCATCGTGGAACTGGACAGCAACGACACACTGGCGTTCGAAGCGGTCGGATCGACCCACGCGCTCGCCGTCCACGGAGCAGGCAGGTCCGGAGCGGAAGTCGTGATCGGCGACGCACTCCCGTCGAAGACCGCCGCACTGCCCACCTTGCCCGCGGCGAAAGTCGTCGACCCGGTGACCGTGCCGTTGTACCCGCCGGTCGCCGAGTCGGTCACCGTCGAGCCGGAGACACCGTCCATCGTCCAGTGGTCGACCAGCTGAACCGGCCGGGCCGGCCAGGTCACCTCGGGCGTGCGGTAGTAGCCGTATCCGAGAGCGTCCCAGCGCGGTCCCTGGGCGGCGATCCGCGAGGCGAAGTCGGTCCAGGCGCTCGACCCGGTCAGCACGGATGACGGGGACCATCCCTCCTCGGCCAGCGCGGGCAGGCGGGGCAGGAGCATGAAGTCCGCGTAGCCCTCGATCTGGCTGGTCGTGTAGGAGGCCGGGACGGAGTCGGCCCAGAGCGCACCCTCCACGCCGATGGTCGGGTCGCCCGTTACCGCTCCCGCGGGGATGCCGGCGGCGGACTCCAGCGCGGTCGTGGCGGCGGACGGATCCCAGCCGTACGCCTTGGACAGCGGCACGTAACCGGCCCAAGTCAGGCCCAGGGGTGTGTTCGCGTCGTACTTCATGTCGAAGTAGGCGTGTGGCGCGGGGGCTTCGATGAGCTTCTCGCCGCGTTCCAGGCCGGTGGCGACACCGGTGTTGTCGCCGGCCCAGTACTCGAGCACGGAGGTGGTCGGGATGGTGGTGTCCTGGCCCATCTCGTTCCAGCCGATGGGCGTCTTGCCGGACGCGACGACGGCACGGGCGGCGCTCGACACCCACGCCTGGTACTGCGCCGCGGTCCCCGAGAACTCGTCGCCGCCTATGTGGAAGTAGCCGCTGCTGCTCATGGGGGCGACCTCGGCCGTGACCTTGTCCAGGAACGTCTGGACATTGGCGTTGTCGGCGGAGTTGTTCGGGTCGATCGGGAGGTCGTTGGGGTCCGTGCCGGTGGCCATCGACGTGACCGCGGCGCCGGTGTGCGCAGGGCCGTCGACCTCGGGGACGACTGATATGTAACGGGCCGCCGCGTAGGCGACGATGGCCTTGTAGTCGGCCTGACTGTATGAGCCGGGCCCGCCGTCGACGGCGCCGGACGCCACCGGGATGTTGCTTCCGATCGTCGTCAGGTCCGGGTAGGCGTTGATGGCGATGCGCCAGCCCTGGTCGTCGGTCATGTGCAGGTGGAGCACGTTCAGCTTGTACATCGCGGCCTGGTCGATGACGCGCTCGACGGCCGCGACCGGGTAGAAGTGACGCGCGGTGTCGATCATGATCCCGCGGTAGGCGTAGCGCGGGCTGTCCGAGATCGCCACCGGCGGGATGCTCCAACTCACCCCCGTCTGCGCCGCCGTCGTCTCGATCTGCGCCGGCAGGATCTGGCGGAGGGTCTGCACGCCGTGGAAGAGGCCGTCTGCGGTGTTCGCCGTGATGACGACCGACTTCGACGTGCTGCTCAGCGTGTAGCCCTCCTGGCCGAGCGAGGACGGCCCGGTCGCGTCGAGGACGATCGAGTCCGCCGCCGTGTTGCCGCCGGAGACGACCGGCAGGGCCAGCCCCGTCGACGGGCGGGCGAGCCCGGCGAGGTACGACGCAACCCCCGCGACGTCGGTCGCCGACGTGGTGACGGTGATCGACGTGTTCGTGTCGAGGGTGAACGCCCCGCCCGAGCCTGCCGCTTCCGAGACCGGCTGGGGGACGACCGCCGGCAGGACGACCGCTCCCGCTGCCGGTTCGGCCGCGCCCACGGCCAGCGGGAACGCGCCGCCCAAGGCGAGTGCTGCGGCGGCGATGAATGTGATGGCCTTCATATGCCTTCCTCGTCAGATCGCAGGGTGCGGAGCAGTGCGGTGAACAGGGAGAGCATTGGACTAGTCCATTGAGATGGGTCTAGACCGCTGGACCATAGCAAGCGAGGACCCGACTGAACAGGGCCGCGACAACTCCGACTGCGGCCCTCATCGGTTGTGCGCCCGGACGCGAGCCGGCTAGTCCGACGACGCCCCGCGACGCAGCCGGCGCCGGAGCCACCGGAAAGCGAGCCAGGCCAGACTGGCGCACAGTCCGACCAACGCCGAAACGGGGAGCACGTAGACGCCGGGCATCCCGGCCGTATGTCCGAACCACAGCTCGGGGTTGACCCCGTAGCCGGTGAAATCGCCGTGCGTTGTGATCTTGTAGTCGGCGGTCCGGGTGACGGACATGCGCCATACCTGGCGCTGCGTGTCGTCCAGGTTGTCATTTGCATTGTTCGAAGACCCGATGTCTTCGGTGACTTTGGGAGTAGAGCCGCCGTCGACCGCGTCGATCGTGAAGCCACAGTCAGGCAGGCGCAGGGTCGGTGTCCCGTTCCCCCGGCCGGGCAATGCCACCGCTACCGAGACCGTCACTTGGCCCGCAGGGATATGAATCACCTCGGCGCCGGGTATCGATACTCGTCCGTACTGGTTGTCCTCGCCCCAGACGATGTTGGACGACGCGAGAAATCCCACGGGCATCAAGGCGACGACCGTGGCCAACAGTGCCACGCCGAGCGCCCGCGCTATCGGCGACTTGGATACCCCCGCCATGCAACTCCCCTTTGCCTGACATCCCCCGAAGCCACTCGTGCAGCAGCTTCGCCAACTGCCGGCTCGAATGGTGCGAGAAGGCGGCAACGGAGAGTATCAGGCAATCCCGGAGTCAAAGGGCTGCGGGTTTTGCGCCCGGTCAATCGCGCCATCAGATCACCTATGTCGTCGTTGACTTGTGCACACGACACCCCAACACCCCTCAGGACCGCTGGCGGCAACGTGCCATCCACGTGATGACATGTTCCCGCCACCCTGGCGGTCTTTCTCCACGGCTGGTGGTGGCACCACCATTCGGCTGTCCCGTGCCGGAGTCACGCCGGCACCCACCGGTACCGCCTCGCATGTCAGGAGAGACATGTCCGGACTGGCTCGAAAAGGACCCACGCTTCTCGTCGGCGCCATGGCCGCGGCCCTGGCCTTATCCGCTCCCGGCTTCGCCGCCGCATCGCCGGCGGCGGACCATGGACACACGATCCACGCCGCTCCCGCGCTCACGCAGGTCAGCAGCGATCCGTACTCCGACTCCCAGGCCCAGCACGCCACCGAGGTCGAGCCGGACACGTTCAGCTACGGCAACACCGTCGTCTCCGCCTTCCAGGTCGGCCGGGTGTCCGGTGGCGGCGCGTCCAACATCGGTTGGGCCACCTCCACCGACGGTGGGCAGACCTGGACGCACGGGTTCATGCCCGCCACCACGGCGAACACCGGCGGTCCCTACGGGCAGGTGAGCGACGCCTCGGTGGCCTACGACGCCAAGGACGGCGTCTGGATGGTCTCCTGGCTGGGCATCGACGCCTCCGGCAACGTGGACGTGGACCTCAGCCGCTCCACCGACGGCGGCCAGACCTGGGGCAACCCGGTCACCATTTCCACCGGTACCTTCGACGACAAGAACTGGTCGGTCTGCGACAACCACTCGTCCAGCCCGTACTACGGCCAGTGCTACACCGAGTACGACGACGCCAACGCCGGTGACGCGGAGCACATGCGCACCTCGACCGACGGCGGCCAGAGCTGGGGCAGCGAGATGAGCCCGGCCGACGGCCCCAGCGGGCTCGGCGGCCAGCCGGTCGTGCAGCCGAACGGCACCGTCGTCGTCCCGTTCTCCTCGGCCAGCTCGAACGAGGAGCGCTCCTTCACCTCCACCAACGGTGGTGCCAGCTGGGGTTCCAGCGTGCAGATCGCCCCCGTCTCGCACCACACCGTGGCCGGCCTGGAGGACGCGGCCAACGACATGACGCGGCTGCGCCCGCGGGACACCCTGCGTGAGAGTCCCCTGCCCTCGGCCGAGATCGACGCGTCCGGGAAGGTCTACGCGGTCTGGTCCGACTGCAGCTTCCGCAGCGGCTGCTCGAGCAACGACATCATCATGTCGACCTCCACGAACGGCACTTCGTGGAGCTCGCCGGTGCGGGTGCCGATCGACGCGGTCAGCAGCACCGACGACCACTTCACCCCGGGTATCGGCGTCGACCCGTCCAGCTCGGGCGGTACCGCCCGGATCGGTGTGACGTACTACTACTACCCGAACGCGAACTGCACGGACACCACCTGCCAGCTCGAGGCGGGCTACATCTCCTCCGGCAACGGCGGCACCACCTGGACCACCGCCGTCCAGCTGGCCGGCCCGATGACGCTCGCCTGGCTGCCGAACACCAGCCAGGGCCGGATGTTCGGCGACTACATCTCCACCTCCGTGCTCGCCGGCGGCAACGCCGTCACCGTCATCCCGGTCGCCCAGGCGCCCAGCGGCAGCACGTTCAACGTGGCGATGTACGCGCCCACCGGAGGCCTGCCCGTCGGCACGTCCACCGGCGGCAACACCGTCACCGTCACCAACCCGGGCAACCAGACCGGCACCGTCGGCACCGCGGTCTCGCTCCAGATCAACGCCACGGACTCCGGCGGCGCGGCCCTGACCTACACCGCCACCGGCCTCCCGGCGGGCCTGTCCATCTCCTCGGGCGGCCTGATCTCCGGCACGCCCTCGACCGCCGGCACCTCGAACGTGACCGTCACCGCCTCCGACAGCACCGGCGCCTCCGGCTCCACCTCGTTCAGCTGGACCGTCAACCCGGTCGGCGGGGGCAACGGCGTGGTCAACGGCGGCTTCGAGACCGGCAGCTTCTCCAGCTGGACCACGACCGGCAACGCCGCGGTGACGGCCGGCGCGGCCCACAGCGGCAGCTACGGCGCGATGCTGGGTCTCACCACCCCGTCCAACACCTCGACCGCCGCGCAGACCTTCACCGCTCCGACCGGTTCGACCAAGCTGTCCTTCTACTACAACGTGACCTGCCCGGACACCGTCACCTACGACTGGGCCACCGCCACGCTGAAGGACAACACGACCGGGACCACGACCACGGTCCTGGCCAAGACCTGTGTCTCCAACTCCGGCTGGGTGCAGAAGACCGCGACCATCACGGCCGGTCACAGCTACACGCTGACCCTGACCAACCGGGACGACAACTACCCGAGCGACCCGACCTACACCTACTACGACGACGTCACGACGTCCTGAACCACGTCCTGAAGCACGTCGGGGTGGTGGGCTCGGTCCACCACCCCTGCTGCAGCCGCCGCCTCAGCGGGCAGCCGGCCCGCCGCCCAGGCGGCTCAGCAGCAGGGCCTCCGCGAAGCAGGCGCGGGCGAACTCGCCCAGGTGCAGGCTCTCGTTCGGGCCGTGCGCGCTGGACTCGGGGTCCTCCACCCCGGTGACGATGACCTCCGCGTGAGGGAACATCGCGCGGAAGGCGGCGATGAACGGGATGGAGCCGCCCACGCCGATCTCCACCGGTTCCGTTCCGTCCCACGCGTCGCGCAGCGCGTCGCGGGCCGTGGCGTGGGCTGGTCCGCCGGAGTCCAGCAGGCAGGGCGCGCCGTCGTGTTCGAGTTCGACGGTCACCTGCGCGCCCCACGGTGCGTGACGCAGCAGATGCGCTCGCACGGCCGCGTGCACGGACGCGATGCTGTCGGACGGGGCGAACCGGACGCCGACCTTGGCGCGGGCGGCCGGGATGAGCGCGTTCGGCGCGGCATCCGTGCGCGGCGCGTCGATGCCGAGGACGGAGATGGCCGGCTTGTCCCACAGGCGCTCGGTGATGGCTCCGGTGCCGATCAGTTCGACCCCCGCCATGAGGCCGGCTTCCCGGCGGAGCCGCTCCTCGGGGTAGTCGACGCGCGATCCAGCGGCGGCCCCGGCGGATCCAGGAGAGCCGACGCCGTCGACCGCCTTGAGCCCGGCGACCGCGACGCTTCCCTTCTCGTCGTGCAGCGTGCCCAGCAGGCGCACCAGAGCCGTGAGGGCGTCGGGGACCGGTCCGCCGAACATGCCGCTGTGCACCGCGCGCTCCGACGTGCGCACGTCGACGAAGAGATTGACCGTGCCGCGCAGCGAGGTGGTCACCGAGGGCGCGCCGATGTCCCAGTTCTGCGAGTCGGCGATGACGATGACATCAGCTGAGAGCAGGGTTCCGTGCTCCGCCAGCAACTGCGGAAGAGTGACGGACCCGTATTCCTCCTCGCCCTCGACGAACACGACGACGCCCACCGGGAGTCGGTCGCCGAGCGCCCGCAGCGCGGTCACGTGGGCGAGAACGCCCGCCTTGTCGTCGGCGGCGCCGCGCCCGAACAGCCGGCCGTCCCGCTCGACGGCCGTGAACGGGGCTGAGTCCCAGAGCGCCGGGTCTCCCGCGGGCTGCACGTCGTGGTGGGCGTACAGCAGGACCGTCGGGGCGCCTTCGGGCGCCGGGCGGCGGCCGATGACCGCGGGCCGGCCGCCCGCCCGGACGATGCGCACGTCCGGGAGGCCTGCCTCCCGCAGCAGCTCGGCCGTCGCCGCGGCGGAGGCGTCGACGTGCGCCGGGTCGAAGCCGGGGAAGGAGACGGACGGGATCGCCACCAGCCGTTCCAGATCGACTCGCGCGCGCGGCATGAGCGCGTCGACGGCCTCACGAAGTTCGTGATCCGGGATCAGTGACATGGATACTCTCCGGGCATGGGGCTAGTGGTTCCCGAGCAGGGCGGCCACCGTGGCGAGTGTGGCGAGCGAGCAGGTCGTGGTGACGATGACGGCGCGGTTCGCCAGGGCCTCACCCACCCCGTACTCCTGGGCGAAGATGAACGTGTTCTGCGCCGTCGGCAGGCCCGCGCACACGACGACCGCGAGCAACTGCGCGTGCGAGAGGTGGAGCAGCTCGCCCACCGCGAAGGCGATGACGGGCTGCAGCACCAGTTTCAGTGCCGTGAGCACCCCGATCTCGCGCCCCGCCGCCGACGCCCGTGCCTCGCCGTGGAGCGAGGCGCCGAGTGCGACCAGCGCGACCGGGACGGCCGAACCCGACAGCAGGCCCAGGCAGTTCGACACCTCGGCCGGCACGTGCCAGTGCCCGACCGACCAGACCACGCCGAGCGCGGAGCCGAGGATGACCGGGTTGCGCACGGGCAGGGTCAGAATCCTGCGCAGGCGCACGGTGCCCGAGGCGTCACCGTGCCGGTCCAGGGCGATCAGGATGATCGGCGTGACCACGAGCACCTGCAGCAGCACCACCTCGGCGAGGAAGGAGACGCTGTGCAGCACCTGCAGGGCGATCGGGATGCCGAGGTTCGCCGAGTTCACGTACCCGGCCGCCATGCCCCAGATGGGCCGCTCGCCCTGTTTGCGGCCGAACAGGCGCCCGGCCGCGAACCAGCCCACGCCGAGCGTGACACCCGTGCTCACCCCGAAGGCGACCAGGGCCCGCACGTCGAAACTCGACAGCGGTGTCTTGCTCAGGGTGAGGAAGAGCGCGGGCGGCATGGCGAGGTGGAACACGTACCTGCCGAGCACCCCCGCGGCGCTCTCGCCGAGCAGGCCGCGCCGACGCGCCGCGTAGCCCACGGCGGTGAGCGCCCAGATCGGGATGAAGGCGTTGAGCAGATTCACCCGTGTGTGCTTTCGTCCGTGCCGGTGCTGCTGTGGAATGCGGTCGGCTCCGACTGGCGAAGCCCGGATCCGTGTCGGTCGAGGAACTCCGCGAGGATCTCGACCTGGGCGACGACGGCGTCGATCTGCTGCGAACTGGGTACCGAGCCGTGGCCTTCGAGGGCGCTGTTGCCCGTCTTGAGGAAGACCGGCGCGGCGATCCGGACGAACTCGGGCGCGTCGTAGGTGCGCACGAAGCCCCCGGACAGCCGGGGGTTGTCCACGTGCACGTCGATCGGAATCCCGATCGCCGCCCGGATGGCGCCCACCATCGGCAGCGTCAGGTCCCTGACGGGATTGAAGCTGTCCGCGCCGAGCATCTCCAGCAGCTGGGCCGAGGCTCCGTTGCCGTGTCCGCAGTGCGCCGAGACCTTCAGGTGCACGTCCTCGGGCAGCGAGCCGGACCTGCGCAGCCGGCCGAGCACCCACAACAGGCCCTCGTCGTAGACGACGAAGCCGCGGACCCCGAGGTCGACGGCACGTCTGACGTCCTCGAGCGCGCGCACGATCTGTTCCTGCCCGCGCAGCCGGTAGCCGACGCGCGCGCCCTCCGTCGTCTGGACGCTGCCGCCGATGTCGTAGTTGGCGCGCGGGCCGACCGACATGAGGATCTGCGCGTCGTACTCCTGCCCGAGCTCCACGTACTCGCGGATCTCCCGCGAGGTGTGCCGGAACATACCGAGCGTCTCGGTGATCCGGTTGACGCGGATCCCCTGGCTGCGGCACTCGCTGAGCACCCGGCGCGCGGCCGCCGCGGAATTGATCGTCGGCACCTCGATGCGGTAGTGCCCGCCGTCGGGAAAGGTGCGCTCCGAGTCAAATTCGGAGCTGTCACCGGTAGGCAGTCCGAGCGCGCTGAGCTGCTTGCGCGATTCGCCGTACAGCGTGTCGCTCACCTCGTCACCTCCATGCCGAGTTGGGAGGCCACGCGGTCGACGACGTGCGTGGCGATGTCGATGGAAGCCTGGTAGTCCGCGTGCCGGACCTGCACCTCGCCGAAGGCCCCGAGGTTGCCGCGGTGCGGTTCGAGCGTCGGGGTGTCGGGGAAGGCGAGATGCAGCGACTGCAGGGCCGGGCGGTACTCCTCGGTCCAGCCGAGATCGGGGAGTTCCGCCGGGGTGGGCTCGCGGTCCGCCGCCCCGAACCAGCGCACGGTGGCGTAGTGCGTGAAGTCGATCGGCCCGAGGTCGAGCTGCTCGTCGAGGTACACGCGCACCAGCAGTTCGAAGAAGTCGACACCGCTCGCCAGGCAGAACAGGTTGGGCAGGCACGAGCCCATCACCCGGGGGTTGAGCTCGATCAGCCGCGGCACGCCGTCCGCCCCGAGCATGACCTCGACGTGGAAGATGCCGAGGCGCAAATCCACCGCCTTGATCACGCGTTCGGCGAAGTCCATGACGGCCTCGTACTGCCCGTCGCTGATCGCGGCCGGAATGGTCGTGCCGATCTCGAGCGGCTCGTGTCCGTCCCAGGTCTTGCGCTCGCTGACGGCCAGGCGGAGCACCCGGCCGCGGCTGAGCCCGATCTCCGCGGACAGGAAGGTGCCGCTCAGGTACTCCTCGAGCAGCACTCCGTGCCGGTAGAGGTCGGCGTGTTCCGCAACGCCGGCCATGGCCTCGCGCAGGGCCGCCTCGTCCGCCAGGACGAACGCGCCCTCGCTCGCCGAGGCCATCTCCGGCTTGAGGACGAGCGGGTAGCCCGCGAGGGCGGCGAACCGGAGCGCCTCATCGAGGTCCTTCACCACGGCGTGCGCCGTGTCCTCGACACCGGCTGCGGCCAGCGCGTCCCGGCAGCGGGACTTCTGCTTCGCCGTGCGCGCGGCGGCGGCGTCGGTGAACGGGATGCCGAGCTCCGCGGCGACCTGGGCCACCGGGATCACGAACGCGTCCGTCGACGCGACGAAGCCGGCGATCGGACGTGCCTGGTGGATCCGTCCGACGCAGACGCGCAGCGCGTCGAGGTCGCCGGCGTCCTGGAGGCAGTGGACCTCGTCGACGCTCGCGCCGTACGGCGAGGTCTCGAAGTCCAGTCCCTGAAGGCGTTCCATCTCCAGGGAACGGATGAGGGTGACGTGGTGCCCGAGCCGCTGGGCCGCCGCGAAGGCGGGCGCGTTGCCCGTCTTCCAGGTCACGAAGACGACGTGTTTCCCCGTCTGTTGCGGCATCCGGGTCACCAGGCCCGCATGGGCTCGCCGCTGACGAGTTCGGAGCGGAAGCCGTCCGGGCCCAGCGGGCTGTCGCCGAGCACGGTGACCCGGTGCATGCGCCGGTCGGTGTCCGGGAGATGCGCGAAGTCCGTCGGCGCGAAGTGGCAGGTCGACCGGTTGTCCCACATCGCGATGCTGCCCGGCTCCCAGCGGAAGCGCACGGTGTACTCGGCGCTGGTCATGTGCTGGTAGAGCAGCTCGAGCAGGTGCCGGCTCTCCACCTCGGTGAAGCCGATGATGCGCGTCGTCGAGCCGGGGCTCACGAACAGCGCCTTCTCCCCCGTCTCCGGGTGCACGCGCACGACGGGGTGCACGGCCGCCTCGGGCTGGTCGCAGTAGAGGCGCAGAATCTCGCGGTCCCGCTCGTCGCTGTGCCGCAGGTGCACGCCGGTGAAGAAGGCGTGCTCCGCGTGCAGCGTGTCGACGAGGGCGCGCAGCGGCGCGGCGAGCCCCTCGTAGGCGTCCACCGTGTTCGTCCACTGCGTGTCACCGCCGAAGGGCGGTGTGGTCTCGGCGCGGAGGATCGACAGGGCCGGCGGGTTGACCATCTGGGTCAGGTCGCTGTGCCAGCCCGCCAGGGGCGAGACCCACTTGCGCCGGTAGTGCTCCTCGAAGTCCGCGCCGTAGCGCTCGACGTCGGCCTTCGGGTCGACGGTGAGGATCTCGGGAAAGCCCTCGGGGTGCACGCCGTGCTTCTTGCCGGCGCGGCGGGTCAACTCGCCGAAGCGGCGGCCGAAGGCGACATGGGCCTGGTGGCCGAGGTCGGGGCCGCGGAAGAACACCACGCGGTGCGTGAGCACCGCTCGCCGGATCGCGGCGATCGTCGGGTCGTCGAGCTCGGCGGTCAGGTCGAGGCCGTGGATCTCGGCGCCGATGCGTCCGGCGACGCGTCGGACGTCCAGTTCTGCGACAGTGTTCTCGATCACTGCGGTCATGGTGCGGATCCTGTTCTCTGCGTCGAGATGGTGAAGGCTCAGGGACGTGCCACGGTGACCGCGCTGCGGCCCCGGGTCAGCTCGCGGTATTCGGCGAGCAGCTGCGTGAAGACCTCGTGCTCGCCCGGTGCGTAGGAATGCTCGTCGATGCGGGCCACCGGCAGCAGTTCGAGGGCGGTTCCGCAGATGAAGGCGGAGTCCGCGCTCGCCACGAACGCGGGCTCGAGGTCGCCGACGACACAGGGGATGCCGAGGTGCTCGGCGATGGCGAGCACGCACGCGCGGGTGATGCCGTCGATCGTGGCGCGCGTGGTCGGCGTGTGCAGCGCTCCGTCGCGGACGAAGAAGACGTGCGCACCGGTGGACTCGGCGATCAGGCCGTCCGTGTCGAGGAGCAGCGCGTCGTCGAAGCCCGCGCGGAGGGCCTCGTTCTTGCAGACGGTGCCGATCATGTAGTTGCCCGCGGCCTTGCTCTTGATCGGCGCGCTGTCCGCGCTCGGCCGGCGGTAGCGCGCGGTCTGGAGGGAGATACCGGTCTGCAGCGCGTCGGCCGCGGAGTAGTAGCCGGCCGGGGTCTCCCAGGCCGCGATGGACGCGTGCACCGAGGTGTGCAGGGCGGCGGTCTGGATGACCTCGGAGCCGCGCCACGCGTTCATCCGGATGTAGCCGTCGACGATGCCCGCCTTGCCGACCACCTCGAGCGTCGCCTCGTAGAGCTCCTGCTCGGGGAACGGGACCTCGAAGTCGAGGATCCGCGCGGACGCGGCGAGCCGGGCGAGGTGTTCGCGGATCATGAACGGGACACCGTCGTAGACGCGCAGCCCCTCGAAGACGCTGCTCGCGTAGTGCAGGCCGTGGGTGAGCACGTGCAGGGTGGCGTCGGCCCAGTCGACGAGCGCACCGTCGTACCAGATGTGGCCGCTTCGCTGGTCAAAGGGAACCATGGTTCTCACTCCTCTTGGATTCCGGGCGTCAGGGCGTCAGAGCGTCAGGCCGCGGGCGGACAGCCACAGTTCGACCATGAGCACGGACCACAGGGCCTCGGCGGCCCACGCGGTCGGCTGCGCGCTCTGCAGCCGGAAGAGCTCCTCGATCTCGCGCTGCTCGATGAGGTCCGCACAGCGGCGGTCGGAGGCCAGCAGCACGTCACCGACGAGCTCGTGCAGGGCCTCGCCCGGCCTGATCATCGCCGTGATGGGCAAGGTGAAGGGCTGCTTGGGTCGTTCGATGACGCTGCTGGGCAGCCAGGGCCGCGCGGCCTCGACGACCGGCGCCTTGACCTTGCTGTCCACGACCTTGAGCGCGGCCGGGAGCGCGTGGGCGAACTCGACGATCCGGGGCTGCAGGAACGGGATCCGTGCCTCGACCGAGTGCGCCATGCTCAGGTGGTCGACCCGCCGCAGGATGTAGTAGGGGAACCGCGCGTACTGGTCGTACCTCAGCAGGGTCTCGAGCTTGTTCCCGGGCGCCGTGCGCACGCGCTCGGCCAGGTCCTTGCCGCTGCGATCGGCGAACAGGCCGCCGTTGCGGTCCAGTTCGGCGCGGTACGCGGGGGTGTACAGGCGCCCGAGCAGATCCGTGCCGACGGCGGACATCGTGTCCTGGTAACGCCGCTCCCAGCCGGGAGCCTCGTCGGCGGCCGCGCTCGCGTACCTGGCGTAGCCGGCGAACAGCTCGTCCGCGCCGTCCCCGGTGAGCGCGACCTTGAATCCCGCCTCGTGGATCGCCTCGAAGATGGCGAAGGTGCTGAGACTGTGCGGCGCGTTGTTCGGCTGGTCGAGATGGCGGACGAAACGCTCCACCAGGCCCGGGAACGTGTCGGGGTGGATCTCGACCTGATGGTGGCGGGTGCCGCAGTGCGCGGCCACCTCGCGGGCGAACGCGCGCTCGTCCGCGGGCCAGTTCCCGGCGTAGGCGATGTTGAAGGAGGCGAGGTCGGGCACGCGTCGGCGGGCCAGGGCCGTGATGTAGCTGGAGTCGAGCCCCCCGCTGGTGATCACGCACACCGGCACGTCCGCCGCCAGCATGCGGGTCAGCTCGTCCTGGAGCATGGTGTCGAGCATGCCCGCGGCATGACCGAGGTCCGGCCCGCCTTCGGGCCAGTCGATCACTGCCGCGACGGGCTCGCGGGACTCGACCTTGACGCCGGCCTCGGAGAAGCGCAGCACGGTACCGGGAGGCAGGGTCCTGACGTCCTGATAGACCGTCTCCGGCCCCCACACGGCCTTGCCCCCGAGGTACCGGTCCAGGGCCAGGGGATCCAGGGCCGACGGGAAGCCGGGGTACTTCGAGAGCGCCTGCAGCTCCTGGGCGAAGGCGAGCCGCCGGCCGTCCGGCGACACGAAGTAGTAGAGCGACTTCATGCCGGTGGGGTCGGAGAACAGCTTGAGCACGCGCTCGCGCCGGTCGATGATCGCGATGGCGTACATGCCCTCGAGCCGGTCGACGAAGGCGTCGCCGTAGAGCTCGTACAGGGGAAGCAGGATGTTGCCGTCGCAGTCCCCGTCGATACGCCGACCGGCCGCGACGAGTTCGGCGCGCAGGGCACGGTGGTTGTAGATCTCGCCGTTGAAGACGCACACGCTGTCCGCGGAGACGAACGGCTGGTCCCCGTCGGCGACGCCCTGGATCGCCAGGCGGTTGTTGCCGAGGGCGCCTTCCGCACCCGTCCACAGTGTCTGGGCGTCGGGTCCGCCGTGCAGCATCGCGTGTCCGACGGCGCGCAGCGCGTCCGAGGCGATCGGCGGACCACCGAAGTGGCCATAAATTCTGCACATGGTGATGGGCCATACTTTCTGTGACGGACCGAAGGCATGCCGGGGTGACGCTCGGCGCGACCTGTCGCCGTGCGCAGAGGGGTTGTCCGCAGGTCAGCAGTGGGCGACGAGTTCCCGGATGGCGCGGTTGAAGGCCTCGATCACGGCCTCCATCTCGGCTTCGTCGAGCTCCGTGGCGGAGTACTTCCACAGGGACTTGATCACGGTGCCGTCGAGGTCGACCATGAGGCGCACCGGATACGCCTGTTGCTCCTTGGGAGACTGGAAGGGCCCGAGCGAGTAGCCGAGCCCGTTGAGCGCACCGGGCGTCTCACCCCCGAGGGGCGCCCCTCGGTAGTTGACGTAGATGTCCGCCGCCGGCAGCCCACGCAGCTCCTGCCGGACCTGCGGCTCGGCCGCGAGCTCGCGCAGGGCGCCGAAGGCGATGAACGGGGCGGGCACGGCCCGCATCTGCGCGGCGGTGGCGCGCACGATCGCGACCGGATCCGTGGCCTCGCCCAACTCGGTGACGACCGGCGCGAATTCGGCCAGCATGCCGACCGTGCGGCTCAGGTCGGGGCCGTCGAGGATCTGGTCGCGGCCGTTGACCACGACGTCGACGATCGTCGTCCTCGCCCGGTAGACGGCGTTCAAGGCGTAGTTGACCGCGCCCACGACGATCGCGTTGCCGCCGAGCTCGACGGTCAGCCGGCGGAAGGCCGCGGCGTCGCCGAGTTCGACCGAGGAACGGTGCCGGCGCAGGCCGCCGAGCCTGCGGTCCGGATGCTCCGTCAGGGTGCGCATACCCGTGGCCGCGGACCAGGGCCGGGCGCGCCAGTAGGCCAGGTGCTCGTCGAAGGCTCCGGCGGCGGTCCGGTCCGCGAGGTAGGCGGCCCAGTCCGCGTAGGCGGTGGCCGGGGGCAGCGCAGCCGCGTCCCCACTGAGCAGGTAGCCGAGCTCGGAGGCGATGACGCTCCAGCTCAGCATGTCGCCCACCAGGTGGTGGAGGATCAGGGCGAGCGCCCAGGGTGTGCCGTCGTGGGTGAGGATGCGTGCCGCGAACACCCGGCCGTCCGCGAGGCTCAGCCCCTCCTGGGCGACCGTGCCGATCCGCTCGATCGTCTCGGCGTCCTCCGGGCTCGCCTCGTGCACCTCGAGGACGGTGGCCGGATCGAAGGGGTGGCCGAACTCCTGGGTGCGCTCCGCGCCCGTGCCGTCGAACCTGACGGCGAGAACGCCGTGTCGGCGCACAAGAACTGACAGGGCGTCGGACACCTGCGCCACGGTGACGCCGGCGGGGAGCTCGAGGACCGCGTCGGTGTTGTGGTAGTCCGGCGCAAGACGGTCGTCCTCCAGGAACCTGGCCTGGACCGGTACCAGCGGGACGCGCCGCACGGCACCCGTCGGCTCGGACCCGTCCGCGGTCGTCGACGGGACGGCGACCGCGGGCTTCACCGCCTCCACCTCCACCGCCCGCCCGTCGAGCGCCGACGCCAGGTCGGCGAAGGTCGGGTGGTCGAGGACGTCCTGGAGACGCAGGGCGAGACCGCCGGCCCGCAGCTTGGCGACGAGCTTGATGGCGGTGATCGAGTCACCGCCGAGCTCGAAGAAGTTGTCTCCCGGCCGGGCTTCCGGTACGCCGAGGGAGGAGCACCATGCCGCGGCCAGTACCTCGTCAGCTGGTGCGGCGCGGCGCGAAAGGTCGCGATCGAGCATGGGTGGGTCGGTCCTCCCTGGGCGGCGGGTCGTACCGGTAGGCCTGGCCGTCGCGTTGTCGTTGCTGGTCGAGACCATGCGGTGGATGTTCGCCTGGTCATCACATCCTGCGGGAAAAGCCCATCGGTCGGATCGGACACGAATGGACCGTGCAGAATTTGCCTCAACACTCGGTCGAGCAAAGGTAGTTGCTCCCGTGTGTGCACTGCACGTACGCGGACAACAAAATCACTCCGTTGCCCGCGTGTCAAGACTTTTGCGAGAAGGGTCGACCGGGGTCAACGCGGAATTGCGCAAGCGCGCTGCCACAGGAGTTCAAGCGTCTCCATGGATTCGAGCCGGCCCAGTAGTTCGCCGCTCCGACCGGCCAGGTACTCGATCCGCACCGACCCCTCGGGCCAGGCCGGATGCGGGAAACGCGCTCCGTCGTCCGCGAGCATCACGCCCACGGGAATCACCTCCGTCGGCACGTCCGCGCTTTCGGCAGCCACAAGGAACGTGAACCAAGCACGGAGACGCTCCGCCATGATGTCGACGCAGAGGTCGATTTCCTCCTCGTCGACACCCTCGTCGCGGAGTTTCCGTTCCAGCGGACCGCGCAGTTCGGGCATGATCGACGAAAGATCGGCCGGTCCCTGATACGTCCCGAATTCCGACCCGGACAGCGCGTCGACATCCCGCCGGACCAGTTCCGGCGTCAGCCAGCTCGGTTCGACGAGAATCACCGGCGGTCGGCGCAGGCCGCGCGCTTCGAGTCCGGCGGCGATGTGCAGGGCCAGACCGGCGGCACTGCAATAGCCGAAGACCACCTCCGGTGCCCGGTCCTCTGCCACGAGCTCGTCGACACAGCGTGCCGCGACCTCCTGGAGCTCCGTTCCGAAGCGGCTGACGGCCGCCACGGCGTCGATGCGGTGCAGCGGCCGATCGGGGTACGCGGCGGAAAGGGCCGCGAAGAGAGTCGTCTTCGCGGAGAACTCCTTGAAGTCCACCACGAGCGACACATCGGGAACTGCGGCTTGGGTGTTTGCTGGTGAGTTCAATGGTCTTCCGTCCGTGCAGAGGGTGAGTCCAGCAGCTGTCGAATGGCGGTTGCCTGTCGCGCGATCGTGCGCTCCTCGAGCACGTCGGTGAGGTCGAGGGTGACGCCGAGGTCGCGGTTGAGGGCGGCGAGCAGGCGCACGGCCGTCAGCGAGTCGCCTCCTAGCTCGAAGAAGTCCGAGTCCGGGCCCAGATCGCCGGCCCCGAGCAGCCGCTGCCAGATCTGGACGACCCGCCCCAGGACATCAGGCTCGTGCCGGTCGGCCTGCGGTGCCGGCGCCTTGGGTCCCTCGTCCGCCGCACGCGTCGGCTCGGGGACCGCGGGCTGTGGCACGCTCGGCCGGGCGTCGAGCCAGTGGCGTTCACGGCTGAAGGGATAGGCAGGAAGCGGGACCCGGCGCCCTGGTGCGGCGCCAAGCGCTCCCAGGTCGAGGTCGACTCCCGACTCCCACAGCACGCCCGCCGCCTCGAGCAGGGCGGTCGGCGCCTCGTGCTGACGACCAGGCTGAGGCATGGTGAGCACGGCGCTCGGCCGGGCGTCGGTCGCGAAGGACTGCACGGCACCGGTCAGCGCCGCTCCCGGACCCACCTCCAGGAGCACGGGGTTCTGCGCCGCGACCGCGTGGGCCGCGGCCTCGGCGAACCGGACCCGCTGCCGGAGCTGGCGCACCCAGTAGTCCGCCGAGTACTCGCGGACCGGCGCACCGGTCAGCGTGGAGATGACCCGCAGGCGGGGCTTGCGGTAGCGGAACCCCTCGGCGATCTCGCGGAACTCGTCGAGCACCGGGTCCATGAACGGGCTGTGGAAGGCGCGTTCGACCGACAGCCGCCTCGTGGTGATCCCCTGGCGCGCGAGGTCCGCCGCGAAGGAGTCCAGGTCGTCGTCCGCCCCGGCGACCACCACGGCGCTCGGGCCGTTGACCGCCGCAATGGTCAACGTCGGTGGGAGCAGCGCCTCACAGGCGGCCTCGGAGGTCCGCACCGCGAGCATGCCCGCCCGCGTGGTCGCGTCCATGAGCCGTCCGCGTGCGCAGACCAGGGCGACGGCGTCCTGAGGACTCATCACTTCGGCGAGGCAGGCCGCCGCGAACTCCCCGATGCTGTGGCCGACGAGATACCTGGGGTGCACGCCCCAGGACCGAAGCTGGCGTGCGAGCGCGTACTCCACGATGAAGAGCGCGGGTTGCGCGAAGCGCGTGCTCGCCATGGCGGCCTCGGCGACACCGGGGTCCGCAGTGCCCAGCAGCGTCTCGCGCAGCGTCGGACCGGCCAGCGGATCGGCGGCCTTCGTGCACTCGTCGAAGACCTCGCGGAAGGTGTCGAACGCCTCGTAGAGGTTCGCCGCCATGCCCGGGTAGTGCTGCCCCTGCCCGGGGAACAGCATCGTGAGCGCCGCCTTCTTGGGCACCAGACGAGGTCGGCTGCCGCGCAGGCGCTCGGCGATCTCCGCGCTGGTGGAGCCGGTCACCGCGCTGCGCCAGCGCAGCGTCCTCCGGCCGTGGGCGAGGGTGTGCGCCATGTCACCGGCGTCCACGGTGCCCTCTTCGAGCCGACCCGCCAAGTCGGCGGACAGTGCCTCCACGGCCTCCTGGGTGTGACCCGACACGGGTACCAGACGCGGACCGCCGGCTGCCCGGGGTTCCGGCCGGCTCGCCGACTCGGGAGCCTGCTCGACGATGACGTGGACGTTGGTGCCGCCCATGCCGAACCCGCTGACCGCGGCCCGGCGCGGTCCGGTCGCCGCCTCCCAGGGCGAGGACTCGGTGTTCACGGTGAACGGGCTGTTCGCCCAGTCGAAGCCCGGATGCGGAACGTCGCAGTTGATGGAGGCGGGGATGACGCCTTCGCGCACGGCGAGCACGGTCTTGATGAGGGACGAGACCCCGGCGGCCGCGTCGAGGTGACCGGCGTTGCCCTTGAGGCTCCCGATCTTGCAGTACCCCGACGCGTCGGTGTGGCGCCGGTACGCCTCGGTCAGTGCCGCCAGCTCGATGACGTCGCCGACCTCGGTCCCGGTACCGTGCGCCTCGACGTAGCCGATCGTGGCCGGATCGACGTCGGCGGCGCGCAGGGCCGCGGAGATGACCGCCACCTGTCCGTCGTGGCTGGGCGCGCTGTAGCCCATCTTGCGTGCGCCGTCGTTGTTGAGCGCCGAACCCCGGATGACGGCGTGCACGGTGTCGCCGTCGGCGATGGCCCGGTCGGTGCGCTTGAGCACGACCATGGCCACGCCGTTCGCCGGAACGGTGCCGTGGGCGGACTCGTCGAAAGGCCGGCAGTGTCCGTCCGGCGAGAAGATCCCGTGCTTGCTGAACTGGTAGCCGGGCACCTCGGGCAGTTGCACGGTCGCGGCGCCCGCGAGGGCGAGGTCGCATTCGCCGTTCAGGATGGACTGCGTGGCCAGGTGCACGGCCACCAGCGAGCTGGAACAGGCCGTCTGCACCGTCAGGGCCGGGCCGGTCAGGTCGAGTTTGTAGGCGATGCGCGTCGACGCGTGGTCCTTCTCGTTGCCCAGCACCAGTTGCAGTTGGTCGGCGCCCGCCCACTCCGCCGCGTTCCCGAGGACGTGGCGCAGCAGGTATCCGCTGACACTCGTGCTGGCGAAGACCGCGCAGTCCCCGTGGAAGCCGCCGTACCCGGCGTCGTCCAGCGCATGCCAGGCGCATTCGAGAAGGAGGCGCTGTTGCGGGTCCGTCAGTTCGGCCTCCCTGCGGGAGTAGCCGAAGAGGTCGGCGTCGAAGGACTCGATGTCGTCCAGCGCGCCGAAGGCGCCGACGAACTGCTCGTCGCCGAGGACCGCCTCCGGCGCCCCGAGGGCGGCAAGCTGGTCGCGGTCGTAGTGGGTGATCAGCTCCCGGCCCTGGAGCAGGGCGTCCCACAACCGGGGCACGGAGTCCGCCTGCGGAAATCTCCCTGCGAAGCCGATCACCGCCACCGAGTCGTGGCCGTCCGCACGTACCGTCATCGTCCTACTCCGTTCGTTGTGCTTCCGGGCGCGTGCGTTCGGCCCACGCGATCACGGGGCCGTTGAGGGCGAGTCCGACCGCGAAGACGAGCGCCAGGACGAACCACCCCTCGGGGACGAATCGCGCCACGAAGTACGTCACCGCGGTGGGACCGACGACCGCCGCGATCGAGCTGCCCATCTGGAACATCCCGGCGTACGCGCCCTGCTTCCTGGCGTCGGCGAGCCCGAAGCGGAAGGACCAGCTGGCGCTTTCCCCCCAGAGCTCGGCCAGGGTGAGCAGCATGACGTCGCAGACGATCAGCACCGTCCCCAGCACCGCACCCAGGTGGTAGGTCACGCTGGCCAGTGCGGAGGCGGCGATGAGGGCCAGGAAGGCGAGCCGCTGCATCCGGCGGGCGCCCCGGACCGTGTCCGCCCCCTTCGACACCTTGACCTGCAACAGGATCACCAGCACGGTGTTGCCGATGATCATCCACGCGGCGACCTCGTGCGGCACGCCAGTGTCGGTGATGACCCACAACGGCAGGCCGACGGTGAGGATGGTGTTCCCGATCAACGTCAGTCCGCTGACCACCGAGACCGCCACATAGGGCAGGTCGTACTTGTCGCGGCGTTTCGCCGTCTCACCGCTGTGCCGGCTGCGCGCGTCGCGGGGCAGCCTCAGGCTGGTGAGGGCGGTGAGCAGCGACGCGAGGGCCATGCCGAGCACGAGGCTGGTGTACGAGGCGGTCGTGTTGACGCCGATGGCGAGACCGGCGAGCAGGGTGCCCAGCGAGAACCCGATGTTCGTCAGCACCCGGTTCGCCGCGGAAAGGGCGACTCTGGCCTCCTTGGGGACGAGCTTGCCCACCAGGGCACTGCGCGAGATCATGCCGCCCGACTCCGCGATCCCGATGGCGCCGGCCAGCACGACGAAGACGGCCGAGCTGCGCACGAAGACCAGGGCCGTCAGGAAGACGACCAGGAGGGCGTTGAAGCCGATCGCCGCGTCGCGGGCGCCGAGTCGGTCCGCGACCTTGCCGAGGTGGACGGCGAGCAGCACGGCTAGGAGTCCCGCCAGGGAGAGCCCGAGACCGACCGTGGCCTCGGGTATCCTCGCCACCTTCACCAGGAAGATGACGCTGCCGGCGGTGTAGAGGCCGTAACCCGTCGAGGAGATCAGGACGTTGGTCTTGAGCACCCGTATCGGCCCGGGTGGCGGCAGTGCGGCCTTCAGGCGCGCGACCGTGCTCCTCGTGTCCATGTCCTGGCTCACCTGCGGACCGCCGCCCGGCGTCCCGCCCCGCGCCCCGGTCCGCCCTGCGTCGGCTCGGGCAGCGCCTTTCTGTCGCACTTGCCACTGGACGTCAACGGCAGGCGGTCGAGCGAGGTGATCAGCGACGGCAGGTAGTTCTCGGGCAGCCGCTGCCTCAGGAACCCGCGCAGCTCGCCGGAGGTCTGCTGGTCCAGCGCGGGGCTGACGTACAGCAGGAGTCGGGCCAGCCCACGCGCGTCGGGGCGGACCACGGCCGCGGCCATGCGCACGGCGGGGTGCTCCCCCGCAACCGCCTCGATCTCGCCGAGCTCGATCCGCTGCCCGTGCAGTTTGACCTGGTGGTCGGTGCGTCCGTGGTACTCGAGCAGGCCGTCCTGGGTCCAGCTCGCGAGATCACCGGTTCGGTAGTACCGGTCCTGCGTGCCGTCCAACCCCACGACGAAGCTGCGGGTGGTCAGTTCGGGCCTGTTGAGGTACTCCCGGGCCAGGCACACTCCCCCGATGTAGAGCTCGCCGATCGCACCCGCCGGCACGCGACGGCCGTGCTCGTCGCGCACGGTCAACCGCACCCCGCGGATGGGCCGGCCGATCGGCACGCTCCGTCCGGTCTCCGGGCGCTCGCAGCTCCAGAAGCTGACGTCGACGGAGGCCTCCGTCGGTCCGTAGAGGTTGTGCAACCCGCCGCCGTGGGCCGCGGTGAACCTGTTGGCCAGCGCGGGGCTCAACGCCTCCCCGCTGGCGATCACGTGACGCAGCGCGGGCAGCGAGCCCGGTTCCACCTCGGCCAGGAACAGGTCGAGCATCGACGGGACGAAGTGAACGATCGTCACCCGCTCGCGCCTGATCGTGTCCGCCAGGTATCCGGGATCGCGATGCCCGCCCGGCGCGGCCATGAACAGGCGTGCGCCCGTCAACAGCGGCCACAGGAACTCCCAGACGGAGACGTCGAAGGTGTACGGCGTCTTCTGCAGCACGCAGTCCCCGGGGCCGATGCGGAACTGCTCCTGCATCCACCGCAGCCGGTTCACGATCCCGCGATGCGGCACCCCGGCACCCTTCGGGCTGCCCGTGGAGCCGGAGGTGTAGATGACGTAGGCCAAGTCGAGGTCGGACTGGGCCTGTCCGGTCCCCGCCGCGGGTTGCGCCCCGGTCGGCGCCTTCGCCCACTGCGCCAGGTCCAGGAGCACGGGCCCGCCCTGCGCCCCGTCGAGGGCGGCAGCCACCGCTGACGGGTCGTCGCAGAGGATCGCTGTCGGCTCGGCGTCGTCGAGCACCTGCTTGATGCGCGCACCAGGCCACGTGGGATCCACCGGGAGATACGCGCCTCCGGCAAGGAGCACCCCCGCGATGGCCACGGCCATCGTCACCGAGCGGTCCGCGACGACGGCGACGACGCGGTCCGGGCCGACTCCCGCCCGCCGCAGGTCCGCCGCCAGCAGGCCGGCGTGCTGCGCGAGTCCGGCGTAGCTGAGCGAGACGGACCCGTCGGCCAGCGCCGGCTGGTCGGCATGGGTGTCGAACGCCTCGAGGAGCAGGTCGCGCAGCGTGCGGCCGTCCTCGATCGGCTCGGGACCGCACTCGAACGCCTCGGTCGGGAAAGGGTCTTGATCCGCCATCACCGTGTCCTGGGTGGTCATGAGGCCGCGAGCCTGCCTTCGATCAGCACGGCCAACTGCGCGATGGTGGGCCTGTTGAACATTTCGACCATCTGGATCGCGCAGCCGGGGAAGGCGCTGAGCAGAGCGCGTCGCACCTGGGGAACGCGGAGCGAGTCGCCCCCGACGTCGAAGAAGCGGTCCTCGTAGCCGAAGTCCGTGCTCCCGAGGACGTCCTCCCAGATCCCGGCGATCACGTCCTCGATCTCCTCGGCCGTCATCCCCGACTCCGCGGAGTCCTGGGGCCGCGCCGCGGCGCGAGGCTCCTCCGCACGGTTCGTCGCCTTCGCCAGGAGCGCCTGGACGTCGACCTTTCCGTTGCGGGTCACCGGCAGCGCGTCCGTGACCGCCCAGAGGGAGGGCATCGCGTACGCCGGCAGGCGGGCCGCGACGAAGTCGCGCAGCGCGTCCAGGTCCAGGTGGGAGTCGCCGCCGGCCACACCGACGAGAATGCGCGACTCACCCGCCTGCTCGGCCGTCGCGTAGGCTCCGGCGTCCAGCACTCCGGGTGCGGCCCGCAGGGCGGCCTCGACCGCCTCCAGTTCGATGCGGAATCCGCGGATCTTCACCTGCCGGTCGACCCTGCCGAGGAACCTCAAGGTGCCGTCCGCGCCCCACCGGACCACGTCGCCGGTGCGGTAGTACCGCTGTCCGTCCTCGAGCTCGACGAACCGGCGGCGGGTCTCCTCGGCATCGCCGAGGTAGTCGACGGCCAGACCCGCACCGCCCGTGAGGAGTTCACCGGCCGCGCCTTCCGGAACGGCGCGCAGCGCACGGTCGACGACGATCACCGTGGTTCCGGCGACCGGGGCGCCGATGGGAAGGCGCGCGGGCACGGCGGTCGTGTCGTCGACGTGATGGACCGTGGTGAAGGTGGTGTTCTCGGTCGGCCCGTAGCCGTTCGTCACCCGCAGCCCCGGGCATGCTTCGAGCACCCGGCGCACCTGCCCGGACGGGACGACGTCGCCGCCGGTCAGCAGCTGGTCGACACCCCGGAAGGCCGTCGGCGCATGCTCGGCGACCAGACGGAACAACCCGGCGGTCAGCCAGAGGCCGGAGATCCGCTCCTGCTCGATGAAGCGGGCCAGCACCGTCGGGACCGGGTACGGCTCGGGGAAGGCCACGATGCACCCGCCGGCCGCGAGCGGCGCGAACAGCTCCAGGGTGGAGGCGTCGAAGGAGATCGGGGCCACGCGGAGGAAGCGCCGCAGAGCGTTCGGCCGGACGACGTCGGTGTCGTGGACCAGGCGGAGGACGCCGCGATGCGGCACCCGAACGGCCTTCGGCCGGCCCGTCGAGCCGGAGGTGAAGGCGACATAGGCGATCCGGTCGGGATCCGGCGCGGCCGCCGCACCCACGACCGCGGGCACGGGCGGATTCCAGGGGTCGACCGGTTCGAGCACCGGAGCGGAGAGGCCGTCGTGCTCAAGCTCCTTGGCACGGGGCTGCGGAGCGATCGCGAGGACCGGGCGGGCGATCTGCTGCACGTGCGCGATATGCGCGGCGCCGGCCGCGTGGTCGAGGCCGATATAGGCGGCACCGAGGCGCAGCACCGCGAGCACCGCCACCAACTCCTGGGCGGAGTACGGCAGCGCCAGCACGACATGGTCGCCTTCGGCGACCCCTGCGGCACGCAGCGCTTCGGACTGCGCGACTGCGGCGGCCGCTATCTGACGGTAGGTCAGGGTTCCCCGTGCCGACTCGGCGAACGCGGGCTCGTCCGGTCGGCTCGCCGCCATGGACTCGAACATCTGCCAGAGTCCGGCGAGGCCGGCCTCCTCCTGGACCTGTGCCCGCGCGGACTGTCGACGCGGATCCCACTGCGAGGCACCCTCGTGACCGGCGGACAGCTCGCCGATGCGCGTGCCGTGCTCCGAGCGGGAGACGAACCCGCGCAGCACCTCACGGAATCCGGACACCAGGTGCGCCGCCTCGCCGGGCGCGACGACGGACGTCGCGTACTCGAGGCAGAGTTCCGCGTCGTCGCCCCAACGACGCACGTAGAGCACCGAGTCGAAGACGGTGCCGAGGCAGTGGCCCTCGTGGATCGTCACGTCGAGATCCGGCAGCGACATCTGCTCGGAGACGAGCTCGTCATGGGCGGCGAAGGCGAACTGCACGAGCGTGTTGCGCGTGGCGTCGTAGTCCGCCCCGAGGGTCTTCGCGATCTCCTCGAACGGCGCCTTGCGCGCGGACAGCGCGGAACGCATCTCCCGGGCGATCCGCTGCACGAACTCCGCTGTGGCGATGTCGCCGTCCACGGCGCACCGGATCGGCAGCACGTCGGTCAGCAGGCCGACCAGCCCGCGTTCCGCCTCCGAGATCCGTCCGGCCCAGGTCAGGCCCAGGAGCAGGTCGTCGACGCTCGCCTGCCTGGCGAGGGTCAGCGACCACGCCGCCAGCAGCACGGCGTTGCGGGTGACCCCGAGGGAGCTCGCCAGCCGCTCGCAGCCCTCCACCTCGTCCGCACGGAGCCGGAACGGCAGCCGCAGTCCCCGGTAGTCGAAGACCTCCGGCCGCTCCAGATCGCCGCCGAGTTCCAGAACCGTCGGGACGCCCTTGAGCTCGGGAACCCTTCGCTCGATCACGTCCTCGTACGACGCGACCACGGCGGGCACGACGGCCGCCTCGCCCACCGACTCGTCGGAACCGGCGGCGTAGCGATCGAAGAGCTCCTTCCAGAGGACTCCGACACTCCAGCCGTCCGCGACCGCGTGGTGGATCAGCATGCTCAGCACGTGCCGTTCCGGCGACACCCGGGTCAGCTGGAAGGCCACGGGCGGCCGCACGAACGGGTCGAGCAGCCGCGCGGAACTCTGGCCGACCATGGCGTTCACCGCGCCGACGGCATCGTCGCCCGGGAGGTCGAGATCACAGGTCAGCAGCCGGACCCGGTGGTTTCGGACCACTCTGGCCGTCATCTGCTCCGGCGAGAAGACGGTGCGCAGCGCCGGATGACGGTCGGTCAGCGCCTGCAGAGCGGAGTGAAGCCGCTGATGGTCGAGGCCGCCACGGATGTCCGCGCTGAACAGAAGGTGCCATCCGGTGCCGGCACCCATCTGCTCGCTGATCAGCATCGAGGCTTCGCGCGACGTGCAGGGCCTCACCCGCTCGTCCGGCCCCACCGACTCGTGCTGCGCGGCAAGCGGCTGCCGAATCACGGCCTGCGCGCTCTCCAGCGCCTCGGCCAACGGGCGTTCCCCGAGCAGATCGGACAGTTCGAGGCGGGCACCGGCCGCCTCCGCCTTCGCCATCAGATCGACGGCGCGCAGCGATGTCCCGCCGAGTTCCGCGAACGACTTGGTGCCGAACTCGCTGCGGGGATCGTCGCAGACGAGACCAAGACTGTCAGCAGCCAAAGTGAACAGTGCACAAAAATCTATTGCAGCTACTGCTTGAGGTGGACTCGACCGCACTGTCGCTTACCTTCCTCAGAATCCGCAAACGCATCGCCACACCGTCGGTACGTGCGCGGTGCTTATTACCGAGCAGTAACCGAACCGGACCGTGCCAGCTCGCGATCCAAACGATTTCGAGCGAACATATTGACGATCATGGATTCGAGTCAAGGTCTATTGGCGCCCCGCAATCCGGGCGGATATCGGACAACTCGACCAAACCAGCCTGGGGTGCGAGTGTGACGTGCGTCTCAGGATGTGATACGCCGATTCTGAGTCGTGTGATATAATTAACCGGCTAGAGCTGTGATATATGCTGTGTCTACAATCTGAGATTGTGCGGAAAAGCCCTTGTGAAGGGAGTGGCATGCACCTGGCTGTGGTTCTCGCCAATCCGCGCGAGCCTCGCAGTTTGTTCTCGGGTATTCACCCAATCAAAGCGTGAATTACAGAGATGCAAGCGGCGCGTTCTATTCCGTCGCAACGAAAACCCTGTCCCCGCAGGTCAGGCTGCATGGCGGTATTCGTGAAAAACTCCGCGAGCCTCTAACCGAGTGCTGACGGATGCTCGGTGGGGCGGCGTCCCCAGGCCGAGATCAGCGGCGCGAGCGTCAGGTCGAGTTCACCGGCGTGGATCGCGGCCAAATGCGCGTCGATCTCGGCGTCGTCGGTCAGACCGGCCGCGAGCAGCTCGCCACGGACGTGCCGAATGGTCGACGCCTCCAGGCGGTCGCAGGCCGGCCCGCCGACGGGAAAGGCGCCCGACGCGGCGACGTCCACCAGGCCGGCCTCACGCAGTGCGCGCGGCAGCGTCCGGCCGTACCGCAGGTCCGCGCCGCGGCGCGCCAGCAGCTCGCGGATCGCGTCCCGCAGTCGGTTGGCCCGCTGCTGCGCCGGGCCGCTGTCGTCCAGGCAGGCCAGGGGCTGCAGCGCGGTGTCCGCGTCCTCGACCAGCAGCCAGCCGCCGGGCCGCAGCGCTGCCGCCATCGTGGCCAACGCCCGAGCCCGGTCGGGCACATGGACCAGCACGAGCCGGGCGTGCACCAGGTCGAAGGTCCCCGGCTCCGGGGTCGGATCTGCGGCGACGTCGTGCCGGCGCACCTCGTACCCGTCGTCCGTCTTCAGCCACGACGGGTCGATGTCCGTGGCCAGCACGTGCCCGGTCGGACCGACGGCCGCCGTGAGCGCCTCCGGGATGCTGGGGCCACCGGCCCCCACGACCCAGCAGCGCGAACCGGCCCTGACGCCCAGTCGATCGAGGTGCCCGCGCGTCACGCCGTCGAACAACTCGGCCAGCCAGACGAATCGCTCACCCGCCTCGGCGCGTGCGTTGTCCAGCAGGTAACCGCGGGCGGGAGAGGAGGTCATGACTCCATGGTCAACCTTCCCGAGCGGGCAGCGCCACGGCGACGGGAGAGGGATGCCTCACAGGTCCGGTCGGCGCGGCTCGTCGCGGGAAGTCCAGCACCGCGCCGCTGAGCTCCGGTGGAGCGTCTGCTTGTAGGCTGGCCTGGAACATCTCTGATTTCTTGGGGGGACGGCCCGGTGCGCGCTCGTCGCTGGATATGTGTGGTCGCTGGAGTCGTCGCGCTGAGCAGCCCGACGGCCGCGTACGCCCGCGGTGGGGGCGGTAGTCACGGTTTCCACGGCGGCGGGGGCGGCAGCCACGGTGGTGGCTTCCACGGGTCGAGCGGTGGCTTCGGCGGTGGCTTCGGCCATGGTTTCGGCTTCGGTTTCGGCACCGGCTTCGGATCCGGAGGCGGCGGGATCCTCCCCCTGCTGCTGCTCGTGGCCGTGGTCCTGCTGATCCTGTGGCTCAGGTCCCGGCGCCGGAAGGCGGCGCAGGCGGCCGGTCTGAACACCGTGTCCGACCGCACCGCGCACCGCGCGGACGCGCAGGCGCGCGAGCGCGCCGCCCAGGTCGGGGCGCGGGTGGATGCGGTCGCCGACACGGATGCGACCTTCGACCGCGCCGCGCTGGAGCGCCGTGCCGTCTGGCTGTACACGACTGCCCAGCGGGCCTGGACGGATCGCGACCACGGCACCCTGCAGCAGATCCTGTCCCCGGTGCTGTACGGCAAGTGGGCCGACGAGCTGCGCGACTACCAGGCTCGCGGCGAGGTCAACGTCGTGGAGATCGTCTCGGGCCCGGAGGTCGAGCTGGTCGACGTCGCGAACCGGGCCGGCGAGGTGAACGACACCGTCACCTTCCGGATCACCGCGACGCTCAACGACTACGTGCGCCGCAACTACGGCGGGGACGCCGTGCGCAAGGACGGCTCGACGCGCCCGGTCGAGTACTGGACGCTGCGCAAGAACCACAGCGGCGAGTGGATCGTCTCCTCGATCGAGCAGGCGGCCGAGGGCGCCCACCACCTGACCAGCGCCATCGAGACCGACGGCTGGGACCAGAAGGACGTCGCCCGCCAGGCCGTGCTCGAGGTGGCCGGGAAGACCGCGGTCACCGGCGGGACCGACATCCTGTCGCTCACCAACATCTCGTGGAGCACGGACGCCGACGCCGCCGTCGGCGACCTGAGCGTGCTCGACGGCCGGTTCGACAAGTCCGTTCTCGAGGTCGCCGTCGAGCGGTTCCTCGAGGAGTGGGTCATCAACGACGGCAGCCTCGACTTCACCTCCGTCCGCACGGTCAGTCGGACCGTCATGCGCGAGGCTGTCATCTCAGCGGTCACGGTGCGCTCGCTGGTCTCGCGCGACCCGATCGTCTTCCACGTCGCGGTCGCCACCGAGGGCGTCTACTACGAGGTCGACCGCCGCACCGAACAGGTGCTCCGCGGTGACGCCCGCAACCGCCGGCCGATCACCTTCGCGTTCGACCTCCGGCTGGACGACAGCTCGACGAACGCGTGGACCGTGATCGCCGCCAACGTGGAGTAGGTGGAGCCCGTCCGGGTGGACGGCCCGTGACCCCCGACCACGTCTGCGACCTGCCCGCCACCGGCTGACCGAAGGTCGCGCGCTACCCTCGCTGCACGACGGAGCCGATCGGTTCGCCACACCAGCGGAAGGGGGCCGCGCCTGTGACCCTGCTGTCGGAACTGCTGCCGGGCAGCATCCGGACCGCCGAGGCGTTCGAGAGTGTTGCGGATGTGCTCCTCTTCCCGGAGGAGCAGGCCGTGATCGTCGATGCCGTCGAGAAGCGGCGCCGGGAGTTCGCGACCGCGCGCCAGTGCGCGCGCCGGGCGTTGGCCGCCCTCGGGCAGCCGGTGGTGCCGCTGCTGCCCGGGAGGCAAGGCGCGCCGAGCTGGCCTCCGGCTGTCGTCGGATCGGTGACGCACTGCGACGGCTACCACGCCGCGGCCGTGGCCCTCCGGGCGGAGGTGGCCTCGCTCGGCATAGACGCCGAGCCTGATGTCGAACTGCCGGACGGAGTCCTGGAGTTCATTGCGCGGCCGCGCGAGCGGCAGCAGGTCGCGGAGCTGACGGAGCAGGATCCTTCCCTGCACTGGGGGCGGCTGCTCTTCAGCGCCAAGGAATCGGTCTACAAGACGTGGTTCCCCCTGACCGGCCAGTGGCTCGGCTTCCACGAGGCCGAGCTGGACATCAACCCGCTCGGGGGAACCTTCCGCGTCCGTCTCCTGCGCGAAGGCCGGGACCCGGAGGGCCGACAGCTCCACACCTTCCATGGGCGCTGGCTCCACCGGCGAAACCTGATCGTGACGGCGGTGGCTCACATCTGACGGCGCCTCACTCCCCCACCCCGGCCTTGTCCACGGCCTCCGCCAAGGCGCGCAGGGTCGCGACGCCCTGTTCGGCGTCGTCCGGAAAGATCATGGCCGAGAGGGTGGTGACCCCGGCCTCGGCGTACGCCTGCAGCCGGTCCGCGATGCGGTCGGGGGAACCCAGCAGGGCGGTGCGGTCGAGGTACTCCTGCGGCACGGCCTCGGTGGCCGCCCGCAGCTGCCCGTCCAGGTAGAGCTTCTGCACCTGGTCGGCCTCGGCGGGGAAGCCGGTGCGGGCCATCAGCCGGTTGTAGAAGTTCTGCCGGCGTGAGCCCATGCCGCCCACGTAGTGGGTGGTGAAGACGCGAATGCGGTCGGCGCAGTCGGCGAGATCGCCGCCGGTCGCGACCGGCATCGCCGCCACCACGTCGAATCCGTCCAGCTCCGCCCCCGCGCGCTCGCGTCCGACGCGCAGTTCGGCCAGGGACTCCTGCGCGAACTCGGGCTGGAGGAAGACGGAGAGCCAGCCGTCCGCGATCTCGCCCGCCAGGCGGAGGTTGGCCGGGCCGACGGCCGCGAGGTAGACCGGTATCCGCTTGCGCCGCGGGCGCATGCCCAACTGGAGGGCCTTGCCCGGGCCGTCCGGGAGCGGCAGGCGGTAGTGCTCCCCCTCGTAGGCAAGAGCCTTGCGCTCCAGGGCCATCCGGACGACGTCGACGTACTCGCGGGTGCGGGCCAGCGGCTTGTCGAACGGGACGCCGTGCCAGCCCTCGGCGACCTGCGGACCGGACACGCCGAGTCCGAGGCGGAAGCGGCCCTCGGAGAGCAGGTCGAGGGTGGCGGCGGTCATCGCCGTCATCGCGGGGGTGCGGGCGGGGATCTGCATCGCCGCCGTGCCCAGGTCGATGCGCGAGGTCTGCGCGGCGAGCCAACCGAGCAGCGAGACCGTGTCCGAGCTGAAGACCTCGGCGGTCCAGGCCACCGAGAAGCCCAGGCGCTCGGCCTCGCGCACGTACCGGGCGGATTCCCTCGGCCGGGCCCCGGCGCCCAGGCTGCCGAGGTAGCGGAGGTTGAGTCCGAGCCTCATCAGATCACCAGGCCGCCGTCCACACCCAGGACCTGGCCGGAGATGTAGCGGGCCCGGTCGGAGACGAGGAAGGAGACGACTTCGGCGACGTCGTCGGGGGTGCCGAGACGGCCGAGCGGGACGCTGTCGAGGACGTCCTTCCTGACCGCCTCGCTCAGACCCGCGGTCATGTCGGTCTCGATGAGGCCGGGGGCCACGACGTTGGCACGGACGCCGTACCGTCCGCACTCCTTGGCCAGGGACTTGGTGAATCCGATGATCCCCGCCTTGGAGGCCGCGTAGTTGGCCTGCATGGCGTTGCCGTGCACCCCGGCGATGGACGAGAGCGTCACCACGCAGCCGGCCCGGCGCTTCATGAACGAGAAGACGGCCGCGCGGCACATGTTGTAGGTGCCGTCGAGGTTGGTCCTCAGGACCTCGCCCCAGTCCTCGTCGGTCATCCGCACCAGGGGGTTGTCGCGTACCACGCCCGCGCAGGTCACCACGGCGTCGATCTCACCGAGCTCGCTCTCCGCGGCGTCGGTGAACGCCCGGACCTCCTCCAGGGAGGCGACGTCGACGCGGTGGGGGACGACCCGGGCTCCGGTGCCGGCGGCCGACCTGACGACCTCGTCGGCCGCGTCCGCGTCCGCGCGGTAGCAGAACGCGACGTCGAAGCCGTCGCGGGCCAGCCGGGACACGACGGCGCGGCCGATGCCGCGGGAGCCGCCCGAGACGAGCGCCACCGGGCGCTGGGTGTCTGGCATGCCTCTCTCCCCCCGTCAGGATGCGGCCTGCGCGCCGCGCTTGTCCGTGAGCAGCTGCAGCACCTGGTCGAGCGAGGAGACCTGCTTGAGGTCGCCCTCCTTCAGCTTGACGCCGTACCGCTTCTCCAGCCGGACCACGATCGTCAGCGCCATCAGCGAGTCGACGTCCAGGTCCTGCGCGAAGTCGGCCTCGTCGGTGATCTCCTCGACGTCGAGCTCGAGGACGTCGGCGATGAGGGAGCGCAGCTCTTCCTTGTCGAGTGCGATCTGGGTGTGCTGGGACATGTGCGGGCATTCCCTTCGAATGTGAGTCAGTGAGGGGCCGGCCGGTGCGCGCCCGGTTCCGACGCGCTCAGCGGCGCCGGGCGGTGACCGGCAGACCGTGGCGCGGCCGGATGGTGATCCGGGCCAGCGGGTCGACGTCGAACCCGGGAACGGGCTCGAACTCCCAGTGCCGGCCCAGGGTGGCGAGCGCCATGACGCCCTCCATCCGCGTGAAGGTGTTGCCGATGCACTGCCGCGGACCGCCGCCGAAGGGAACGTAGGCGAAGCGCGGGCGTCCGGGCCGGACCGCGTGACCGGTGAGCTCGTCGGCCGAGCCGTCGGGTGGCGGGTGCTCGAGCCAGCGCTGCGGGGCGAAGAGCTCCGGCTGCGGCCACCACGTCGGGTCGCGGTGGACGACGTAGGGGATGATCCCGACGAAGGTGTCCTTGGGGATCCGGTGGCCGCAGACCTCGAAGTCGTCCAGTGGACGCCGGGCGAGGCCCATGATCGGCGGGTAGAGGCGCATCGCCTCGGACAGGACCGCGTCGGTCCAGACCAGGTGGGGCAGGTCCTCGACCGTGGGCAGCCGGCCGCCGAGCACCTCGTCGATCTCCCGGTGCATCCGCTCGCGTGCCTCGGGATGGCTGCCGAGCAGGTGGTAGGCCCAGGTGAGGGAGCTGGCCGTGGTCTCGTGACCGGCCATCAGCAGGGTGATCGCCTCGTCCCGGACCTGCCCGTCCTCCATCGGCTCCCCGGTGTCGGCGTCGCGCGCCGCGAGCAGCAGGGAGAGCAGGTCGGCGCCCTGGCCGTCGCCCCGCCTGCGCTCGGCCATGAGCTGGTCGACGATGTCATGGAGGCTGGCCCGGCCCGCGTAGAAGCGCTTGTTGCCGGGCAGCGGCAGCTTGGCGAGCTGGCGGGCGAAGGGCAGGGAGTCCCAGCGCATCGGCCCTTCGTGGCGCGGGATGGCGGTGCGGACGGTGCGGGCCACATCGCTGTCGAGCGAGACGTCGAAGAGCGTGCGGGCGACGATGGCGAGGGTCAGCTCGGTCATCTCGACGTGCAGGTCGAGCCGGCCCCCGTCCCTCCAGCCGGACTGGATGTCGTCGGAGAGCTCGGCGAACGCGCGGCCGTAGCCGGCGATGCGCTCGTGGTGGAACATCGGCTGGATCAGCCGGCGCTGCTGGCGGTGGAACGAGCCGTCGCTGGTGACCAGGCCGTTGCCGAGGATCACCTCGAGCGGGGCGGCCCACTTGCCGCGCCCGGCGCTCATCACGTCCTTCCTGAAGTTGCGCTGCGAGGTGACGAGAACCTCGTGGACCGCCTCCGGGTCGTTGATCATGTACAACTCGCGCCAGCCGAGCGGGATCCGCACGACGGGGCCGTACTGGTCGCGCAGCCCGGTGAGGTAGTCCAGCGGATTGCCGGACATCGCGAGCAGGGCGCGCAGCCGGCCGGTGGGGCCCGGGGCGGCGGTCGCGGCGGCCCTGCGGGCTGCGGCCGGGGGCGCGGTGGTGACCTGGGTCATCGGGGTACCTTCCTCACGGGCGGGCTCACTCCCTGACGAAGCGTTGGAGGGCGAGCGCGACGTTCTGCCCGCCGAAGGCGAAGGAGTTGGACAGGACGGCCCGGAGCTCGTGCGGCCGCGCGGCGTTGGGCACGTAGTCGAGATCGCACTCGGGGTCGGGCGCGTCCTGGTTGACGGTGGGCGGGATGACCCCGCGGTCCAGGGCCAGGGCGCAGAACGCCGTCTCGGTCGCGCCGGCGGCGCCGAGCAGGTGGCCGGTCATCGACTTGGTCGAGCTGACGGCCAGGTTCCCGCTGTGCGCCCCGAAGGCGGACTTGATCGCCTTCGTCTCGGCGGCGTCGGAGAACGGCGTCGAGGTGCCGTGGGCGTTGACGTAGTCGATCTCGCCGGGCTTGAGGTCGGCCTCGCGCAGCGCGGCGAGCATGGCGCGGGCGGCGCTGCGCCCGGTGGGCTCGGGGGCGGTGACGTGGTAGGCGTCGGTGGTCTGGCCGTAGCCGCAGATCTCGGCGTAGACGTGGGCGCCCCGCGCCTCGGCCGACTCCGCGGTCTCCAGGAGCAGCATGGTGGCGCCCTCGCCCATGACGAAGCCGTCCCGGTCCGCGGTGAACGGGCGGGAGGCCCGGCCGGGTTCGTCGTTGCGGCGGGACAGCGCCCGCATGTTGGCGAAGCCCGCGACCAGCGGCGAGGCGACGCACGCCTCGGAGCCGCCCGCCAGGGCGACCCCCGCGTAGCCGTCGCGGACCATGCGGTAGGCCTGCCCGACCGCGTCGGCCGAGGAGGCGCAGGCGGTGACGGGTGCGGCGCTGGGGCCGCGGAAGCCGAAGCGCTGGGCGACGGTGCCGGCGCCCATGTTGGCGATGGAGCTGGGCACGAAGAACGGGGAGACCATCCTCGGCGCCGTCGCGTCCTTGAGCACTCCCTCGATGATGGTCGTGGCGCCGCCGATGGCGCTGCCGATCACCGTGGCGGCACCCTCCCGGTCGATGCCGTCGAGGCCCGCGCGCTCCACCGCCAGTTCGGCCGCGGCGATCGCGAAGTGGCAGAACCGGTCCAGGCGCCTGGCCTCCTTGGGCGTCAGCCAGTCGGTCGGATCGAAGTCCGTGACCTCGGCGGCGATGCGCACCGGCAGCCGGTCGGCGTCGAAGCCCCGGATCGGTCCCACGCCGGAGGTTCCGGCGAGCAGCCGGGTCCAGACGGTCTCGGTGCCGATGCCGAGCGGGTTGACCATGCCGATGCCCGTCACCACCACCCGGTGGCGCCCGGGGACGGTGCTCATCCGGGCTCACCCGGCGCGGCGAGCCCGAAGAGGGACTCCATCCGCACCGCGAGGTGCACGTCACCCTGGATCTGCAGGCGGCCCTGGAGCAGCAGGTCCATGCCCTGGGCCGCGGCGGAGGCCATCTCCACGAAGCTGACCGCGTCGAGCGTGAGGGTGACCGTCGGTTCGCCCGAGGTGCCCGTCCGGCGCACCTCGCAGTTGTCCTCGGTCAGCACGAGGTCGTAGGCCAGGGTCTCGGCCGGCTCCCGCTCGACCACCCAACGGGCGGTCTGCTGACCGTCCATGGGACCTCCGGTGTAGCGCTCGGGCATCCGCTCGAAGACCGTGCGCAGCACGGCCTCGCCCTCGGACGTGGCCAGCCAGGCGGCCAGCTCCGCGCGCGGCAGCCCGGCGAGGGCGGCGCGCACGTCGGCGAGGTCGCCGGAGCGCAGGGCCGCGAGCCGCTCCGGGGGGAAGAGGGGTCCGACGGTCATGAGAGCACCTCCGCTCGTGCGGGCATCAGCCCGGTGGTGACGATTCGGTCGACGGCCTGGGCCAGTTCCTGCCGCGGTGCGACGCCGGGCAGCCGGGCGAGGACGTGGCCGTCGGGCCGTACCAGCACCGCTTCCGCCCCTCGCAGCGCGTAGCTGTCGGCGAAGGCCCCGTTGACGTCCCGCAGTTGGGGCCCGTCGGCGGCGGTGTCGGCCGCCGTACTGCCGGCCGTGCCGATGACGGTTGCGGTGAGGGGCAGGCCCGCGACGGTCGCGGTCTCCTGCGCCACCTGCCGCCAGACCGCTCCACCGGGCCCGGTCAGCAGGGCGAAGCCGGTACGGGCCAGGTCGATGGAGGAGATCCGGTCGCCGTCCCGGTCGAGCCAGGCGTGCGGGGCCCGGTGGCCGGCCTGGGCGGTCGGCCGGTAGTTCACCACGTCCTGGACGACCGACTCGCCGGGGCCCGGTTCGTAGCTGAAGCCCAGCGTCTGCCCCTCGAAGTCGAAGTGCGGCCGGTGCTCCTCGATGTTGCGGGCGAACTCCGGGTCGGCGTCGGACTGGAGCAGCGCCCGCTTCTGCAGGGCGTTGGTCTCGCTGTGCCGGGCGTTGAACTCCGCGACCGGGCGCCGCTCCCGCTCGTAGGAGTCGAGCAGCGCGTCGGTGGCGTTGCCGCGCAGCACCGCGGCCAGCTTCCAGGCGAGGTTGTGGGCGTCCTGGATGCCGGTGTTCATACCGAAGCCGCCGGTGGGCGGGAAGGTGTGGGCCGCGTCGCCCGCGGCGAGCACCCGGCCGTCCGCGCTGCGCCAGGAGGTGAGCCCGGTGGAGCCCATCACCCAGTTCCGTACCGAGTGGATGCGCAGCCCCTCGATCGCGTCGACCGGCTTGCCGATGGCGGCCTCGATCAGCTTGTGGTGGTCGACTTCCTGCTCGAAGTAGCGGTGTTCCTCGTCGGCGCTGAGGGCGGGGATCTCCAGCAGCCACTCGCCGTCCACGGGGTCGACGGTGACCAGGACGCCGCGCACGGTGTCGTTGAGCACCCAGTACAGGGCGCTCTCCCGACCCGCCGTCCAGGGCGAGAGGTCGGCGCTGAAGTGGATGTCGAGGAGCCGGCCGAGCGGCGTGGCCGCCGTCTGCTCCAGGCCCACGGTCTCGCGCAGCGAACCGTGCAGCCCCTCGGCCAGGACGGCGTAGCGGGCCTCGACGACCAACGGGCGCCCGCCCTCGCCCGAGGCCGTCACCCTGACGCCGGACGGCGTGGGGGCCAGCTCCTCGGCCTTGACGCCGCGGATCACACGGGCGTTGTCGGGCAGCCGGTCGACCAGCAGCGCTTCGACGCGGTTCTGCGAGCAGATGACGGGCAGGACGGGGCTGTTGACCGCTCGCTGCATCAGGGCGTCCGCCGAGGCGATGATGTCGAGCCCGGCCAGCTCGGTGCCGGCGAGCTCGGTGCACCAGGTGATGCGCGCCGTGTTCTGCAGCGGCACACCGGCGCGGCGCACCGCGGCGTCGATGCCCAGGTGCCGGAGCAGCTCCATGGTGCGCGAGTTGATCACCGTGGCGCGCGGGTGACCTGACGGGGTGAGGCGCTGCTCCAGGACGACCGTGCGGACGCCGTGTCCGGCCAGGAAGTGGGCCGCGGCGAGGCCGGTGGGCCCGCCACCGACCACCACGACGTCGGCCTCGACGAGCGCGCCGGTCTCCGGCTGCGGGTCGGACTCCGGCTGGGGCGATACGTGTGCGGTCATCGGTGCACCTCCGCAAGTCGGGCGACGACCGGCGCCAGGCGCCGCGCCACCGCGGCGTCGAAACCGGCTTTGAACAGAACGCGGGCGACGACGACCGTGGGCAGTCCGACGAAGACGGCTCCGGTCAGCCAGAGCACGAACGCCCCGGTGAGCGCGGTGCGTTGGACGTCGCCGCGGCGGCCGCCGGCACGGATGACCCGGCCCCAGATCCGGAAGACCTTCCCGGCCAGGAGGTCGGCGGCGGCCAGCGGAGCGAAGACGGGGGCCGCGTCATGGGCGGCGAGAATCTCGCGGACCCGGTCGGCCAGGGCCTCCTCCGAGACGGCGCCGGACGCGGACTCGGGCTGTGCCGGGGCGGGTTCGGTCTGCGCCGGGGCGAGTTCGGCGATGCGCTCGCCCAGGAGCGCGAGCCGGTCCAGCTCGTCCGTGCCGACTCCGGCGCGCGGGAAACCCCAGGACGCCTCGCGCTTGCCGGCGAGCAACCACCGCAGCGTGGTGACGAAGGTGACCCCGGCGGAGGCGGTGTCCACCGCGGCGATCGTGCCCAGGTAGCGGCCGCCCGCGGCCTGGAGCAGCTGCCGCACCTCGAGGGCGGCCGAGTACCACATGTTCCGGCAGGCCACGAGGCCGATGACGGCTCGCCCGTCGAACGCCTGCGGCTCGCGGCCGACCAGCGCCCGCATGGGCAGCGCCGGGGCCAGGTACCAGACGGGGAAGGCGAAGACGACCAGGTCCGCGTCGTCGTCCTCGGTCACCGGCGGCACGGCGGTGAACGCGGGCATCGCCTCGGGGTCGACGGAGGCGGGGAAGACACCGAAGAAGCGGCGCACGGGCCAGGGGAAGGGAAAGGTCTCCCACGGCCGGATCTCGACCTTGCGGATGTCCCAACCGGCCTTCTCCAGCGGGTCGGTGACGGCGGATATGGACTCCATGAGCTGACCGGTCTGCGAGTACCAGTAGACCGTCACTCGGGGCTGCGCACCCACGGCGTCAGGCCTCCCCTGGGGAGACGGCCGTCAGGTGCGCGAAGGACACCGCGAACCGGCCGGACTCCGGGACCATCGCCAGGATCTTGTCGCCGGGCGACACCAGGCCCTCGCGGAGCATCTCCTCCAGGATCACGTAGATACTGGCGGAGCCCATGTTCCCGACCCGGGGCAGGTTGCTGTACCACTTCTCGACGGAGGGGCCCCTGACCTTCTTCCGCTCGATCTCCTTGAGCACCATGGACTTCATCCGCTCGCTGGAGTAGTGCGCGGGGAACCAGGCGAGCTCGTCCGGGTCGAAGCGGCCCTCGTCCAGCAGCCGCTGGTACTCCTTGACCCCGATCCGCACCAGATGCGGCAGCAGGCCCAGGTTCTGACGCAGCGCCAGCGCGCCGTCAGCGGCGGCCTCGGCCGCGGAGGGGTAGTCCCACCAGGTCCGCTCCACCGAGTTGTCGGTCGAGCCCATGAACATGCAGGTCTGCTCGGTGTTGGCGTACGAGGTGAGCGAGATCCAGTCGATCCGCAGGCTCACCCCCTCGGCGGCCGGGCGGTCCTGTACCACCGCGGCGCCGGCGCCGTCCGAGAGCATGTAGCGCAGGAACGCCATCTCCATGGCGATCGCACCGTCGTCGGAGACCGGCCGGACGTCGGCGAACCGCTCGCTCCTCATGAAACGCGAGGCCAGTTCGGACGCGGAGGCGACCGCGGCCTTCTTCTCCCCGGCTGCCACCTGGAGGTAGGCGTTCTTGAGCGCCATCATCCCGGAGCTGCAGATGCCGTGGGTGGTGACGATCTCGCAGGGCGGGCTGCCGAGTTCGCCGTGGATACCGCTGGCGATGCCGGGCGCGACGAGATCCGGGACGGCGGTGGCCGCCGAGATGAGGTCGATGTCGTCGAGCGTGATGTCCGAGCGGTCCACCGCCTCGCGGATGGCCGCGGCCGCCATCTCGGTGTTGGAGATCAGGGTCCGGTGCTGCTTGTCGATGGCGTAGTGCCGCGACTTGATCCCGCAGTTGTCGAGGATCTGTTCGCGCAGCCCCGAACTCGCCTGACCCACGCTGCCGATGTAGTCCTCGATCTCCTCGTTGGGCACGGGTTCGCCAGGCAGGAAGCGTCCCATCGCGGTGATGTAGGCAGGCATGACTGTGTCTCCCCCGTGTGATCTAGACGGTTGCGGTGGTTTCGACCTTGGAGACGGCGAACTCCAGGACGTCGCCGACAGTGCGGAGCGAACCGATGCGCTCGTCGTCCATCGAGATGCCGTACGCACCCTGAAGGGTCTGCGCCATGGCGACGAGGTCGAGTGAGTCGATGCCGATGTCGTTGTACAGATCGGATTCCGCGGAGAGTTCGTCCGGGTCGGCATCGCACTTGGCCGTGAGGAACCCCGTGATGTCCGCGTAGAGATCGGCCCTCAGAGACATGTTCACCTCCCGTGCCTCACCCCCTGTGCGGCACGGAATTCACTCTGGGCCCTGGCAGCGGGACGGGGCATCCGTGGGCTTCACGCGGTCGCCCTGAATTTCTCCCGCCCGTCCCCCGGGCGTGCCGGCCACGTCAGCGCGAGGACGTCGGTACGGCCGAAACCAGGTCCCGCGCCCCGAATCCCGTTGCGCCGCAGCCTGGTTGACCGTTTTCCTGTACCTCGAGCGGGTGGACGCTGCGGTGACGCAGCCATCTCTGGAGGCAACATGCGTGTTCTGGTCCTCGGTGCGAGCGGCTATGTGGGCTCCGCCGTCGCCGAGCAGCTGACGGATGCCGGGCATCAGGTCGTGGAGCTCGTCCGCCCGGGCCGGTCCGGCCAGGCCGAGCAGGCCGGCGGTCGTGAGCGGCGGATCGGTGACTTGACGGACCCCGGTTCGCTCACCGCCTCGGTCACCCCCGACATCGACGCGTTGGTCCACCTGGCCAGCCCCACCGGCGACGCGGCGACCGACGCGGCGGCCGTCGACGCGTTGACGGCCCCGCTGCGCGGCACCGGTCGCGCGTTCGTCTACACCAGCGGGGTCTGGGTGCTGGGCGCCACCGGGGCGGCGACCGCGGACGAGACCGCGGCGACCGACCCGATCCCGATCGTGGCGAACCGGCCGGACATCGAACGCCGGGTGCTCGCCACCGGGGCCGACGGCGTACGGGCCAGCGTGGTCCGTCCGGGCATCGTCCACGGCCGCGGCGGCGGGATCCCGGCCCTGCTGGTCGAGCTGGCCCGCAAGCACGGAGCGCCCCGGATCGTCGGGGACGAGGGCGTGCGCTGGCCCGCGGTGCACGTCGACGACCTGGCGGACCTGTTCGTGAAGGTGGTCGGGCAGGCCCTGGCGGGCACGGTCTGGCACGGCGTCAGCGAGCCGGCTGTACCCGTCCGTGAGCTGGCCGCGGCAGCGGGGCAGGCCGCCGGGGTCCAGGCCGAGCCCGAGGTCTGGCCGCTGGCGGAGGCCGCGGCCGAGCTGGGCGCGTCGTTCGCCGAGGCCCTCGCCCTGGACCAGTCCGTCAGCGGCGACGCCGCGCGCGAGCAGCTGGGCTGGCGGCCCCAAGCCCCGGACGCCGTCACCGACCTGCGGTCCGGCTCCTACCGCGCACGCAGCTGACCCGGTAGCCCATGGGTGAGGGCGCCCGTCTCGCGCCGATGTTCTGGCGAGAGCTCTCCTCCCACGACGCCTATGGCTGGGGCGCCTGACGCCTGTCACCTTGTACAGTCCACCTCTGGGGCCAGACGAGAAATCTCCGTGTGCGTTCCAAGCCGTTCTTTTTCTTCTGGCCCCTTGAGGACTGAGGTCTGTCGTGCCCACGTCGACCGACGAGCAGCAGCAACCACACCCTGACCCCGTTCCGGCCACGCCCGATGCGGGCTCCGACGACGAATCCGCTGCTGCGGCGTCCGACACCGACGAAGACGTCCCCGTCCCCGACGCCGACGAGGAGGCGGACGCGGAGGCCGAGCTCGACGCCGAGCCAGATGCGGAGTCTGACCCCGAGCCAGACCCCGAGCCCGAGCCGGATGCAGAATCCGACACGGAGCCCGAGCCCGAGCCCGCGCCGACCCCCGAACCCGACCCGCAGCCCGTGGGCGCTGGGCGATAGCCCCCGAGCGCCAGCCGTCAGCAACGCTCCCCCAGGCCGTCGCAGCCTCCAGGGGGCTCGTGCCCCCGATGGCCACTCCCCGTAGCCACTCTGCTCCATGACCTCCCGCCCCCTGCGGGCGCTGCCTCGGCACGCGTCCACCCTCCCCCCCCCCCGCCCCCCCGCCTCGCCGCGCCAGCGCCCCCCCCCAGCCACCTCCCCCGGCCCCGCCGGACCGCTGCCCCCCGCGC
>NZ_QKYN01000247.1 GCF_003258295.1 Streptacidiphilus pinicola | reverse complement strand
CAGTGAGTGGGTGCTGTGGAGCGGGGTGGAGGGGGCCAGCGGCAGGGCGGTCGGGGGGGTCGTGCTGTGCGGTGCGGATCCCGGCGGGGCGCCGGTGGCACGCGGGGCGGGGGTCGCGTTGGGTGGCGGACCCGGCGCGACGGCCGCGCGGGCGCCGCCGGCCGCGCCCGTGCCGGCTGGCGCCGGCGCGAGGCCGGGTGCCCCGCGCCCGGCCGCGCCCGCTGGTCCCAAGCCGGGTGCCCCCAAGCCTGCTGCCGCGGCGGGGGCCGCGGCAGCAGGCTTGGGGGCACCCGGCTTGGGAGCAGCGGGTGCGGCCGGGCGCGGGGCACCCGGCTTCGGGCCGGCGCCAGCCGGCTTGGGCGCGGCGGACTTCGCCGGCGCGGACTTGGCGGCGGTACCGCCACCGAACGCAAGCTCGAGCTTGCGGACAACAGGCGCCTCGATGGTCGACGACGCCGAACGGACGAACTCACCGAGCTCTTGGAGCTTGGCCATCACGACCTTGCTCTCAACGCCCAAATCCTTGGCGAGTTCGTATACCCGGACCTTAGCCACTTCGCTCCTTCTGGTCCGGGTTCTCCGCCGGACCGTCGCTACTGCTTCATGCTCGTACTCATCGCGTACTCATCGAGTGCTCATCGCAATCTCGACCTACTTTCGACTTCGCGAGGTACCTGTTACCTGACTAGTGGATCTCCGCCTCGAGGAACCGCTCGAGTTCGGCGGTGTCCAGCGGTCCCGTTCGGCGGAACGCCCGCGGGAACGCCCGTCGGCGCACGGCCGACACGAGGCAGCCCGGCTCGGGATGCAGATACGCGCCCCGACCGGGCGACGTGCCGCGGGGATCGGGGACACAGGCGTCCTCGACCACCGTGACACGCAGCAGATCGTGTTTGGCCGCTCGCTTCCGACACCCCACGCAGGTGCGTTCCGGGCATGCAGCGGTACGCGTCCGGCCAGACACGTCCAAGTCTACCCCTCTGATGGTCTTCGTTCCGACTCGGTTATCCGCAGGCGATCAAGCGCTCCGCGACCGGGCCGTTCGTCTGAGTGACCGCGCGCCACTCGGGAACCCCCAACGCGCTCAGGCGTCGGAAGCTTCCCCGCCGGCCTCCGCGCCCTCGGTGTCGGGCCGGATGTCGATCCGCCAGCCGGTCAGCCGGGCGGCGAGACGGGCGTTCTGGCCCTCCTTGCCGATGGCCAGCGACAGCTGGTAGTCCGGCACGGTGACGCGGGCCGAACGGGTGTCGTAGTCGACGATCTCGACCTTCGTCACCCGGGCGGGCGACAACGCGTTGGCGACCATCTCCGCCGGGTCCTCGGACCAGTCGACGATGTCGATCTTCTCGCCCATCAGCTCGGCCATCACCTGGCGCACGCGGTGGCCCATCGGACCGATGCAGGCGCCCTTGGCGTTCAGGCCCGGCTTGTTCGTCCACACCGCGATCTTGCTGCGGTGCCCGGCCTCACGGGCGATCGCGGCGATCTCGACGCTGCCGTCGGCGATCTCCGGGACCTCCAGGGCGAACATCTTCTTCACCAGGTTCGGGTGGGTGCGCGAGAGCGTCACGGACGGACCGCGCACGCCCTTCTTCACCGAGACGACATAGCACTTCAGGCGCAGCCCGTGCTTGTACTCCTCGGTCGGCACCTGCTCCTGCGGCGGCAGGATGGCCTCCATCTTGCCGATGTCGACCAGGATGTTCTTCGGGTCCTTGCCCTGCTGCACCACACCGGTGACGATGTCGCCCTCGCGGCCGGCGTACTCGCCGAAGGTGGTCTCGTCCTCGGCGTCGCGCAGACGCTGCAGGATCACCTGCTTGGCGGTGCTTGCCGCGATCCGGCCGAAGCCGGTCGGGGTGTCGTCGAACTCGCGCGGCGTGGCGCCGTCCTCGACCTCGTCCGGGTCCTCGGTGGCCCAGACGGTGACGTGGCCGTTCTCGCGGTTCAGCTCCACGCGGGCCTTGCTGCGCGAGCCCTCAGTGCGGTGGTACGCAATGAGGAGGGCCGACTCGATCGCCTGGACCAGCAGGTCGAAGTTGATCTCACGCTCGCGGACGAGTCCACGCAGGGCGCTCATGTCGATGTCCATGGCTACGCCTCCTCTTCTCTCTTAAGTTAGGGACTCACGCCTCGTCGGAGGCGTCGTCCAGCTCGATGTCGTCAATCTCTTCTTCGGCAGCGGAGTCCTTGCGGTTGAACTCCAGCTGCACGCGCGCCTTGGCGATCTCGGTGAAGGCGAGACGACGCTCGGTCGCCTTGCCACGGCCCTTCACCGGCGGGATCTCCAGCAGCACGCCCTCGTCGTCCGACTCCAGCACCCGGCCGGTCACCTCGCCACCGGAGCTGAGCTGGGCCTTCACCAGGCGGGTGGCGGCGCGACGCCAGTGGCGCGGCGCGGTCAGCAGACGCTCGGCACCCGGGGAGCCGACCTCCAGCCGGTACTCGGACTCGCCCATCAGGTCGGTGGCGTCCAGCGCCTCACCGAACTCGCGGCTCAGCTCGGCCACGGTGTCCAGGTCCACGCCGCCGTCGGCGTCGACCACGACCTCCAGCACCCGACTGCCGCCGATACGGGCGACCTTGACCTCTTCCAGGTCCGCACCCGCCTTGGCGGCGAGCGGCTCCAGCAGCTCGTGCAGCCGATCGTTCAGGGTGGTGCTCATCCGAATACTCCTCGGCCGCGTCTGCTGTTGTCGGAAGATCTCAAGTGCGCCCATAGCCTAACCGGTCGGCCCGCTCACCGCCGATTCGCCACAAATCACCTGGGCGGTCACGCCTACCCGGTTCACACGGTAACGTCCCTGCTCATGGCCGCATCCCTTCGCCGCCGCAGCCTGCTCTCGGCCGGGCTGCTCGGCGCGCTCACCACGCTGACGGCGTGCGGTGGCAGCGCGTCCTCCTCCACCCGCTCCGGCTCCAGGACGCGGCCCACCCCCGTCGATCCCGACACCGCCGCGCGCCAGCGGATCACGGCTTCCATGCGGACGCTGCTCGCCGGGTACGACAACGCGGCCACCCCGCGCGGCGACCTGCGTCGCGGCCTCGCCGCGCAGGCGGGGGCGTTGGGCCTCTCCGCTGCGGCGGCCACGGCGTCGCCCTCCCCCTGGCTCTTATCCACATCT
>NZ_QKYN01000050.1:311-14340 GCF_003258295.1 Streptacidiphilus pinicola | reverse complement strand
GCTGCGCCGCGAGCTCGTCCTCGCCGGTCCCGGCGGCGTCGAGCGCCCGGCGCGGGTGGGGAGGCTCTGTCTCCTCGCTCGTCCCTGGGGCGTCGGGCTGCCGCTCCGCGCGCCGCGTGTCGGGGTGCAGCCGTCGGCGCTCGTGCGCGGGCTGCGCCGCGAGCTCGTCCTCGCCGGGCGTGGTGGGGCCGAGTTCACGGTTCGCGCGCGCCGTGTCGGGGTGGAGCGGCCGACGCGTCTGTGCGGGCTCGGTGTTGAGGCTGCTGCCGGGCGTGGGGGTGTCGAGTCGGCGGTCCGTTCGCGACTCGCCGGGGTGGAGCGGTCGGCGCGGGTGAGGGGGCTCTGCGCCGTTGGTCGCGCCGTCAGCGCGCGGTGCGGCGATGTAGGGGCGTTGGCGGGTGGCCGGGGGGACCGCGCCTCGCCCGCGGAGCGCGGTGGGCCCGCCGGCGTCGGGGGTGGGAGCGTCGAGGCGGTGGTCGGCGCGGAGGATGCCGGAGTGGAGGCGCCGGAGTGCGGGGGAGGGGTCGACGCCGAGCTCGTCCGCGAGCGTCGTGCGTACGCCGCGGTAGACGTCCAGCGCCTCGGCCTGGCGGCCGGAGCGGTAGAGGGCGAGCATCAGCAGCCCGTGCAGACCTTCGCGGAGCGGATGCTCGGCGGTGAGCGCGCGCAGCTCCGCGACCGCGTCGTGGTGGCGGCCGAGCCCGAGCTCGGCCTCGATCCGGCCCTCGACGGCCAGCAGCCGGTTCTCCTGCCAGCCGTGGAAGCGCGCGGTCAGCTCCGGCGTCGTCGCCGGGTCGGCGGGCGGATCGCCGCGCCACAGCGCGAGCGCGCCGGAGAGCAGGCGGTGTGCCGTGACGAGGTCGCCCTCGGCGAGCGCCTGGCGTCCGGCCGTGCTGTCGTCGAGGAACCGCTGGACGTCCAACTCACCGTCGTGGACCTCGATCCGGTACCCCGGTGCGACGGTCCGCACCCGCGCCCCGGCGTGCGGGCCGAGCTGGCGGCGCAGCCGCGAGACGTGGTTGCGTAGCCCGGCGGCGGCCGCGGTCGGCGGTTCCGCGCCCCAGACGGCGGCAGCCAGCCGCTCGCGCGCGACCACCTGGTTGGCGTGGAGCAGCAGCACCGTCAGGACGGTCGTGGGGATTCCCGCGGGCTGCGGAACGGGCTCCGCGCCGTCCTCACCGACCGCCACCGGCCCGAGCAGGGCGAAGCGCAGCATCCCGGTCACCTCCCCGCGGACCCTTGGAAACCGGCCCGTCTTGCGCCGATCTTACGGGTATCGCGCGGCCCCCCGGCAGGATGATCACACCAGCTCGGGCCGTTGCGCCGGTGGTGCGGCTTGCGAGGGGGAGTCGCAGCACTGCCGCAGCGGCCCGACCTGCCCGGGGGACCCCTGCGTTCGGGGGGAAGGACGAGGCCCCACGCTCGGCGGAGTGTGGGGCCTCGATCCATGTGCGCACTCGCGCCGTCAGTTCAGCGGCGGCAGCCGGTCCATGTAGTCCATCGCGTGCATGACCTGCTCGACCGTGAGCGTGTTGGCCGGTCCGACCGGGGCCCAGGCGTGGACGGTGCCCGACTGGGCGAAGGTCAGGTCGAGCTGGATCACGTCGTGCAGCTTGGGCGTGCGGCGCAGCCCGGACAGCTCCAGGTGCAGCGCGCCGGGCCGCAGCGTGACGGAGCCGGACGCGGGGACGGTGATCCACGGCTGGGCGCGGCCCGAGGCGTCGACCAACCGGACCGTCGTGGCCCACGGTGTGCTCACGTCGAGCAGCCGGTCCGGCGAGGCGCCGCTGTTGCGGATCGTCAGATAGGCCTCGACCGGTCCCGCGGCCCGTACCGGCGGGTCGAGGTACGACGAGAACAGCCCCAGGCGCGCGGGCGGCGCGGACGGCGTACTCGCCGCCGCGACATCGCCCCGGGATCCGTGGCCGACGAAGAGCAGCAGACAGGCGAGCAGCGCGACGAGCGGGCCCAGGACCAGCAGCGTCCGCCGGGCGCCCGGCAGGCCGCCGCGGCGTGCGGCGGCGGCCTCCAGCGCGGCGGCCTCGGCCTCCAGGGCCTCGAGCTCCGCCGCGCCGTCGGCGCGCTCCGGGTCGTCCGGCTGCGTCTGCTGCGACACGATGCGGCCTAGTAGCCCGAGGGCCAGGTCCAGTCCTTGTACGGGACCACCTGGCCGACGTCGATCTGGATCTTCTCCAGGTTCTTGAACTGGATCGCGCGCGGGTCGCCCGTGTACGGCTTGCCGTCCACGAAGACCGTCAGCTGCCCCTGGTGACCGGCGATGTTGCTGCTGGTCAGCGCCTGGCCCCAGAGGTCGAAGAGGTTGCCCAGGTTGTACTGCTGCTCGGTGGGCGACTCGACGTGGATGATGCCGCTCTCGTCGTGCGTGTGCAGGAAGTAGAACTTGCTGCCGCCGGCGACGAACGGGGTGCCGTCCTGCTGCTGCTGGAGCTGGAGCGGCGGGACGATCCCCATGCCGTAGGGGATGGTCGTCTGCTTGCCGTCCACGAACACCTGCAGGTGCGAGTGGATGTGGTAGACCGTCTGCTCCATCGAGTTGCTCTTGACGACGCCGTCCACGTCCTGGCCGTAGGCCTGGTGGGCGGTCGACGCGAGCAGGTTCGGGTTCTTGTCGATGGTGGGGTCGTTCTTGACGGCGCTGGCCGCGGCGCTGGCCGCGGCCTTCGTCTTGGTTTCGGTGGTGTTGTTGACGGCCCAGGTGGCCAGGACGCCGACGCCGGCGAGCAGGACGACACCGCCGACGATCATGGAGATGGTGATCGTCCGCTGGCGCCGGGCCTCGGCCGCGCGCTGAGCGGCGATCTTCTCCTGGGCTATGCGGCGGCGCTCGGCCTGTGACGGCTTGTTCTGGCTCATCGGTCCTCGGTGGCTGCTCGTTGACGAGGGCGCGTCGCGTCCCCGCGGCGTCACGTTAGTGCGCGGTCCGCTAAGCGTTTCGTAAGACTGACCTGGGTGGGGAGAGCAGCGTTCCGGGTTTGTCCGAGTTGGCGGCAAATCAGAGCGTCACAGCTTGATAACGGCCACGCGCGGGGCGCGAGTGGTGCGGTGGGCCGCCCGGCTCAGTGCGCCGCGCGGTGCGGACTGCCGTGCGGGTCGCGGCAGTGGGCCGCGTCCTCCGCCGGGCCGCCGGCGGTGCCCAACTGCAGGGTCTCCGGCGAGGCGTGGTCGACCTGGAGGGTCGTGTGGTCGATCGCGTAGCGCTCGCGCAGCTCGTGTTCGAGGGTGAGCCGGACCGCGTGGCAGTCCAGGTCGTCGCGGACCAGCACGTGCGCGGAGAGCGCCGGGTAGCCGGAGGTGATGGTCCAGATGTGCAGGTCGTGGATCTCCACCACGCCGGGCAGGGCGGCGAGCCGGCCGCCCACCGTGTCCGGGTCGAGGCCGGTCGGCGCCGCCTCCAGGAAGATCCGCCCGGACTCCCGGACCAGGCCGTAGCCGGCCCGCAGCATCAGCGCCGCGACGACCAGCGTCGCGATCGCGTCCGCCCGGTCGAAGCCGGTCAGCAGCACGACCAGACCGGCGACGGCGGTCGCGATGAACGCCCAGGCGTCGTTGAGGATGTGCTGGTAGGCGCCCTCGACGTTGAGGCTGGTGCGGTTGGCCCGCGAGATCAGCCAGGCCGCGATGACGTTGACGACGATGCCGACCAGCGCGGTCGCCAGCACCACCCCGCCCGCGACCTCGGGGGGCGAGATCAGGCGGCGGATCGCCTCGTAGAAGAAGACCACGGCGAGCGCGAGCAGGGTGATCCCGTTCGCCTGGGCGGAGAGGATCTCGGCGCGCTTGAAGCCGTAGGTGAGCGAGCCCTTGGCCGGCCGGGCGGCCAGCCGCATGGCGATCAGCGCCAGCACGATCGAGGCCGCGTCGGTGAGCATGTGGCCCGCGTCGGAGACCAGCGCCAGGGAGTGGGCCAGCAGACCGACGGTGACCTCGCCGACCATGAAGGCCGCGATCAGCGTCAGGGCGGCGACCAGGTAGCGCCGGTCCGCGTCCGCGGAGACGCCGTGGCTGTGTCCCGCATGCCCGCCGTGGCCGTGGTCGTCGTGCCCGCCGTGGTCGTGGTGAGCGTGGCCGTGTTCGTGGTCGTGGCTCACGGGTCGCTCCTCTGGCTCGGTGGATCAGGGCACGTGGAACGGCGCCCGAGAGGAACTATACCGGAAGGAATGAACAATCATTCATATCTGATGCCCGCCGGCCGAGAGCCGCAGCACCTGCTGGGACAGTTCCCCGTCCGACAGCAGCCCCACCAGCTGCTGCAACAGCTGACCTGCGGGCCCGTCCGGGCGTTCCAGGGCCAGATACCCGCCCAGCCGCGACCCCAGCTCCGGCTCGTGCTGCTGCGCGACCAGCAGCTGCAGCACGAACTCCTGCACCAGCTTCAGCTGCAGCTCGTCGCGGCGCAGCCGCTTGCCCTGCTCCTGGTCGGCCAGCCAGGCCAGTGCGGTGATCTCGGCGTTGCCGATCCAGGTGCGCACCGCCAGCCGCATCCGCGGGCTCGGGTCCGGCAGCGCCAGGTGGTCCAGCACACTCCGCTCCGCCGCGTGCCGGACCTGGTCCACGACCGCGCCCGTGCCCGGGCTCGCGGCCGGGGACGCGTTGCGCAGCAGCGCGGCGAAACCGGGGCCGTGGGTGTCGACGAAGTCGAGGTAACGGCCCATCACCCGGTGCAGCCGCTCGGACAGCGCCCCCTCCTGCGGCTCCTCGAAGAGCGCTGCCAACTGCTCGCCGGCCCGCCGGATGGCCTCCTCGTACAGGGCCTGCTTGCCGGGGAAGTAGTGGTACACCAGCGGGCGTGAGGCCCCGGCCGCCGCGGCGATGTCGTCGATCGACACCTCCTCGGGAGGATGCCGGGCGAACATCTCGAGCGCGACGGCGATCAGCTGCTCCCGCCGCTGCTCGACGCTGAGCCGACGTCGCGGCCGCGAAGCGGCGGCACCGGTGGTCCCCGTGGCAGCGGTCATGGTGCGAAGCCTAACGGCTCGATGGTTCGCCCTCCCCGTACAGATGTTCAGTCAGGTGTTCCGTCAGATGTTCAGCATGTCGCCAGTAGTTCCGCGGCCGCCGTGTCGACGGCGGCGGCGAGCCGAGGCGTGGCGAAACGCCCGCGCAGGCCCAGGTGCAGCCGGCCTCGGAAGGCACTGACCGCCACGCACAGCTCCTGGTGCCGGGCGAGCGGCGCCAGCGGGTGCACGGCCGTCAGCGGCATGCCGGCCAGCGCGAACGGCAGGTCCGGCAGCGGCACGTTGGTGACCAGCGAGTCGAACAGCAGCCCCGCGGAGGGACGCAGCAGCGGCGCGGCGAACGGGTGCGCGGCCGCCGGGACGAGGTCCGCCAGCAGCGCCACCGCGCCCGCGCCGCGTCGCGGCCCGGCCGCCTTGCGCGCGTCCATCGCGTCCCGGACCCGGTGCAGACGGGTCACCGGGTCGGGCTCGGAGACCGGCAGGTCCACGAGGAAGCCGGAGAGTCGGTTGCCGGCGGTCCGCGCGCCGGACCCGGAGCGGCGGCCGCGTTCGCTCACGGGCACCAGCACCCGCACGTCCGCGCGCTCGCCCGCGTCGCGCAGGGCACCCGCGAGCACGGCCAGCACCACGTCGTTCGCCGTCCCGCCGTGCTCCTTGCGGATCCGCCGGACGTCGTCCACCGCGACCGTCGGCAGCGCCAGCCCGAGCCCGGACGCGGCCGGTGCTGGCCGCCGTGCGGCGGCGCGCAGCAGGGAGGGCCGCAGCGGGGACGGGTGCAGCACGGCCCGCTCCACCCCGTCGACGGCGGCGACCAGCGCGCTGCCCGCGATCTCGGTCGCGCGCAGCGTCCGCCGGGCCTCCAGCGGCACGGAGCGCAGCAGGCGCAGCGGCCGCAGCGCGGCCGGTCCGGCGGCCGGTTCGGGGCTTGGGGGTGGCGTCCGGGTGGCGGCGTCAGCGGTCCGAGCGCCGTTCGCGTCGCGGGTCCGAGTACCGCTCCCGGCCTCGGCGAAGCCGTCGAGAAGGCCGAGGCCGAGTTCCATCGCCCTGAGCCCGTCGACCACGGCGTGGTGCACCTTCAGCAGCAGGAACAGCACCGGTTCCCGGTCCACGCCGCCGCTGGTCGGGCCGAGCAGGTGCATCTCCCACGGCGGCGCCTCGCGCGACACCGGCCGCGCCATCAGCTCGCCGACGATCCGGCACAGCCCCTCGTCGGACGGGTCCGCGGTCACCTCCTCGGGCAGCTGGTGACGGACGATGTGCGCGGCGGCGTCGAAGCCCGGCTGCTCCTCCCAGCGGGGACCCTCCAGCGGGTTCCACGAGGGCCGCACCCGGCGGCGCAGCCGCGGGATCCGCTGCGCCCGCTCGGCCAGCAGCGCGGCCACGGCGTAGGCGTCGACCGGTCCCGCGGGCCCGCTGCCGAAGACGGCGAGGGCACCGATGTGCATGGGCGCGTCAGGTGATTCCAGGCTCCAGAAGGCATGGTCCAACGGGCTGAGCCTGGTCGTCATGGGCGTCCCTTCCGCGGCGGACGTCGAGTCTGCCGGTCCGTTCGCAGTCTTCCCGTCGTGTGTTGCCGGAAGGTGTTCGTACCGAGAAGTTTCAGGTTTGTCCGATGGCCGCTCGGGAACGGGAAGGGCATGTCACGGGCGGATCCGCGGCCTGAGGTCATATCCTTCCGGGGGCGGGATCGACGCCACCCGACCGGGAGGAAGCGGAGAGTGCTGGGTCATGACCTCCGGTCCTGAGCTCGCCCCCGACGAGGCCGCGCCTGGCCCGCCGGACGTGACCGGTCCGCCCAAGCGCTTGCGGATGCGCCGCGTCGTGACCCTGGTCCTGTGCGCGATCGTCGTCTACGTCGTGCTGCTGCAGGTGCTGCGGCACAATGCCAACCCGGTGCCCGTGCTGGAGCGGGCGAACGCGGTGTGGCTGGTGCCGGCCGTGGGCGCGGCGGCGTTCGGTTCGATCGGGGCGATGTTCGCGCTGGTCGGTTTCGTGCCGGAGCGGGTGTCACTGAGGAGAGCACTGCTCGCGCAGCTCTCCGGCTTCTTCGTCAACCTCGCCACCCCCGGTGGGCTCGGCAGCGCCGCCGTGAACACCCGCTTCCTCGCCCGCTCCGGCATCGCCCAGACCCAGGCCCTGGCCAGCGTCGCGCTCGGCCAGATCGTCGGCTTCGTCCTGCACGTGCTGCTGCTCGTCCTCTTCGGCACCTGGATCGGCGCCAACTACGGCGCCTCGCTGCCGACCGGCGCCACCCTGCTCATCGTCGTCGGCTCGCTGGCCGCGTGTATCGGTGTCTGCGTCGGCGTGCCGCGGTTGCGCCGCTGGCTCGCCGCGCGGCTGCGTGAGGCGGGGCCGCGCTTCCGTGAGCTGCTGCGCCAGCCCGGCAAGCTGACGGTCGGCTTCGTCGGCCAGCTGTCGGTCACGTTGATGGCGGTGGTGAGCCTCTACTGCTGCTCCCGCGCCTTCGGGCAGTCGGCGAGCTTCCCCGAGATCGCCTTCGCGCAGCTGGTCGGCTCGGCGGTCGGCTCCGCGATCCCGATGCCGGGCGGCATCGGCTCCTCCGACGCGGCGCTCGCCTACTCGCTCCAGGTCACCACCGGCGTGGCCGTGGCCACCTGGGTGCCGGTGGTGCTGGTCTACCGCCTGTGCACGTTCTGGCTCCCGCTGATCCCGGGTTGGATCTCGTTCCTCTACCTGCAGCGGCGCGAGGCGCTCTGACGCGAGCGCGACGCACGTCGGCCCCGGGGCTCGGGGCCGACGTGCCGTGCGGCGCTCAGAGGTCCAGCACCAGCTTGCCGTCCTGGCTGCGGGAGACGCAGATCAGGATCGAGTCCGCGCGCTCCTCGACCGTCAGCAGGGCGTCGCGGTGTTCGGGCGTGCCGCCGAGGACGCGGACCTTGCAGGTGCCGCAGAAGCCCTGCTCGCAGCTGTAGGCCAGGTTCGGGAGCTGTTCGCGCACAGCGCTCAGCACGCTGCGGTCCGCCGGGACGGTCAGCCGCGCGCCGCTGCGGCGCAGCTCGACCTCGACCGTGTCGCCGTGGGCGGAGCCCTCGGCGGGGTGGAAGCGCTCCAGGCGGGCCTCGACGCCGGGGCGGAGCTCGGCGAGGGTGTCGACGACGGCCTCCATCAGCGGCTCGGGGCCGCAGACGTGGACGATCGCGCCGTGCGGGGCGGTTTCCAGGGCGACGGACAGGTCGGGCAGGCCCTCGACGTCCGTCTCGACCACCGTGACTCGGGATTCGGCGTCTGCGAGAGCACTGATCTCGTCGAGGAACGGCATGCTCGAACGAGAGCGCCCGACATAGAGCAGCTGCCAGTCACTTCCGCGAGCAGCGCTCTCGCGCACCATGGCCAGGATCGGGGTGATCCCGATGCCACCGGCGACGAAGAGGCGCGGACCCTTGCCCGGCGCGAGTGGGAAGCGGTTCCGCGGCCGGTGCGCCTCGACGGACGCGCCGCTGGTCAGCGTCTCGTGGACCTCCTTCGAGCCGCCGCGGGTCTCCTCGGTCAGCCGCACGCCGATGCGGTAGGAGCGGCGGTCGGCCGGGTCCCCGCACAGCGAGTACTGCCGTACCAGGCCCGAGGGCAGCAGCAGGTCCAGGTGCGCGCCCGGCTCCCACTCCGGCAGCGGAGCACCGCTCGCGGACGAGAGCACCAGTTCCGCCACGCCCTCGGCCGGCTCCCGCCGCTCGCTGACCACCAACTGCAGCGGACGCGTCGCCGCCTCCGCCTCCTCGGCCGCCGCCCGTGCCGCCGGCGAACCCGCCAGGTAGGCCAGCGCCCTGGCAGTGGAGCCCTCCTGGGTCGGGTGGTAGCGCTTGCGCATGAAGCGCGGCACAGCAGTGAAGATCTCCTTCGGCGAGGGCACCAGCTCCGCCTTGGCCGCCCGCACCCAGTCCTTGACCTTGGGCTCCAGCGCCTTGCGCTGGGCGGGCGTCAGCTCCGGGTCGTTGGCGATGAAGAACTTCACGCCGCGCACCCACAGCCAGAACATCGTCGGGAAGACCGTCGTCATCGCCCGCATCCGGCGGCCGTAGCGGCCGTCGACGTGCTGGAAGACGTCGAAGGCGACCGAGCGGTGCTCGACCTCCTCCGCGCCGTGCCAGCGCAGCAGGTCCACCATGACCGGGTCGGCACCGTAACGCTCGAAGCCGCGCGCCTCCAGCACCCACTTGCCGAGCACGGCGGTGAAGTGCTCGATCGCCGCGATCAGGGCCACCCGCTCCTTGAGCCACCAGGCGGTGGCCGCCGGCGGCGCGGTGTGGTCGCCGAGCAGGTGCTCGAAGAACCAGTCCATCTGGTCGGTGTAGGGCGAAGGGTTCAGGCCCTGCGCGATCATGTGGTCCAGCACCGTGGAGTGCGCCTGCGAGTGCACGGCCTCCTGGCCGATGAACCCGATCATGTCCTCGCGCAGTCTGGGGTCCCGCACCAGCGGCAGGGCCTGCTTGTAGACGTCCACGAACCAGCGCTCGCCGGCCGGCAGCAGCAGGTGCAGGACGTTGATCATGTGAGTGGAGAACGGGTCGTTCGGAACCCAGTGCAGCGGCGTCTGGGCCCAGTCGAAGCTGACGCGACGCGCCTGCAGCGGCGTGTGCTCGGTGCTGACCTCGAGTGCGGTCACGGTGGGGGCTCCTCGTGGATCATGGCGTTGCGAGAGAGAAGGGGAGGGCCTCAGCGAGGCGTCAGGTCGCGGCGGGCGACGAAGCGGAGCGTGCCGGGGGAGAGGCGGCTGAGCGCCCGTCCGATCCGGGCCTCCGCGGCCACCGGTACCACCGGCCGGTTCTCCTCGACCGCCCGCAGTACCGCCTCCGCGACACGCTCCGGCGGCAGGTTGCGCAGCCGGTAGAGTCGGTCGGCCTTGCCCCGCAGCTGCTCCTGCTCGTTCGCGCTGACGCCGACGTAGCGGGTGGCCTTGGCGATGGCGGTGTTGGCGAAGCCTGGGCAGACAGCGCTGACGCCGATGCCCTGGTCGGCCAGCTCGGCTCGTAGGCACTCGGTGAGCATCAGCACCGCCGCCTTGCTGGTGGCGTAGGCGGAGAGCGTCCGCGAGGGCAGGTAGGCCGCGGCCGAGGCGATGTTGACGATGTGTCCGCCCTCGCCGCGCTCCTTCATCATCGCGCCGAAGAGACGGCAGCCGTGCACGACGCCCATCAGATTGACGCCCAGCACCGCGTCCCAGTCGGAGGTCTGGGTGTCCAGGAACGCCCCGCCCAGGCCGATGCCCGCGTTGTTGACGATCACGTCCGGCACGCCGTGCTCCGCGTGCACGGCCTTGGCGAACTCCTCCATCGCGACCGGGTCGGAGACGTTCACCGCGTAGGAGCCGCTGCGCCCCGCGCCGAGCAACGAGGCCAACTGGGCGGTGCGCGCGGCCGAATCGGCATTGAGGTCCGCGGCCACGACGGAGGCGCCCGCCTCGGCGAAGGCCAGCGCGGTGGCCCGCCCGATGCCGCTGCCCGCGCCGGTCACCACGACCAGCTTCCCGGCGTGCTGCGCGGACGCGGCCGTGTCACCGGCGCTGGTTGCGCTGCCGGAGCGGCCCCTCTTGGCGCCGCCGGCCTTTTCGGACCCGCCGCCCTCGCGGCCGGAGCTCACCTGCGCCCGTTCCAGTCCGGGCGCCGCCGGGGCGCCCTCGATGTGGTCGACGAACTCGTCGATCCAGCCCGCCAGCACGCCCTCGTGCGTCAGCGGCGCCCAGTGCCCCGCGCGCAGCGGACGCCGCCAGAGCCGCCCCACGAACGGCTGCGGCGCCTGACCGGCCATCGCGGGGGTGACGTAGAGGTCCTTCTGCGGCAGCACGACCTGCACCGGGATGTCGGTGGGCCGCTGCCGCGGCCGGGTCAGCCGGGGGATCATGTTGGCCCGGTAGAGCGCCAGCCCGCGCACCGCGTCGGTGGGGAACGTCGGCGCGCCGCTGCCGCGCGGCACGCCCTCGATCGCGTGCAGCAGCGCCGGCCAGCCCTTGACCATCGCGGTGCGCCAGAGCAGCGGGGGCAGCAGCGGCAGGTGGAAGTAGCCGATGTACCAGGAGTGCACGCCCTGCCAGGCCAGCTGTCCGAGCGCCCGCGGGGTCGGCTGCCGCAGCTTGCTGCGGAACCACTGTCCGACGTGGTCCAGGCACGGGCCGGAAATCGAGGTGAACGAGGCGATCCGGTCCGCCAGCGCGGTACCGGTCACCGACTCCCACGACTGGATCGAGCCCCAGTCGTGCCCGACCAGGTGCACCGGCTTGTCCGGGCTGACCTCCTGCAGCACCGTGCCGAGGTCCGCCTCCAGCGTGGGGAGCGTGTAGGACCGGACCTTGCGCGGCGCGTCCGACTGCCCGGCCCCGCGCACGTCGTAGGCGACGACGTGGTGGCGTTCGGCGAGCTGCTCGGCGATGGGCCGCCACACCGCGTGGGTGTCGGGGTAGCCGTGCACGAGCACGACAGTGGTCGCGGCGGAGCGCTCGCCCCACTCGAAGACCGCGAGCCGCACCCCGTCGGGCGCGGTGACGTAGGTCTGCAGCTCCTTCACGCGACGGTCTCCTTCTCGCTGGTGGTGGGCGCCTGACCCGCCCAGGCGCGAACGTGCGGCAGGTCGTCGTCCAACCAGTACGCGTCGTCCTCGGTGACGACGAGCAGCTCCTCGAACTTCGCGCCGATCCGGCGCAGGCCCAGGTGCGGCTCGACGGCCCACAGGCCGGGGGTCGGCGCGTGGCCGGAGGACTTGCCGTCCGCCCACAGCGGCGAGCGGCCGACGATGCGCTCGGCGACCAGCTCCCGGCCGAGCGTCTGCAGGCTGCGGATCCCGAAACCGGCCACGACCGTGCGCGGCCCGCGCGCCTTCAGGCGGGTGACCTGGTGGGCGAGGACCCGGCCCGGGTAGACGCGGTGGCGGTTGTCGTAGCCGTGCTTGGCGATGAGCGCGTCCACGGAACGGTAGATCTCGTTGAGCGGCTTGCGCTCACGCACCTCGGCGAGGATCAGCGCGCGGTACTCCTGCAGGTCACCGAGGATCTGCTCCTGCACGGCGTTGCCGCCGAGGCTCCCGGCGTAACCGATGTCGGCGGTGTAGCCGTCGGCGACGGGCGCGCAGTCGAGGATGAACGGCATGCCCTCCTCAAGTCGCTTGTCGGTCGGGAAGAACTGCAGCGGCGTCCGGAACCTGTGGAAGGTGGTGCGGTCCCCGAACCACGCGAACGGCACGTGGAACCAGTCGTCCGCGCCGTTCTCCATCAGCCACTCGCGCATGCGCCGGGCGGCCTGCTTCTCGGTGACACCCGGCTCCAGCGTCGCAGCGACGGCCTCCGCGCAGCGGTAGGCGAGCTGCTGGACGGCGCGGAAACGGTCCAGGTCCTCCGGCGCCCAGGCCGGCTGCTTATTAGACATGGTGTCAACATACTGCTGAGTCAGGTTCGCGCAACAGGTGTCCGCGCCGAGTTTTCCGCTGCTCCTCGTCATGGCCGTCAGGACGAAAACCCGGTCGCCTGCCGACCGTCCGCTCGCTACGTTTCCCTGCATGAGCGACACCGCCCGCCGCCCCCTCGTCGCTGCGCTCACGGGCGCCGGAAGGTCCTGGAACTCCACGGCACCGCACGTCGCACCCAGTGCGTGCTCCCCCAGCCTTCGGCCGGGGGTGCTCCCATCCACGGGCGCGGCGAGCTCGCCGACGCCCTCGACCACGTCCGCGCGGGCGAGACCGACCCGCGCTGCACCGTCTGCGGCGGCGTGCTCAAGCCCGCCACGGTCTTCTTCGGCGAGCACCTCGACCCGGAGGTGCTCGGCCAGGCCCGCGCCATCGCCGCCGCCTGCGACCTCCTGCTCGCCGTCGGCACCACCCTCCAGGTCCACCCCGCCGCCGGCCTCGTCGACCTCGCCCTCGCGGCGGGCGCCCGCCTCATCGTCGTCAACGCCGACCCGACCCCCTACGACGACGCGGGCGGTGGAGGTCATCCGCGAACCGATCGGCACCAGCGTCCCCACCCTCCTCCGTCGCCTCGCATCGGACGCGGGGGCGCAATGGCCGGGGGAATGAGGGGGACGCCTACGAGAGGTGGCTGAGCGCCTCGCGGAGTGCCTCCGGGTGGCGGGTGGGGGCGACCCAGGTGAGGCTGGGTTCGCCGTGCATCCGGCGGGAGGAGCCGCCGTTCCTGCCGCGGTAGAAGCGGGCCGGGCGGACGTCCGGGAAGGTCACGTCGTGGGGCGTCAGCTCGATCACGAGTGCGGCGCGCATGAACGGGGCGGTGAGGACGCCCAGCTTGCAGGTCCGCATGGTGCGCGGCACGGACCAGCGGTTGGTGAGGGTCCGGAGTTCCGGTGAGGTGCGCAGCTCGCGCAGGCTGGCGGGGTCCGTCACCACGCGGGTGGAGATGACCGACTCGCGGGGGCAGCGGAAGACGGTCCAGCTCTGGTGGTTGACGGTGGGATGCCGCCCGGCGGCGGCCGACGAGCCGACCGCGCCGATCCGGATGCCCGACTCGTCCACCACGATGCCCGTGGGACGGTTCCGGTGGACCAGCGCGGCGCAGACCAGCCCCGGCGGGGTGAAGAGCAGGACGACGTTCATGGTGAACCACCCCGGGTTCACCAGCACCCCGAGCACGGCGAAAACGGCCTCCACCGTGAGCGGAAGCACGACGGTGACCATCACCAACCGCAAGTTCCAGGCACTTCGGTGTTCGCGGTACGGCAGCATGCGCACCCCCCGTTCGGCTCGCTGCTCTCGCTCGCGCAGCATTGTGCCTGAGAGCAGGGAAGCCCGCGGGCGATACGGTTGGATCATGGACGAGACACCCGCGAGCGCGGATCAGCGCACGCAGCCGGTCGAGACCGCGCGGGAGTTGGTCGCCGAGCGGTTCGCCGAGGCCAGGGCCGCGTTCGTCGCGGGGAGTGTGCTGACCGCGCAGCGGACGCCGACGTCGGACCTGGACGTGCTCGTGCTGGTCGGCGCGGAGCATCCGAGCTACCGGGAGAGCCTGCGGTACGCGGGGTGGCCGGTGGAGCTGTTCGTGCAGAGCGAGGAGGTCTGGCGCCGCTTCGCCGACGCGGAGGAGGCGCGGCGGCGGTCGCCGC
>NZ_QKYN01000050.1:0-201 GCF_003258295.1 Streptacidiphilus pinicola | reverse complement strand
GCGGACGGGCGCTGGCTCGGCGCGGGCAAGTGGCTGTCGCGTCGGCTCGCCGACGCGGACCCGGGCCTGCACGACCGGCTCACGGCCGCCCTCACCGCCGTCGCGGGCGGGGCTCCCGACGGCACGGAGTGGATGGTGGCCGCCGTGACCGAGGCCCTCGACCGGGCCGGCGGCCCGCTGTGGGAGGGGTACCGGATCGGG
>NZ_QKYN01000049.1 GCF_003258295.1 Streptacidiphilus pinicola | reverse complement strand
AGGGACGGGAGCGGACGGTGAGGAGGGGGGCGGGGGGCGCGGGCGTGGGGCGGGGGAAGCCAGCACGGGGACGCGGCGTGGCGGTGCTGGGGGGCAGGCACGACCGGGGACGACGGCGTCGACGACGTTGTCGGTGAGTGCGGCATCGGGGAGGGCGGGGGAGCGAGACATCGGGGTGGGCCTCCGGCGGTCGGTCGGGATCTTTGCCCTGACCTAACCCCCGCGGGGTTACCGCTCCGGTATCCAGATCCACCCGCTGAGCATCACGAAACCGCAACGACAGGAAGGTAACCAGTAACCAGTCCCGTGCCGGCCGAAGGTAACCAGCACTCGCCGCCGGTCCCGGCACTGACGGCGGAACGGGGGCTTGACCTGCACTGGTGACCCTTTTGGATACCCCAGATCCGGCGGCCAACCAACACCCCAATCCGCGGAAACTGCCGCCTACGCCGCCGCGCCCACTACCAGTCGCCCCGGCCTCGACCAAGACCCTGATCCGTCGTCCGCCGCCGGCCAGCAATCCGTCCTCCCCCGTGCGCGAGCGCGGGTCCGTACGGCGGGATCGGGGTGTTGGTAGAGCCCGAATCGACCGCTTGCCTTCGCCGCGTCGGAACCACCGAGGCGGCGCGAGCCCCCTCGAGCCGACGTGATCCGCTGTCACTATCCGTGGAGGCTCGCCATGTCCAAGCCGAAGAAGTCGAACGCGAAGAGGACGCCTCGCCGACCCCAGCCGCGCCCTGCGGTCCGGCGCCGATCGCGCTGGGCCGACTCCGTGCGCACCGTCGCCCTCGGCGTCATCACCGCGTGCGCGCAGACCTACGCGCTCGTCCTGATTGCGCACATCGTCGGCCGCCGGTAGCGCGCGCACCCCTCGACGCGCACTGCGCAGCACCCGGCTGCGCACACAGCAAGGGTGCAGAACAACGGTGGCCGGTGCGCAGTGCGCACCGGCCACCACCGCTCATGCACGCGACAGCGTCAGCCGTAGATGTGGCGGCACTGGGCCAACAGGTTCCCGGGCAGCCCGCCCTCCTTGGCGAGGGCGTCGCAGGGGGACGGGCCGTGCCGACCGGCTGAGTGGGCCGAGCCACCGTGGTGGTGGGACCCGGTCGTTCCGCGCGATGCGGCGTGCCGCGCCGGCGCCTGTGGGGCAGGGAGCGGAACGGAGTCCCGCCCCGGCCGGGCGGCTGCGGGTGTTCCTGCCGACGCGGATGAGGCGCCGGCCGAGGCGGAGGGGGAAGCCGGCGGACTCGCGGCCATCGAGGGGGAGACCCGCGGATCTGCCGGGCCGGCCGGGGCGTGGAACCCCGCTGCCGGCAAGGCAGAGGCGGAGCCAGTGGTGCTCGGGCTGGCGGCGATCGGCGCCAGCCCGGGGCTCATCCAGTGGCGGTGCGCAGCGCACCCGGACACGCTCAGCAAGGCGGCCGCCCCGAGCAGGGCCGCCGCGGCGGGGCGCAGGCCGGTGCGGTTCACCCGCCTGTCCCCGTGAGCTGCACGATGCGCGAGTCGTAGCCGGGGCCGACGTCCGCGGTCAGCACGACGTCGGAGTGGTGGGTGAACGCGCTGACGAAGACCTGGTGGTCGTGGCCGCATGCGCGCGTGATCGTGTCTTCGCCCACGTAGAGACCCCAGTGGTCTTCGATCGCCTTCAGCTCGACGCAGCCGCGGTACGGCGTGACGGTGCCGCGGACGCGGAAGCCGCCGTGCTCGCGCGTGACGTCCAGTTGCGCATGACCGGAGACGGACGAGTCGCCTGACGCCGCGTCCAAGGAGATCGCCTGGTACTGGCCGGTGGCGCTGGCTGTTGTCGCGCCGACCGCGAGGACCGAGGCAGTCATCGCGACGGGGAGGAACTTCGTGCTCATGGAACTCATGCCTGTCCAACGCCAATGAGCACAGGCCGACACGCCTCCCGTCTCGAACGCTCCCCGACCGTCCCGGGGGCACCCACAGGGCTGGTTACCCACACCGCACCAAGTCACCGAAAAGGTAACCAGGGCAGGTCAACGGCCTGATTTCGTCCGAGATGGGCAGCGCACACGCAAGAGCGGCGACCAGGACTGCACACCGGCGCGCGGCGGCCGTTACGGCATCGCAACCGGTGGCCGCCGAACTGGTGACGGTAGCGGTGACCCGCGCGGCATGGAGTGGGGGGCACATCCTGGAGGAGGACAACGTGTCCGGTATTCCCCTGCTGCTGCCCCAGCCCCCCGCATCCGTCACGGCGGTGACGCTCTACGGGCTCGTCGGGATCGCGGTCTGCTGCCTGGTGAGTCTGCCGCTGCCGGAGCGCTGTGCGCATCCGGGCGGCGACCGTTTCGGCATCGAGCCCGTGCGCGCCGTGGGCGCCGTCATCGCGGTCCTCGTGTGCGTGGTGCTGTGGCCGGCCGCACTGCTCTGGACAACCACCAGGAACTCGTTCACGCGCGCAGCAGCTGCGCGCGCGCAACGGTCAGCCCGTGTGCGCGCACAGCGCAGCGCTCAGCGAAATGCGCTGCGCACCGTGTTGCGCAGCGACGACGATGCTGGCGAACAGCCGGTGTACCTCGCACAGCCCACCAGCACAGTCGTCTCCGACGGGGCAGCGTGGGTCGATGCCGCTGCAGCACGCGTTGTTGCCGCGCTGATGGAGCGCAGGCTCCTGGACGCGGTCATGGGCGCCCGCTCGCTGGTGTGGGACGTGGAGCGCGCCTTCGGGCCGAGCTGCCACCAGCTGTGGAATGCCATGGAACTGCTCGCGCACGTGTGCCACGAGATCGGCGACGACGTCCGCGCCGTCCAGCTGTACGCGCGCGCCGCCTCTGGCTGGGCATGCGACCACGGCGCCGGACACCCGAGCGCACGCGCGGCCCGCGACAGGACGGTCGCTCTGTGGGCCAAGGCCCGCGCAGCAGGCGCGACGGACCCCGCCACCGCGCTGCTCGTGGCCTCCGTCACCCGGCGGTTCGTACAGGCCGGCGTCAGGTAACAACAGACGGAGGACCCGCGGGCAGCGTGACGCGCCGTCACCCGGTGACCTGGCCGTCTTCACCGGCCACCTCGATCCGGTGGCTGCCCCGCCGGCAGCCGAACCGAACTCCCCACCACCGCCTACCTGCACTGGCGGCTCAAGTTGAGCCGACCACAGCCAGCAGTGAGCTTGTTGGACTACACGTCGCCGAGAAAACCGGGATCGGCCGGACCCATCTGCCGAACGAAATCTGAGGCCGCCCCCAGGACCTCTCGCATCGGCACCGGCCGACGGCGGGTTGCGCCGAGATCCGCGCGGGCTTCCTTGGACCACAGGAACGGATAGACCGTGATGCCTTGCCCCAAGGCCAGCGCCTCTGCTTCCTCCCGCCAGGTTGGCCATCGCAGGCCGTCATAGAACGTCTCCAGGCGCCCAGAGAGCAGCCAGGTGAGCCATCCCGAGTGGCCCATCTCCATCGCCTCCCACGCAAGTGTGTCCGGAGCGAAATAGATCATCTGCCCAGGGACACCGGGGCGGCCCACGGCGGCAGGGTCATGGCCGTTGAGGGCAAACACCCCGCCCACCACGTCATGACCCACAACGAGACCGGTCGCGGGATGCCACGCCGGATCGAAGGCCACGGGGAACTGATTCACCTGGGCCAGGCTCGGCATGCCGCGGCCTGCCGAGCCGCCGCCGAATACCCGAACCCAGCCGTGGTCCACGACAAGTCCACCGCTGTTCAACACAAGACCGCCGAGCGCCGACCGGGCCGTGAGCTGCATCTGCAGCAGGCCACGGCGACCTTCCGCCGCGTCGCCTGGCAGCACCTCGACCGGGGCGGCGCTGGCCGCAAACAGCTCGAGTAGCTCAGGCCAGGCCGGGTCGCTGACGTTGATCAGTTCTTCGAGTTCATGCACTCACGCATGATCGCAGGCTGTCCATGGCCAGCGGCGCTACCCGGGCTCCGGCAGCAGCGCGGCCGCCTGCCGCAGCCCAGCCCAGCGCGGAAGCGGTCGGGACCACGTCGAAAACCAGGGCGCGGGCTGGGCGGGGCCCGTGGCGCCGGTGGGCTCTGGTGATGGGGCGGCCGGCAGGGCGTGGGGCGGCGCGGGGTGAGGGGGCCCGGCACGGCGAGCAGCCAGCGGAGCGGGGGATGCGGCGTCGCCGGGCGGTCCATCTTCGTTGTCACGAACTGCAGTCGGTCCACCTTCGCTGGCAATCGGTCCAGGCTCGCTGTCACGGGTCAGTTACCGGCGACTGGTGACTCGTCAGTCCCGCTGGTGACTGCGGTTGTTATCGGCTCGTGATGCTTCGCGGGTGGATCTGGTGACCGTAGTGGTGACCTTGCGCGGGTCTGCTTCCCGTATCGGATCTCCTCGATCCCCACGGAAGGCGACTGTGCATCACAACCCCGGCTTCTCGCCCATCTTTGGCACCGCCCCGATCAACGCGGAGCGCGCGCGATGACCGCGCTGACCACTGGCCTGGTCCGGTTGCTCGTGCGCTGCGCACTGTGGCTGTGGCACGTGCCCGCCTGGCTCACGGCGTACGGCCTGCTGCTCACCTTCCTCTGCCTGCCGCTGATCGCCGGCGGCTTGGTCCTGCGCGAGTGGCTGACCCGAAAGGTTCTCGCGCAGCGCGTGCGCTACACCCTCACCCCGGCCCGCGCGTTCGACCCTTGCCAGGAGGAGATCTGGCGGGGTGCCGCTGTGCTGCTGCGCGCGGCCCGCTCTGGACCGTGGTGGGCGCCGGCCCGCGCGCAGTCGGTGCGCATCCGACTGCGCGCCGACGGCACAGGAGAGACACCGCTCGACTACAGCCTGGAGGGCCACGCCAGCGCGCAGGACATACTGTCCACGACGCCGTATGACAAGGTGACCGTCGAGCGCTGCCGCCCCACCCGGGATCGCGCACGCAAGCACACGCTGCGCGCGGAGTTCGTGCTGCGTGGCGACCCCGGCGCACCGTTGCGCGAGGTGCCGCTGCATCCGGACCCGCTCCAGCCGATCATGGACGCGGTGGCGGCGGTCCGTGCGGACCTCGGCGACCTGGCCGAGGTGATCGTCGACCTTCAGCCGATCCCCACCTGGCGGCTGCGCCTGAAGCGCTGGCACCTCGCCGCCGCCGCGCGCGCCCGCGCCCAGAGTGAAGCGCGCAAGGCAACGCGGCGGGCGATCGCCGACACCGACGCCATCGAGGACTCCTTCGCCGTCCAGCTCGCGCACCTCCTGGACTTCGGCGACCATCGCGGCCACGGGGGCCGGCGCATGGCGATGACGGTCCGTCCCCGCCCGGTCGACGCCGCGCAGGTCTGGGGCCGCCTCGGTGACGACCTTGGCCTGGTCCGCCTCCAGCTGCTGGTGCGCTGCGCCTCCGACCAGGAAGGCCGCGCGGAGCGCTCCCATAAATCCCTGACCTCCGCGATGGACGTCTTCGCCGGCCGATCCCGCCTGCGCGTCGAGGGCACCCGGCTGGGCCCATGGCAGTGGAACGCCAACCATCTCCTGCGCCGCGGCAGCTTCGACCGGCGCTGGACCACGGGCTTGGTCCTGCCGCGCGCGGACTCCTGGCTGAACATCTCCGAGCTCTCCGGCCTGCTCAAGCCCCCCACCGTGCACTGCCGCCAGCCGCTGACCGCCGCCACGCTGCCCACCTACGAACTCGGCAAGCCGCTGATGCCGCAGGGCTGGTACCACGCCCCGGACGGTACGACCCGGCTGGTCGCCTCTCCGCTCGAGGAGACCCTGTTCTCGGTGTCGGTGGGCAAGTCCTTCTACGGGAAGACCACCAGGGCCGTCGTGCAGGCGATCGCGGTCGCGGCCGCCGGCCAGGGGGTGTTCTTCGTCGACCCCCACGCCGACTCCTGGGACCTTGCCGCCCCGTTCCTGGCGCATGAGTCGCTGCGGGACCGGGTTTGGCGGATCGACCTGACCGGCCGCGACGCGGGCGCCCGCCTGCCCTCGTGGAACCCCCTCGGCATGGACGCTGGCCAGCGCCCCGACGAAGTCGTGCGAGCGGCGGTCGACTCCTTCGCAATCGTCCTGGGCTGGGACGACCGGACCGCCCCTCGCGCCAGCACCGTCCTGTTCAAGGCTTTGGAAGCCCTCGTTGAGGTCAACCGCCAGGCCGTCGCTGCCGGCAAGCCCCGGGCGCAGGCCACCTTGTTCCAAGTCCGCACGCTCCTGACCGACGTCTCGTTCCGCGAAGCCGTCCTCGACAAATTGCCCGAAAAGGCGAAGGCCTGGTGGACCACCACCTTCACCGCCTACGGCGACGACGCTTTCGCCCCCGTGCTCAATCCGCTGGACCGGCTCGCCGCCGACCCCGTCGCCCACGCCCTCCTCGGCGCCCCCACCGGCAAGTGGAACGCCCGCACGGCGATGGACAAGCGCCGGATCGTCTGGCTGTGCCTGGGCGGCACCGGCCCCACCCAACGCCTCCTGGTCAACCTCCTGATGCGCGACGTGTTCCGCGCGGGCCTGTCCCGCGGCAACCTGCCGGAGAAGAAACGCAAGCCGTTCCACATCTGGATCGACGAGCTGATCGCCCTCGACCAGGCCGGCACCGGCTCCACGATCGCGGACATCACCGAGCAGCTGCGCAAGTTCGGCATCCGCCTGCACGTCCTCGCGCAGTTGCTGGAGCGCATCAGCGCAGGCACCCGCGCTTCCCTGCTGCAGAACGCCTCCGTACTGTCGACGACCGCCGGGTCGACCGACTCGGTCGGCGCGGTCACCGAGCAGTGGCACGGCGCGATCACCGTGCGCGAGGTCGCCGAACTGCCGCGCTACCACCACGCCCTGTCCTTCACCGCCGGGGGCAAGCAGCGCGGTCCGCTGACCGTGCGCGGCCCCCAGCCGGCCGAGGTCTTCTGCGCCATCAAGAGCAAGAAGCACCTCGGCGAGCTCACCCAGGCAAGCACCCAGGCCGTCGGCGCGAGGACCGCCTCCTACCTCCACAAGCTCGCCGACAAGCAGGACGCCGTCGTCCTCGCCTTCCTCACCGGCCCGGCCGACCGCACCCCGCCGCCTCCGCGCCCCGAGGGCCCCTGCCTCGTCAAACCCACGGAGTTCCAGTGAACGTCACCCCCGCCTACCTCCTGCTCGCCTGCCTGAGCCAGCACCGCATGGGCAGCACCCGACACCTGCACGACCTGATCGGCAGCAGCAGGCACATCAACGCCACCCGCCTCCAGCTCCAGGACCTGCGCTCCAAGGGCCTCGCCGACCGTGTCGTCCTTCCGCGCCCCGGCTCGATGGGCCTGTGGTACCTCACCGCCTCCGGCCGCGACGTCGCCAGTTCCCTGCCAGAACTGCGCGACCAAGACCACCCCGCCTTCGCCGACACCCCGGCCTCCATCAAGGTCCGCGCCCCGCACACCCTCGCGGTCCTGCGCACCCACCTGACCTTCCTCGCCGACGCCCGCCGCCACGGCGACGACTACGGCCCGCTCGACTGGACCCCGGAAGTCGGCCACCGGCTCTCCGAGACCCGCGGCGACGCCCTGGTCGCCGACGCCCTGATGCGCTACACGGCCACCGACGCCGGCGGCCGCACCCAGCTGCGGGCCTTCGTGGAGCTCGACCGCGCCACCATGAGCAGCGAGCGCCTCGCCTCCAAACTCATGACCTACTCGCGGTTCCACGACTACACGCCCGTCGCGTTCGGGGCTCGCCGCATCAGCAACCGCACCGCGGCGCCGCTCCCAGCTTGGCTGCGCCACTACCCAGTCTTCCCCCGGGTGCTGTTCGTCCTGACCGGCGCCTCGCGCCCCGTTCTGAACAACCGCATCCAGGACCTGCGGGCCATGGCCGCAGGCAACCCGCTCGCCGCGCGGCTCGCGCGCAAGGTCCCGCTCGGCACCGCCATCCTGGAAGACCTCGAAGCCCACGGGCCCTCCGCGCAGATCTGGACCCCGCTGGCCGGCGATGACACTTCAGCACGGGGGTGGACCGCGCTGTGACCACGCGTACGTACCCGCGGATCCGCCGCGGAGCCATGGCGGCGGACCGCTTCACCCAGATCTCCAACGACCTTTTCCGCGACCCGAGGCTGTCGTTCAAGGCCAAGGGCGTCTTCGGGCTCATCTCCACCCACCGTGACGGCTACGGCATCACTCCACAGCGCTTGGCCGAGCAGTCCACTGACGGCCTGGCCGCCATCAGGACCGGCCTGCGCGAGCTGGAGGTGTACGGCTATCTGTTCCGCCGTCAGGAACGCCGCCCCGACGGCACTCTCGGCGCCTTCGAATACCTGATCACTGACACCCCGGACGGGCCGCCGCCCAGCTCAGAGCCGGTGGTGGAAAACCCGCCACCGGCCCCCACCAGCCAGAACAAGCAAAACCGCAGGTCAGGGCCGGTGGTCGATTATCCGCTAGCGGTTGATCCGCCAGCGGCTGATCAACCCCCTAAGAACACCAACACCAAGAACATCAGCGGCAAGAAGCCCAACCCGCCCTC
>NZ_QKYN01000048.1 GCF_003258295.1 Streptacidiphilus pinicola | reverse complement strand
GTCGCCGTCGGCGGCGCGGCCGGCCTGCTGCTGGGCAGCCTCGCGCTGCTGGCCCGTCCCGGCGCGGGCGGCGCCGGCGCGCGGACGGAGCCCACGGCCGAGGCCGTCGCCGCGGCGACCGAGCCGGTCGACCCCGCGACCGTGCCGGAGCAGCAGCGCGAGACCGCGGGGCAGGGCGCATGACGACGGCCGTCCGTTCCGACGCGGCCGGCGGTGGCCCCGCCGAGCCCGCGCCGCAGTACGAGACCGTCGTGCTCCGCGACGAGCGGGCGCTGGATGCCCTGGCGGGGGAGTGGGACGACCTGCAGGAGCGCAGTCCGGGCGCGACGCCGTTCCAGAGCCACGCCTGGCTGGCCTCCTGGTGGCACAGCTACGGCCGCCCGGGCCGGCTGCGTCTGGTGACGGTCCGTCGCGACGGACGGCTGATCGCGCTCGCCCCCCTCTACCGCGACGGCGCGGTCCTGCGACCGCTGGGCGCGGAGATCACCGACTTCCACGACGTACTGCTGGACCGGGAGTTCGCGGACGAGGCGGCGCGGCGGCTGGCCGCGGCGCTGGCCGCGGAGCTGCGCGGGCCGTTCGCCCGCCTCGACCTCCCGGAGGTCCGCGCCGACGCGGCGGTCCACGTCCTGCACACCCACTGGCCGCGTACCGCGCGCCGGCTCCCGGCGTCCCTGGTGCAGCACCTGCCCGGCGTCCCGATGGAGGAGCTGCTGATCCGCCTGCCCGGCCGCACGGCGCAGCGCACCAGGGTCAAGCTCCGCAAGCTGGCCGCGGCCGGGATCGACGTCCGCCTCGTCCCGCCGTGGGAGGCCCCCGAGGCGGTCGACCGGATGCTCGCCCTGCACGCGCTCCAGTGGCGCGACCGCGGCGCGACGCCGGAGCACATGCGGGGACGCTTCGCCTCGCACCTGCGCGCGGCCGCGACCGGCATGGCCGCGACCGATCGCGCGCAGCTGCGCGAGTACCGCCTCGACGGCCGCCTGATCGCCTGCGACCTGATGCTGCAGAGCACCGGGATGGTCGCCCTGTACGTCTACGGCGTCCACCCGGAGGCGCGGGAGCGCCTCGACATCGCGGGCATGCTCTTCGGCGAGTCCCTCGCCCACGCGGTGAGCACCGGCCGCCACGAGCTCAGCCTGCTGCGCGGCAACGAGCCCTACAAGCAGCGCTGGCGCCCCGACCCGGCCCACAACGAGCGCCTGCTGTTCGGTTCGGCGCCCGCCGTCGTCCTCACGGCCTGCGCGGCGCGGGCGGAGGAGCGTGCGAAGGAGTTCGCGCGGCGCCGGATGCCGTGGCTCAAGGAGGTCCGCGGGCGGGCGCGCGTGCTGAAGGCCAAGCTCACGCGGCAGGTCGCATAACCTCTGCCCTGTGGCCGTCACTCGTTCCGTCCTGCTCTTCGTCCTCGCCGCGATCGCCGAGATCGGCGGCTGCTGGCTGATCTGGCAGGCGGTGCGCGAGCACCGGAGCTGGCTGCTCGCCCTCGGCGGCGTCCTCGCCCTCGGCGCCTACGGCTTCGTCGCCGCCGCCCAGCCCGACTCCCACTTCGGCCGCGTCCTCGCCGCCTACGGCGGCGTCTTCGTCGCGGGCTCCCTCGCCTGGGGCGTCCTCGTCGACGGCTTCCGGCCCAGCGTCTGGGACTTCGTCGGCGCCGGGGTCTGCCTCGTCGGCGCCGGCCTCATCATCTACCAGCCGCGCGCCTGAGGGCCCCGCGTCGCGACACGAGTGCGGGGTGTCGCCGGGGAGCGGGGCGCAGCCCTTACGGTGGCCTGCATGCGTCGCCGCGTCTCGCTACGGGTTCTGGTCACGGCTGTGCTGCTCGCGGGGCTCGGGCTGGTCGGGGTGGCGGCGCGGGCGGAGCGGGCGGCGCCGTTCGGGGACTCGGTGGCGGTGGTGCAGGACGCCGAGGCCGGGGCCGGGGCGCTGCGGATCGCGGCCGCCGCCGTGGAGGGCTACGACGTGCGGACCCGCGCCGTCGCCTGGAGCTACCGCAGGGACGGGCACCGGCCGCTGCGGCTGGTGCCGGTGGGGGCGACCACGGTCGCCGTCTGGGACGACGGGATGCTGACCGGCATGGAGCCGGAGCCCGCGGCCGTGCGGTGGCACCGCTATGTGCCGGGGGTGGGGGCGCGGACGCCCCTGCTGCTGGTGCCCCTCGGCACGGGCGGAGCGTCGTTCCTGGTGCTGACCCGGGACGTGGTGATGACCTACAACACCGGCGACGGCACCCTGCGCACCTCGACCCTCCCCTCCATCGCCGCCGGCTGCTTCTTCCGCGACTCCGGCCCAGCCGGGCCCGTGCACGTGGGCGGCTGGGTGCTGGCCCGGCGCGACTGCGCCGACGGCGCCGGACGGACCGAGCTGGAGGGCTTCGACCTGGACGGCCGCCGCTGGCAGCGGCCCGCGGTGGCGCCCGTGCGGATGGCGGCGACGGCGGCGGGGGACGTCGACGTCCTCGCCGTTCCGGCGGGGCGGTCCGCCGTGGTGGACCCGGTGACCGGCCGTCCGGCCCGGGAATGCGTTTGCGCGGCCCGTTAGACTGGAGGCTTGTTGCGCGAACTGGCGCACCCTCGCACACCGTCCCGGGAGTGGTTTCGCCATGATCGTCGCCAACGACATCGAGCTGCGCGCGGGCGCGCGGATCCTGATCGAGTCGGCGACCTTCCGCGTCGCCCCCGGCGACCGCATCGGTCTGGTCGGCCGCAACGGCGCGGGCAAGACGACGCTGACCAAGGTGCTCGCCGGCGAGGGCCAGCCGGCCGGCGGCACGGTGACCCGCGGCGGCGAGATCGGATACCTGCCGCAGGACCCCCGCACCGGCGACCTCGACGTGCTCGCCCGTGACCGCGTGCTCTCGGCCCGTGGCCTCGACGAGGTGCTGCGCAAGATGCGCATCAACGAGGACAAGATGGCGAACGGCAAGGGCGCCACCCGCGAGCAGGCCATGAAGAAGTACTCGCGGCTGGAGACCGAGTTCCTCACCAAGGGCGGCTACGCGGCCGAGGCCGAGGCCGCCACCATCGCCGCCAGCCTGGGCCTGCCGGACCGCGTGCTGGGCCAGCCGCTGCACACCCTTTCCGGCGGTCAGCGCCGCCGCGTCGAGCTCGCCCGGATCCTCTTCTCGGACTCCGACACGCTGCTGCTGGACGAGCCGACCAACCACCTCGACGCCGACTCGATCCTGTGGCTGCGGGACTACCTGAAGTCCTACAAGGGCGGCTTCATCGTCATCTCCCACGACATCAACCTGGTCGACGAGGTCGTCAACAAGGTCTTCTACCTGGACGCCAACCGCACCTGCATCGACGTCTACAACATGGGCTGGCGGCTCTACCTGCAGCAGCGCGAGGCGGACGAGAAGCGCCGCAAGCGCGAGCGGGCCAACGCCGAGAAGAAGGCCTCGCAGCTCAACTCGCAGGCCGACAAGATGCGCGCCAAGGCCACCAAGACCGTCGCCGCGCAGAACATGGCGCGCCGCGCCGAGAAGCTGCTCTCCGGCCTGGAGGCGGTGCGCCAGAACGACCGCGTCGCCAAACTGCGCTTCCCCACCCCGGCGCCCTGCGGCAAGACGCCGCTGACGGCCGAGGGTCTGTCGAAGTCCTACGGCTCGCTGGAGATCTTCACCGACGTCGACCTGGCCATCGACAAGGGCTCCCGCGTGGTCGTGCTCGGTCTCAACGGCGCCGGCAAGACCACGCTGCTGCGCATGCTCGCGGGCGTGGAGCAGCCGGACACCGGTCAGGTCGTCCCCGGCCACGGCCTGAAGATCGGCTACTACGCCCAGGAGCACGAGACCCTGGACGCGGACCGCACGATCCTGGAGAACATGCGCTCGGCCGCGCCGGACATGGACCTGGTCGAGATCCGCAAGATCCTCGGCTCCTTCCTCTTCAGCGGCGACGACGTGGACAAGCCGGCCGGCGTGCTCTCCGGTGGCGAGAAGACCCGCCTGGCGCTCGCCACGCTCGTCTGCTCCAGCGCGAACGTGCTGCTGCTGGACGAGCCGACCAACAACCTCGACCCGGCCAGCCGTGAGGAGATCCTCGGTGCGCTGCACTCCTTCGAGGGCGCGGTCGTGCTGGTCACCCACGACGAGGGCGCCGTGGAGGCGCTCGAGCCCGAGCGGATCATTCTGCTTCCGGACGGTGTCGAGGACCTCTGGAACCAGGGTTACGCCGACCTCGTGTCGCTTGCGTGAATTATCAGCAGCAAAACGCCTAGTCGGAACTGTTCGGCTAGGCGAGGGATCATGCATCTGGCCCAGAAGACCTCATATCGACAGTTGCATCTTCCGCCGCTGGGCAGTGCTCGGATTCCGTGGAATCCGCAATCTTCGGCAATCCCCAATTACCGCTGCTGATCAGCAATTTCGGCTGGCGGGCCCGCTGTGGCCGGGGGCGTGAGGGTAGATCCTGTGCGCTCCCCGTGCGCGCGGCGACTCCACTTGGGTGCGGGAATCCCGGTATCGACCTTGTCGAATGGGTGGCCATGGAGCCCCCCATGGGTGATCATGGGATTCCGACAGAGCACTGCTACGAGGAGGCACGGGTGGCCGAGACTCTGAAAAAGGGCAGCCGGGTGACTGGTGCCGCACGGGAGAAGCTCGCGACCGAGCTCAAGAAGAAGTACGACTCCGGTGCGAGTATCCGCGCGCTCGCGGAGGAGACGGGTCGTTCCTACGGCTTCGTCCACCGCATGCTCAGCGAGTCCGGCGTGTCCCTCCGCGGTCGCGGCGGGGCCACGCGCGGCAAGGCGAAGGCGACCGCGGCGGCCGGCTGACGTCGTTCCCGGCGCGACATCTGTTCCTGACGCAACGGCGGTCCGGGTCTCCTCCCCCTGGCCGTCGTTCGTCGCGCTGCGGCTATGGATCGGCTCCGCCGACGTTGTTACTCTTCGGTAGCTACGTTCGCGCGACTGCCGGAGGAACCTGTGACTGACCACGCTCACGACTGGCCTGTTGACGACTGGGCCGAGGCGGGCGTCCGCCTCGAGGTCGAGGGCCAGCTCGCCACGGTGACGCTGTGCCGTCCCGAGCGCCGCAACGCGCAGTCGCCCGCCCTGTGGCGCGCACTGGCCGCGATCGGCAGCGCGCTGCCCGGCACCGTGCGCGTCGTCGTGCTGCGCGCCGAGGGCGTCTCCTTCTCCGCCGGCCTCAACCGCCAGGCGTTCACCCCCGAGGGCATCCCCGGGGAGCTCTCGTTCATCGAGATCGCCAAGGGCCCGAACGGCGACGCGGTCATCGCCGAGTACCAGGAGGGCTTCCTCTGGTGGCGCCGCCCCGACCTGGTCACCGTCGCCGCGGTCCAGGGCCACGCGGTCGGCGCGGGCTTCCAGCTCGCCCTCTCCTGCGACCTGCGCGTCGTCGCCGAGGACGTCCAGTTCGCGATGAAGGAGACCGCGCTCGGCCTGGTCCCCGACCTGACCGGCACCAAGCCCCTGGTCGACCTGGTCGGCCCGGCCCGCGCGCTGGAGATCTGCGCGACCGGCCGCTGGGTCCACGCGGACGAGGCCGCGCGCATCGGTCTCGCCAACCTGGTCGTCCCCGGCGAGGAGCTGCACGCCGCCGCGTCCGACCTCGCCGCCGCGCTGCTGGCCTCGCCGCGCGACGCGGTGATCGAGACCAAGGCACTGCTGGCGGGCGCCGGCGCCCGCACCCTCGAGGAGCAGCGCGCCGCCGAACGCGCCGCCCAGCTGCGCCGCCTGCGCGACCTGGCGGGCATCGCCGAGTAGCGGCAAGAGAGGCCCTAACCCTCGGGGCGGACGGCGATGTGGTCCGGTTCGAGGGTGAGGCCGACGCGGTGTTCCATGGCGAGGGCCTCCAGGAACGGGCGGGGGAGCTGGACGCGGCCGGCGCGGTCGAGCATGGCGTACTCGCGCTCCTCCACCGATTCCTGGCCGTCGGCGTCGGTGGCGAGGCGGCGCAGCACCTCGGAGGCGGCGCGGCCGTCGCGGATGGCGACGGTGCGGCGCACCTCGCCGGCCACCATCGGGTCGTGGGTGACGATGACGACGGTGGTGGACAGCTCGGAGTTGACCGAGCGGAACGCCTCGAAGATCTGGGCGGCGGTCTCGGAGTCCAGCTCACCGGTGGGCTCGTCGGCGAGCAGCACCGAGGGCTGGTTGGCCAGGGCCGTCGCGATCGCGACGCGCTGCTGCTGGCCGCCGGACAGCTCCGCCGGGCGGCGGTCGCGGCACTCGGCGACGCCCAGCAGCTCCAGCAGCGAGTCCGCGCGCTCGGCGCGCGCCCTGCGGGCCCGGAAGCCGGCCAGCTGCATGGGCAGCAGCACGTTCTGGCGTGCCGTCAGGAAGGGCAGCAGATTGCGGGCCGTCTGCTGCCAGACGAAGCCGACCACCTCCCGCCGGTACCGCAGCCGGGCCTTGGCGTCCAGGGTGAGCAGGTCGTTCCCGGCGACGACGGAGCGCCCCGCGGTGGGGACGTCCAGGCCCGCCAGGATCTGCAGCAGCGTGGACTTGCCGGAGCCGGACGCGCCGACGATCGCCATCAGCTCGCCGTGGGCGACCGTCAGGTCCAGGCCCTGCAGGGCCTGCACCTCGACGCCCTCGGCGGAGAAGATGCGCACCAACCGGTCGCAGGCGATGACCGAGCCCTCGCCGTAGGCGGGCCCGTCCTGCGCCGCCGCCGAGCGGGCCCGCAGCTCCTCGAAGGTCGGGGAAGAGGCGGGGGAAGGGGTCATGTCGCGTCTCCAACCCTCAACTGGGCGCCGATCTGGCGCCGTCCGATCAACGCGGCCTCGGCGGCGACGACCACCGCGGCGAGGACCAGCAGCAGCACACCCGGGCCCAGCAGCGGCAGCGCCTCCACCCGCAGGCCCCGGCTGATGCCGACGCCCGACAGCGAGGCGGTGCCGGAGAGCGCGCCGAGGTCCACGGCGGAGCCCAGCACCGGGACGGTCAGCAGCCCGAGCAGGGTCCCGGCCACGGCCGCCAGCAGCACCGGCGGCAGCGACTCGGTCAGGATCAGCGCGTAGCCCTGACGGGTCGTGAGACCCATGGTGCGCAGCCGGGCCAGCAGCCGGGAGCGTTCCGGCGAGGCCTCCAGCAGCGACAGCAGCACGGCCAGCAGGCAGAGCAGCCCGGTGGCCACCACCGAGGCCAGATAGATACCGGTCGCACCCGCCTGCAGCGGCGACCCGGCGAGCCGGGCGCGCTGCTCGGTGAGTACCGCGGTGTCGACCGCGCTCGCGCCGGGTGCGCGGGCGACGACGGCGCGCAGGGCGCGGCCGTCCACGGAACCGCTGAGCAACAGGACGCGCGGACCGTTCACGAATCCGTTGTGGGCCTGCTCGGCGGCGAGCAGCGGCGCGGCCGGCAACACGACGAAGTCATTGGTCCCCTGCGCGGGGGTCGCGCTGATCGTGGCCACCACCCGCACCTGGAGCGGGCCGTAGTCGCTGTCGATGCTCTGGACCGCGCCGCCGAAGAAGGCGGCGACGGCGGGGGAGGCGAGAGCCGGCAGCGGGCCGTGCCCGTCCCAGCGCAACTGCGCGGCGTCGAAGCCGCCCCGGCCGACGCGCCGCGCCAGCGCGGCGTAGGAGTCGGGCCGGACCCCGAGGATGTCGAAGCGCGCGGTCTCCCCGAGCGCGAGGTCGCGCTGCACGAGGACCGGCTCCACGGACCGGACCCCCGGCAGCCGGCCGACGGCCCGGACGAGCGAGGGGTCCAGGTCGGTGCTGTCGGTGCTCACCCGTGCGTCGGCGCCGACCAGGCTGAGCGCGCCCGTCTCCCGGGCCTGCTGCACGCCCGACAGCACGGAGCCGCCGAAGGCGCCGACGGTCAGCGCGAGCAGCATGGCCAGCAGTGGCAGCAGCGCCGCCGAGGCGGAGCCGCGGCCCGCGCGGGCCAGGCCCAGGAACGCGATCGCTCCGTCGCGGCGTCGCGAGGGCAGTGAGAGCAGGCGCACCGGCAGCGGGTAGAGACGCACCAGCAGGATCGCGCCGGACAGACCGAGCAGCAGCGGCGCCAGAGTGACCATCGGATCGACCCCGCCCGCAGGGTCGGTGCCGCGGCCGCGCAGGACCAGGGCCGCGGCGAGGGTGGCCGCCAGCACGGTGAGCTCGGCGACCGTGCGGCGGCGCGAGGGGCGGGCGGACAGGACGTCCTCGGCCCGGCCGCGCGGCTGCACCCTGCGGTGGCCGGCGAGCAGCCGGACCGGGTGGGCCAGCGCGGCCGCGAGCCAGACCAGCGCCGCGGCGGCCAGGGCGGCGCGGTGCCGCCCGCTGGGGAGCAGCAGCAGTGCGGCGCCCGCGCCGAGCGCCGTGCCGACCCCGGCGTAGAGGGCCGACTCGGCGAAGAGCCGCGCCCACAGCCCGGGCAGGGAGGCACCGCGGGCGCGGAGCAGGCGCAGTTCCTCGCGGCGGCGTTCGGCGGCGAGGCCGAGCAGCATCAGCAGGACGACCGCGCCGACCCCGGCCGTGCCCGCCACCCCGACGGTGGTGAGCGGGGCCAGGGCCCCGCGCTCGGCGTCGTAGGAGGCGAGCAGCGGGTCCAGCCTCGTGGTGGCGCTCAGTCCCGCGTGCCACTGCTGGTAGATCCAGGTGGCCGTCCCGCCGTTGGTGACCGAGGCCAACTCCTGCCGGGCCGCCCCGATCTGGTACGCCTTCAGGCTGCCCGCGCGCAGCGGGTACCACCAGTACGCCTCGGTGGGCCCGAGCCAACGCATCACCAGGGCGCCGCCGCGGGAGGTGAGCGCGTCGGCGTAGGGGTAGTCGATGGTGTCGGCGGTGTGCGGCGGGGTGACGCTGAGCGTCGTGGGTGCGTCGAGGCGGTCGCCGGTGTTCCAGTACGGGTCCTGGGGCCGGTCGACGTGGTAGACCCCGACGAGCCGGGCCTGCGCGGCGGGACCCAGCTGGTAGAGCCCGCCCAGGCGCAGCCCGAACCGGGTGGCGGTGCTGTCGCTGACCGCGATCTCGAATGGTCCGGACGGCGCGCCGGGCGTGCCGTCGGGCGCGTCGGGGCCGCGGGTGGGCGCGGTGTCGGCCGGCATCCGGCCCTGGACCAGCCGCACCTCGTGGTGCGGGTCCGGCTGCCAGACCAGGTCGATCCGTGGGGACTGCGGCCCGGCGGCCACACCGGGACCGCTGAGCGCCAGACCGCTCAGCGGCAGGGGGTCGCCCACGACGAGGGTGTGCAGGCCGGCCGTCTCGGCCTCGCGGTCCAGGGTCAGCGGTGCCCCCAGCGCGCCGCGCAGCGCGTCCTGGGCCTCCGCGAGCGCGCCCGGCGTGGCGAACTCCCAGGTCTGCTCGCTCTGCAGGGTGTTGACCGCGTTGCCGCCGATCCGGACGCTCTGGCCGGTCAGCCCGGCGCCCGCCAGCTCGGCGGCCAGCGCCCGGTCCTGGTAGCGGTCCAGCTGCAGCGGCAGCGCGGCGGCGAGGAAGCCGGTGACCAGGGTCAGCAGCACGACGGCCGAGGCGATGCCGGGCAGGTGGGCGATCCGGGTGCGCACCCAGGGGACGCGGTTCCGACGCGACATCAGCTCTCCTCGGGCGTGCGCGGACGGCGGGAGGGGTCGCCGCCGCGGAACCCGGCGAGGACCGCGCACAGCAGCGGGACGGCGGCGACGGCGGTGAGCAGCCCGGCCACCGGCAGCACCGGGATCTCCACCAGCACCCCCGGTACCGGCGTGGTGGCCTGCGGGGTCAGCACCAGCAGCGGCACCACCAGCCGCGTGATCGCCTCGCCCAGCAGCAGGCCGACGCCGACGCCCAGCACGATCGGCAGGGTCAGCTCGGCGGCGGTCGCGCGGGCCATCCGTCGTCGGCTCATGCCGAGGGCGCGCAGCACCGCGAACTCGCCCGCCCGCGCCCGTACGGTGCCCGAGGCGTTGGCGGCGAAGCCGACCGCGGCGAGGACCACCGCGAGCACCATCCCCGCCAGCAGGGCGGACTGCGGCCCGCTGCCGATCGGGTCGTGCGCGGCGGACGCGGCCACGGCGGCGCGGTCGTAGAAGACGGCGACGTCGCCGTCGGCCGCGAGGGCGGCGTCGGCCCGGGCGCGGCCGTTCGGGGTGGCGGCGAGCCACCACTCCACCGGCGGGGCCGAGGCGTTGGCGATGGCCGTGTCGGGGCGGTCGAGCCGTTGCACGTAGGAGGGCAGGTCGACGAGCACGGCGCCGCCGTCGTCGTTCGGGTCGGTCGCGCCGAAGCCGGCGCCGGTGTTCAGCGTCTGCCCGTTCAGGCCCTGCTCGGCCGCCGCGCCGGTGCCGGGCAACTGCCGCACCACGCCCGTGATCCGCACCACCAGGCCGCCGCCGGCCTCGTTCAGCGTGAGCACCGAGCCGACCCGGGCGTGGTTGCTGTCGAGGAAGCGCTGGTCGGCCACGGCGGCGAGCGGCGGCAGCGAGGCCGGCCCGGCGGGGGTGAAGGAGCTCTCCACGTCCGGCGCCGCCTGGCCGAAGGAGCCGCCGGCGGTCTGGTCGAAGAAGGTGCCGAGCTTCATCCGCGCGGTCAGCGCGGCCGGGCCCGAGGGCTGCGCGGTGACCGGACCTCCGGGCTGGTACGTGGAGTCGTGGTCCTTGGCGGCGCTGTCCTGGGTGCGGTTGCTCCAGCCGAGTCCGGCGGGGGCGGTCGCCGTGACGCCGTCCCCGGCGAGGGTGAAGGCGGCGGTGAGCTGCGGGTGCGGCTGCCGGTCGGCGGCGCGCGGGGCGAGAGCCACGGGCCGGGCCAGGTCGATCCTGGTGACGGTCAGCGGGTAGGCGGGCGTGCCGGTGCCGGCGGCGGCGCGCAGGTCGAACACCAGGTGGTGGGTGGCGTCGTCGGGCGGAACGGATCGGGTGTCGAGCCCGGCGGTCACCCCGAAGCGGTCCGTCACCTCGACGGTGACGCCGACCTGTTGCGGCGTCAGGGTCTGCCCCGGCCCCAGGCCGGAGACCGAGAGCCGCACGTCCACGTCGAGCGTGGTGGGGCGGCCGGGCAGCGGGACACCCCGCTGCGCGGCCGGGGCGGGCGGGTCGGCCAGCGGGCCGAGCAGCCGCTCGGCGGAGCGGTCGGCGAGATCGGCGCGCAGCGGCAGCCGGCCGGCCTCGGCCCGGGTGTCGAGGGCGAGCAGTTCGCCGATGCGCCCGCCCGCCAGGCTGAGCTGCTGCCGGTTGACGGGGACCGCCGCCGCGACGCCCGGCAGCGCGGCCAGCAGACCGCCCTGCCCGAACGCGGGGACGTGCAGCGCGGCCACCCGGATGTCCCCGCCGGTGTCGAACGCGGCCTGGTCCCGCTGGGACCGCCCCCAGCTGACGTTCAGTCCGATCGACAGGGTGCCGATGGCCGCGGCCAGGGCGAGCGCGAGCACCGGACCGGCGCTGCGGTGCGCGCGCCGGGACAGCTGCCAGGCCGCGAGTGCGCCGGGCAGCGACCGGCCGCGGGTCGCCAGGCGCTCGCCGATCCGTGCCACGACGGGCAGCAGCCGCAGCGTCAGCACCGTTCCGGCGGCCAGCGCCAGAGCGGGGGCGGCGACCAGCACCGGGTCGACGCCGAGCGAGCCGGTCGGGCCCTGGGGAGCGCCGGCGTAGTGGCGCAGCTGCACGTAGGCCGCGACGGCGAGGGCGACCAGGGCGAAGTCCGCGCCGCCGCGCAGCACGGAGGGCAGCGCGGCGCGCGCCCCGCGCGTCGGCCGCCGCGACTCCCGCGCCCTGCGGGCCCGCGCCAGCGCCGGCACCACCACGACGGCGGCACAGCCGAGCGCGGTGACCAGCGCCGTCCACCAACCGGCGGCAGGCAGCGGCCCGTCCAGCCGCACCCCGGCCGAGGAGAGCGGGCCGAACGCGCCCAGCAGCCGGATCAGCGGCTGCGCCAGCAGCGGCGCGAGCACGGCGGCGGGCAGCGCCAGCAGCAGCGCCTCGGTGGCGGCCAGCCGCACGATCCGCTGCGGCGCGGCGCCGCGCGCCTGCAGCAGCGCGTTCTCGGCCTCGCGCTCCTCGGTGAGCAGCCGGGCCGCCAGCAGCAGCGTCATCGCGGTGAGCAGCACCAGTTGCAGCACCACGACCAGCAGCGTGGAGCGGGCGACGAGGATGCTCTGACGGAGCTGGTCGAGCACGGGCGGCAGGTTGCTGACGGCCTGGTAGGTGCCCTGCTGGTTGATCCGCGCGGTCGCGGCCCGGTCGGCCGCGGCGAGCGCGCCGAGGTCGGCGGCGCGCAGGCGGTCGGTGCCGGGCACGGCCTGCCAGCTCAGCTGGGACTGCGTCACCGCGCCGCCCGCGAAGGCGGCGTCGGTCGTCAGCATCGGCCCGTAGCCGGCCCCGCCGTGGCCGCCGCCGGCGGCCCGCTGGAAGCCCTGGCCGCCGAGCGCGTCCAGCTGCCAGTAGGGGTCGGCCGGGTTCGCGGCCCGGTAGACGCCGGAGATCAGCACCGGGAGCGGGGCCTTGCTGATCTGGTCGGTGAGGGTGAGCCGCCCGCCGGTCACGCTGCGCGTGCCGGCCGGGAGGCCGAGCAGCAGCCGCGAGACCGCGGCCTCCGGCACGGCGATCGGGACCGGCCCGCCCGGGACGGCGTCGGTGGGCCAGCTGCCCTGCAGGAGCTCGAGCTTGCCCCGGTCCAGCGTCGCCAGGCTGGTCACGTCGGGGTTCGCGGTGGTGCCGCCCGGCAGGGCGAGGCCGTCGGAGAGCGCGAGACTGCGGATCTCCAGCGGCAGCCCCGGCAGCGCGGTCGCGGCGAGGCGCCGTGCGTCCCGGTCGCTCCCGGCGCGGTCGGCGTAGCCGGCGTGACGGGTCAACAGCAGCGGCGTGGCCGCCGCGTCCGTGGTCGCCAGCACCCGCCGCGCCCCGGCGTCGGCCACGCCGGACGCGAAGCCCGCGAGCGTGGCCAGCACGCAGGTCGTCACGAGAATACTGACGGCCGCGGCGGCGACGAGCAGCCGATGCGCCCGCAAGCGCAGCACCACGAACCCCGCGAAACCACCCACCTGTCCCCAACCCCCGCCCCCGGCCCGTTCGCGGACGATCCTGTCACGCACCCGCGTGGTGACGGAAGGGGTGATCACCACGGCTCAGCCGTGGGCGGGCCTACAGGCCGTGGAGGGCGCCGCCGTCCACCGGGATCATGACGCCGGTGAGGTAGCTCGCGGCCGGGGAGAGGGTGAAGGCGGCGACCTTGCCGAACTCGTCCGGGCGGCCGTAGCGGCGGAGCGGGATCGCGGCTTCGTGGGCGGCGCGGGACCCTGCCGGGTCGGGGGAGAGGGAGTCGAGGTGGGCGACGCGCTCGGTCTCGATGCGGGCGGGCAGCAGACCGAAGACGCGGATGCCCTCCGGACCCAGCTCGTTGGCCAGCGTCTTGGCCGTCATCGCCAGGCCCGGCCGCAGGCCGTTGGAGACGGCCAGGCCGGGAATCGGTTCGCGGGCGGAACCGGAGAGGACGAAGCCGATCGCCCCGCCCTCCTCCAGGACGTCCGCCGCCGCGCGGGCGATCCGGAGCGCGCCGAGGAAGACCGACTCGAAGCCCTCGCGCCACGCCGACTCCGGCGTGGCCAGCGCCGTGCCGGCCGCGGGGCCGCCGACGCTGATGAGGACGCCGTCGAGGCGCCCGAAGCGGGCGAGCGCCGCGCCGACCACGCGTTCCGCGGTGTCCTCGGCGGCGTTGTCGGCGACGACGCCCTCCACCCGTTCGTCGCCGCCGAGCGCGGCGACGGCCTCGGAGACGGATTCCTTGCTGCGGCCAGTGACCACGACGCGCGCGCCGTCGGTGACCAGCTCGCGCGCGCTCGCGAAGCCCAGGCCACGGGTGGCGGCGGTGACGACGTAGACGCGTCCGGCGAGTCCCAGATCCATGTGCGTGTGGTTCAGCCTTCCGTGCGCGCGAGTTGGAACGCGGTGTTGACGAGGGCGACGTGGGTGAACGCCTGGGGCGTGTTGCCGAGCTGACGGCCCGCCAGTGGGTCCCACTCCTCCGAGATCAGGCCGACGTCGTTGGCCAGGCCCCGCAGGCGGTTGAAGAGGGCGCGGGCCTCGTCGACGCGGCCGATGGCGATCAGCGCGTCGCACAGCCAGTAGGAGCAGGCGAGGAACGCGCCCTCGGAGCCTTCGAGGCCGTCCACCGCGTCGGTGTCCGCCTCGCCGGTGGGGGTGGAGTACCGCAGGATGTAGCCGTCGTGGTCGAGCTCCTGCTGGATGGCGTCGACCGTGGCGGCGACGCGCGGGTCGTCGGGGGCCAGGAAGCCGGTCTTGACGGCGAAGAGGGTCGACGCGTCCAGCGCGGCGCCGCCGTAGTACTGGGTGAACACGCCGCGCTTGTGGTCCACGCCGCGCGCGCAGACGTCGCCGTGGATGATGTCGCGCAGTTCGCGCCAGCGCTCGACGGGCCCGGCCATGCCGGTCTCCTCGGCGAGCTTGACCGCCCGGTCGAAGGCCACCCAGCACATGATCTTGGAGTGGACGAAGTGACGGCGCGGACCGCGCACCTCCCACAGGCCCTCGTCCGGGTCGGACCAGTGCTCCTCCAGGAACTCCAGCAGGTTCTGCAGGAGCCGCCAGACGTGCTGCTCTATCGTGATGCCGTGCTGGTGGGCCAGGTAGAGGGTGTCCACCACCTCGCCGTAGACGTCGAGTTGGAGCTGGTCGACGGCGGCGTTGCCGAACCGGACGGGGTGCGAGCCCTCGTAGCCGGGGAGCCAGTCGGCCACCTGCTCCGGGAGCCGCCGCTCGCCGCCGACCCCGTACATGGTCTGCAGGTCGGCCGGGTCGCCCGCGATAGCGCGCAGCAGCCAGTGGTACCAGGCCACGGCCTCGTCCCGGTAGCCGGCGTTGAGCAGCGCGGAGAGGGTCATCGTGGAGTCGCGCAGCCAGCAGAAGCGGTAGTCCCAGTTGCGCCCGCCGCCGATCTGCTCGGGCAGGCCCGCCGTCGCGGCGGCGACGATGCCGCCGGTGGGCTCGTAGGTGAGCGCCTTCAGGGTGATCAGTGAGCGCCGCGCCGCCTCCTGGTCCTGCTCGGCGAGGCCGGACCCGCAGCGGTCGGACCAGCGCTGCCAGTCGTCCAGAGTCGCCTGCAGCGACTTCTCGGCGTCCTGCCGCGGAGCGCTCTTGTGGTGCGAGGGTGTCCAGCTCAGTACGAACGGGATCCGCTCGCCCGCGTGGACGGTGAACTCGGAGTAGGTGGCGAAGTCGCGTCCGTAGGTGTGCACGCCCTCCCCGCAGCGCAGCCAGATCGCGTCGGGGCCGGCGATGGCGATGCGGTGGTGGTTGGTGCGGCGCATCCACGGGATGATCCGTGCGTAGTCGAACCGCAGCCGCAGCTCGCCGATCATGTCCACCGAGCCGCTGATGCCCTCGACGATGCGCATCACGTCAGGTGTGCGGTCGCGCTGTGGCATGAAGTCGATGACCCGGACACTGCCGGTGGCGGTGGTCCACTCGGTCTGCAGCACCAGGCTGTCGCCCACGTAGGAGCGGAACGGCGCCTCTCCGTCGGAGGCGGGGGCGAGCCGCCAGTGGCCGTGTTCGTCGCCGCCCAGCAGGGCGGCGAAGCAGCTGGGGGAGTCGAAGCGCGGCAGGCAGAGCCAGTCGATCGATCCGTCCCGGCCGACCATGGCGGCGGTCTGCAGGTCACCGATCAGCGCGTAGTCCTCGATGCGTCCAGGCATGCCGACCATCCTGCCGGTCCCGGCCCGCGAAGTCAGGCCTTTCGGGCCAGCTTGATCTCGCGTCGGAACAGGAACCACCAGGCGACGGGGATCAGCGCGGCGAAGACCCACCACTGGATGGCGTAGGGCAGGTGCACGCCCTTGCCGACCACGGCCATGCTGTCGGACTGGTTGTCGTTCGGGTTCGGCACCTGCTCGGCCTGCCCGGAGGAGGGCAGCGCGGGGGAGGAGCCGGTCAGCTCCAGATAGCCGGCCAGCAGCGGCTCGCCGACGCGCCGCTGCTGCTCACCGCTGTTGATCAGCATGAACTGCCGGTCCGGCATGCCGCCGGGGTTCCGGATCCCGGTCAGCGCGGTGGTCTCGTCGGGGCGCAGCCGCCCGGTGACGGTGATCTCGCCGGACGGCGTGGAGGGCACGGCCGGGAACTGGGCGCCCATGGTGTTGCCGGGGGAGATCCAGCCGCGGTTGACCAGCACGGCCTTGCCGTCGTCCTGGATCAGCGGGGTGACCAGGTAGAAGCCGATGTTGTCGCCGGAGGCGTCGGTGCGGTGCCGCACCACGAACTGGTGCGCCGGGTCGAAGTGCCCGCGCGCGGTGACGGTCCGGTACATCTCGCTCACCGGGATCGTGGCGCCCGGCTTCGACAGCGCCTCCATGGGCACCGCCGCCGCACTCAGGTTGCCGTTGATCATGGCGTTGTTGCGGTTGGTCTGCTGGTAGCGGTGGTACTGCCACTGGCCCAGCCAGATCATCACCGGGATGACGGCCAGGAAGACCAGGGTGAGCACCACCCAGCGCCGGGTGAGCAGGATGCGGAACACCCTGAGACGGTACCTCCGCTCACCGGCGCTCCCGGCCCCGGGGTCCGTCCTGGGGGGCGACGTCCTGGAGCAGCTGCAGGAAGGCGGCCTCGTCCACGGTCGGCGTGCCGACCTCGCGGGCCTTGCGCGCCTTGGTGGACCAGCCGTCCGGGTCGTTGGTGACCAGCAGGCTGGTGAGCCTGCTCACAGAGGAGGCCACGTGCAGCCCGGCCTCGGTCAGCCGGTCCTCCAGCACCTCGCGGTCGGTCGCGGTGTCGCCGGTGATCGCCACCCGCATGCCCTGGACCAGCGGACCGTCCTGCTCCCAGCGGCCCGGGTTCGGGTAGGGGCAGGCGGGGCGCCTCTTGGCCGGACGGTAGCCGCCCCACAGGCCGGCGCGCCGGGTTGTCTGCGCCGGGCCCGCCTGCCCGGGGATAGCGGGCCGGGCGGCGCGGGCCTCCTCGGCCAGGCCCAGATCGCTTATCTGCACGCACGGCACCAGCGGCAGCCGCAGCCCCGCCTCGGCGGCCAGCCGCAGACTCGGCCGGAAGATCTCCGCCAGCACCCGCGCGTCGTCCAGCGCGTGGTGCGCGCGGCGCGTCTCGACGCCGAAGTGGGCGGCCAGGGTGCCGAGTTTGTGGTTGGGCAGCGGCAACCCGAGATCGCGGGAGAGCACGATGGTGCAGAGCCGCTGCTCGATCGGCGCCCGGTCGCTCATCCGCGCGTACTCACGCGAGATCATCGACCAGTCGAACAGGGCGTTGTGGGCGACCAGCACCCGCCCCGTCAGCCGCCGGCTCAACTCCTCGGCCACGCCCGGAAAGGTCGGCGCGCCCTCCAGCACGTCGCTGGTCAGCCCGTGGATCCAGACCGGGCCGGGATCGCGCTCCGGGTTGACGGTCGTGTACCAGTGGTCCTGGACCTCGCCGCGCGGGTCGAGTTGGTAGACACCGACGGAGATGACGCGGTCCGTCCGGCCCAGGCCCGTGGTCTCCACGTCGACCACGGCCCACCCCGCATCCGGGTAGTCCGCGGGCCACGTATCGATGTCAGTTCCAGGAAGCACGGTGGAACACAATACGGTGGGAGGCCGACAGCGCCTGACCGGCCGGCACCAGAGAGAGACGAGCACATGCGCGCCACAGTGATCCACGGACCGAACGACATCCGCGTGGAGGAGGTCCCCGACCCGGTCGTGCGGAAGTCCACCGACGCGGTGGTCCGCACGGTCCTCGCCTGCATCTGCGGCAGCGACCTGTGGGCCTACCGCGGTGTCGCCGCGCGCGAGAAGGGTCAGCGGATCGGGCATGAGTTCCTGGGCGTGGTCGAGTCGGTCGGCGCTGACGTGACGACCGTCAAGCCGGGCGACCTGGTGGTCGCCCCGTTCGTCTGGTCGGACGGCGTCTGCGAGTTCTGCGCCGAGGGTCTGCAGACTTCGTGCCCGCACGGCGGTTTCTGGGGCACCCCGGGCTCCGACGGCGGCCAGGGCGAGGCCGTCCGCGTCCCCTTCGCCGACGGCACGCTGGTCCAGCTCCCGGCTGACGCCCAGTCGGACCCGCGGCTGCTGACCGCGATGCTGGCGCTCTCCGACGTCATGTCGACCGGTCACCACGCGGCGCGCGCCGCGGGGGTCCGGCCGGGTGCGACGGTCGCCGTCGTCGGCGACGGCGCGGTGGGCCTGTGCGGCGTCCTGGCCGCGAAGCGGCTGGGCGCGGAGCGGATCATCGCCCTGGGCCGCCACGAGGCCCGCACCGCGATCGCCCGTACCTTCGGCGCCACGGACGTCGTCGCGGCCCGCGGTGAGGAGGCGGTCGAGGCGGTGCGCGAACTGACGGGCGGTCTGGGTGCGCACGCGGTCCTGGAGGCGGTCGGCACCGAGCAGTCCATGAAGACCGCCATCGCCGTCGCCCGCGACGGCGGCGCGGTCGGTTACGTCGGCGTCCCGCACGGCGGCAGCGCGGGCGTCGACATCGGCCAGATGTTCGACCGCAACGTCTCCCTCCGCGGCGGCGTCGCCCCGGCCCGCGCCTACATCCCCGAGCTCCTGGCGGACGTCCTCTCCGGTGCCATCGACCCTTCCCCGGTCTTCGACGCCGCGGTCCCTCTGGACGGCGTCCCGGACGGCTACAAGGCGATGGACGAGCGCACGGCGCTCAAGGTGAAGATCACCTTCTGACCCCGCCCCCCGACGCCCGGGCCTCAGCCGCCCCCTCGTCCGGCTGAGGCCCTGCTCTGGGCCTACCGGCGGGAGTCAGGCGGGGGTGAACAGGGGGACCAGGCGCGGGTCGTTGAAGGACGTGATGCGGGCGACGCCGGTCTCCGTCAGCGTCAGGACCTGGGCGCCGTACGGGCGGTAGCCGCCCGCGTCGGTGCGGGCGTGGATGACGACGGCCGGCTGGCCGTTGGCGCGGGCGGGTTCCAACCGCCACCGGCCCGGGTGGAGCACGCGGGAGGCGAGGAAGCCGAGGACGGCGTCCCTGCCGGTGAACCAGGTCGGTGTGGGCGGCATCTCCAGCTCGACGTCGGCGCGCAGCAGGCGAACGAGCGCGTCGGCGTCGGCGCGGGTGAAGGCGTCGACGTAGTCGTCGAGCAGTTTGCGCTGTCCGACCGCGTCCGGCTCGGCGAGCTGCTCCGGGACGGCGCCCGCCTCCGACATCGCGGCGCGGGCCCGGCGCAGCGTGCTGTCGACGGCCGCCGTCGTGGTGTCGAGCATCCCGGCGACCTCGGCGGTGCGGAACGCCAGCACGTCACGGAGCGTCAGCACAGCCCGCTGCCGCGCCGAGAGGAACTGCAGCGCCGCGATGAACGCCAGCCGCACGCCGCTGCGCGCGGCCACCACCACCGCCGGGTCGTCCCCGCCCGCGCTGAACATCACGTCCGGCGCGGGCTCCAGCCACGGCACCTCCGGCTGCCGCGCCGCGACGGTGACCTGATGGTCCGTCTCCGGCGCGCCGAGGCCGGACGGGAGTGGCCGCCGGGCGCGTGTCTCGAGCGCGGTCAGGCAGGCCATGGTCGCGATCTTGTACAGCCACCGGCGTACGGAGGACCGGCCCTCGAAGCGGTCGAAGCCGCGCCACGCGCGCAGGTACGTCTCCTGCACCAGATCCTCGGCGTCGTGGACCGAGCCGAGCATCCGGTAGCAGTGCGCCAGCAGCTCCGGCCGGAACGGCTCGGTCAGCGTGGCGAACTCGAGGTCCGAGACCATGGTCTCCACGGTAGCCGTCGGCTCAGCGGTCCAGCGGCTTCACGCCCGCACCGGTCACCACGTACTCCGGCGCGGACTCCGGGTCCGCGACGACCTCCAGCACCGCCTTGGCGACCAGCTCCGGCGTCACCACCGGCTGCATCCGGGCGAGGAAGGTCTCCCGGTCGATCCCGGCCCGGGCGGAGTAGCCGTCGACGCCGAGCGAGCCGATGCCCGTCGGCGACAACTGCGGCAGCAGCGCCACGAAGCGGATCCCGAGCCCGGCGCGCGCCGACTCGTCGGCGGCGTAGCCGCTGAGGTAGCGGACCGCCGCCTTCGCGGCGGCGTAGCCGCCGCTGAGCGGGGAGCCGTTCAGGGCGGCGCCGCTGGACATCTCCACCACCACGCTGCCGGGTGCGAGCGGCTGCACCAGCACCGCGCGCGTCCACACGAAGGCCTGCCGGGCGTCGACGCCCCAGTTGGTGCTGAAGGACTCCCAGGTCTGCTCGTGCACCGGGCCGAGGTGCGGCGTGGCACCGGCGTTGAGCACCACCAGCCCGGGGCGGTGCTCGGCCAGCAGCCGTTCGGCGAGCTGCTCGTCGGTGGCGTCCCCGACGACCGGCACGAAACCGTCGCCGAGCTCCTCGCGCACGGCCTCGAGGTCGGCTCCGTTCCGGGCGATCCCGAACACCGTGGCGCCGTTCGCGACGAGCGCGGCGGCGATGGCGCGGCCGAAGCCCCGGCTGGCACCGGTGACGACGGCGGTCTGCTTCTGGGTGGACATCGTTCGCTCCCTGCGGCTGGTCGAGTGCTCTCACACATCAAGACCAGCCGCGGGGAGAAAAACCGTCGCGATGCGGCAGAGGATTTACCGGAACGCGTCCTGGCCGGTCAGCACCTTGCCGATGACCAGCTGGTGCATCTCGACGGTGCCCTCGTAGGTCAGCACCGACTCCAGGTTGTTGGCGTGGCGCATGATCGGGTACTCGTAGCTGATGCCGTTGGCGCCCAGGATCGTGCGCGCGGTGCGGGCGATCTCGATGGACTCGCGGACGTTGTTGAGCTTGCCGTAGCTGACCTGCTCCGGGCGGAGCGTGCCGGCGTCCATCCGGTTGCCCAGGTGCCAGGCGAGCAGCAGGCCCTTGTTGAGCTCCAGCGACATGTCGGCGAGCTTGGCCTGGGTGAGCTGGAAGCCGCCGATCGGCCTGCCGAACTGCTCGCGGGTCAGGCTGTACTCGCGCGCCGTCTCCAGGCAGCTGCGGGCCGCGCCCAGCGAGCCCCAGACGATGCCGTAGCGGGCCTGGTTGAGGCAGGACAGCGGGCCCTTGAGACCGCGGACCTCGGGGAAGACCGCGTCGGCGGGCAGCCGTACGTTGTCCAGCACGAGCTCGGCGGTGACCGACGCGCGCAGCGACCCCTTGTGCTTGATCTCCGGCGCCGAGAAGCCCGGGGTGTCGGTCGGCACCACGAAGCCACGGATGCCCTCGTCGGTCTGCGCCCAGACCACCGCGACGCCGGCCACCGTGCCGTTGGTGATCCACATCTTGCGGCCGTTCAGCACCCAGTCCCCGCCGTCGCGCTTGGCGGAGGTGCGCATCGAGGCCGGGTCGGAGCCGTGGTCCGGCTCGGTCAGGCCGAAGCAGCCGATGATCTCGCCGGCCGCCATACCGGGCAGCCACTGCTGCTTCTGCTCCTCCGAGCCCCAGCGGTGGATCGCGTACATCGCCAGCGAGCCCTGCACCGAGACCAGCGAGCGCAGGCCCGAGTCGGCGGCCTCCAGCTCCAGACAGGCCAGGCCGTACTGCACGGCCGTCGCGCCCGCGCAGCCGTAGCCGTGCAGGTGCATGCCGAGCGCGCCGATCGAGCCGAGCTCACGGGCCAGCTCGCGGACGGTGGGCAGCTCGCCCGCCTCGTACCAGTCGGCGATGTGCGGCAGCACCTTGTCCGCGCACCAGGCGCGGACGGTGTCGCGGACGGCGATGTCCTCCTCGCTCAGCAGGTCGTCGAAGCCGAGCGGGTCACGGGGGTCGAGTGCGGTGCTCATGCGCCATCCTTATCAGGCTGGGTCCCAGCTGGGAACTGTTCGGTGGCCGGGCCGGCGAGCCAGGCGCGCACGGCCTCGTCGTGCTCGCCGAGCCGGGGCGGCGCGACGGGCGGCCGGACCGGCGTGGCGGTCAAGGTCAGCGGGCTGCGCACCTGCGGCACCCGGCCGGGGCCGACCTGCGTGACCGGGTCCAGGCCCAGCTCCGTCGCCAGCGCGAACGCGCCGGCCAGGTCGTTGACGGGCCCGCACGGCACGCCGGCCGCGGTCAGCAGCGCCTGCCACTCGGCCGCGCCGTGGGCGGCCAGCGCCGCCTCCAGCACCACGACCAGCTCGGCGCGGTTGCGCACCCGCTCGCTGTTGGTCGCCCAGCGCGGATCCTCGGCCAGACCTGGGACGCCGAGGGTCCTGGCCAGCGCGCGGAACTGCCCGTCGTTGCCGCAGGCCACCGCGAGGAGTTCGGCGCCGCCCTCGCCGCCGCTGTCGGAACCGCAGTGCAGCGTCTCGTAGGGGGCGATACTCGGGTGCTGGTTGCCCATCCGGCCAGGCGCGCGGCCGGTGGCCAGGTACGACGAGGCCTGGTTGGCCAGCGAGCCGAGCAGGCTGGCCAGCAGGTTCACCTCGACGTGCTGCCCCTGGCCGGTGCGGTCGCGGTGCAGCAGCGCGGCGAGGATCGCGGCCACCGCGTCCTTGGCCGTCAGCACGTCCACCAGCGCGACGCCGACCTTGTGCGGCTCGCCGTCGGCCGGGCCGGTGATGCTCATCAGGCCGCCGATGGCCTGCACCACGAAGTCGTATCCCGGCAGCGCGCTGCCGGTGCCGAAGCCGGTCACCGAGCAGTAGACCAGCCCCGGGTTCGCGGCCAGCGCGGACGCCTGGTCCAGGCCGTAACGCGCGAGGGAGCCCGGCTTGAAGTTCTCGATCAGCACGTCCGCGCGGGCGGCGAGCTCGCGCGCCAGCGCGGCGTCGCCCGGATCGCCGAGGTCCAGCGTGACGCCGCGCTTGGAGCGGTTGGCGCAGTCGAAGTAGGCGGCGGTCCCGTCGACGAACGGCGGACCCCAGGCGCGGGTGTCGTCACCGGCCCCGGGCCGCTCGACCTTGACCACGGTCGCGCCCAGGTCCGCGAGCGTCGCGGCGGCCAGGGGGCCGGCCAGCACGCGGCTGAAGTCGGCCACGAGCACGCCGTCCAGCGGCGCGGGTGTGGTTGCCATGGGTGTCATGGTTGCAAGATCCAAACGAGGGTTGGAATAGGCCCCACCGGTGAGAAGCCCAACATGGACACGCCTTGCCGTCCATGGCGTGATCGGCTTGGCCGCGCTGTCCGAGGCGGGCACTAGGCTGGGGGTTGAAACAAGCGGAAGGCGGAGTGCATCGTGACCACGGTCGAGACGGGACTGCTCGACACCTACGGGCGCCGCGCGGTGGACCTGCGTGTCTCGCTGACCGACCGGTGCAACCTGCGCTGCACCTACTGCATGCCCGAGGAGGGCATGCAGTGGCTGGCCAAGGACACCCTGCTGACGGACGAGGAGATCGTCCGGCTGGTCCGGATCGCCGTGCGGGACCTCGGCGTCCGCGAGGTCCGTTTCACCGGCGGCGAGCCGCTGCTGCGGCCCGGCCTGGTCGGCATCGTCGCCGCGTGCGCGCGGCTCGAACCCCGGCCCGAGCTGTCGCTGACCACCAACGGCATCGGCCTGGCCCGCACCGCGTCCGCGCTGGCCGCCGCCGGGCTGGACCGGGTCAACGTCTCCCTGGACACCCTCGACCCGGAGACCTTCCGCACGCTCTCGCGCCGCGACCGTCTCGACGACGTCCTCGCGGGCGTCGCCGCGGCGGAGGGGGCCGGCCTGCGGCCGGTCAAGCTGAACGCGGTGCTGATGCGCGGCGTCAACGACCACGAGGCCGCGGACCTGCTGGAGTGGTCGCTGGAGCGCGGCTACGAGCTGCGGTTCATCGAGCAGATGCCGTTGGACGCGCAGCACGGCTGGGTACGCGCCAACATGATCACCGCAGAGGAGATCCTCGCGCGGCTGGGCGCGCGGTTCACCCTCACCCCCGAGCCGAGTGCGACGCGAGGCGCCGCCCCCGCCGAGAGCTGGCTCGTCGACGGCGGCCCCGCGCGGGTCGGCGTCATCGCCTCGGTCACCCGCCCGTTCTGCCGCGCCTGCGACCGCACCCGGCTCACGGCCGACGGCCAGGTCCGCGACTGCCTGTTCGCCACGACGGAGACCGACCTCCGCGCCGCGCTCCGCGCAGACGCCACCGACGCGGACCTCGCCGCGCTGTGGCGCAAGGCCATGTGGGGCAAGAAGGCTGCCGCCGGCGTCGACGCCCCCTCCGGCATCGACGCCCCGTCCTTCCACCAACCCTCCCGCCCCATGTCCGCCATCGGCGGCTGAGCGCCCCTTGGGGGCGCCAGGAGCTGCGCGAGTAACCACCGGCGTGCGGATGGCCCTGCGCTCGGGGCTGACCCTGCGTGGGATGGGGGCACCTCCCGGCCGAAGGCTGGGGGATTGTCGCGCAGTTCCCCGCGCCCCTCGCGCATTGCAGCTTCAGGCGGGAGCGAATCCGACGCCGGTCGCGCCCGCGCGGCAGAGCCGCAGATCGATGGAGCCCTGCGCCCCCTAACGTGCTGCAAGTGAACGATCGTGCGATTGCCTGAAAGGCTGAGGGCATAGAGTGGCACGTGCCATTCGAGCCCAGGGGGAAGCCCGCATGTCGCAGGAGAGCCGGGGTGCCGGACTGGTCAGGTTGCCGGTGCGTCATCCGGCGGGCGGGGTGGCCGTGGTGTTCGGCGTCGTCGCCGTCGTGGGGTGGGCGTTCGGGTGGCCGATGGGGTTCGACGACGCCGTGTACCGGGCCGGGGCGTGGGCCGTGCTGCACGGCAAGCCGTTGTACGAGCCGCTGTCGACCCTGCCCGACTGGTCGCAGGTGCGGCAGTTGCCCTTCACGTATCCACCCGTCGCGGCGCTCCTGTTCACGCCGCTGACGCTGCTTCCGCTCCAGCTCGCCTGGGGCGCGATGGCCGTGGCGTCCACCTTCGCGCTCGCGTTCGTCGTGCGGACCGGGGCGGTGGGGGCTCGGGCCGCCTGGACGCCCGCGGCGACAGCCGCGCTGTTGGGCGCGTTCGTGCTGGAGCCGGTGTGGCGGTCGTTCTCGCTCGGGCAGGTGAACCTCCTGCTCCTGGCGCTCGTCCTCGCGGACGCGCTCCTGCTGCCGCGCACACGCTTCGGCGGGACGCTGATCGGGCTGGCCGCGGCCGTCAAACTGACACCGCTGATCTTCGTCGCGTACCTGCTGGTCACCGGACGACGCGCGGACGCCGCCCGCGCCCTCGGGACGTTCTTCGTGCTCAACCTGCTGGGCGCGCTCCTGCTGCCGACCGACACCGTCGACTACCTGACCGGCGGCATGCTCGGCGGGGACGACGCGACCGGGAACGCCTGGGGCGGCAACCAGTCCCTGAACGGGGTGCTGCAGCGGCTCACCGGGCAGGCGAGCTGGGCCTTCACGCTCGCTGCCGTCGGGGCCGCCGTCTGCGTGGTGGTGGCGCTGCTGCTGGCGCGCCGGCTGCACCGGCGCGGGCAGGCGCTGGCGGCGGTGCTGGTCACGGCCTGCGCCGGGGCGCTGGCCAGCCCCATATCGTGGAGTCACCACTGGGTCTTCGTGGTGCCCTTGGCTGCCCTGCTGGTCGGTCAGGTGGGGCGGTCGTCGGCCCGCGAGCCGCGCCTGCTGCTGGGGGCGCTGGTCGTGGTCTTCAGCGGCTGGTCGCTCTTCGTCGTGCCCATCGGCCACGGCCGCGAACTGCACTGGAACCCGCTGCAGACGCTGCTGGGGGACGCCTACGTGGTCACCGGAGTGGGCGTGCTGGCGCTGCTGGCCTGGCGGCTGCTGCGGCCGGGTGGCCGGGTCGAGAGCGTGCCGCCCGTGCCGGTCAGCCTGCCTGGGCCTCGCCCTTCCGAGATTCGGCAGCCTGCCAGTCGGTCAGCGTCACGACGTCCTTGAGGAAGTCGCGCAGGTCGAGGAACTGGGCCAGGTGGTCCTTGTGCTCGTCGCAGGCGAGCCAGGTCTTGCGGCGGTCGGGGGTGTGCAGCTTGGGGTTGTTCCAGGCCAGCACCCACACGGCGGCGGCGCGGCAGCCCTTGGCCGAACAGACGGGCTGATCTGCGGTGTTGGAGCTCATGGCTCCACCCTACTTGCGCACCGGTCCGCAGCGGCGGCCGGGCAAAGGCGATGCCGGGCAGCCACGGGGGGAGCCGCCCGGCATCGGTCCGTCGCTCCGACGGGGGATGCGGAGCGCGTCAGCAGTATGGCACGAAGGCATGTGCCATTGGCCAGTGATCCCAGCAAACAAATTCGCTCAGGGGCCGCGACGCGAGCCAAGCTCAAGTCCCGCTGTCAGGACTGCGCATCAGGCGTGCGCGTCGCTGCTCGACTCCCCGTCGGAACTGCCGCTGCCCAGCGCGGGCGGTGGGCGGAAGTCGACGGAGAAGGACTCGGGCGCCCTCGGCGCTCCCTCGCGGCCGGCGTTGGCGAAGACGACGGCGAAGTAGGGAATGATCGTGCCGCCGACCAGCGCGACGATCGCCGCGATCCGCGACTCCTGCCAGAGCACGACGGCGAGTATCACGCAGACCGTGCGGACCAGCATGGAGAACATGTAGCGCCGCTGCCGGCCGCGCACGTCCTCGGTCAGGCCCGTGCGTGCGCCGGTGATCCGGATCGCCTTCGCCTTGGTCATCCCGCTGCACCGCCCCTTGTCACTGCTCGGAGCTTCTCCGGCCTTTCCACCGTACGCCGCGGGCGCCCGCCCGAGGAGAGGGGGGTGCCCGCGACATGCCGGAACGGTCCGCCGGGGGGCTAGGACGCCTGGCTAACCGAGCTCATGTGGAAGTCCGCCACCCGCACCGGCGGCATCGCGGCGCGGGTGAACCAGTCACCCCACTCGCGCGGCAGGCAGCGCTCGGTACGGCCGATCTCGGTGATCCGGCCGAGCAGGTCGACGGGGGACTCGTTGAACCGGAAGTTGTTCACCGCGCCCTTCACCTCGCCGTTCTCGACCAGGTAGACACCGTCCCGGGTGAGGCCGGTCAACAGCAGGGTCGCCGGATCCACCTCGCGGATGTACCAGAGGCAGGTCAGCAGCAGGCCACGCTCGGTCCGGGCGACCATCTCGTCCAGCGTCGCGCCGTGCTCCGGCTCGGCGCCCTCGAAGACCAGGTTGTCGATCGAGGGGCGGACCGGGAGCCCGGTCAGGCCCGCCGAGTGACGCGTGGTCAGCAGGTTGGTCAGCTCGCCGCCACGGATCCAGTCCGTCGGGGCCAGCGGCAGGCCGTTGTCGAAGACGGAGCTGTCGCCGCCGGAGGCGTGCGCCACCACGAAGGGTGAGGCCTCCAGGCCGGCCCGGGCCGGGTCGCTGCGCAGCGTCAGCGGCAGCTGCGCCAGCCTCTCGCCGACGCGGGTCCGGCCACCCGGCTTGGAGAAGACCGTGCGGCCCTCCTTGGCGTCACGGCCGCCCGCCGACCAGGTCATGTAGATCATCAGGTCGGCCAGCGCGGACGGCGGCAGCAGCGTCTCGTAGCGGCCCGCCGGCAGCTCGACCTTGCGCTCCGCCCAGGCCAGGCGCTGGGTGAGCTGCGCCTCCAGGGCCTCCACGTCCACGTCGCGGAAGTCGCGGGTGGCGGCGCCCGCCCAGGCGGAGGCGGAGAGGTCGGCGGTCTTGGCGTTCAGTTCCAGGGTGCCGGTGGGCTGGTCGTGCCGGAGCCGGACGCCGGTCGAGGTGCCCAGGTAGGTCGAGGTGACCATGTGGTTGGCGAAGCCGTAGAGCAGCCGGCCGCTCTTGCGGGCCCGCGCGAGGGCCTCGCCGAGCGCGGGGGCGAACGCGGCGTAGACCTCCGCGGTGGTCTCGTCCGGGGCCGCGGTGAAGTCGGCGGACGCGGGCCCGGTCGGCGCCAGCAGCGGCTGCGCGTCCTCCGCCGGACCCGCCGCCCGCGCGGCGGCCTCGGCGGCGCGGACCAGCGCCTCCAGGTCGTCCCCGGTGACGGCCTCGCGGGAGACCACGCCGGAGGCGGTGCCCTCCTGGCCGTCGACGGTGGCGACGACGGTGAGCGTCCGGCCGCGGGTGACGCCGTTGGTGGTCAGGCTGTTGCCCGCCCAGCGCAGGTTCGCGCTCGACTCCTCGTCGGCGATGACCACGCAGCCGTCGGCGCGGGACAGCTCCAGCGCGCGCTCGACCAGCTCGTGCGGCTTGACGGAGTTCTGTGCGGTCATCAGCGACCCGCCTCCTGCTGGGTGTTGAGCACGTTGACGGAGCGGAACAGCGCCGAGGGGCAGCCGTGCGAGACGGCCGCGACCTGGCCCGGCTGGGCCTTGCCGCAGTTGAACGCGCCGCCCAGCACGTAGGTCTGCGGGCCGCCGACGGCCTCCATGGAGCCCCAGAAGTCCGTGGTGGTGGCCTGGTAGGCGACGTCCTTGACCTGCCCGGCCAGCTTGCCGCCGCGGATCCGGTAGAAGCGCTGCCCGGTGAACTGGAAGTTGTAGCGCTGCATGTCGATCGACCAGGAGCGGTCGCCGACGATGTAGAGGCCGTCCTCGACGCCCGCGATCAGCCCGGCGGTGTCCGGGCCGCCGGCGGCCGGCTGGAGGGAGACGTTGGCCATCCGCTGCACCGGCACGTGTGCGGGGGAGTCGGCGAAGGCGCAGCCGTTGGAGCGGCCGAAGCCCTTCATCAGCGCCATCCGGCGGTCCAGCTGGTAGCCGACCAGGGTGCCGTCCTTGACCAGGTCCCACGCCTGGGTCCGCACGCCCTCGTCGTCGTAGCCGATGGTCGCCAGGCCGTGATCGACCGTGCGGTCGCCGGTGACGTGCATCAGGTCCGAGCCGTAGCGCAGCGAGCCGAGCTTGTCGAAGGTGGCGAAGGAGGTGCCCGCGTAGGCGGCCTCGTAGCCGAGCGCCCGGTCCAGCTCGGTGGCGTGGCCGATCGACTCGTGGATGGTCAGCCACAGGTTGGACGGGTCGACCACCAGGTCGTAGCGGCCCGCCTCGACGCTCGGGGCCTTCATCTTCTCGGCCAGCAGCTCGGGCAGTTCGGCCAGCTCCGCGTCCCAGTCCCAGCCGGTGCCGCGCAGGTACTCGAAGCCGCGGCCGACCGGCGGGGCCAGGGTGCGCATCGAGTCGAAGGCGCCGGACGCCTCGTCGACGGAGACGGCCTCCAGCTCCGGGTGCAGCCGCACGCGCTGCTGCGTGGTGGTGGTGCCCGCGGTGTCCGCGTAGAACTTGTTCTCCTGCACGGCGAGCAGCTTCGCCGTCACGTGCGAGACGCCCTGGGCGTCCAGCAGCCGCCGGCTCCAGTCCGCCAGCAGCGCGGACTTCTCCGCGTCCGGCACGTCGAACGGGTTCTCCTCGTACGAGGACACCCAGCTGACGTCGCCGTAGGACGGCTCGTCGGCCAGCTCGACGACCTCCTCGCTGAGCCCGCCGGACAGCCTGGCGACGGCGACGGCCTGGTCCGCGACCCGGGCCACCGCCTCCGGCGTCAGGTCCACGCCCGCGGCGAAGCCCCAGGCGCCGTCGACGACCACGCGCACGGCGTAGCCCAGTTGCAGCGAGTCCGAGCCGCCGGCCGGGCGCGCGTCGCGCAGCCGCAGCGAGGCGCTGCGCACCCGCTCCAGGCGGAAGTCGGCGTGGCTCACGCCGAGCGCACGCGCCCGGCTGAGCGCGGCGTCGGCCAGCGGCCGCAGCGGCAGGGCGAGGAAGGATTCGTCCATACCTGGCGATGTCCGCGACATCGGTCTCCTCTGAGGGATCGAGGGTCAAGGAATTGCTGGTACGCATCCTGCCCCCAACCGCACCCCCGGCACGTGCGACTGTCAGAAGCCGACAGATACCCGTACCCGGCGCTGTGGAGGGTCGATTCGCCCGCGCCCTCCGCGAGCGGATAGCGTCGCCCTAGTCCGCGAGATCGCTGCACGTGAGAGAGGTATGCCAGTGAGCCGGTCGGTTCTGGTCACCGGAGGCAACCGGGGCATCGGCCTCGCCATCGCCCGCGCCTTCGCCGAGGCCGGCGACAAGGTCGCCGTCACCTACCGCTCCGGCGAGCCGCCGGAGGGTCTGCTGGGCGTCAAGTGCGACATCACCGACTCCGAGCAGGTCGATCTGGCCTTCAAGGAGATCGAGGCCGCGCACGGCCCGGTCGAGGTGCTGGTCGCCAACGCCGGCATCACCCGCGACACCCTGCTGCTGCGCATGTCGGAGGAGGACTTCACCTCCGTCCTCGACACCAACCTCACCGGCACCTTCCGCGTCGTCAAGCGCGCGAGCAAGGCCATGCTGCGCGCGCGCAAGGGCCGCGTCGTGCTGATCTCCTCGGTCGTCGGCCTGCTGGGCTCCGCCGGCCAGGCCAACTACGCCGCCTCCAAGGCCGGCCTGGTGGGCTTCGCCCGCTCGCTGGCGCGTGAGCTGGGCTCGCGCAACATCACGATCAACGTCGTCGCCCCCGGTTTCGTCGACACCGACATGACCGCCGTGCTGAGCGACGACCGCCGCGCCGAGATCGTCTCGCAGGTCCCGCTGGGCCGCTATGCCTCCACGGCCGAGATCGCCTCGGCCGTCCGCTTCCTCTCCTCGGACGAGGCCGCGTACATCACCGGAGCCGTCATCCCCGTGGACGGCGGATTGGGAATGGGTCACTGATCACCATGAGTGGAATCCTCGACGGCAAGCGCATTCTGATCACCGGCGTGCTGATGGAGTCCTCCATCGCGTTCCACGCCGCCCGCCTGGCTCAGGAGCAGGGTGCCGAGATCATCCTGACCGCGTTCCCGCGCCCCACCCTGACCGAGCGCATCGCCAAGAAGCTGCCGAAGCCGGTCAAGGTCCTCGAGCTGGACGTCTCCAACAACGAGCAGCTGGCCGGCCTGGCCGAGCAGGTCCGCGCCGAGCTCGGCGACCGCCTGGACGGCATCGTCCACTCCATCGGCTTCGCCCCGCAGGACGCCCTGGGCGGCAACTTCCTCAACACGCCGTGGGAGTCCGTCGCCACCGCGATGCAGGTCTCGGCGTTCTCGCTGAAGTCGCTGACCACGGCGCTGCTCCCGCTGATGACCGAGGGCGGCTCGGTGGTCGGCCTGACCTTCGACGCGCAGGTCGCCTGGCCGCAGTACGACTGGATGGGCCCGGCGAAGGCCGCCCTGGAGGCGACCTCGCGCTACCTGGCCAAGGAGCTGGGCAAGCAGGACATCCGCTGCAACCTGATCTCGGCGGGCCCGCTCGGCTCGATGGCCGCGAAGTCCATCCCCGGCTTCGGCGACCTGGCCAAGACCTGGGACACCCGCTCCCCGATGAACTGGGACATGTCCGACCCGGAGCCGGCCGGCCGCGGCATCGTCGCGCTGCTCTCGGACTGGTTCCCGAAGACCACCGGCGAGATCATCCACGTCGACGGCGGCCTCCACGCCATCGGCGCGTAACACTCCACCCGAACGGGGCGCGGGAGCTGCGGCTCCCGCGCCCCGTTCGGGTTCATCTCGCGCCGGTGTAGAGCAGCGCGAGCAGCCTGCCGCTTCCGTCGCGGCACTCGCGACGCACTGACACCTCGTGGAGCACCTCGAAGGCCAGGACGTTGGCACCCGTCTCCGGGTCGACGACGGCGTTCACCCAGGCCACGTCCGACTCCGTGAGCTCCTCCTCGACGTGCGCCACGAGGGCGTCCAGATCGGCGTCATCCATGGTGGTGGAGTCCCAGAGAAAGCCGAGATCCGGGCCGAGGTAGTCGTCGGCCACGGGCTCGCCGAAGCCCGCCGCCGCGATCACCCCGGGTTCGTCCAGCGGTATCAGCAGCATGGTGACGAGCGCCGACCCGGCGTGCCGGACCGCGCCGATGTGCACCGGGTGCCTCCCGGGCGGCACGTCCGCGGACTCCGACCACTCCTCCGGCTCGGGGTTGCTGAAGACCACGCTCCCGGACACGGTCAGGCTGCCGGCGTGGTGGAACTCCTCGGGGCGGTCCCCCTGCGGGATGTGGGCGTCCGCCAACTGCCGCAGCAGCGTCTCGATCTCCATGTGCGCCGCGTCAACTCCTGCACATCTGCAGTGCGTTCGCCGCCTCCGCGGCCGCGCCCTCGCCGTCGCCACCGCGGATGGCGTCGAGGATGCCGTTGTGGCTCACGTAGCGGTGCTCCTGCAGTACGGGACCGACGGTGTCCCGCAGCTCCTCGCGCAGCACCTCGCCGAGGTCGGCGTAGAGGTCCGAGAGCACGCGGTTGTGCGAAGCGGCCATGACCGCCTGGTGGAACGCGGCGTCGTTGAGGACGAAGGCCTCCGCGTCGCCCGAGCTCCACGCCTCCTCGCGGCGCTGCAGCGCCGTCTCCAGCAGGCGCAGGTCCTGCGCGGTGCGGCGGGTGGCCGCCAGCCGGGCGGCCGCGGCCTCCAGGGCCATGCGGAGCTCGGTCACCTCGGACTTCTCCGCCTCGGCGAAGCGGCGGTGCATGACGCCCGCGAGCTCGCTGGTGGCCAGCACGTACGTGCCGGAGCCCTGGCGGATGTCGAGCAGCCCGTTGTGGGCGAGGGCCCGCACCGCCTCGCGGACGGTGTTGCGGGCGACGCCGAGCCGCTCCACCAGCTCGGCCTCGGTCGGGATGCGGGAGCCGACCGGCCACTCGCCAGAGGTGATCTGGGCGCGGAGCTGCGCGATCACCTGATCGGCCAGCGGCTCGCGCCGGGGCGTCGTGAGGGCCATGTCACTCTTGATCCGTTCGTGGTCCGTGTGGTCGTGGATGTGTGGAACATCATCCCGCTCCGACCGGAGCGGAGAAAGCGTTCCCGGAATTCATCCCATGATTGTATGATCCCCTCATGCCTGCCGATTCGTCCACCGCCCTGTCCCCCGAGAAGACGTCCACCCCCCTCACCTCCACCGCGCGCGCCACCGCTCCGACGCCGGGCGCCAAGGTCCGCGCCCGTTGGCTGCTGGCGCTCGCCCTCGCCGTCGCCGCGTTCAACCTGCGGCCCGCGGTGGCCGCGCTCGGCCCGCAGCTGGAGCAGGTGCGCACCAGCCTGCACATGAACGCGGGCGTCGCCGGTCTGCTGACCGCGCTGCCCTCGCTCTGCTTCGCCCTGGTGGGCCTGCTCGCGCCGCGGCTCGCGCGCCGGCTCGGTCCGGCGGTGACCGTCTGCCTCGGCATGGGCGCGATCACCCTCGGCATCGCGGCCCGCTCGTTCGCGCCCGACAGCGCGGCCTTCCTGCTGCTCAGCGCGTTCGCCCTGGCAGGCATCGCGGTGTCCAACGTGCTGATGCCGGTGCTGGTCAAGCGGTACTTCCCGGACCGGATCGGCCCGGTCACCGGGCTCTACTCGATGTCCCTCGCGCTCGGCACCTCCGTGGCGGCCGGCGTCGCGGTCCCGCTGACCACCGCCCTCGGCGGCGGCTGGCGGGTCGGCCTCGGCGTCTGGTCGGCGGCCGGTGCCCTGGCGCTGCTGCTCTGGCTGGTCCAGGCGACGATGCTGGGCCGCGACGGCGCGGGCACGCCGGGCGGCCACACGCCGCGGATCCGGATCACCCGCAGTCCCACCGCCTGGCTGCTCGGCGTCTTCTTCGGCCTGCAGGCCACCGCCGCCTACGCCACGATGGGCTGGCTGCCGCAGATCTTCCAGGACGCCGGCATCTCCGCCACCCAGTCCGGCCTGCTGCTCGCGGTGACCATGGCCGTGGGCGCGCCGCTCTCCTTCGTGATCCCCTCGCTCGCCGCGCGCCTGCCGCACCAGGGCCCCGTCGCGGCCGTGCTCGCCGCCTGCGGCCTCGCCTCCTACGCCGGCCTGGCCTTCGCTCCGGCGGCCGCGCCGTGGGCGTGGGCGCTGCTGCTGGGCGTGGCGAACTGCGCCTTCCCGCTGGTGCTGACCATGATCGGCCTGCGGTCGCGCACCTCCGAGGGCGTCGCCAAGCTGTCGGCCTTCGTGCAGGGCGTCGGGTACCTGATCTCCGTCCCCGGCCCGGTCCTGATCGGCGTGCTGTACCAGCGCGAGCACGGCTGGTCCGGCCCGCTGGCGCTGCTCGCCGCTCTGATGGCGGTCCAGCTGGTGCTGGGTCTGCGCGCCGGGCGACCCCGGCAGATCGAGGACGAGGTGTGAGTGGCAGACTCGACCCCATGCCAGTTCTCGAACCGAACCCGACCGGCGGCAACAAGAAGCTGCTCCAGATGTTCGCGCTGATCGGCGCGATCCTCGTGGCCATCGCGATCGTCGCGACGATCGCAGCCAACCTCGGGTGAGCTCCTGCCGGTTCGTCCTGATTCTGGGAAGCTGACAGGCATGAGCGTCGACACGACCCGCACGATCATCGTCCTCCGGCACGCCAAGGCCGACTGGCCCGGCGTGCCCGACCACGAGCGGCCGCTGGCCGACCGCGGCCGCAAGGACGCCGCGAACGCCGGCCAGTGGCTGGCGGTAGCCGACATCCTCCCCGAACTGACCCTCTGCTCGACCGCTACGCGGACCCGTGAGACCTGGAAGCTCTTCGCCCACGAGCTGCCGGAGCGCCCGCGCACCGTCTACGACGACCGCCTGTACGAGGCTGCGCCCGGCCTGCTGATCGAGGTCCTGCAGGAGCTGCCGGAGGACGTCCGCACGGTCCTGCTGGTCGGCCACAACCCCGGCGTGCAGGGCCTGGCGGAGATCCTCTCCGGCGAGTTCGACGACGACTCCCTGCCCCGCCTGCGCGCCTCCGGCTTCCCGGCCGCCGCGGTCGCGGTCATCGACGTCCCCGGCCCCTGGAAAACCCTCGAACCGGGCCTCGGCCGCCTCCGCGCGTTCCACGCGCCGGTCGAGGTGGACTGAGTCACTCCGTTGCACTACCTGTGGGGCGCGAGGCTTCGCCGATCGGCGGATCCGCCGCGCGGGCGCGAGTCGGTCACAGCTGTTCCCGCAGGTAGCTGCAGCACCCCAGGGACGTAGTGCAACTGGCCCAAGATCGACATGCGTGCGCAGGTGATCTCCCTTGGAATCTCCCCGAGGGACTGATCACTGAGAGGGGCGCCGCCGATGTCGTTCCGGGCCGTGCGGAGGGTTGCGCAGCTCGCGGGGCCGGGTGACTGGTCGCTGCTGTCGGGGTGGCTGCCCACGCTGCTCACGGTGCTGGGGATCGCCTCGCTGGCGTGGCTGCTGGTGGCGCGCCGGCGCAGCTGGTGGATCCGGTGGCTGCCGATCGTGCTGGTGCTGGCCGCCGGGTTCGCCTACCTGATCACGGTCTGGGTCGACGACTGGTGGCAGCCGTTCCCGGACGGGCTGCCGACCACCTCGGCGGTCTGGATCGGCGTCTGCGTCCTCGCAGTCCTGCTCTTCCTGTTCCGGCTGCCGTTCCTGCGCTGGCGCGGTCGGATCCTCGCACTGGTCGCCTGCCTGCTGGTGGTGGCCTTCGCCGGGAACAAGGTGAACCAGGAGTTCCAGCAGTACCCGACTCTCAGCACGCTGCCCGGCCCCTGGCAGACCCAGCCCGCCGAGCTCGCCATCGGCGACAAGGAGCCGATGCTGAAGGTGCCGGCCGGCAAGACCGTCGCCGAGGTCTGGCACAAGCCGGCCGGCCTGCCGGACAAGGGCGCGCTGGCGACGGCGAAGATCCCCGGGACCGCGTCGGGCTTCACCGCCCGCGACGCGATCATCTGGCTGCCGCCCGCCTACAAGGCCAAGGAGCGCCCGCCGCTGCCGGTGGTGGTCCTGATGCCGGGCGAGCCGGGCAGCCCCGAGGACTGGGTCGGGGCGGGGCAGTTGGAGACCACGATGAACAACTTCGCGGCCGGCCACCAGGGCCTGGCCCCGGTCGTCGTGGTCGTGGACCCACTCGGTGGACTGACCAACAACACCCTCTGCATGGACTCCCACATCGCCAAGGCCCAGACGTACCTGGCCAAGGACGTGCCCGGCTGGATCGCGAAGAACCTCCAGGTGGCCACCGGCCGCAAGGCGATGACCGCCGCGGGGCTCTCCTTCGGCGGCACCTGCTCGCTCCAACTGGCCGTCAACGCGCCCGGCGTCTACGGCTCGTTCCTGGACATGTCGGGACAGGACGAGCCGACGCTGGGCAGCCACAGCAAGACCGTCAACGACGCGTTCGGCGGAAACGAGGCGGCCTTCGACGCCGTCAACCCGCTGAGCGTGATGGCGCACAAGAAGTTCCCGGACACCGCCGGGGTGCTGCTGGCCGGCACGGACGACCACGACTACGGGCCGCAGCAGCAGAAGGTCTTCACCGCGTCCCAGGCCGCGGGGATGAACGTGGTCTTCGTGCACGTCCCGGGCGGCCACGACTGGGGGGTGTGGAAGACCGGCCTCGAACGCGAGATGCCCTGGATCGCCAAGCAGGACGGACTGATCTCATGACATCGTCCGCGCAGAGCACCGCGGTCACCGAGGAGACGCCCGCCGCCCGGCCCGGGCGTCTGCACCGGCTCGGCGAGAACCTCGGGCGCTGGCTGGCGGCGACCGCCGTCGTCCCGCGGCTGCTGGCGAAGGCGCCACTGACGGTGACGTTCCTGGCGGCGTTCTGGGTGCTCGGCATCGTCACCCGCAGCGTCCTGCACGGACCGTCCGACTCACTGCTGCGGCATGTCGGCGTCGGCACCTCCAGTGTGACCGCGGGCAAGTGGTGGACCCTGTTCAGCTACGGCCTGTGGGCGGACGGGCTGAAGCCCTACATCGTCACCAGCCTGCTCGCGCTCGCCACGCTGCTTCCGGCGGAACGCCGCCTGGGACCGCTGAGGACGGGAGCGTTCTTCCTCGCCTCCCAGGTGCTCGGCGCCCTGCTCGGCATCGCCGCCATCGAGGTCGGCGCGGTGGCGGGGGACCCGTGGCTCCAGGACTCGGTGAGCCACCTCTACGCCCATGTCTCGACCGGCCTCTCGGTCGGCGCGAGCGTGCCCCTGACCGGCGTCGGGTTGGCGCTGAGCGCGGCCCTGACGGCACTGTGGCGCCGTCGGACCCGGTTGCTGTTGCTCACCATGACGGTGCTCTTCCTCTTCTATGCCGGCGACGTGCTCGACATCGCGCGGGCGGGCGCGGCGTTCGTCGGCCTCGTCGGCGGCGCGGTCGTGGTGGGGCGGCGACGGTCGCTGCGGGGCGTGCGGCTGCGGCCCTCCTCCTATGCCGAGACCAGGGTGCTGGTCGCGCTCTTCGCGGCCACCTCCGCGCTGGGTCCGGCCATCAGCTGGTTCACCGACTCGGGGGCCGGCCCGCTGGCGATCTACCAGGAGCTGTTCGTTCCGCGCTACTTCGGGACGGAAGTGATCACCGACGCCTGCACCGGCGCGCGGGCGACACCGCGGGACTGCCTGACCGCGCGCGCGGACTACCTGCTCAACCACAGCCCGGCCGTGGTGACGCTGTTCGTGCCGCTGCTGATCCTGTTGGTGATCGCGGCCGGTCTGGCGCGCGGCCGGCGGATGGCGTGGTGGGCCGCGGTGGTCTTCGAGGTGCTGCTGTTCGCCGCGACCCTGCGGTACTTCCTGTTCACCCGCAGTGTCCTCGTCGCCCAGGATCCGAGCACGGTCACGCTGGTGACGGTGTACTCCATCGGGTTGCTCGTCGTCCCGATCGCGGTGCTGGCGGTACTCGTGGTGACCCGCCGTCACTTCCGGCTGCGCGCGGAGAAGGGCACCGCGCTGACCTTCTGGGCCATTGCCGTGCTGGCCTTCGTGCTCGTCGGCGCCGCCTACATCAAGTTCGGCTACGACGCCCGCAACGACTTCAGCCCCGTGCCGACCTTCCATCAGATGGTCACCGACTACCCCAAGCGGCTGCTGCCGGACAGCTATCTCGTCCTCTTCGGCACCAACGCGGCCTACGCCTTCGTCCCCGACGGCGGTTGGGCCAAGGCGCTGTACGAGCTGGCCGGGCCGGTGTTCTGGCTGGTCGTGCTCGGCGGACTCCTCGTCGCCTTCTGGCGGGCCGGCGCCGGGCACAAGGAGGACCACGCGGACGAGGCGGAGGCACTGCTGCTGCAGAACGGCGGTTCGCCCCTCTCCTACATGACGACCTGGCCGGGTAACGACTACTGGATCAGCGAGGACGGCCGCGCCGCTGTCGCCTACCGGGTGATCGGCAACATCGCGCTCACCATGGGCGACCCCTACGGCGAGCCGGACGCGGCCCGGGCGGGGGTGGCCGGGTTCAGCCGGTTCTGCGACGAGCAGGGCTGGTCACCGTGCTTCTACAGCGTCACCGGCGAGATCAAGCAGCGGTCGGACGGGCTGGGGTGGTCGGCGGTGCAGGTGGCCGAGGACACCCTGCTGCGGCTGCCGGACCTCGCGTTCACCGGCAAGAAGTGGCAGGACGTGCGCACCGCGCTGAACAAGGCCGGCAAGGCCGGCATCAGCGGCCACTGGTACACCTGGCCGACCGCGCCGCTGGCGGTGCAGGAGCAGGTGCGGTCGCTGTCGGAGGAGTGGGTCGCGGACAAGGGCCTGCCGGAGATGGGCTTCACTCTCGGCGGCCTGGACGAGCTCGACGACCCACGGGTACGGATCCTGGTCGCGCTGGACGAGGAGGGCAGCCTGCACGGCATCACCAGCTGGCTGCCCTGCTACCGCGAGGGGCAGCCGGTCGGCTGGACGCTGGACTTCATGCGGCGCAGCGGTGAGGGCTTCCGCGGCGTGATGGAGTTCCTGATCGCCACGGCGGCCCTGCAGTTCAAGGAGGAGGGCGCGGAGTTCCTCAGCCTGTCCGGCGCCCCGCTGGCCCGGATCGACCGCGGCGAGCAGGCGGTGCCGCTGCAGCGCGTCCTCGACATCGCCGGCAAGGCGCTGGAACCGGTCTACGGCTTCCGCTCGCTGCTGAACTTCAAGGCCAAGTTCCAGCCGGAGTACCACCCGCTCTACATGGCCTACCCGGACCCCGCCCAGCTGCCGGCCATCGGCACCGCGATCGGCAAGGCGTACCTGCCCCACACGACCCCGGCCCAGATGGTCCGGCTGAGCCGTCAGTTCACCGCCGCCTAGCGGCTAGGCCGTGTGTCGAAAGCGGATCTTGAGCGTTGGATGATCACAGTTCATGGCGCGGGGTGACCTCACGGATGAGCAGTGGGCAGTGCTGAAGCCGTTGTTGCCGACAGGGGCGAGGGCTGGGCGGCCGCCTGTGTGGTCGCGGCGGCAGCTGATCGACGGAATACGGTTCCGGGTCCGGACCGGCGTTCCGTGGCGGGACGTGCCCGTCGGGTACGGACCGTGGGGACGGATCTACGACCTGTTCCGGCGTTGGCAGCGGAACGGCACCTGGCACCGGATCCTCACTCGGCTGCAGTCCCTGGCCGACGCGAAGGGCGCGATCGTTTGGGACCTGAGCGTCGACTCCACCGTGTGCCGCGCCCATCAGCACGCAGCCGGAGCCCGCAAGCAGGGTGACCTGCAGAAGGAACCACCGGGCGGTGTCTTCACCGAGCCCACTGATCACGGACTGGGACGTTCGCGCGGCGGGTTCACCACCAAGCTGCACCTGGCCGTGGAGCAAGGTCAGAAGCCCATGTCGTTCGTGATCACGGCTGGGCAGCGCGGGGACTCACCACAGTTCGAACCGGTGCTGGAGAAGGTCCGCGTGCCTCGTATCGGACCAGGTCGGCCACGCAGCCGACCAGATCGAGTCCGCGCCGACAAGGCGTACGCCTCCCGCAAGAACCGCGCCTATCTGTACCGCCGCGGGATCCGCTGCACCATTCCGGACAAGGCCGACCAGGCGCGCAACCGTCAGAGGCTCGGGTCCCGCGGCGGCCGGCCGCCGTACTTCGACCCGGCCGACTATCGCGAGCGCCACGCGGTCGAGTGTGGGATCAACCGCCTCAAGAGGCACCGGGCGGTCGCCACGCGATACGACAAGCTCGCGGTCCGATACGAGGCGACCGTCGTCATCGCTGTCATCAACGAATGGCTGTGATCAGGGTCTTTAAGACTCATAGGGACCGCCCCGGAAGTACATCCCCGCGCGCGCTCGTGAGCGGTCACCGCGCTCGTGCGCGGCATCGGAGCGGTCGGCAGGGGCCGTCCGTTTGGCCAGTGCGCGCAGCGTCTCCAGACCAGCAAGGACCTCCGGGCGATTGTCCGCCCTTTTCATCCACGCCGGCAGGCGAGCGAACATCGACATCGTAGGCCGAACTCCGGCGCGCTCTCGCAATTGCGCACTGACGTAGGCGGCCAGCTCGTCGACGTGATCCTCGTTGTAGGCCCACAGGATTCGGCCCACGCAACGGGTCTGCAGCCACAGCGGCCGCCCGAAGAACGGATCCTCACTACCACCCAGCACTGCGCCAACCAGCCCGGCCCCCCGCACCTCAGGCTTCCAGTCGGCGACGGCACCGCATCCGTCACACGCCAGACGACGCGGCTGGAACAGGAGCTCGCTGGAGTATTTGGGAGCAGACAGGCCTGGCCGGGGGATCACGAGAGCGCGGCCCCCGCATCGCGAACAGACCACGAACATCCGACCCGCGAACCGAGCCAACCAACCCCCTGGGTCATAGTGACGAGCGGGATCAGTAGAGGGCTCGGAATCCATGACAGACACCATCGCAGGTTCGCGAGACGAGCGGCGACCGGATTCTCGACGAGCATGACCCAGGGCTCGCTACCAGCCACTTTCGATACACGGCCTAAAGGGTGTTGCACAATCCGGTGGGCGGGCAGGCTGGGGTGCGGTCTGAGCTGGGGTTTCATGTGGCGAGGGCGAGGTTGTGCATGTGGGCGACGGCTTGGACCGCGTGGTGGAGGCCGTCGCCGCGGACACGGCAGTCGCGCAGGATCTTGTAGGTCTTCATCCGGGCGCGCGCAGTC
>NZ_QKYN01000246.1 GCF_003258295.1 Streptacidiphilus pinicola | reverse complement strand
CCCCGCACCTGCCCCCCGTACAGGACTCAGGCCGGAGCGCGGCCGAGAGCAGCGGGAGGGCCGGGGCGGGGGCCATCACGCCGGAGCAACTCCCGCGGCACAGCCCACAAGCGCCCGGAACGCCGGGACAGGACCTCCTGTGGACCGTCGCGGACGCCATCCCAGGACTCACCCTCACCGGCGCCACCGTTCGACGTCTGGGCGACAAGGTCGACGAGCTCCTGCGTCGCGGCTGGACCCGCACCCGCATCCTCACCGCGCTGACCGCCGACACCGAAGGGCTCACCCACCCGCGAGGAGCCCTCGCATGGCGCATCGACGACCTGCTCCAGACCCCGACCCCGCACCACGCCGAAGCAGCTGCAGCACCGTCCCGCCCCGCCGACCGCGGGGTCCACCGCGAGTGCCCGGGCGACGACGGCCTATGCGGCCGCCCTCTGGCCGTCGGAGAGAGCCTGTGCCACCACTGCGCCCCAAGGTGAGCGCACATGACCCGAGCCCAAAGACCAACCGAAACCGCGTCCGCCGCGCGCGTCGCCCGCACAACGGCGACCGAGCCGAAACGATCGCTCCACCTCCGGTAGGGCGTGGTGCCCAGTCGGCCGTGCGGCCGGGGGAGGAAGCCAACCGCGCTCGAAGTCGCCGCAGATGTCCGCTCCGGCCAGGCCATCAGCGCGCTCAGCGGGACCGCCCGGACGCTGTTCCCGTACCGGCAGCGGCCGCAGGTGCGGGAACAGCACGAGCGCCTGGTCGTCCTCGCGGCCGGCTAGGACGCCAGGAACTCGGTCACCTTGCCGATCACCTCTTTCTGCCACGCCTGCGTCTGCGGGTCCGCATGGGCCGGGTCGTCGTGCACCGCGAAACCGTGCTGCGCGCCGTCGAGCTCGAACAACTCGGCTCCCTGTCCCGCGCCGAACAGCGGGGCGTACCTGCGCGAGAGCTCCACGTCCACGAACGTGTCCTTCGTCCCGTGGACGACCAACACCGGGCACAGTACGCGGGCGCAGAGCGCTTCCGGCGCCGGCAGTTGGAACACCTCGTTGAGCAGCGCCCGGCCGGTCTCGAACGGCACACGAGGCAGGGCCCCGGCCTGGTCGAGCTCAGCCGCACGATCCGCAGACAGGTAGTCACCCAACCAGCCGGAGCGCTCCTTGATGTACATGTCCTTGTAGTTGATGCGCGGGTTCAGCAGCACCAGGCGTCCGACGCCCTCGGGGTAGTGGGCGGCGTGCAGGGCGGCAGCGCCACCCGAAAGGGACGCCGCGATGACGTGCACCGGCCCCGGGTGGGCCGTGCTGGTGCGCAGGTGATCGGACGCTGCCCGGATGTCGTTGGCCACGCCGGCGATCGTCAGATCCGCAGCGCGCCCCCACTGGCCCCGTGCGCGCGCAGGTCGAACCGCAGGCTGGCGACCCCAGCCGCTGCCAAGCCCTCAGCGAGCCGCGTGAAGAAGCCGCCTTCCTCCCGGGTCACACCGGAGCCGTGAGCCAGGACCACACCCCCGACAGGCGCCATCGTGGTGGTTGTCATGGTGAGGGTGCCGGACAGTCGAGTGCCGTCCAGGGAACGGAATTCCGTGTCGTCAGCCATACCGTCGAGCGTAGGTGTGCTCCCAGGGCCCGCGATACCACCACACCATTCGCTCGATCAATGGGCAGTCATGCCCCGTTCCCGGCCTGCCGGGACGTACGCTCGAAGAGAGCCTCCGCTGTTCCCCCGTGCAGCGGCGGCCCCGAGCACAGTGGAGGGCCCCGGCCACGGACCTGTTGGAACTGGGGCCTGGCCTTGCGTCCCGCCGTCAGGCGGCGGGACGCAGTGCTTCGAAGCGCGAGGTGCGGGTCTCGGCGCGGGGAACACCTCTGGTCCAGGCGTCGAGCCGGGTGATGTTCATCGCTGCGTCCGTGAACAGGTGCTGCAGCTGGGTCTTTTCCGCAGCGCCGCCGACTCATCCGCGCTCCCGGTCAGCCACGGCCCGCACACATCGTCGGTGGAGACGTGGACGAACTGGCTGATGATGTTCTTGCTGGCGGCGTCGAGGAGCCGCTGGGTGCAGAGCAGGTCGGGCGCGGCGAACGTGCTGGCCTTGAAAAACGACTGGTCGGCGTGGGACTCGGCCGCGAAGCCGAACTTCTCGACCGCGGCCTCCACGAACCGCCGACCCGATCCGCCCTCGGCCCGCCCAGCAGCGGATCAATGCCACAGTCTCAACACTGTGAGCCAGAACCGAAGACGGTCTGAGAGACCGGTCCCGCGCTGTTGAAGTACTGCGACTGCAACTGGATCTCCAGGAAGTACGAGTGTGTCCGATAAGCGGTCTGGACCACTTGCGACACATCCACGCCGCGGAACTGCCGCACCCCCACCGCGTCGATCGCGCTGGACTGCGGGGCGGGCACCGCCCTGATCCACACTGGCAACGCGGGCCGCTGCCCCCACACCCCGACCGTGAGACCCGATCCGAAGACATCCGAGTAGGAGGCCGTTGGAAGGTCACTGACCTCAAGCGTGCGTCCCGTCCGGCAGCTGACGCCTCTGCCCACCATGGGAATGGCCTTCCAGAGCAGGGACATTCCGCCATTGGCCGGTGAGTGCCAGCCTGCCTGTTCGATCGCCGCGCTGATCTCGTGGGTCCTCGTGAGGAGGTTCCCGTCGAAGGCCAGGTAGTACGTGGTCGACCGCCCGCAGGTCACCGGCCCGAACTTTGCGAAGAACTCGCCGGACATGCGGCTTTCGCAGGTGTCCACAACGGACGTGGCCACCTTGGCGAGCCAGGGCAGCGAGTTGAGGCCCGCGTCGATCCTGTCCATGTCTGTCGTGGTCGACGCGTCCGCGGATGAGACAGCACCGGATTTCGTGATCGCGACAATGTCGGGCCGGTGAGGATCGCTGTTCTCGCGAACGCCGACGAAGGCAAGCACGGGAATCCCCACGAGGACCGCTGTCACGATCGCAAGCACGACTCCCGCGGCGCCAGCCCTCCTGCCTGAACGCCCCTTGCTCTCATCCATTTGCTGATGATCGCAAGTCCGGCTCGCATCGCAGCTTCTCGGCGGTCACCGTTCGGCCACGATCTCACGCACGACGAGCATCCGGAACCCGGCCAACTCAGCCCGAAACGTCTCTGATCACCGGGGGCGGACAGCCCCAACTGCCGGGGCCCTGAACGTCGTCGTCACCAGGGAACGCCCCGCAGTCCCTGGCTGGGAGAGTAGATGAACCCGTACGTCATGGCCGCGAGCACGATCGCGGACACGTCAGTGCCGCAGGGCTTTCCAGGCGTGCCAGCAGCGTGCGCCTGCCCACAACGGCGCCCCGAGGGGGGCCAGCGCGATCCGGATCCACCTTTCTTCCGGCTCGTTCCGCCGCCACATGCGTGCCCCCGTCACCGCTGCTGCCAGCACCCAGACTGCGAGGAGGACCTGCGGGATGCGGTTGTTCGGCCACACGCCGCTCAGCAAGGCCAGCGCGATGATGCCGCACCAGGAAAGCAGCATCCCGACCCACGGCCCGAAGAAGATCAGCGCCAGACCCCGGGTCTGCTTTTTGTCAAAACCCACGGGCGATGATCCCACGGCCGCTCCCAGGTGCCCAGAGCCCCGCGAGGCAGCGGACGGATCCCCGCCCGCCAGGCGGTAGCCACCTCCGTTGCTGCGGCCGCTGGTCGCCACGCCCTCCGCTGTTCCTGGCTCCAAGCCCTTCGGCTACATGCCCTTCACGCCGGGCCCCGGCGTTGGCGGACACTGCCTGCCCATCGACCCGTCTTTCCTGTCATGGAAGGTCGAGCGCACAGTCGGGGTCCCGTTCCGGTTCGTCGAACTCGCCAACGACGTGAACAACCACATGCCCGACTACGCGGTCCGGCGGCTCATGGAGGCGCTGAACACGCGTCGCAAGACCATCAACGGCTCCCAGGTCCTGCTGCTTGGGCTGGCGTACAAGCCGAACACCTCCGACGCCCGCGAATCGCCCTCCACTCGCGTCGCCGAGCTGCTGCTCGGCCTCGGCGCCGAGGTGCGCGCCGCGGACCCACATGTCGCGGGCGACATCCGCGCCGACGCACGCCTGATCCAGGTTGACGCGACGCCCGAGGAGATCGCGGTCGCCGACGCCGTTGTGCTGCTCACCGGCCACGCGGTCTTCGACTACGAGGCGATTTTGGAGCACGCGTCCTACGTCCTCGACTGCCGGAACCGTCTGGCTGGCGCGAATGTCGACCTGCTGTAGGTGTCCAAGCGTTGTCTGTTGCGTCGCGCTTCACGTGTTTTTGGTTATGTTTTCACAGATCAGGTCGGGTTTCTTTGACGCCTCGCGAAGTAGCCGCCGCGCCCGTACAGTGGCCAGCCGTGACCTTGAAAGCCTCTTCTGCGATCGTCACCGCGGTCCTCGCCGTGCTGGCGACCGCAAGCGGCTGCAGCAGCCCGAACACACCGGCCGGATCCGCTAAGCCCAGCGCTCCAACAGTCATGGTCTCCTCGGCGAGCGAATCAGCGGACTCTCGGTTCCTGGCGCAGTTGCGCGCAGTGGGAGCGATTCCCCAGTCCGAGACCCAGCGGTTCTCGCCGAAGGAGAGCTCTGACGCGCAGCTCCTTGCGATCGGCCACGAGGCGTGCGCTTATCTTCAAGGCCACAAGCCGGCGGATGTGTTGGGCTTGTTGCAGAAGACGGGCTGGTCGACACACGACTCGACCGTGGTCATCCTGGCGGCAGCGCAACCAGACGCGCTCTGCCCCGGCCAGACGAAGGCTGTGGAGGCCTGGATCCACGCCGCAACCGGAAGCTGAGTCAGCGCCCGAGGCGGGCCGGCTGACCGCAACGTGCGAGGTCGCCGGTGCCCTACCTGTCAGTGGTGATCGCGAGAATGAGCAGCATGACGAAGCCCTCTGCCGCTGTGCCCGCTGTCGACCTGGCCGATGAGGCCGCTTACCTCGATGCCGTCGCGCAGGCGCGTCAGGCAGCCGACGCCTACTACGGGTCGGGCGAGTCGGGTCTGGACGACGAGAGCTACGACCAGCTGCTGCGCGGCATCACCGCGTGGGAGGACGCCAACCCCGGGCAGGTCGCGGCGGACTCACCGTCGCAGCAGATCGGCGGCGGGGTAGCCCTGGGAGACGTCCAGCACGCCGTGCCGATGCTCAGCCTGGGCAACGTCTTCTCCGACGAGGAGCTGACGGTGTGGGCCGCATCGGTGGAGCGGCGACTCGGTGGGGAGGCGGTGGCCGGGTGGGCCGTGGAGCCCAAGCTCGACGGGGTGGCCCTGGCAGCGCGCTACAGCAAGGGGAGGCTCGTGCAACTGGTCACCCGCGGCGACGGGACGACGGGGGAGGACGTGTCCCACGCCATCGGCGACATCACCGGCCTGCCCGCGCAGCTGACCGAGCCAGTGACGATCGAGGTCCGGGGCGAGGTCCTCATGACCGAAGCCCAGTTCGCCGCCGCGAACGAGCAGCGGACCGCACACGGAGCCACCGTCTTCGCGAACCGCCGCAACGCCTCCTCGGGATCGCTGCGCGCCAAGGACCGCGCCTACCGGATCGAGCAGACCTTCCTGGCCTACGCCGCGCTCACCGACCCCGAGCACACCGACGACCTCACCCTCGCCGCGCTCACCCACACCCAACTCGTCGCCCGCCTCGGCGCCCTCGGGCTGGGAACCACGGCCGGCACCCCGGTTGCCACCGAGGCCTACGCGACCCTGGAGCAGGTCGCCGACCGGGTGCGTGAGATCGGCGCCCTGCGTTCTGAGCTCGACTTCGAACTCGACGGGGCCGTGATCAAGGCCGACAGCCCCGCCGACCAGGAGCGGGCCGGGACGGGCTCGCGGACACCCCACTGGGCCACCGCCTTCAAGTTCCCCGCCGCGCAAAAGATCACGGTGCTGCGGGCCGTGGAGTGGAGCGTCGGCCGGACCGGCGTGATCGCCCCGCGCGCCGTCCTCGACCCGGTCGACGTCGCCGGCACCACCATCACCTACGCCACGCTGCACAACCCGGCCGACATCACCCGCCGCGGCCTGATGCTCGGGGACCACGTCGTGGTCTACCGCGCCGGCGAGGTCATCCCGCGTGTGGAGGGCGCGGTCGCGGGCCAGCGCACCGGGGACGAGCAGCCCATCGTCTTCCCCGAGCGCTGCCCGCGCTGCGGCGCCGACATCGACCGCAGCCAGGAGCGCTGGCGCTGCGAACGGGGACGCGCCTGCGGCCAGGTCGAAGCCATCCGCTACGCCGTCGCCCGCGACGCGCTCGACATCGACGGCCTCGGCGAGAAGATCGTCGTCCAACTCGTCGACAAGGGACTGATCGAGGACTTCGCCGACCTGTTCACCCTCACCCGCGACCAGCTCCTCACCCTGGACCGCATGGGCGACAGAAGCGCGGACAACCTGATGGCCGCCATCGAGACCGCCAAGACCAAGCCGCTCAACCGCGTCTTCTGCGCCCTCGGCGTCCTGGGCACCGGCCGCTCCATGTCACTGCGCATCGCGGCGCACTTCGGCTCCCTGCAGGCCATCCGCGACGCCGACGCCGTGGCGCTGGAGCAGGTCGACGGCATCGGCAACGAGAAAGCCCCCGTCGTCGTGGCGGAGCTGGCCGACCTCGCCCCGCTCGTCGACAAGCTCGTCGCGGCAGGCGTGAACATGGAACAGCCCGGCTTCGTCCCGCCAACTGCCACTGATGCCGACGCCGACTCGAAGACGACCGCTGACGCTACGGCGAGCGCGCTGCCGCTGGCCGGGCTGACCGTGGTCGTCACCGGCGCGATGACCGGCCCGCTCGCGGAGCGCTCCCGCACCGAAATGACGGAACTGATCAGTGCAGCCGGTGGCCGGGCGTCCTCCAGCGTCTCCTCGCGCACCCACCTCGTCGTCGCGGGCGAAAACGCCGGCAGCAAACTCGCCAGGGCCCAGGCCCTGGGCATCGAAACGATCACCCCAGAAGAGCTAGCTCAGCGCCTTGCCGCCCTCCTTGAGTGAGCGGGCTGGCCGGAAACCACGCGGGACCCCATCGGCTGCTCACGCTTGGCGCAGCGCCGCGGAGTCGGCGTTGCGGACCTGGTGAGGCACCTCAGGGTGACGAGAGCTGTCCGGGGGCGGGATTCCCCGCCTGACCACCCTTCAGCACGCCGACCAGGTCGTCATGTTCGCACCGGGCGGAGGAGCCGGCCCCACAGCGAGGAGCCAGGTGGGGAGCTGCCAACTAGCCGACGTCCGCGGTGCGTGCGCGACCGGTCTTGAGTCTCAATTCCCGGTCCGCTCGTCCACGTGGGTGTAGCTTCTGCCGTCGTGACGAAAATTCGCGCGCTGGTGGCGGGGGCGACCGCAGCTGGGCTGCTGTTAGGCGTGACGGCCTGCTCGAGCAACGGGACCAGCCATCAGGAGGACACCGGACCCGGGCTCTATAACCATCTGAACTGGACTTCGTGGATTAACGCGCAGGACGGTTGGCTGGGCGTCGCGCGACCCTGTAAGACCAGCAGCTGTCACGAGACGCTCCGCACCACCGACGGTGGTCGGACCTGGACGCGAATCTCACAGCCCGTCGACGGAGATGGGGAGTTTGGCGGCCTGCTGCCGGTCACTGCGTCCATCCTCTATAGGACCGACCAGGACAGCAGCGGCAGCGGGGCCCTCTTCGTGAGCACCGACGCAGGGGGGACCTGGGCGCCCGATCCAACGCGCGGCGGCGGCGCGGGGGTTTCGACCCTCAGTCTGGCGGCTCGCGGTGGCACCGTGATTCGCGCGGGCTACGAACGGCAGGACCCGGACTGTCCTGACACTGGGAATTGCGGCGACGAGATTCAGGTGACCACTGCGGGGTCGGATTCCTGGCACACCGTCGTCGCCCCGATCACGAACGGGGCGAGCCAGAACGCGAAGGTCGTCTGGCAGAACGACCGCGTGGTCTACGCGGGATTCTTCGGAGAGCCGGACGACAGCGCCACCGACGCCGTGTACCTCGACAGCCTGCTCTTCCGGAGCCTCGACGGTGGCAGGCATTGGACTCCCATGCCTGATCCATGCCGGGCCGACCACGGCGGGACGACAGGGCTGGCGACCGCCGCCGGTGATCGCCTAGCAGTGGTCTGCGGGGCGTCATCGGGTCCGGGGGCCCCGACCGACGTGTTCCTCAAGGTGTCCACCGACGACGGCATCACCTGGGGACGGTGGCACTTCACCTCGAACGCAAACGGGATAGGCCACCAGATCGCACTCACGAGCTCGAGGATAATCTCCGCGACCGAGAACGGCGTGCAGACCTCGACCGACGGCGGTGCGACTTGGCACGACGTAGAGTCCGTCCAGCCCGGCTTCAACCCCAGCTTGGTTCTGTCCGGTTTCGACGGCAGCGACGTCGGCCAGGTCGTCGACGAGCACAGCAACACCATGTGGACCACCAGCGACGGGGGCGCGCACTGGACCCGGCGCGACGTCAGCACGAGCTGATTGCTCGCGTCGCGCAGGCGTTGCTACTGCTGGTGCGACCCGTGCGCTACTGCTAGGCGCGACCCGCCAGGAGGACAACCAAGAGCTGGCGCAGCTCGGCAGCACTCGCCCCGTACTTGAGCACCCGGTCCGACACGAACGTCGACTTGATCTTGAGGTCTTCGACCACCACGCCCTGCTCCGGGTTGGCGGTGGCGCGGACGCGCGGGCGGTGGCGTTCGGGCAGGCGGCGCGCGGTGGCCTCGTCGAACTCCCAGACGGAGACCGGTGCGACGGTGGCGATGGACATGGGGTGCTCGCCTTTCCGGGCGGCGTAGTTCTTGCCCGCGCCTGTCGGGCCGTGGGCTACCCCGTGGGCTGCCCCGTGATCGAGGGGGTGGGGTACCCCGTGGCCTATCCCGTGGGCTGGGCTTTCATGCCCTCGCGCTCAACTCGGGCTCCTCGCTGGTCAGATGGGGCGCCGAGGCACCCTCGTGCCCTGACATCCCCCTCTGCGCGCCTGCCTGTCCCGGAGTGAATGGGGAGGGGAGGGC
>NZ_QKYN01000245.1 GCF_003258295.1 Streptacidiphilus pinicola | reverse complement strand
GGGTCGGGTAGTGGAGCTTGCCCGGCGCGGGTGGGGTGGCGTTGTGCCCGTTGACCGAAGGGGTGTGGGGAAGGGCCGTGTTGGGCGGTGACCACACCTTGTGGTGGTCGACCGGCCAGTTGGCGGCGAACGCCTCGCCGCTGAGGGGGGCGAGCATGGTCGTCAGGGCGGCGAGGACGGATGCTGTGCCGAGCAGCCGGTGCCGCCCGCGCAGCCAATGTCCGATTCGCCGCTCCATGCGCCGCCTAGCCACAATCCACCCCTGTTTCGTGTGCAGTCCGCACCCGGCAACATCAGGGTGCGAATCAGACGGAACTCTGAGGGGGTTGCCTCTGTACAGTCAAGATTGTTCGATCAAAAACTCGCTGTGGCGGTTCTCACACGTGTAGATAGGTCCTGAGCTGCGACTTTATGTCCGGTCTTAAAGCTGGCTGTGTGTTGACCATGGGTCAGTCGGCCGGGAATCGTGCGGGTGACCTATACCCAACCTGCACATCTGAAATGAGAATCCGCATGTCTGCCGCCCCACCGATACCCCGTTCCCGACGCCGGCGCGGCAGACTCCGCCGTACCGCGGCCACGACCGTCCTGGCTCTGACGGCGGCTCTGCTGTCGCTCCCGGGGGCGGCTCACGCCGACACCGTGGATCCAGCGGTCGGTGATGCCCAGCACCAGCAGGATCTGCCGCCGGACGAGGCAGCGACGATGCGGTCGATCGCCCAGGCCAAGTCGTCAGGCTCACCTGTGGTCATCGACGCGTTGACCACCCCGTACTCGCAGACGCTCGCCAACCCCGATGGAACGTTGACGAGCACGCAGTCTGCCAGCCCCGTTCGGGCGAAGGTCGACGGCTCCTGGACACCAGTGGACGCCACGCTGGTGGCCAACAGCTCCGGCGGCTTCTCGCCGAAGGCCGCAGCCAACCCCCTGTCCATCTCCGCTGGCGGGACCGGGCCGCTCGCCACCATGACGGCACCGGACGGCAAGGCCCTGTCCCTGACGCTGCCATTCACGTTGCCTGCCCCCACCGTGTCCGGGGACGCCGCCACCTACGCGAACGTGCTGCCGGACACGGACCTGGTGGTCACCGCGACCGTTCGTGGCGACATCAGCGAGGTCCTGGTCGTCAAGACCGCAGCGGCCGCAGCGAATCCGGCTCTGTCCACGCTGAATATCTCCATGAGCGGACCGGGACTGACGATCTCGGCCGACTCCCAGAACAACCTGCAGGCCGACGTCGCCAACACCACCACCACGGACTTCTTCGCCCCGGCTCCCACCATGTGGGACTCATCGACCGGAAGCAGCACGGGTACCGCCGGCGCGAAGGCCATGGCCACCATGTCGGCGCCCAGCAGCACCGGAAGCTCTGACGCCTCCACGGCCACTGGTCCGGGTGGCGGCGCGCACAGTGCGGTGATGCCGACGACGGTCAGCGGCTCCACGGTGACCCTCAAGCCCGTGTCCAGCGTGCTGAGCGGCTCAAACATCCACTATCCGGTGTTCATCGACCCGTCCTGGATGAACTGGCAGGCCAGCGTCCCCTTCTGGACCTGGACGCAGTCGGCCTACCCTGACCAGAACAACTTCGGTCACACCGGCTCCAGCGACACGGACTTCCCTGGGGTCGGCACCTGCGGCTACTACGCCAACGGCGGCAGTTGCAGCCCGAACGACACCGAGCGCACGTACTACCAGTTCGACACCAGCAAGATCACCGGCTACACGGTTAACACCGCCACCTTGAAACTGCAGGAGTACAGCTCCGCGGACTGGTCCTGCACCAACACCTACGCGGTGTCCCTGTACCTTGCCAACGGCATCAGCACCTCGACCACCTGGAACCACCCGCCGGGTGAGGGTTCGATGGGCCTGACCGACCATGTTGGCGGCTCGGGTTCCTCCAACTGCCACGACAACGTGCCCTTCTCGTTCGATGTCACCTCCAAGGTGCAGGACGCAGCCACCTCGCCTTGGCAGCACATCGCGTTCGGTCTGCGGGGAGACGAGTCGAACGTCAACGCGTTCAAGCGCCTCGTTCACGAGCCGACGCTCACCATGACGTACGACATCACCCCGAACACCCCGACCAGCCTCTCAACCAGCAACCCCATACCGCAGGAGACCTCGGCCGGGACGAAGCAGCCGTGTGACGCGACGACCAACTCCACCACTGAGGCCTGGGTCGGTAACCCCGGCAGCGCCGGGCTCACCATGAGCGCCAACGTCTCCAGTCCGACCAGCCCCGCCCAGCCGGTCCGCGGATGGTTCGACCTGTGGGACGACTCGGCCACCGGTTTCCCGACCGTCGACAGCGGCTACTCGGACGGCGGCGGATACAAGTCCTCCGGCAGCACCGTTTCCTACACCACGGCCACCAGCAAGCTGACCGATGGACACGCGTACGCCTGGGACGCGAGCACCAGCGACGGACTGCTGTCCTCCGGGGCGAGCGCGCAGACGTGCCACTTCCGCGTCGACCTGCAGTCCCCCACCGTGTCCTTCGGCACCTCGACGGACTTCCCCGCCGCCGGTAGCGGCATCGCGCCGATTAAGTACGCGGGCCAGTCCGGGCAGCTCCCGTTCACGGACACCGACCCGGCGGCCAGCAACGGCCTGGCCTCTGGCGTGGGATGCCTTCGCTGGGGCACCGACCCAACTCAGCTGACCAGTGCCCCCTGGCAGTGCGGCAGCAGCATGCCGTCCGGGTCGATCACCGTGACGCCGACGCACTGGGGCACCAACCTCGAGTACATCCAGGCCGAGGACAACGCCGGCAACGCCTCCCAGATCGCCGGCTACGCCTTTTACGTGCCGTGGAACGCAAACGGGCCCAAGCCGGTCTTCGGCGACACCACCGGCGACGGTTCCGCCGACATGGTCGTCCCCAGCCCCGACGGCAACCTCTACAACCACGGCGTCCCCGGCAACACCACCGCCACCAGCCCCGTAATCTCCTTCGCGTCCAACCAGGCCAACAGCCCCAGCGGCGACGCGTGGACCGGCTACCGCATCGCCCACCGCGGCAGCCTGCGCGGCGGAATGAACGTCGACGACCTGCTCGTCCACAAGGACGGCAACAGCTACCTGTACACCTACAAGAACCCCGGCAACACCGGAACCGACGGCCGGTTCGACAGCAAGAGCCCCGTCGCCAAGCCCCCGTGCTACGACCCGAACAACGACGGCCACTGCGCCGGATACGCCACCAACTGGTCCACCACCGCCTCGTTCATCGCCACCGGTGACATCACCACCAACGCACTGAACGCGGGAAAGTTCCAGGACCGCACCGGCATCCTCACCGAGGAGACCAACGCGTCCGGCGACGACGCCCTGTGGTTCTACCCGTCCATCAGCGACAACACCCTCAACAACCCCGTGCTGGTGTCCGCCACCGGCTGGAAGGGCTGGGACCTGATCGCCTCCGGTGACTGGCACGGCGACGGCCGCCCCGGTTTCTGGGCCCGCAACCGCACCACCGGCGTCATCAACGCCTACACCTTCACGCTCGGTGCCGTCCCCGCCACCGACTCATTCGGCAACCCGATCGCCAACACCACCGTCACCGCCGTGACCGCGGTCAGCCCCGGCACACAGATCGGCAGCGGCGTCACCGCTGCCAGCTACCCCCTGGTCGGCTCCGACGGTGACCTGACCGGCGACGGCATCCCCGACCTGTGGGCCACCACCCCCTCCGGCGCGCTGCAGGTCTGGCCCGGCGTCGCCACCGCCAACCTGGTCACCGGCTTCGGGACGGCCAACGCCGCCGGCACCACCGCCGATTTCGACCAGTGGCCCCTCGCGCAGACCACCACCGAGCCCACCGGACTGCTTGACAGCGACACCACCAACCCCCTCACCGCCAGCGGCACCGGCGTGAGCTGGGCCGCCAACCAGCGCCTGACCGCCAACGCCGCCGTCAGCCTCGACGGCAGCAGCGGGCAGCTCACCGCCAGCACCGCTGCGGTCAACACCGCCGGCAGCTACACCATCACCGCCTGGGTGAACCTCAACAACCTCGCTACCACACAGACCGTGCTCAGCCAGGCCACCAACAACCACCAGGCCTTCTACATCGGCTACGACCAGCCCAACAACCAGTGGTACTACATGACCACGACGAGTGACACCGCCAGCACCAACTACCCCTACGCCGGCGGCGGAGCCGCCCCGGTGCATGGCACCTGGGCGCACCTGGCTGCGGTGTACAACGCGGGCAGCAACACCATGACGCTGTACGTGAACGGCGCCTACGCCGGCTCCGCGTACAACGCCACCCCTGCCTACGCCGCCAGCAAGCCCCTGGTCATCGGCGGCCTCGTCAACACGGGCGGCGTACTGCAGAACCCGGTCAACGGGCTGGTCAGCGACGTCCGGACCTTCGCACAGGCGCTGACCCCGGACCAGGTCAACCAGATCTGGAACACCACCAAGCCCTCGTCCTGATGAAAAGGGGTGCGGGGCCGCACTGCGCGGTCCCGCACCCTTTGCGCCTTCCCATCCGCACCCCGCCTACCGGAGTTCTCGTCGTGAAGCCCTCCCGTCGCCTGCTCGCCACGGCCACCGCCGCCCTGCTCGGCCTGACACCCCTCACCTTGGCCACCGCATCCGCCGCGTCAACCGCTGCTGTCGGCACTCCCCTTGCGATCGCGCACTTCTCCCACCTGGTCGTCGACCAGGCCCACGGCCACCTCTTCATCAGCGGCGGCGCTAGCACCAGCCAACTCCTGGTCACCGACCTCAACGGAACCCTCGTACAGCAGATTCCACTGCCCTCAGGCGCCACCGGCCTCACCCTCAGCACGGACGGCACCACCCTGTACGCCGCCCTCCCGGACAGTGACGCCATCACCGCCGTCGACACCGCCTCCCTGACACGGACCGCCACCTACCCGACCGGCGCCGGTACCCACCCCGACTCGCTCGCCGCCACAGCCGACACCGTCTGGTTCGGATACACCACCGGCAGCGGCGGCAACATCGGTGCCCTGACCCCCGAGGGCACCATCACCCTCGCCCGCGACACCCAGACATGGTCCACCTCGCCCACCCTCACGACGACACCCGGCGCACCCGGCCTCCTGGTCGCCGGCGCCGAGAACTGGTCCATCAAGATCCCCGACACCGTCACGCTCTCGGTCTACGCGGCGGCCACAGGCACGCTGACCCGCACCGCGGGCACCACGTTCGACTTCTACGCCCTCAACGACTTCGCGCTCACGCCCGACGGCAAGGACGTTGCGATCGGCTCCAACGACGGCACCGCGAGCGGCTTCCTGCGCACCACGGACCTCAGCCGCGACCCGGCCAAGGCCGACGGGCTGTTCGGCACCGCCCTCGCCATCGCCCCCGACGGCACCGTCGCCAACAACCAGAACGTCCGGGCCTACCAAACCCCCTACAACTACTACTTCACCGGCCCCGACCAGCGCATCGCCTCACACGGCCTGGCCTGGAGCGACGACGAGACACGCCTGTACGCCGTCCTGACCGACGACTCCGGGAACAACCCCACCCTGCAGATCCAAACCAACCCGGAAGTCCAGACCTGCCAGCTCCGGGTCAACACCCCCAGCACGGCGGTCGCTCCCGGCAGCGCGCTGAACATGGTCGTCTGGGACGACTGCACCGCGCCCCTCCCTTCCGACGCCGTCCTGCACGTGACCCGCTACGATGCCGCCCACCCCCACGGCATCGCACTGCCCGACCTCCCCGCCAGCCCCCGTGGCGGCTGGGACACCTT
>NZ_QKYN01000047.1:22756-23024 GCF_003258295.1 Streptacidiphilus pinicola | reverse complement strand
GCCCGCTCCACCCCTCGAACCGGAGGCCACATGCCCGCCGTCGGCTACGCCGGCCCGCCCGCCTGGCACCTGTCCACGGTCGCCACCAGCTGGCAGTTCGAATCCGCCGTCGTCGCTGTCACCGCGGCGGCAGCCGCCTGCTACCTGGCCGGCGTCCTCACCGTGCGCCTCCGCGGCGAACCATGGGCCCCCTCCCGGACCCTCGCCTTCCTCGGGGGGCTCGTGCTGTGGGTCGTGGTGTGCTGCTCCGGCATCGGCGTCTACGAGA
>NZ_QKYN01000047.1:0-22687 GCF_003258295.1 Streptacidiphilus pinicola | reverse complement strand
GCGCCGTCCAGGCCGTGCTGCTGCTCATGGTCGTGCCGCTGCTGCTTGCCCTCGGCGCGCCCGTCAGCCTTCTCGTCCAAGCCGCCCCCGTCCGGCTGCAGGTCGCATTGGAAGGTGCGCTGTCCGGACGGTTCTCGCGGGTGCTGATGTTCCCGCTGGTCTCCACCGTGCTGCTCATCGTGCCGCCGTGGCTGTTCTACTTCACCTCCTGGTACGCCCGCTCGCTCACCGACCCGGCCTGGAACACCGCCTTCCACCTCGCCTTCGTCGCCGCCGGGCTGGCCTACTTCTGGCCCCGCCTGCAGATCGACCCCGTCCCGCGCCACTACCACCCCCTCCTCGGTGTCGTGATCACTGTCGCCGAGGTGATCTTCGACGCCGCGCTCGGTTGCGTTCTCGTTTTCGGCGGGCACCTCCTCGCTGCCCACTACTGGCACACCCTGAACCGGCCCTGGGGCTGGGCCCCGGCCCAGGACCAGAAATGGGGTGGCGCCGTCCTGTGGGGGCTCGGCGACATCGCCGGCGTGCCGTTCATGGCCGCCCTCATCGCCCGCGTCCTGAAAGAGGAACGCGCCCGCACCAAGGCCGTCGACGAACAACTTGACCGCGAAGAGCTCGCCGCCGCATCCATCGGCCCCGCCCCGCGCGAAGAGGACCGCACCCCATCCCCGCAGTTGCCGGACCCGGCACGCCCCTGGTGGGAAACCGACCCCCGCCTCGCCCACCGCTACGGCCACGGACCCGGCCAGGACACGTGATCCGGTCCTCCCGTGGAGCGCACCGCCGCGCGCGCCGGCACGCCGGAAGGGGTCGGTGGTGCGCCCGCGGGGCATGATGACTTTCCAGGGAATGCGAACGGGAGGCGGTAGTGGATCGACACTTCCTGCACAAGCGGCGGCCACACCCGGGCCGGCCGGACGACGCCGACGCGGGCGAACGCGCGCGGGTCCTCGCCGAGCTTGCTGACGGCAGGGCCCTTGCGGACGTCCTGGACCACGAGCACGCCGTCGTGGACGCGATGCCCGTGCGTGAGCTGCTGGAAGCGCTGCCGGGAGTCGACAAGATCCACGCCGCGCAGCTGACGCACGCGCTTGGCATCGCCGAGCGGCGCACTGCAGGTGGGCTGAGCGACCGTCAACGCCAACGGCTGCGGGAAGCGTTCCCGCCGCCAGCGGCGGCCTGACCCCAGCAGCACCCGGCGGCCATGTGTGCGCTTCGCCCGGCCAAGGGCCGCGGTGCGCTGCCACCGTGACGCTCACCCGGCGGCAGCTGACGGAACCGAGCCGTAGTGATGGCAGCACCCGACCCGCTGCCGATGGGATGGGCCCGGTGCCGCCGACGGGTGCGTACGGCATCGCGGTTCAGGCCGTAGGCTGCCGGACGTGATCGACACTCCCCAAGAAGCGTTCGACCTGCTGATGGCGGGCAACAGCAGGTTCACCGGCGCCGCCCCACAGCATCCGAACCAGGACGCCGCCCGCCGGACGGAACAGGCAGCGGGTCAGAGCCCGTTCGCGGTGCTGTTCGGCTGCTCCGACTCCCGCCTGGCCGCGGAGATCATTTTCGACCGCGGACTGGGCGACTTGTTCGTGGTCCGCACCGCCGGACACGTGATGGGCCCGGAGGTCCTGGGCAGCATTGAGTACGGCGTCAGCGTCCTCGGCTGCCCGCTGGTGGTCGTCCTCGGCCACGATTCCTGCGGCGCGGTCGCGGCGGCCAGGGCGGCCGTCGCCGACGGCACCACCGCCGAAGGCTACGTGCGCGACGTCATCGAGCGGGTCACCCCCAGCGTGCTGGCCGCCCGCGCCGCCGGACGAACCGAGGACGGGGACTTCATCGCCGCCCAGATAGAGCACACCGTGGACCTGCTCATGGACCGCTCCCGCATCCTGGCCACCGCGGTGGAAACGGGACGCGCGGCCGTGGTGGGCTTGGCCTACCGCCTGGTCGACGGTACCGCCCACCTGGTCACCGCCCGCGGCCTGGACCCCGCACGCGCCTGACGCCACCGGGCCGGAGCCACCCTCCCGGTCGGCCGGGTGTGGGTGTGCCGGGGGACATTCGAACAGCCGTGGGCGGCAGCGAGAGTTCGGCTTCGGTGGCCCTGTGCCGTGGCTGATCGTTCGGCCTGGGAGACTTCCGGCGTGAACACGTTGCACGAGATCAGCCGCGCGTCCCTGCTGCGCCGGGGCTTCGCGCTGGAGTACGGCACGCTCGGCTGGAATGTGGTCGGCATCGTGGTGCTGGCCGTGGCCGCGGTCGGGGCTCGGTCGGTGGCGCTGGCAGGGTTCGGCCTGGACTCCCTGATCGAGATCGGCGCCTCGACCGTGGTGATCTGGGAGCTGTCGGGGACCGGCGAGGACCGGCAGCGCCGGGCTCTTCGGTTGATCGGCGGGGCGTTCGCGCTGCTGGCCGTGTACCTCGCGGTGCAGTCCACGCTGGTGCTGGCCGTCCGCTTCCATCCGCGCCATTCGGCGCTGGGTATCGCGTGGACCGCGGTCACCGCGGCGGTGATGTTCGTCCTGGCGACGGGCAAGGCCCGCACGGGTGCGGCGTTGGACAACCCGGTGCTGAAGACCGAGGGCAGGGTCACCTTCATCGACGGTGTGCTGGCCGCCGCCGTCCTGCTCGGCCTGACCCTGAACGCCGCCATGGGCTGGTGGTGGGCGGACCCGGTCAGCGGCTATCTGATCGTCTTTTACGCTGTGCGCGAGGCCCGGGAGATCTTCTCCGGCGACCACTGACCCCGGCTCACGGCCGGTTGGGTGGCGGGGCCGGCGGGAGGTACTCGATGCCTCGGGCGGGTGCGGGCCACACCAGCAGCACGGGGCACGGCACCCTGGTCGACCACGAAACGCGTCGCGGGGCCCAGGCTCTGCGGGCCAAGGTGCCCGCGGTCGCCGTCGCGCGCGCAGATCAGCCGGGAGGCTCCTGGGCGGCGTGGACGACCTCGCGTCCGACGTGACCATGGAGGTCGCGGCGGGCGACCGGACCGCGGTCCAGGCGTCGGGCGGCGGCGAGCAGGCCAGTTGCGGTGTTGTCGGCGAGGGTCTGCACCTGGTTACCGGGATCGTGACCCGGTCCGCCGCGACCGAGCAGCCCGGCGAAGTCCCCGTGCGCGGCTTCGGCCACATCGTCGCCGTGACGCAGAGCAGGGTGATGCCGGTGCCGGCGGGGGTGTGGGTGCGGGCGGCGTCGATGGCGGCCTGCCAGGTTCCCTCGGTGATCCACACCAGCACGGTCCCGCTCACGCTCAGCCTCCGATCGCCTGCAGCATGGCCCACGGTGCCGCAGTGGCCGCCACCACGGTGGCGTGCACCGTGAGCAGGCCGAGGCGGGTGAAGTCGCCGAGGTCGGCGTCGGTGTCGTGCTCGTGCAGGATGCGCCGCCACAGCAAAGTGGCCAGCCGACGTAGGTGAGGTTGGGCCCAGGTTCACCCCGATCAGCGCGGCCAGAACCCGCCCCCGGTCCGCTGCTGGCGAGGATGGGCAGCAGGGCCAGGATCGCGGGCAGCTCAGGGTGAGGTAGTACGGGGGACGGAGAGTACCGGTCGAATGCGCAATGTTCTGTCAGTTCAGTCCACTTCGTCCGCGTGCTCCTTAACTCTCCTGAGGTACGCATGCGCGAATGGGAGCAACGGCTCTTTGACCTGCGGTGATCCAAGATCGTCGAGCACCTCGTTCGCTCGCGCGTCCAACGGGGTCTCGGAGTAGTGGGGCGCTGCTTGATCGGCTATGGGACGGCTTGTTGGCCCCGAATTGGCCCCGAGGCGTTCCCTGCGTGCTCAGGCAGCCGCCTGACCTGCGACGTTGTAGGGCGGCGGACGAGTCGGCCATGTACGCCGGGTTCAGTCTCTGTTGGCCTGCTGCCGGAGAAGGACGCGCTGTCCTGCGGAGAGATGGAGAAAGAGTCCCTGGTGGTTCGTGTCCAGCCTGACACGAACCACCAGGGCCACTATCGCAGTTCACCCTGAGGGTGGCGTGAGCGATCGGTTCCACCGGGCGCTGAGCGCACCGAGGAGCTTGTCGTTGAGGGCGGTGGCGACGTGGCTGTAGATGTCGTCGATGTCTCGGTCCATGCGGTGTCCGAGGCGGCGTGCTTGGACGACGTCGGGGAGGCCGTCTTCGATCAACCAGGTCTTGTGGGAGTGGCGCAGTCCGTGGAAGGTCAGGCCGGGCTTAAGGGGTTTCCAGACGGTGCCGTCGGCGAGGGTGATGCCGTTGACGGCGGGTGCCCAGGTGCGTCGGCCGAAGCAAGAGCGGCGTAGGTGTTTGCCGTTGATGCTGGTGAAGATGTGGGCGTGGCGGTGGCGTTTGAGCTCGTTGGCGAGGAGTTCAGCGAGGAACGTGGGCAGTGTGATGTTTCTGGCGCTGGCCGGTGTCTTCGGTGGGCCGTAAGTGAGGCGGCCGTTGATCTCGTGGAGCGCTCCCGATTGGGGGTTGATGACGAGTCGGGGCTGGCTCCCGTTTAGGTGGCAGTTCTCTCGCCGGAGGCCTGCGAGTTCGCCCCAGCGCATTCCGGTGTATGCGGCGGTGATCACGAGGAGGGCTTGGTTGGGGCTGGCGAGTTGGAGGACCCGGGAGGCGATGGCGCGTACTTCGTGTTCGTCCGCCCAGATCTTCTCCTGTGCGGGGTCATGGGAGCGGGTGCGGCCTCGGTTGCGCTTGCGGACGGGGTTGGTGGTGAGTAGCCCTTCTTCGACGGCGTCGGTCAGGATCAGCGCGAGGAGCTTCCGGATCGCGCTGACGGTACTGGGTGTGTGGGTGGTGTACAGGTCCTTGACCCAGACCTGAACTTGGGACGGGCTGATGTCGGTCAGCGGCACCGCGCCCCAGCGGGGGATGAGGTGGTTCTTCGTCAGGGACTTGTACTGGGCGAGGGTGTTGTCGCCGATGTCGATGGTCTCCCACCAAGTCTCAAGCCAGTCCGCGAAGCAGAGTCCGGCGGCCGCTCCTTCGGTCGGGGTGATCACCGCCGGGGCTAGCGGGGCGTCGGCCTGGACGGTGCGAGCAGGTGGTTGCAGAATGCGGCGGTCCTGGATGGTCACGGCGTGGTCGCGGGCGTCGTCGTGGGTCAGGAAACCAGGCACTGAGCCGGCTGTGCCGTCGTCCTTCCAGTACCGCACGCGCCAGGTCCGTCCGTGCTTCTCGACCCAGGCCATGGGCCACTCCTTCCTCAGGGAACGTTTGCCGGGCTGGAGACGGACGCCGCTGCGCGGCGCCGCGTGCCCGGTGGCGTCGGGGTCCATCAACGCTCTGCGTGGCCGGTAAGGGGAAGCGGGTCGTGGATTCGTCCCCAGCGCCAGAGTGACTGCGCTGATCAGGTCAGGTTCATCGCTTCGTGACGGCGCGGTGGTGGCGGGCGATGATTTCTTCGAGGTCGGCTCGCGTGAAGCGGACCTTGCGGGCGATCAGGACGTGGCCGACAAGGCCCTGGGCCGCTTGGCGGCGTAGCCAGCCGGCCGACATCTGGAGCAGCATGGCCGCCTGCTCGCTGGTGTAGAGCATCTGCCCAGGAACAGGGATGGTGGCAGGAGGCGTGTGTTCGCCCGCTTCGATCTCGTCGGGTTCGTCCGCCGGCGCTTCCGGAGCGCTGCGTGGGTTTCTCCGGCGCCGAGTCGGACTCGCAAGCGGTGGGCCGGGGTTGCCGCGGTGGGGCCGTTCGGATTCCCCGGCGGTCGGTTCGCGCTCAATCGACGGTGGCTGGGGGTGGCGAGTTCGTCCGCGACGCTGGGTAGCAGCGCGGGCTGTTGCGCCCAGCAGAGTGTTCAGGTCGTGTGCCTGCTCTGATGCAGAGGTGTCGGCTGACACGCGAGCCTTCCCTTGCGGCGGGTGGATCGGTTGCACGGCGGCCCCCTTCCCACATGGGGAAGGGGCGCGCGGGTTCTCCTGTCCGGTGTGGCGCTGTGGGTTGTCAGCCGTGGAGGGCGACGATCCGGCTGTCCCAGTCGGGGCCGCCGTCGACGAGGGCGGTGAGGACGACGTCGCCGTGATGGGTCCATGAGTCAACCGGGACCCGGGTGTTGGGCTTGCAGGTCTTCGTGATGGTGTCGCCGCCCCAATAGTCGCCCAGGTGCATGTTGACGGCCTTGAGTTCGACGCAGCCCCTGAAGGCTTCGACGGCCCCGGTGATGCGGTAGCCGCCGTGGTCCCGGGTGACGCTCAGTTCCGCGTGCCCCGTGACGGAGCTGTCGCCGGAGGCGGCGTCGAGGGAGATCCACTGGTTGGCCAGCGCGGGCTGAGCGGCGGTCATCAGCGCAGCCGCGATGAGGGCGGCCAGGGTGGCACTGCGTCGGGTCAGGTTCATCAGCGCTTGATTCCTTATCTGAGGGGTGCCGTGTTCAACGCACCTGGAAGGTGTTGCGGCGCGCCTGCCACACGGAAGAGGGGTCGTGCGCAGCACGGGCGTTTGAACTGGGTGCGGGGGTGCTGGTGGCGGCCCGGGGGGCCGCCACCACCTGGTTCACAGGTCGAGGTCGTGCAGCACGCGCAGGGCAAGGGCGCCTTGAATCTGGTTAACCGCGCCGCCGAGGAGGCGGAGCCGTGCGGCGCGGCTGAGCCCGGGCAGGTCGGTGTAGCCGTCGGGGAAGGCTTGGAGCCATTCGACGAATTCGGGTCTCAGCCTTCGGTGTTCGTCGGCGGGGTGGGGTGCTGGGCGTCCGAGGACGGCTTCCCAGCGGCGGATGGCGTCGGTGTATTCGCGCCAGTCGGGCCCGGTGGCGCGATGGGTAGCACGACCTGCGACAGGGGCGGCCGGAACCCCGGTGTCGCGCGGCGGCCTGGGGTGCCGGTGTCGCTCGCCCGAGGAGTTGGGAGCAGCTTGATGCCCGCGGCCAGCGACGACAGCGTGGGGCCGTTGGAGTAGCGGCGGCCGGGGGAGCCCTTGCTGCCGTCGCAGGCCGTGGGGGTGGGCAGCAGGCGCGGCGGCTCGCTGGTGCGTGCAGCGGTGATCTCGCCGACTTCCGCCGCAAGGGACTTCCCGCGGCGCCCGGCGTGCTGGGAGGGGGAGCGGCGGGTCTGCCGTTGCTCCCCGGCCGAGGCCCTGGGGGTGGGCAGCAGTGAGGAACAGGCGCTTGCGCTGGTGGCAGCATCCGGCGTCGGAAGCTGCCACAACACCCCATCGGATGTCGTCAAAGCCCAGCGCGGCCAGGTCGTCGAGCGCGTGCTGGAGGCCGAGGCTGATGTAGCCGGGGACCTGTTCCATGACGACCTTGTTGACTGCACTAAGTCCTTGATCTTTGGCCCCTGGATCGGCGGAGGAGTGCAGGTGAGTGGTGGAGCGCGCGATGTCGGGTCGTTGCAGCTGCCGAGAGTTGGTCGCGTGGCGGAGCCGGGTCGGGACGGACTCCCAGTCGAGGTTGTCGACGCGGCGGGCGAACCGATCGAGGCGATCACGCAGTTCATCCGGGAGTTGACGGCGGGTGACTACGCGTCGTCGTGCCGCTCGTACGCCTACGACATGCTGCGGTGGTGGCGCTTCCTGGCAGCGAACGATGTCGAGTGGCATCGCGCCTGCCGGGAGGACGTCCGGGACCTCGTGCTGTGGATGCGCTCCGCGGACAACCCGCAACGTCGGCGTTCGCGCCCCGACACGCCCAGGGCCGGCGCGGTGAACGCCCGCACGGGAAAGGCCCATCTGCCAGACGGGTACGCGCCGCGGACGATCAACCACCAACTGGCCGTCCTGAGCCGGTTCTACGAGTTCCACCGCTCGTTCGCGCGTGGCCCGCTGGTCAACCCGGTGCCCACAGCTTCGCGCAGCGGCGAGCGAGCGGGGGCGCACGGCAACCCGATGCTGCCCGTCGCACCGCATCGCCGCGGCGCCTACCGGCAAAAGGTGCCCAAGCAGACACCGCGGGCCATGCCCGACGCCCTGTTCGACGAGCTGTTCGCCCTGATGACGAGCCACCGCGACCGCGCCCTGCTGGCGCACTACATCTCCAGCGGCGCGCGGGCCTCCGAATTGCTGGGGATGACCTGCGGAGACCTGGACTTCGGCCGCCAGACCATCCAGGTGATCGGCAAGGGGACACGGGCGGTCGAGAAGATACCGGCCTCCCCGGACGCCTTCGTATGGACCCGGCTTTACCTCGCCGAAGGGCGGGTCAGCCCGGCCGACCAGCCACTGGATCCCGGGGCACCGCTGTGGGTGACCCTGCGCGGAAGCCGCCGCCCCTTGAGCTACACCGCGATGCGCGCGGTGCTCAACCGCGCCAACGCCAAGCTGGGCAGCAACATCACGCTGCACGATTTGCGGCACACCTGCGCGACCCGCATGGCGGCTGACCCCAACATGGCCATTACCGACGTGCAGGCGGTCCTGCGCCACAAGAGCCTGACCAGCACTCAGGTCTACACGACCGTCGAGCTGGAGACGCTGATCGCCCGCACCCTGGAGTACCACGCCCGCCGCGCGGACCCTCCGCCGCCCCGCCCGCACCCCGCCTACGACGCGGCCGACCTTGCCCTTCTCTTCGGCGACGGGCAGGCATAGACGATGACCGGTACCAGAGACGCACTCACCCTGATGCGCCAGGCATCGGTGCTGACAGTCAAGGACTTCCCGGCGCCCGTGGTCGACCACGCGGCCCTGGCCGCATGCGGTCCCGAACTCGCGAACGCGGACGTCGACGCGCTGGAAGCCCTCAGCGTGGAGGTCCTGGGCGTCGAGGACCCGGTCCGCCACCACTCGCGGCGCTGGTGCTTGGCAGAGATCACCAGGTGGCTGTCCCGCTTCCCCGGCGCGACCTGGCAGCAGCGCTGGCTCGCCAGCGGAATCCAGGACGCGGCCAAGGCGTTCAGTGAGGCCTCCAATGCGCGCCGCTACCGCCTCGTGAAGGGCGTCGCCGTCCTGATCTGCTGCGGAGTGCTCCACCCCGACGCGGACTGGCTGGTGCGGCACAAGTTCGTCGACCTCTACCCGCTCTACCAGTCCTGTCGGGAACCGGAGCGCTTCGTCCTGCTCGCCAAGCTGCTGCGGGACCAGGGAGCGGACGACCGCATCGTCGGCATGGCGATGCGGCACCTGGTGATGATGCTGGTGTCCGTGGCCAAGACCATCGACGAGATCGCCGCCGAGGACCTCATCGCTCACCACTGGCGGCTCAAGGCCCGGTTCAACAAGATGCCGATCACGCCACTCGAAGCCCTCTGGCGCGTCATGCACGACCAGCACATGATCGAGGGGCCGGCCCGCCTGCGAGCCGCGGTCCAGTTCCGCCAGCTGACCGTCGAGGAGCTGGTGGACCGCCACGGCCTGGTCCACCGGCCCATGCGTGACCTGCTCGTGGAGTACTTCCGGCACCGGGTGCCGGGCACGGACTACAGCACCTTGTCCAACCAGGTCTACTGGCTCGGCGAGCTGTTCTGGGGCGACCTGGAACGCCACCAGCCCGGCATCACGTCCCTGAGCCTGCCGCCCGAGGTCGCCGACGCCTGGAAGCGCCGGATCGCCACCCGCCCGGACGGCACGGTCCGTCAGGAGCGTTACGCGCTGCTGAACGCCGTGCGGGCGTTCTACGCCGACATCAACCACTGGGCCTACGAAGACCCGGCTCGCTGGGCGGTCTGGGCGGCCCCCTGCCCGGTGACCAAGGGCGACCTGGCCGCCCGGCGCAAGCACCAAGGTGAGGTCAAGGCCCGGATGCACGCCCGCACCCGCACCCTCGCCCCGGCTCTGCCGCACCTGACCGCGGTCGCCCGCGCCCGCCGCGACCACGCACGGACACTGCTGGCCACCGCGCGCACGACGGAGCCCGGAACTGCCTTCGCCGTCGACGGCCGCTCCTACCTGCGCGTTGCCTGCAAGACCAAGCAGGCGCGACAAGTCTTGGTGCAAGCGAGCCCAGTCGGCGACGCCAGGCCCTTCGATGCCGTCGCCGAGGAACGCGAGAGCTTCTGGGCCTGGGCCGCGATCGAAGTCCTGCGACTGTCCGGGCTGAGGATCGAGGAGATGATGGAACTGACCCACCTCTCCATCCGCCGCTACACCCAGCCAGGCGGCGAGATCGTGCCGCTGCTGCAGATCGCCCCCTCCAAGATCGACGCGGAACGGGTCTTCCCGATCACCCCGGAACTGGCCCACGTGTTGGCGCAGGTGGTCACCCGAGTCCGCGGGGCGAACGGCGTCATCCCCTCCTGCTCGCGCTACGACATCCACGAACGCGTCTACGGCCCGCCGCTGCCACACCTGTTCCAGCGCACCCTCGGCTCGGGCCACCAGGTCTTCAGCCCCGAAACGGTCCGGAACTGGATCAGCCGCACGCTGGAGCGCTCGCCGGTCTACGACACCGACGGCACCCTCATCAGCTTCACCCCGCACGACTTCCGACGGCTGTTCGCAACCGACGTCGTCAACACTGGACTGCCGATCCACATCGCGGCTGCGATCTTGGGGCACACCAACCTGGACACAACGCGCAGTTACGCGGCGATCTACCCGGAGGAGACGCTGCGGACCTACCAGGCCTACATCCATTCCCGCCGGCAGGACCGGCCCGGCGAGGAGTACCGCGAGCCCACCAGCGAGGAATGGGCTGACTTCGAGCGCCACTTCACGCTCCGCAAGGTGGCCTACGGCAACTGCGATCGGCCCTACGGCAGTCCCTGCGCTCATGAACACGCCTGCGTGCGCTGCCCGATGCTCCGAGCTGAGCCCAGCCGCCTGCCCTTGATGCGAGAACTCGAGGAGAACCTCGACGCGCGCATCACCGAGGCCCGCGGGCGGCAATGGCTCGGCGAAGTCGCAGGCCTGGAGCAGACCTTGATTGCCCTGCGGGCAAAGACGGCACACGTCGAACGCCTGCTCGGCGAAGGCGTCAGTGACGCCCCCGCGCCAATGTCCTGAAGTCCGACGCTGGGGCCGACCGGGCACCCGCCCCAGCGTTGACAAGTGCAGAGAAAACAGGTCCGGCACCAGATGGCGAAGGGCTTCGGTGACGTGGGGCCACAGGTAGCGCGGGTCATCGGTGCCTTTCCGTTTCCCGGCGAAGCTGAACGGCTGGCAGGGGGCGCCGCAGGAGATGACGTGGACGCGCGGCACTCGCGTCCAGTCGACCTGGGTGATGTCGCCCAGATTGTGTGCGCCAAGGCGGGCAGCGAGGACGGTGGCGGCTGCGGGGTCGGGGTCGCTGGTCCAGGCGAGGCGGGTGCCGTAGACGGCTTCGACGGCCAGGTCGAGTCCGCCGATGCCGCTGCACAGCGACCCCAGCAGCAGTGGTTTGGGTTCGCTCATACGGTGCTCGCCAGCGGCTCACCGGACCACAAGGGGCTGCCGGGGCCTCCGACGGACTGGGGTCCGGGAGCGGAGGAGGGGGCTTGGAGGCAGAGGAGGTCCTCGTGGACGATCAGCGACATGGGGATGCCAGCCGCGCGGGCGGCGCGGACGTTGCGGAGCTGGAAGAACGAGGGCCGTGCCTGCAGGTGCCCGTCGCGGACGGCGGCCAGCAGCGCGACGCACCGTTCGACCAGGACCAGGCCCACGGCCTGGCCGGCGGCTACCACAGCCGCAGGGAGGTCGACCAGTTCCCCGTGTTCGCGCCACGGCCGGGCGGTGACCGCGATCGTGGCGCCGTCGGCGAGCAGGGGGCGGCAGGAGCGCAGGATCTGCGTGAACGAGTCCAGCAGCTCGTCGGTGGGCGCGTGCGCGAGGTTTCCCATGCTCGCGCCGTAGGTGTCGTGGAACTTCACGATGCCGTCCTGGCCGGTCTCGCGGGTGGAGCGGACCTGCCCGTGCAGTGAGGCGCCGTAGGGGGGTGAGGTGAGCAGCAGGTTCACGCTGCCGTGCAGTTCGGGGTTGACGATGCGGTCGGCGTCGCGGGCGTCGCCGCGGTAGACGGTGGCGGCGCCTTCGGCGCCCTGGCGGTGGGCGTGCATGACGTTGTGGCGGGCGAGCTTCGCCCAGCGGTGTTCGAGTTCGATGCCGATGGCGTGGCGGCCGAGGTGGGCGGCCTCGACCAGGGTGGTGCCGATGCCGCACATCGGGTCGAGCACGGTGTGGCCGGGCTGGGTGTAGGCGGTGATGGCGTGGCGGGCGATGGCAGGGAGCATCTTGCCGGGGTGGGCGGTGGAGCCGGCCAGGTAGCGGCCCTTGCGCTGGGTGGCCGGGCTGGCCTGGGCGGTCACCCACACCGAGCACGGCGCATCTGCCAAGGCCGCGCGGGCGGCGTCGAGCGGCGAGGGGGAGTCGAGGTTGCAGGCGGTGGTCATGGCGGGCTCCTCGGCTACTTGGTGAAGATGAGCAGGTCGTTGTGGGCGACCTGGTGCCGTCCGGCGCGGGCGGTGGGGCCGGTGCAGGCGCAGTCCGGGCCGTGCGCGGCGGTGGGCTCGGTGCGGGGGCGCAGCTTGCCGTTGCTGGCGGTGGCCTCGACGGCGGCGACGTGCTGCAGGTAGGTGAGCCCGGCGGCCTGCGCGAAGGCGGTGAGCAGGCCGGGCCGGTCCTGGCCCGGCTGCTGACGGGTGACCACCACCGCGACGCCGCCCGGGCGCAGGACGCGCACGGTGGCGTCCAGCACCGGCGCTAGTTCGGAGGCGCCGGCCGGGTGGTGCGGGGCCAGGATCGCGAGCGCCGCGCGGGAGGCGAGGCGTTCGCTCTGGCCGGGCAGGCCCGTGGGCGGGACGTGCCGGAGTACGGCCAGGGAGGCGACTTCGGTGGGCTGCTCATTCAGGAGGGCGGATGTGGTGCGGGCGTGGTCGGGGGTGCGGGCGTAGCCGATGACCTTGCGGCCGCAGGTGACCGGGGCGATGAGCGGGCTGCCGTTGCCGGCATCGGGTACCCACACGACGTCGCCGGGCTGGCTGTAGGTCTCGGTGATCTGGCGGACCAGGGGAAGGGGGAGGCGGCGGGCGCAGGCGGTGCCGACGGGGTCGGCGCACAGTGGGCAGCACCCGGTGAGCGGTTCGGTCAGCCAGACCGACAGCGGAACGGAGGGCAGACCGTCGAGGCGGGTGGTGTCGCGGCGGTGCCGGCCGCGCGGGGTGGGGACGAGGTCATCGGAGGATGCGTGGGTGCGGTGGTCGTTCATGGACGGCTGGCCCGACGGGCGCCGCAGGACGCTGACACCCTAAGAAACGCATTTTTCGGCCCGATCCAAACGCACGATCAGAAATTCGACCGCAGCACCGTCTTGCGATAGCCCACGAGGTCGCACTCAGGGTGAGCGCGGTAGACCGTCGAAGCGGGTGCCGTGAGCAGGGAACCGGGACCGGGGCAGCGGCATGTGCGAGGAGCTTCCCCAGAGGTCGCAGTTGTGGTGGCGCCGCAGATCTCCAGCCGGGCCGAGGGGAGCCCAACGCCACATTCTTGCTGCTCAGGGCCGTACCTCCGGTCTTCCTCCGGTGTCATCTGCTAGTGAAAACGGAGGAAGACCGGAGGTTCGCCGGAGGTGGCTTGTGGCCGTGCCGCATGGGGGTGCGCCGGCCAACCCAGGCCAGATTCGAAGCCTGTGGTGTGCGTGGGTCGGGCAGGTCAGCGACTGATGACCGGTCCGTTCAGGCCGAGCTTGAAGTCCGAGCTGGGGGTGGGGGCGCTGGGCGCGTTGACGTGCATGCTCGTGTAGCGGCCGCCTGTGAGGCCGCTGACCGTCACGGTGGCGGGATAGGAAACGGAGCCTCCGGCGGCGCAGTTCGGTACACACGTGTTCTGGCGCAGCCAGCCGGCGGCGGTTGCGCTGGGTCCTCCCCAGCCGGTCCAGGCAAGGCTCTGCAGGGCCGCGCCCGCGTCGCCGCAGAACAGGATGAACGTCGCGGGCTGGCCGACCGGCCGCCCGTCGCATCCGTAGATCACGACCGTGGTCGTCGCTGCCGAGGAGCCGCCCCGCGAGGTTGGTGTGGCGCGCGGCGGGACGGTGGTGACGGTCGCCGTGGGCTCTACTGCGTGCGCGCTGCTCGGCGGAATCGACGTGTGCGTGGGCCCGCTGGTTGGGGTGGGTGCGGCCTGGTGAGTGACGGTCGCGGTCACCGTGCGAGTCGGGTTGACCGACTGGGAGGTGACACCGGACGAGCAGGCCGTGACCGCGGCCAAGGTGCCCACCGCCGCGAGGGCGACCACGACGCCTTTCACGCGTTCAGGGTAGGCCGGGCGGTGATCGGCCGCACCCCAGGCTTCGGCGGTGTGCCGGAGGTCGCGAGCGCGTGTAGCCGATACTCGCTCGCGATCGTCGCGATCGTCGCGACGGTCCGTCGGTGCAAGCGTCGCAGAACAGAATTCCATGGCTTGCGAGGCCAGGGTCTGCACCTCGGGCTCTTGTGACAGCGGCGCGTGTGCGCAGGTCAGCGACGGACCTCCGGTGCGCCGGGCGATCGGGACCAGCCTCTGCCGGGAGGTGGATCGGATGCCTGCCGGAGGTGGTCGGGAGGTGCCGCGGGGCTGGGGCGGAGGGGCGAAGGAGGCGGCTTCGGCGCGATAGGCCCGGGCGGTCCGTCGGGGTCGCCGCCGGCCTTCGACGAAGGGGATCGCGACATGACTGCCGCTGGAGTGCTGTACCCGCTGGAGCAGGTGGCGCGGGAGTTCCGTGCGTTGGTGGAGCGGCCGGTGCCGCTGGAGATGAAGACCGCTGACCTAGGCGAGGGCCTGCCGGACGGGACGGTCGACGTGGTGGCGTTGCGCGCCCTCCTGCTGCACCCGGCCCTCGGCCACCCCACGCGCGGCGCGGTGTGGGCGAGGCTGTTCGAATTGGCCGGGCTTGGTGGGCGTGAAGGACAGGACTGGCGCCTGGCCGCGGTCGGTATGGCCCTGCCGGGGTTGACCCGAGTGAGCATGCGCTGGGCGCAGACGGTCAAGACGGCCGGTCCGGAGGACCGGGCGGAGATCCAGATGATCGTGCTTGGGGGTTTCTGGGAGCAGTTCGCCGCCATGCAGGAGGACGGGACCTGGCGGCGTGACCCGGCCCGGATCCCGGCCCGTCTTCTGTGGGCTGCCGAGCGGGCGGCGCGCGCCGCACTCACCCGGGCGTCCCGGGTGCGGGAGGCGGAGGTGGAGCTGGAGCACGTTCCTGCCGCACGGGACGAGCGGGTCCAGCCGGAGCAGCTCCTCGCCGTCGCGGTCCGCAAGGGCATCATCTCCGCCAAGGGCGCGCGGATCGTCGCCTGGACCCGCCTGGACGGGACACCGATGGCCGAGGTCACCAGGCTCTTGGGCGGTTCGCGGGAGAGCCTGTTCATGCTGCGCACGCGCACCGAGCGCAAGCTCGCGGGGGCGATCGCGTCGGGCCGACTGTCCAGCGAGGACGTCGAATTGAATTTCGAGCGTTTGGATCGGCCCGAAAATTCGGTTTCTTGAGGGTGAGAGGCCATGCCGACTGGCGCCAGTAGTCGCCAGGCGTGGTGTTCCCGGGGTCCGCGCCGCGGACGTTGACACTTCGCACCTGGTCCTTCACGACCCCTTGAGGGAGGTGAAGGCCCGACGGACACCCCCGGGCTCACCGTACATCCGCTCTCTCCCGCTCCTTCGGGTGGTGCCGCCGCTCATGGCGGCACCACCCGGACCCACCTGCTCCCCCCGTCTCGTCGTGGAGGTTCCCGCATGCCCAGATTCCGGTTCCCCCGCCCGAGACGCCCGCCGCGAGCGCTGCTCCTTGCGGGCTTGTCCGTGGGGTGTTGGGCCGTGAGCAGTCCGGCGGCGAGCGCTGCGGGTATCGCGAGCGCGGTCATCGCCGTGGCGACGATCGACCAGACGATCTCGAACATCACGAACTGGATCGTCGGCCTGCTGGCGGGACTTGCGACGCTGTTCCTCACCATCGGCGGGGTCCGCTACTTGATGGCCGGCGGCGACCCGGGCGAGGTGGAGAAGGCCAAAGGCGCACTCAAGAGCGCCGGCCAGGGCTACATCCTCGCGATCCTCGCGCCCGTCATCGTGACCGTGCTGAAGAAGATGGTCGGCGCATGAGGCGCCACCGCCTCCTCCACATCACCGTCCTCGCCGCCATCTCCCTGCTCCCTCTCACCGGCGTTCAGGCGAGTGCGGTCGCTGATCCGGGGGCGCCGCAGCCCTCGGCCGGAGCACCACCCACCCCACCAGCCGCAACTAGCGCGGGAAAGGTCCCGTCTCCAGCGCCGGGTCCGTCGCCTGCCCCGGTCACCGGGACACCCGGCAGCGATGGGAAGCCGGGTAGGCCCGCGCCGCCGCCTGACGGCGGGTTGATCCAGCCGGCCACCCCGTCCGATCCGAATGCGACCGGACTGTTCGACATCCCGGGCGAGGTGAAGGACGCGATCGCGTCCTTCCTCGCGGGCCTGTTGCAGCCGTTCGTGGTGCCGGTGATGAACCTTCTGGCCCACCTGCTGCTGTCCACGCCGGACGTCACGCAGATCCCTCGCGTGGCCGGGCTTTGGGAGAGTCTGCGGGGGCTGGCGTGCTCGCTGTACGTGCTGGCGGTGCTGGCCGCCGGGATCCTGGTCATGGCTCACGGCACGGTGCAGCAGCGCTGGGCGGCGCGAGACCTGATCCCGCGCCTGGTGCTGGGGATGCTGGCCGCGAACCTTTCGCTGACGGTCTGCCACCAGGTGATCGGCCTGGCGAACGCGGTCAGCGCAGCGGTCTTCGGCGACGGCATCACTGCCGACGACCTGGCCGGAACCCTCACCGGGATGCTCCTGAACGGCAACCCGACCACCGGGCCGCTCTACCTCGTGGTGTTTGCCCTCGCCGTCACGGTCATCGCCGTCGCGGTCGTGGCCACCGTCCTGGTCCGCATCGCCTGCGTCCTGGTCCTGGTCGTCGCCGCACCGCTCCTGCTGGCCTGCCACGGCTCCCCGGCCACCGAGGGCGCGGCCCGCCTGTGGTGGAAGGCGTTCTTCGGAATCATGGGCATCCAGGTCCTGCAGTCCGTGGTCTTCCTGGTCACCGTCAAAGTCCTGCTCGACCCTGGCAACTACAACTTCCTGGGGGCTCCCACCGCCGGGGCGCTGATCAACCTCACCGTGCTCGGGGGCTGCCTCTACCTGCTGGTCAAGATCCCCGGCTGGATCCGGCACCTGGTCACCAACCCGGTCCAGCGCACCGTCGGCGGCCGGGGCGGCCTGCACCTCCTGCAGAAAGTCGCCCTCGGCGCAATCGGCCTGCCGCTCGGCCCCTACGCTCTCGGCGCCCAGATCGCCGGCCGGTTCCGCCCGCCAGGCTCGCCGGGACTGTTCGGGATGCTCGGGCGGGGACCGGGGCGCCCGCCAGGCACGCCGGGCGGCCCGAACCCCCGCGGGCCCAAGCCACCAGGCGCGCCCGGGGGAGGGGGCCAGCCCCGACCGCCGGGGCCAGGCGGCGGCGCGAGAGGACGAAGCGGCCCCGGCACCCCACCGGGAGGCCCGCGTCCCAGCCACGGTGCGGGCCCGCACCCCGGCGTGCGGACAGGCAGCGGCCCCAGCGTGCCGACCTACCAATGGGGGACACCGCGCCGCCACGGCCCGCCGCAGCCCGGCGGGACGGGAGGTGCCACGCCGCGACGTCAGCCTGCGGCGGCGCCTCCCGCGCCGGGCAGGACCGCACTGCCCACCGGGCGCGGAGGCCAGCAGCCGACCCGGGCGCCCACCCCAACACCACCACCGGGGCCGGGCGGAGGCGGCCCCCGCCCAGCGCCGCCCCGCCCGCCGGTCACGCCACGGCCCCGTCCTGCTCTGCCCCCGCCGCTCCCGCGCCGTGCGCTGCCCGCCCCGCCGCTGCCCGGCGGACCGAAAACCCCAACGAGACAGCGAAAGAAGCCCCGAAGTGAATCGCCGTGACCCGGAACCTGAGTCGTGGGACCCGCTGGTGAAGATCCCCGCCGACGTCGAGCAGAGCGACAAGCTCGCCTGGAACCTGACCGCCCGCCAGCTCGTGCAACTCGGCCTGGCTGGCATCGCCCTGTGGGCGCTGTGGCAGGCCAGCCGCCCGGTGCTCCCGCCGCTGGTGTTCGCGATCGGCGCCCTGCCGGTCGCCGCAGTCAGCATCGCGGTCGTGCTCGGCCGCAGGGACGGGATCGGCATGGACCGGTGGCTCGGCCACTGGCTGCGCCACCGCCGGGCCCCACTCCATCTCCTGCCCGCCCCCCTCGTGCACCCTGCCGACGGGCTGGCGGAACTCCCCCTGCCGGTGACCGGCCTCGACGCGGACGGCGCCCTCACCCTGTCCGACGGCTGCGCGGTGCTCTCCCGGACCGAGACGGTGAACTTCGCCCTGCGCACCCCGGGCGAGCAGCGGGCGCTGGTCGCTGCACTGGGCCGGTGGCTCAACGCCCTCACCGGTCCGGTGCAGATCCTGGTCCGCACGCGCCGGCTGGACCTGGCCCCGATGATCGCGGCTCTTCGCGAGAGCGCACCCACGCTGCCGCATCCACTGCTGGAGGATGCCGCCGGCGAGCACGCCGACTTCCTCGGCCACCTGAGCGAGGGCCGAGACCTCCTCGCCCGCGACGTGCTGCTGGTCCACCGTGAAGACAGCGCCGACCCCGCCGCGCGGCAGCGCGTGCTGCGTCGGGCGGCGGACAGCGGCTCGCTGCTCGTCGCCGCCGAGGTCGGCACTCGCGTCTTGGACGCGCATCAAGCGTGGTCTGCCCTGTCCGCCGCCTGTGACGGCGACGCCCCCATGCATCCGCGGCCAGCCGTCCCCAGTAAGCCCGTCACCCTCGAAGGAGAACGGTGATCTCCCAGCTGTTGTCACGCCTTGGCAGGGCAACGTCCGAGGGCTGCCTGGTGGTTGACGGGTTGGGTCCGGACAGCGTGCAGGTGGAGGCCCGCCGGATCGGCCTCGGCGACCACGTGGCCGCCACCTTGATCGTGACCGGCTACCCTGCCGAGGTCGCGCCCGGCTGGCTCGACCCCCTGTTGAGCTACCCGGGCCGCCTAGACGTCTCCCTCCACATCACCCCCGTCCCCGTACAGGCGGCCGCCGACCGGCTGCGCAAACAGCGCGCCCGCCTGGAGTCCCACCGCCGAGCCGCCGCGCACCACGGCCGGCTCGACGATCCGACGACGGACGCGGCAGCCATCGATGCCGCTGAACTCGCGTGGCGGGTGGCCCGCGGCGAGGGCAAGCTCTTCCAGGCCGGCCTCTACCTCACCGTCTACGCCCCGGGCCCGGACGAGCTCGCCGACGAGGTCTCCGCCGTGCGCGCCCTGGCGGAGTCCATGCTGCTGCGGGTCCACCCGGCCACATGGCGCGCCCTTCAGGGCTGGACGACCTGCCTACCGCTCGGCACCGATCAGCTCGGCGTGACGCGCACCTTCGACACGGCCTCGTTGGCGGCGGCGTTCCCGTTCGCCTCCCCGGACATGCCCACCACCCACGCTGACAAGCAACAGCGCCCTTCCGGAGTGCTCTACGGGGTCAACGCCAGCGCCTCGGGCCTGCTGCTGTGGGACCGCTGGAGCCTGGACAACCACAACTCCGTCACCCTGGCCCGCTCCGGCGCGGGCAAGTCCTACCTGACCAAACTCGACGTCCTTCGCTCCCTCTACCAAGGCGTCCAAGTCCACGTCGTCGACCCCGAAGACGAGTACACCGCCCTGGCCGACGCCGTGGGCGGCACGGTCGTGCGGCTCGGCGCACCAGGAGTACGGCTCAATCCGCTCGACCTCGCCCCCGAGGATGGACCCCAGGCACTGACCCGCCGCGCGCTGTTCACCCACACCTTCCTGCAAGTGCTGCTCGGTGCACCGTTCGCCGGAGCGCAGAAGGCCCTGCTGGACAGGGCGATCCTGGCCGCCTACCACCAGCGCGGGATCACCGTGGACCCGCGCACCCACAACCGGCCCGCACCGCTGCTCGCCGATCTGGTCCAAACCTTGACCGAGTTTGCCGATCCCTCGGCGGTGGCGCTCGCCGACCAGCTCACCCCCTACACAACGGGTTCGCACCGAGAGCTGTTCGAGGCCCCCACCACCCAAGCGCGGGGCGGCCACCTGACCGTCTACAGCCTGCGGGACCTGCCCGACGAACTCGCCGCAGTCGGAACGCTGCTGGCTCTCGACCGCATCTGGCGCACCGTCAGCAACCCTGCCGATCCGCGCCGGCGCCTGGTCGTCGTGGACGAGGCGTGGCTGTTGATGCGTGACGGCGAAGGCGCAAAGTTCCTGTTCACCATGGCCAAGGCCGCCCGCAAGCACCGAGCCGGCCTCGCGGTGGTGACCCAGGACGCAGCAGACCTGCTGGCCACCGACCTGGGCAAGGCCGTCGTCGCCAACGCCGCAACCCAGATCCTGCTGCGCCAGGCCCCGCAGGCCATCGACGCCGTCACCGACGCTTTCGGTCTCTCCGCCGGCGAGGCCGCCTACCTGCTCGCCGCCCAGCGCGGCGAAGCCCTGCTGTGCGCGGGACCGGGCCACCGGGCGGCGTTCCGCAGCATCGCCTCCCCGCGGGAAGAGGAGCTGATCACTACGGGCATCGAACACCCCACCGCAGCGGGCGTGCGGTGAGCGCGAATGGCGGCATTCTCGGCCGCTTCCTCCTGGACCCCCAGACCCCGCTCACCGCCGTCACACACCTCGCCGCCCATACCTGGCCCATCGCCCTCCCCGCCGCGACCATCGCCGCGGGGGGCGCCGCCGTGGGTCGCGTCCTCGGGCATCACTACGCGCAGCGGCGGCTGACGCGAACCGGGCACGGCCTGGAGATCCTGGTCGCACCGATCGTGGACCCGGCCGGCGCCAACGCCCTGTGGGCGCACCTGCGCGGACTACTCCGCCCCTGGTGGCGACGCCTCGCCGGCCAGCACCCCCACCTCGTATTCGAGTACCGCTTCACCCCCGCCGGAGTGAGCCTGCGCCTCTGGGCACCCGGCAGCGTCCCGCTGCGGCTCCTGGAACGCGCGGTCGAAGCAGCCTGGCCCGGCGCCCACACACACCCGCTGCCAGGCCACGCCTTCGCCATGCCCGAGCACGCGGTCGCGACCGGCGGCCGGCTACGCCTCGCCCGCCCGGACATCCTGCCCATCGAGCACCGCCACGACGCCGACCCACTGCGCGCCCTCCTCGGCGCGGGCCAGAACCTCAGCGACGGTGAACACGTCACCGTCCAGATCCTCGCCCGCCCTGCCACCGGCGCGCGAGTGCGTCGCGCGAAGCGCAAACTCCGCAGCCTGCAGCAGGGAAGCGCCGCTCCCGCCCGACCCGGCCGGTTCCTCGACCTGCTGGCGCACCAGCCCCAGCGCGGTACCCCCACCCGGCACGATCCGGAGCGCGCCGACCAGCTGCGTGCCGCCCTCGCCAAGACCGCCGCCCCACTGTGGGACACCGCGATCCGCTACGCCGTCATCCTGGCAATCTCCGGCGACTCGGGAGAGGGAGTGCGTCGGGAGGCTGAGGCACGTGCCCGTGGCCGGGCGCACCAGGTTGCCTCCGCATTCGCTGTCTACGCCGCCCGCAACTGGTACGCCCGCCACCGCCTCCACCACCCGGCCAGGTCGCTGGCTGAGCGTCACTTCCCGCTGCGCGGGGACCTGCTGTCTGTCCCTGAACTCGCCGCCCTCGCCCACCTGCCGCTCGACCCGGGTGCCCCGGGGCTGACCCGGGCGGGCGCTCGAAAGGTCCTGCCGCCCGCCCGCACCCCCGAACCTGGGCCCGATGTGAAGCCGCTGGGCCGCGCCGATCTTGGCCCTGCCCGCATGGTCGGGCTGCGGGTCCCGGACGGACGCCACCACCTGCATGTCATGGGCGCCACCGGCTCGGGGAAGTCCACACTGCTCGCCAACCTCGTTCTCGCCGATGCCGAAGCCGGGCGCGGCGCACTGGTCGTTGACCCCAAGGGCGACCTGGTCCTCGACATCCTCGCGCGCCTGCCTGAGCACGCCCTGCCGCGGACCGTCGTGCTGGACCCGGCCGACGCTTCGCGTCCGCCTCGCCTGAACGTCCTGGAGACCGGCGGCAGCGACACGGACGTCGTCGTCGACAACCTGGTCGGCATCTTCCGGCGCATCTTCACCGCGTTCTGGGGACCGCGCACCGACGACGTCATGCGCGCCGCCTGCCTGACCCTCATCCACACCCAGCTGCCCGGCCAGCCGGTCACACTCGCCGACATCCCGCTCCTGCTGACCAGCTCCGCGATGCGCCAACGCACCGTCGCCCGACTCGACCCCCACGAGAAGACCCTGCGGGGCTTTTGGACCTGGTACGAGCAACTCTCCGAACCCACCCGCGCGACCATCACCGGGCCGCTGATGAACAAGCTCCGCGCGTTCCTGCTGCGGACCTTCGTCACCGACACCATCGCCGCCGGCGCCTCCACCTTCGACCTCGCCGACGTCCTCGACGGCGGCATCGCCCTGGTCCGCCTCCCCAAGGGCGTCCTCGGCGAGGAGACGGCCCGGCTGCTTGGCTCCTTCGTCGTCGCCAAGACCTGGCAGGCCGCCGCCCGACGCGCCGCGTCGGGCGAGCAGACCCGCAGGGACGCGACGCTGGTGCTGGACGAGTGCCACAACTTCCTCACGCTGCCGTATCCGCTGGAGGACATGCTCGCCGAGGCGCGTGGCTACCGCCTCTCCCTGGTCCTGGCGCACCAGAACCTCGCCCAGCTCCCGGCCGATCTGCGCGAAGGCATCTCCGCGAACGCCCGCAACAAGATCCTCTTCAACTGCTCGCCCGAGGACGCCCGCCAACTGGAGCGCCACACCGCCCCGTTCCTCGGCGCGCACGACCTCGCCCACCTCGGCGCGTTCCAGGCCGCCGCCCGCCTCGTCGTCCACGCCGCCGACCAATCGGCCTTCACCCTGGCCACCCGCCCC
>NZ_QKYN01000006.1 GCF_003258295.1 Streptacidiphilus pinicola | reverse complement strand
GGCCTGGGCGGTGAGTCCCGAGCCACCCTCTCTGTGCAGCCGGGACAGACCCTGCAGCTCACCATCGGCGCCCCCGCCCCCGGAGCCGTGGCCGAAGCCTCCCGGTCGGGCGAACTCGCCGTGGCGCGAACTGCCGGGGGTGCCGGCGGCGCCGATGGTGAGCTGCAGGGTCTGTCCCGGCTGCACAGAGAGGGTGGCTCGGGACTCACCGCCCAGGCCGCCCGGCGCCCCGGTGTTCGGCGGGTTGGGGAGCACGTATCCGGCGGCGCTGCCGCCCTCGGCGCCGAACAGGTCGACGGTGACCGCCGTGACACCGGCGGGCACGGTGAACGTGTCGGTGCCGGTGGCCGCGTAGGTGCACGCGTTCGGCGAGGTGGTGGCGAGGACGCCGGTCGCGCCGCAGGGCGAGGTGTCGGCGGCCGCGGCGGGACTCACCGCGAGGGGAACGAGCGCGGCCGCCAGCAGGCCGGCCGTGCCGGCGAGCGCGATCAGGACGGGTCTTCTCATGGGGGTTGCTGCTGCCTCTCCGGATCGGCGTCGGCCGATCCGTGACGGTTCGTCAGATCGCGGGGGAACGGGCGGCTGGGAGGGTGGGCCGACAGGCCGGCTGCCCGTTCCCCCGCGACGGTCGGGTGCGGGACGGATCAGGAGCCGTCGTTCGCGCAGAGCGCCCAGACGTCGGTGTGGTTGTTCGTGGAGCCACCGCCGCCGGTGTGCCCGTAGGCGGTCCAGGAGGCGGCCGTGGTGGCGCCGTCGGACACCGGGTTGCCGCTCGAGTCGCTCGGGTAGCTGCCGTTGAGGTGGTCGCCGCCCGAGCCGGGGCCGGTGAAGTCGGTCGTGGTGACGTTGCCGCCACTGATCGCGGCCCCGCCGCTCACCAGCGTGCCGTCGTTCGCACCGCAGCCCACGGTCGCCGTCTGACCGGTGTTGGCGCTGTTCGGACCGCTCACCTCGCTGAAGCGCACCGTCACGGTGGCGCCGCTGACGTTGATGCCGCTCCCGCTGCAGATCGCGTACGCGTAGGTGGTGTTGGTGGTGCCGCCGCCTCCGCCGTTCCAGCCGACCGCGGCCCAGGAGTCGGGGTTCGTCTCCCCGTCCGCCGCCCCCTTCTGGCCGTAGTCGTGGGCCGCGTTGTCGAAGGTGGGGTAGCTGGCGGCGGGCTTGAGGCTGCCGACGCTGGCCGGAGTGGTCCGGGCGCCGCCGCCGAGCAGGCGCGTGCCGGACGGGCAGGTGGCGACGGTCAGCCCCACCGTCGCGGCGGAGGTCGGCCCGGCGAGGTCGTTCATGACGACCTGCGTGTGGTTGATCAGGTTGCTGGTGAAGCAGACCGCGTACGGGGTGGTCGAGAAGGAGCTGTTGACCGCGCCCCCGCTGCCGCCGATGCCCAGCCAGTGGGTCACGTCGGTGCCCACGACACCCGTGGATCCGGTGTACTCGGTGCTGCCGTCGGGGCTGGGCTCGGTGCCGTTGACGTGGTTGCCGGGCGCCGCACTGCCGGTGCCGATGGCCTGGTTGATGCCTCCGCCGGAGATCAGGCCGGTGCCGCAGTCGGCGTGGGTGGAGATCTCGGAGAAGGTCGAGGTGGGGCCGAGGGTGGCTCCGGGGGTGCGCACGGTGGCGCTGACGGTGTTGGCGTATGCGAGGCCGGGCGCGGCCACCACGAGGACGGCGCCGATCACGAGCGCCTTCCCCGCGGCGAGGCGGCGCGAAATTCGAATGGACATCAAGCGGTCCCTTCTGGCGCCCCGGCGGCGGTGCCGCGGTCGGCGCGGCTGGAAGCGTGTGCGGACGAGCACCGACAGACTGGCGGTCGACCCGCCGGTAGCCCATTGGTGATCCACACGGTGCTGCCGCCCCGGAACTGGGTGATCCGCCAGCACGCCGAGGGACCGCCGCGGGGTCAGTGCACGAAGGTGATCGGGTACGGCGTCGGGCCGCCGTCCAGGAGGTGGTCGTCGCAGCCCTTCAGGAAGCGGTCGAAGAACGAGGTGACCAGCGCCCGGTCGGCCGTCACCGCGCGATGCGGGTCGACCTTGCCGACCGCCGCGACGAGCGTCGCCGCCGGTACCCGGCCGGCCAGCTGCGGGATCAGCGCCTCGCCGTCGGTGAACGAGACGTGCTCGGAGTGGTCCAGCGTGACGTCGGCCTTCCATCCGCGCTGGTGCCGCCAGAACGACGCCCACGACGGCTCGCCGTGCACGTTGCTGGCGTCCCGTCCGGAGCTGCCCATCAGCAGGAACGGCCGGTCCAGCCCGTGCTGCGCGACCTGGCTCAGGTGGGTGCCGTCCGGTTTGACGGTGTACTCCAGGGTGCCGTCCATGTCGACGCCCGCCTTGATCCGCGGATCGGTGTCCATCGCGTTGGCCGTCGTGAACCCGCCGGCGGAGTGCCCGAACATGCCGATGCGGCCCAGGTCCATGCCCTCGGTCAGCCGGTGCGGCAGGGTCGTCAGCCGGTCCAGGACCAGCTCGGTGTCGGCCTGACGCGCTGTCATCAGCTTGGTGAAGAACGCCAGCGTCGTGCCGTTCTTGTACGCGGTGGCGAAGGCCGCCAGCACCGTCGCGTTGCCGACCACGTGGCCGTCGGGGAACTGCGTCGCCGGCGCCTCCCCGGTGTGGTCGATGGTGACCACCACATAGCCGTGCGACGCGAGGTCCTCGACCAGCGAGACGTTCCAGTCCCGCGCGTCGCCGGCGCCGGGCGAGTACAGGACGACCGGGAAGCGGCCCGGCGCCGTCGCCGCGTCCTTCACCGAGTGCGTCCTGGTCGCGGCCCAGTTCACCAGACCGGCGGGCAGGTTGTTGTTCTGCTCGACCGCCGGACCGACCGCCGCGGCCACCACCGGCGGGAACTGGTGCGTGAACGGCCGACCGCCCGTGTGCACCGCCGGGTAGAAGACACTGATCATCAGCTCGCGGTCGTGCCGTCCCGGCAGCCACGGGTCCGCGCGCTTCGGGTCGACGAGCCGGAAGGTCGACTCACCGGTGGCGTAGCGGCCGCGTGGCGCGGGAAGCGTGAGCGTGGCCCGCTTCGCGTGGTGCGACGACCGCGCGGACACGGACGGCGTCGCGGCGGCGCGCGAGGCGGGCGCGGCCCACACCGGGACCGCGCTCGACACGGCGATACCGGCGACGACGATCCCGGCCACGGAAGCGGCGACGAGACGAGTGCTGCGCATGGGAGACTCCTGCAGGCTGCGGCGGTGCGTACGCGGACGCACCGATCCTCGCAACGCGACTCCCCGTCAGCCATCGGGCCTCCACGCCTTTCACCCCTGGGGACAGCCGTACCTCCGGAAGGTGGACAACCGGATGCCGCGGACCCGGAGCCGGGCGCTGTCAGTGCCCTGCCCTAGCGTTCGCGACATGACGCAAGCCGCTCACCCGTACCACTACCTGCGCTCCTCCGTGCTGGACGACCGGCACGGGCGCCTCGGGCTGGAGACCTCCGGTGGGTCCACACCCCTCGGCGAGGTCGCCCATCCCCGGTTCTTCGAAGGGGTGCTGACATCCCCTTCGGCCGCGGCCGCCGGGCTGCTCGCGGTCGCCGACGTGGCCGCCGCCCGCTACCACCTGCCCCGGCCGGCCGCTTCGCTGGATCCGGTGGTCACCGCCAACGGCGACCGGCTGCGGTTCGAGTCCTTCTCCGGCTGCGGCGGCGTCCACGCCCGGCTCGACGTGCTCGAATCCGGCGTCGACGGCGGGGAGATCGGCCACGGCACCACCAACGTCGACGTCAACGTCCCACTGCGGGACGCGCTCGGCCGGCTCGGCCCGGCCGAGCCGCTGCGGCTCGCGGTCGGCCCGGAGGAGTTGGAGGTCACCACGCTGGACGGCCCGGTGGTGGAGAAGCAGGTGCCGCTGCCGGAGCGCTGGCTGCGCGGCTTCGCCGAGACGCAGGTGGTGGCCGCCGGCTTCGACCTGCGCGCGGAGCTGCCCGCGGCCGAGGCGGTCCGGTTCCTGCGCTCGCTCACAGCGGGAGGCGGCGCGGGCGGCACCGGAGCAGCGGGCGGCACCGGGAGCGGCCGAGGCTCGGCCGGTCCGACGCAGTGGGTCCTCCCGGCCGGTCGGCTGCTGCGGTCGACCAGTCGGCCGGTGCCCGGTGCCGTCTGCCTGCCCGGTCCGCGGCGGCTGGTCGCGCTGCAGCGGGTGCTGCGGCACGCCCGCGCACTGCGTGTCTACGGCCCGCCGCTGACGGCCGGGGACACCCGGCCGACCGGCTCCGCCTGGGAGGTCGAGCTGCCGGGTATGCGCCTGACGCTCACCCTCTCCCCCGACCCGGCCCGCGGCTTCTCCGGCGAGGGCGGCGTGTTGGACGCGCTGGCCTCCGCCGGCAGCGAGCAGGACGCCGAGCTGGTCGCCGTCCTGCTGGCCTGGGAGTCGCGGATCGACGTGGCGGAGCTGGCCGAGCAGGCGGGCCTGTCCCCGCAGCGGGTCCGCGCGGCGTTGACCAGGCTCGGCACGTCGGGCCAGGTCGGCTACGACAACGCCGAGGCGGCGTTCTTCCACCGCCGACTCCCTTACGACGCGGGTCGGGCCGAGGCCGGCAACCCGCGGCTGCGGGCGGCCCGTGCCCTGGTAGCCGCGGGAGCGGTCCGTCCGGAGGCCGACGGCGGGGCGCTGGTGCACGTGGAGGATCATGTGCAGCGGGTCCGCCGCGCCGCGGACGGCTCACTGGGCTGCACCTGCCTGTGGTGGGCCAAGTACCGCGGCGGGCGCGGGCCGTGCAAGCACGTACTGGCGGTGGGGTTGGCGGCCGAGGCCGCCGCGACGACGAGTGTGACGGGGGTGGCGGCGCGATGAGCCTGCTGGACTGTGTGGATCGCGGGGATGTCGACGGCGTGGTGGCCGCCCTCGCGGGGCTCGGCGCGGCGGAGCGCCGCGCCCTGCTGCCCGAACTCAAGCGCCGGCGCCAGGAGATGGCCGTCGCCTGGTGGGAACACGCGGGGAGCCGCAGTCGGGCCCTGCTGGTGGCGGGGCTGGGCTGCAACACGGCGCCCTCCTCGGCGTTCTCCTGGGCGAACGGCATCGGCTCGCCCGCCGGGATCGTGGTCTGGCAGGACGGCGCGGTCCTGGCCGTCGTCGAGCAGCAGACGGCGGAGTGGCAGGCGGAGGTGCTGCGCCGGATCGCCGGCCGGCGGCCGGGCTGGTTCGGCGACGAGTACCCGGCCGTCGAGCGCCTCGCCCGCGCCGCGGGCGTGCCGGTGCCGGTCACGGACGGTGTGGTGCTGGCCTGGCAGCAGCACCACGACTGGCCGTATGCCACCGACGAGAAGCGTCGCGGGATGCTGCTCCGGCTGGTCGAGGCACCGTCGACGCCGGCGCTCGTCCTCGGCCTGTTCGACGTCGTCGGCACCGGCGACCGGCTGGGCGAGGCGTGGCGCGGCGCGATCCTCGGCCTGATCGAGGCCGGTGTGGTCGAGCGCGACGAGATACTCGACCGCTGCCTGGTCCGGCTTGCCCGCGGCGGACGGCCCGGCGACCAGCGCGGGTTCCTGCGACTGCTGGTGGAGCTCGCGCCGACGCAGCAGGAGAGCGCCGCCCGGATCCGCGCCTGGTTGCCGCTGCTGGACGGCCAGTCGACGGTGGCCGCACACGCCCAGGCGCGGCTCGGCGAGCTGGACGCCGCGGGCCTGCTGGAGCCGGAGCACCTGGTGGAGGCCTCGGGAACGGTCTTCTTCCGCAGCGAGAAGAAGCTGCTGCGGGCTCAGCTCGCCTGGCTGGACCGTTCCGGCCGGCGCTCCGCGGACTTCGCGGCGGCGGCCGTGCGCGGCGCTGCCCTGGCCTTCGGGCAGAGCGACGCCCAACTGCAGGAGCGGGCGCTCAAGGTGGCGGCACGTCACCTTGAGGCGGCCGGTCCGGCCCTGCTGCCCGAACTGCGGGCGGCCGCCGAACTGCTGGGCCCCGCCCAGGCCGCCGGCGCGCTGGCGCTCTTCGGCCTCGACGCACCCGCCGCCCCGGACGGCGCCGCGCCCTACGAGGAGCTGCTGCCGCCGCTCCCCCAGCGGCTGCCGCTGGCCGGTCCCCTCGACGGGCCGGTCGCGGTCGCTCAGGAGCTGGCCGCCGTGCTGGCGGGCGACGAGAGCGTGGCCGCCTTCGAGCGGACGCTGGACGGTCTGGTCCGCGAGTCCTCCCGGGACGTGGAGGCGCTGCGGGTGGCGCTGAAGCCGGTCCTGGGCGAGCGGGTGTGGGCCGACGAGCTCAGCGTCTGGTCACCATGGCACACCTGGATCGGGCTGGCGGCCGCCGCGGCGGCCGGTCAGGTGCCCCCGTCGCTCGCCCACGCCATGCTGCAGGATCCCGGTCAGGGCCCCCTCCAGGTGGACCGTCAGGAGCGGTTCCGCGCCGTCCTGGCCGCCCGGATCCAGGAGGCCGCGGCCTTGATCGTGTTCGGGCGCACGCCCTTCCTGGTCGCCACCCCCGGCTACGCCGACGGCGGGCTGGAGGCGTCGGCTCTGGTGGAGCGTCTCGCCGCGCTGGAGGCGGTGGGCGGCCGGGTCGGCGCGGACGACTTCGGCCAGGCGCTGCTCCGCGTCCTGCCGACGGACGATCCGGCGGTGCTCGCGGCTGCCGGGCAGCTCCGCTCGGCGGAGGGCCGACGCCTGGCCCAGTGGCTCGCCGGGGGTGGACTGCCCGGCCAGCGCACCGACCGGGTGCCGCCCAGGTTCCGGTCGCGTCCGATGGTCACCCAGCACGGGCCGGCGCCCGAGCACGAGTCCCTGCTCCCGCCGGTCCTGCGCCGACTGCTCGGGCCGCTGGTGGACGGGCAGGGGTTCCCGCTCTACGCCATCGGCGACATCGCGACGCGCTTCGCGCTGGCGACCCTGCCCGGCCATCGCGAGGAGTTGGCGGCCCGGCTCGGCAACGCGATCATCGACTCCGCCCAGTCCGACGCCAAGCGCGACGCGATCCTGCTGCCGCAGCTGGTCGAGGCGGGCGGCCCGGCCGGTCTCGCGGTCCACCTGACGGTGGCGTGCACGCTCGGCGCGGCCTCGGCCCAGGACCGCACCGCGGCCGTCGACGCGTTGCTGCTGCTCGCCGCACAGGGCGTGCTCGACACGGACCGCATGGGCGCCGATCTCGCCGATGCGGTTCGCTGCGGCCTGGCCCCGCTCAACCGGCTGCCGCTCGCGCTCCGCCAGGCCGCCGAGTCCGGCGCCTACGGCACGGTCTGGTCGGTGCTCCGCGCCGCGCTGCCGGGGCTGCTGGCCCCGGAGCCGATACGCGGCGTGCCGGAGCTGGTGGCCATCGCCACCGACTGCGCCGCCCGCTCCGGCGCGACCGGCGCGCTCCCGGTGGTCGAGGCCCTCGCCACACGACGCGGCTCCTCCCGCCTATTCAAGGAGGCTCGGGCCCTGCACACGGTCCTGACCGCGGGCTGAGCAGACCTGACCGGTGGTCAGAAGCCCGCCGGTCAGGCCTGGTCAGGCTGCGCGGCCCCGCCGTCGCCGTGCCAGGCCTGGGTTCACCAGGCCACGGGCAGCTCCTCGACGCCGTAGACCACAGTGTCCGTGCGGAACCGCAGCTCCTCGACCGGCACCGCGAGCCGCAGCTCCGGCAGCCGCCGGATCAGGGTCTCCAGCGCGATCTGCAGCTCCAACCTGGCCAGCGGCTGCCCCAGGCACTGGTGCACGCCGAACCCGAAGGCGACATGCCGCCTCGCGTCCCGCCCCAGGTCGAGCTCGTCCGGAGCGGCGAACACGGCACCGTCCCGGTTGGCGGTGGAGAGCATGCACACCACGCCCTCCCCGGGCTCGATGGTCGTCCCGCCGATCTCCGCCGTCTCGACCGCGACGCGCACGGTGCCGGTCTGGACGATGCTCAGGAAGCGCAGCATCTCCTCGACCGCACCCTTGATCAGCGTCGGATCCTCGCGGAGCCGGGCGAGTTGGACGGGGTCCCGCAGCAGTGCCAGCGTGGACAGCGCGGTCATGTTGGCCGTCGTCTCGTGGCCCGCGACGAGCAGCAGCAGGCTCATGGTGGCCACCTGCTCGCGCGTGAGATCCCCGCGCGCGACCAGCCGGCTGATGATCCTGTCGTCCGGCTCCCACTCCTTGCGGTCGGCCAACTCCATGACATAGAGCGCGAGTTCGTCCCGCGCCTGGCGCACCTGCTCGGTCGTGCTGTGGTTGTGCAGCAGGATCCGGCTGCGCTCCTGGAAGTAGTCGTGGTCCTGGTACGGAACGCCCAGCAGCCTGCAGATCACCAGCGACGGCACCGGCAGCGCGAACTCCGCGACCAGATCCGCCGGCGGGTGGTGCGCCGTCATGCGGTCGAGGAAGTCGTCGACGATCCGCTGGATCTCGGGCCGCAGCGCCTCGACGCGCTTGATGATGAAGTCGCCGGTCAGCATGCGCCGGAACCTGGCGTGCTCGGGGTCGTCCATCCGGATGAAGGACGGGTTCTGCGCCGCCAGCTCCCGGCGTCCGTCGCTGAGGAACGGGAAGCCGGGGTGGCGTGCGTCGGCGCTGAACCGCCGGTCGCCCATCACGGAACGGACGTCCTCGTGCCGGGTGACGAGCCAGGCGCGGGAGCCGTCCCAGAGCGAGACGGGGGTGACCGGCCGCTGCTCCAGGGCCTCCTGGTAGGCGGGCGGCGGCGCGAACGGGCAACCGCCCCGGGCGGCCGGATAGTTGATGGCGTCGATCGGCTCCACAGTGGTCACGAGTGTCACTCCTGTACGGAGATGGCCCGGCCCGGGCAGATGCCGGCCGCCGTGCGGACGGCGGACTGCAGCTCCGCCGGGGGCCGGGCCTGGATCAGCAGGACGACTCCGTCGTCCTCGGACTGGTCGAACACCTCCGGGACGGCCATCACGCACTGCCCGGAGCTGCAGCAGCGGTCCGGGTCGACACTGACACGCATGAGAGCCTCCCAGCAGGTGGCATGAGCAAACCAACTACGTCGCCAACCTAGACCACGCCCGCTGTAGGTGCACTACGCAACGGCCTGCGGACGGACAATGGCCGGAAATGCTCCGCACTCGTCAGATTCGGCCGTCACGGCGTTCGCGAGCGTAGTCCCGTAGCCGGGCCAGGACGAAGAATCATCGGGCGAATTCGCGCACGACCCTTGTTGTCTCAGACATGTCATGTCTGAATGGGCAGCGATTCGTGGAGACCCCACGTTCACACATCCGGAAAGGGGAACCACCATGAAGCATGCCCGGCTCGGCCTCGGAGCCGCCCTCGTCACCTGCGCGTTCGTGGGCACGGCGCTGGTGCAGGCCCCCCTGGCCGGCGCGGTCTCGCCGGACTCGGCGACGATCTCGTTCGACTGCGGCAGCTACGGCTCCGGTTCCGCGACGCTGACGGCGACGCAGGACGGGACCAACGCGACCATCACCGTCACCACCTCCGCCATCACCGCGCCGATCGCGATCGGCGCGAACTCCGTGAGCTCCGACCTGACGATGACCAACAGCGACGGCAGCACCGCGGTGTTCAGCGGCTCTGCCAACCCCGACATCCCCGCGGGCAGCCCGGTCTCCACCGGCCCGCTGAGCGGAACCGTGGCCGCGGGCGACAGCCTGTCCGCCACCTCGATGACCGTCTCGGTCTTCGGCATCACCGCCACCTGCACCGCGACAAGCGCCCAGTCCCCCGGCCCGTTCACCTACTGACGCCCCATGGCCCCGCCGGCAAGCCGCCCGCGGGGCCACGCTCGATCGCGCGTGAGAGGCCCTGGGCCTCGAAGGCCGCCCTCGGCACCTCCGCCGTGGGCACGTCGCGCACCGTCGAGGTGCAGGCGCTCCAGTCGGGTCGCCGCGTCTACGCGGGCACGCTCAGCTGCTGAGGCGCGCGTCCGACCGCGCCGTCAGCCGACGACCAGGACGCCGTCGGGGACGTTGCCGACGGTGACCGGGGAGCCGAGGGTTCCGGTGGACACCGTGATCGGGGCCACTTGGTTGACGTTGGAGTCCACCACCCAGGCGGTGGAGCCGTCGTGGCTGAAGGCGACCGCGTAGGCGCCGGAGCCGGTCGGGAGGAAGGGGCCGGGGGTCGTGGTCGCGAGGGTGATCGGAGTGACGCCGCCCGCGCCGGTGTCCGCGACGTAGGCGGTCGTGCCGTCCGGGGAGACGGCGACGCCCTGAGGGCCGGCGCCGGTCGGGATGGTGGCCGTCACCGCCGCCGAGGCGGCGTCGATGACCGAGACCGAGGCGGCGCCGCCGTTGGTGATGAGGACCCGGCTGCTGTCGGGCGTCACCGCCACGCCGAACGGGGCCGCGCCGACCGCGACGGTGTGCGTGACCGAGCGCGTCGCCAGGTCGACGTCGCTGACGGTGCCGGCGCCCTGGTTCGCGACCCACAGCTGCTTGCCGTCGGGGCTGACCGCGAGGCGCTCCGCCTGGCTGCCCACGGTGACGGGCGCGCCCGCGACGAGGGTGGCGACGTCGATCGGCTGGACGGTGCCGTCGCCGTAGTTGCTCACCCACACCGTCTTCCCGTCCGGGGTGGCGGACAGGTCGGCCGCGACGTTGCCGACGGGGACGGTCCCCCGCACCGCGTTGGTCGTGGTGTCGATCACCGTGACGTTGTTGCTGTTGTTGTTGGCCACGAACAGGTCACCGCCGGCCACGGTCATGCCGTCCGGGCCGCTGCCCACGGGGATGGCCGGGCCGGCGTTGTGGGTCCGGGTGTCCACCGGGGTCACGGTGTTGTCGCTGTAGTTGGTCACGTACGCGGTCGGGATCGTCTCGCCGGGCTTGGCGACCGTGGTCAGCAGCGAGGCGCCGGGAATGGTCGCGCCGTTCGAGGCCTGCGAGGCGAAGGCCACCTGGTAGTAGCCGGTGGCGGTGGCCGCGCCGGCGGCGATCCGCACCGTGGTCTGCGCCGTGCCGCCGGCCGGGGCGGTGACCGTGCCGGCGGCCGGGGTGACGGACAGTCCGGTCGGCGCGGTGGCGTGCCAGGCGACCGTGGCCGGACGGGTGCCGCGGCTGTTGTCGACCTTCACCGCGACGGCCGCGCCCGCCCCGGGGGCGAAGCGCAGCTGACCCGGGGTCAGCTCGACGGCGGCGCTGGTGCTCGGCGGGAAGTGCACCGGGCCCGCCCCGAACGAGGGCGGAACGTCGGCGGCGGCCGCGCCCCAGCCGGTGTTCGGCGTGCTGGAGAGCGTGTAGTCCAGCCGGTGCGCCTTGGTCAGGTCGATCCAGGAGTGGCCGGTGGCCTGCCCGTTGACACGCAGGGACCGCACGTACGGGTCGCCCGCGCCCCGCGCGTCGATCGTCAGGTCGCCGTACGCCCCGTGGACCGTCGCGGACGGGAACTGCGGGGCGCCCAGCACCATCATCGGCACACCCGGTGTCTGCGGGTACACGCCGAGGGCCGCCCACACGTACCACGAGCTCATCGCGCCGAGGTCGTCGTTGCCGGGCTCGCCGCCCGGGTTCAGCCCGTACAGCTGGGTCAGCACGCGGTGGACCACGGACTGCGTCTTCCAGGCCTCGCCGATGCTGTCGTAGACCCACGGCGTATCGAGGGCGATCTCGTTGCCCTGCCACTGGTAGGGCGCGTTCGGGCCCGCGTTGAGCTGGGTGAAGTAGCTGTCCAGCCGCTTGGCCGCCGCCTGTTTGCCGCCCAGCCCCTGGACCAGGCCCGCGAGGTTCTGCGGCACCATCCAGGTGTACTGCGCGGCGTTGCCCTCCTGGAAACCGCTCTGGCCGAAGCCGGAGACCGTCACGGGCGGGCCGGAGGGGAACGCGCCGGCCGCGTCGCGCGGCTCGACGTAGCCGTTCGCGGTGTCGAGGACGTTCGCCCAGTTCTGCGAGCGCCTGGTGAACACCGCGGCGTCCGAGCCGTGGCCGAGACTCTGTGCGAGCCGTGAGATCGAGAAGTCGTCGAGAGCGTACTCGAGCGTCTCGGAGGCGCCGTTGGGCACCGGGCTGATCGAGTCGGAGCCGATGTTCGGCACGTACCCGTCCTTGATGTACGCGGCGCCGTTGGGACGCTCGACGTACCAACCCTGGCCCGGCGCTCCCGTGTTGCCGTCGGCCCCGTTGACCATGTCGGTGAGGGCGGTGGCGGCGTCGAACCCACGCGCCCCGAAGGCGTAGGTGTCGGCGAGGATCGGGTCGGCGGAGTCGCCGTTCATGACGCCGGTGTAGCCGTTGGCCGAGGGCCACTTGGGCAGCGCGCCGCCCTGGGCCGCGTCGTTGAGGAGCGAGGTCGCCATGTCGGCGGCCACCGGCGGGTCGATGGTGGCGAGCAGCGGGGTCTGCGAGCGGTAGATGTCCCAGCCGGAGTAGTTGGCGTACTGCGCGTGCCCCGGCCGCACCTGGTGGACCTTCTCGTCGAAGCCCGGGTACCGCCCGTCCGCGTCGCTGAACAGGCTGGGCTCCAGGGAGGCGTGGTACAGCGCCGTGTAGAAGGTCGCCTGCGCGGTGCGGCTGCCGCCGGCGACGGAGATGGTGCGCAACTGCCGGTTCCACGCGGCCTTGGCCGCGAGCGCGACCCGGCCGACGTCGTAGCTGCGCGCCTCGGCGTTCAGGTTGTTCAGCGCTCCCTGGACGCTCACGTAGGAGACGGCGACCTGCATACCGACGTGGGTGTCCTTGGTGGTGTCGAAGGTGAGCCAGCCCCCGGCGACGACGCCGGCGCCCTGGGAGGCGGCGCCCGCCGCGCTCCCGGTGGTCGAGTACGTCCTGGACCGCGGGATCTGCCGGCCCGTCTCGCGCACGCTCGTGGCGCCGGCCCGGGTGGCGACCTGTGCGGCGCTCGCCCCGCCCCAGGTGCCCGAGGCGGTGAACGGCCGGTCGAAGCGGGCGGCGAAGTGGACCGTGTAGCTGTTCGGCTGGCCACAGAAGTGGCCGCTGGTGACGGACCCGGTGATCTCGCGGTCGCCGATGGCCTGGAAGTCGGCGGCGGAGCTGCCGTTGGCACTGTCGGCGACCTTGACCAGCAGCCGGGCCTGGCGGCTCGCGGGGTAGGTGAAGCGCGCGACACCGGTGCGCGCGGTCACGGCCAGCTGCGTGTGCACGCCACCTGCGGTCACCGTGTACGAGCCGGGGTGCGCGGTCTGCGACGCCCGGTCGTACGTCTCGGCGGCCGAGTCGGGGTTGCCCGGCAGCGCACCGGTCAGCGGCAGAATCGGGAAGTCCCCCGCGATCGCGCATCCGGGCCCGGACAGGTGGGTGAGGCTGAACCCGGTGATCTGGGAGTCCGCGACGTTGTAGCCCCCGCCGTCCGGACGTGACGGGGTGTCAGGGCTCCACTGCACCATGCCGAACGGCAGGTCCGCGCCGGGGAAGGTGTCGACCTGGCCGACGACGGTGCCCCCGCTCCCGGTGCCGACCATGGGGTCGACCAGCGCCGCGGGGTCGGCGACGGAGCCCGGCGCGGTGACGGCCTGCGCCGTGGCGGCCTGCGCGGCGACGGGGGTCAGTGCCAGGACCAGCGATCCCGCCACCGCCGCGGCCAGCCTCCCACCCGGGGAGAGCCGGCTCCGTAGCCGGAATCGGGTCGAACGACGGAGTTGACGAAGGACCGGCATCGACATCGTTGTCATCGTTGACACTGCGGCAGTGACTCACGCCCCGCCCGTAGCGTCAAGGCCTCGCGCAACAACTGGCGCTGACGTGACGTCATGATCTGGCCATGAGGATCGCGACCGACCCTGGCAACGTTGTCAGCCCTCCCGAGCGACACTCCGGGCGAACCGCCTTTCTGGTTCGCTTCCGCCGTTCGAGTGGCTCTGGAGACTAAGACTTTGTCGGAGAGTCATCAACTGACTACGTTACGTGACATGAAGCGCCACTTGAGCAAGTTCATGGCCGTCCTCGCGGCGGCCGTGTTCGCCGCCGTGACCTTGACCCCTGCCTCAGCCGCAGCGCCCGCCGCACAGACCCGCGCGACGGCCTCGACCCGGGTCTCCCCCGGCCCCGACTGCGCCAACAACGGCAACACGAACCCGTGCTGGGAGTACCAGACCTGGTTCTGGACGTTCGACAACTGCAACAACTACTACAACGAGCACCCCTACGACCCGAGCCGGTACGACAACCACATCTGCGCCGTCTTCACCAACGGGCTCACCGTGGGGCTCTGGTTCCACAAGTACAGCGGCTGACCCTCGTCACGCCGGCGGCTGCTGACGCTCACCGGTTGCCGTAGTCGCGGCGGTACTCCTCCAGGATGGCATGGAGGTGGTGGCCGATCTTGAGGTAGTCCAGGTCGTGGAGGTTGGCCAGGGAGACCCGGACCGACCACTCGGGGCCGTCGAACCCGCCGCCGTTGAGCAGCACGATCGAGGACTGGTGGGCGAGCCGGAACAGGATGTCGGTCGGCTCGTAGGTGGCTTCCAGGTAGTCCGCGAACTCCGGGGAGTCGAAGGCGCGGGCCTCGGCGAGGATGTCGAGTTCGACGTAGTACGCGGCGCGGCCCGGGTCGTCGCTGATGTGGCCACCGGCGCCCTCCATCAGCAGGTCCAGGCGGCGGTGCACGATGTCGCGCAGCAGCTGCCGGTACCGCCGGCCCTCCTCCAGCAGGTCGAAGAGGGCAAAGAGCGTCATCTGCGTCTGCTGCGGGGTGGACAGGCCGGCGGTGTGGTTGAGGGCGACCTGGCGGGAGTCGGCGACGAGGCGGTCGACGAAGCTCAGCTTCTCCGGCTCCAGCGTCAGGGTGGCGTAGCGCCTGCGCAGCGTCCTGCGCTCGGCCGCCGGCAGCGCCCTGATCTTCTCGTCGCAGACGTTGTCCCTCGGGACGGCGATGACGCCCAGCCGCCAGCCCGTGCAGCCGAAGTGCTTGGAGAACGAGTAGACCAGGGCCGTGTTGCGCGGGCACACCTCGGCGAGGGAGCGGAAGCCGGGCACGAAGGTGCTGTAGACGTCGTCGGTGATCACGACCAGGCCGGGGTTGCTGGTCCGCACGATCTCCGCGATCCGCTCGCGGACCCGGTCCGACATCGCCATGGACGGCGGGTTGGACGGGTTGACCAGCATCAGCGCCTTGACCTTCGGGTCGGCGAGCTTGTCGACCTCCTCGTTCGGGTAGCGCCACATGTGGACGCCTTCCTCGGTCATCATGTCGGCCTTGACCCGCACCACTTCGAACGCGTAGCGGTCCAGCTCCGGGATCTCCAGGTACGGGGTGAAGATCGGCGTCATGATGGCGACGGTGTCGCCGCGCCTGAGGATCCGGTTGGTGACGAGGGTGTCGAACAGGTAGCACATGGCCGCGGTGCCGCCCTCGGTCGGGAAGACGTCCACCGTGTCGGGGTCGACCCCGCCGCGGTACAGCTCCTCGGCCAGGAACGCGCGCAGGACCCGCTCGCAGTGGTGCAGCGCGCGTTCCGGGACGGGGTAGTTGTCACCCAGATAGCCGTCGACCAGTTCGTGCACCCAGGCGTCCGGGTCGAAGCCCAGCCGGTCGATCCCGTACTCCACGCACGCGCGCAGCATCCGCATGCCGGTCAGCCCCGGGTTGGCCTCGCAGAACCGCTCGAAGCGCAGCCGGGCGTCGGTCTGTTCCGGCATCCCGCCGAGGTCGTCCATGCTCCAGACCCGCCGGGACTCCTCCAGGGCGAAGTGGCCGAGCGCGAGGAACGCCTCACGCGGGCCCAGGGCGTTCCAGTTCGGATTGCCCCGTCCGGCGTTGAGCAACTGCTCGGAGGACGGGCGGGTGGACTCGGAGGCCAGGTCGAGCAGCGCGTTCTTCAGCTCGAACGGGCTCAGCGAGGAGAGCCGCTTGACCTTCTTGCGGCTCGTCCCCAGCCGCGCGGAGGTCCTGGCCTTGGGCGTCGACGTCACTCGGAGCTCTCTCCTCTGGGCGCGCCTGCGCGCGCAGACACCCACCACTCGACCACAGTCCACCGCCCGGGACCTGCGCAGCTGATCCGACCGAGCGACTCGTGGCCCTGTCTGGAATCCTGGTGTCATGGCCGAGGCTGCGGTCGAGCGGACGGGCAGTGGCCGACTGCGCCGCTGGTGGGCGGCGGTTGTCGCGGTACTGGACGGCCTGGCGAAGGCGCCGGCGACGATCACGCTGGTGGTGCTCTTCTGGGTGCTGGGCCTCGGCGCCGGGGGCGCACGGAGCTGGGCGGGCATGGGCACCCAGACCGTCGCGGAGGGTCGCTGGTGGACGCTGTTCACCTACGGCGTCTGGGACTACGGCGTCTTCGGGTTCGCGGTGGCGACGGCGCTGGCGCTGATCACCATGCTCCCCGCGGAGCGACGCCTGGGCTCGGGTCCCGCAGTGGGGCTCTTCCTGCTCTGCCAGGTCGCCGGCGCGCTGCTGGCGATCGCCGTGATCGAGCTCGGGGCGGCGACCGGCGACCCGTGGCTGGCCACCCTCGTCGGCAACCGGACCGTCGGCCCGACGCCGGGGCTGGTCGGGGTCGGCCTGGCCCTCAGTGCCTCGCTCACCGCGCTCTGGCGCCGTCGGCTGCGACTGCTGCTGATCACCGGGACCCTGCTGTTCCTGCTCTACGCCGGTGAGGTCGTCGACGTCGCGCGGACCGGCGCCGCGCTGGTCGGCCTGCTGTCCGGCGCGCTGCTGCTCACCGACCGGCGCCCGCTGCGGGACGTCCGGCCGCTGCCCTCCTCGCACGCGGAGACCCGGCTGCTGGTGGCGGTCTTCGCCTCCGTCTCCGCGCTCGGTCCGCTGATCACCTGGTTCACCCGCGACACCGACGGGCCCCTGGCGCTGTACCGGCAGCTGTTCATCGGCGTCGGCAGCTCCACCGCCTCCGTCGCGGCGGCCTGCGCCGGGCCCCTGGCGCACACCCAGGCGTGCACCAACGCCCAGGTCGACCGCGCGCTGGCGAACAGCCCCGACGTGTTCGTCTACTGGGTGCCGGTCTGCCTCATCGTCATCGTCGCCGTCGGCCTGTGGCGCGGCCGGAGGATGGCCTGGTGGACAGCCGTACTGCTGCGCGTGGTGCTGATCGCCGCCGAGCTGCGCTACTACTTCCTGCACCGCGGCACCGCCGGCGGGCCGTTCACCTTCTACTCGATCCTGCAGTTGTGCGTCCCGGCCAGCGTGCTCCTGGTCCTGATCCTGACCCGACGTCACTTCCGGATCCGGGTCGAGCGGGAGACGGCCCTGACCTTCCTGGGCATCGCCGTCCTCGCCTTCGTCGTCACCGGCGCGGTCTACATCAAGTTCGCCTACGACGCCCGCGCCCAGTTCACCCCGGTCCCGGCGTTCCACCAGGTCCTGTCGGACTACCCCAAGCGACTGGTCCCGCCCGCGTACCTGCCGCTGCTGGGCAAGCACCTGGGCGCGTTCCTCCCGGTCACGCTGCACGCCAAGGCGCTGTGGGAGTTCACCGGGCCGGTCTTCTGGCTGGTCGTGCTCGGCGGACTGCTGGTGGCGTTCTGGCGGGCCGCCGCCCGCCGCAGGGTCGACAACTCGGCCGAGGCGGAGCAGGTGCTGCTGCGCTACGGCGGCTCCACGCTGTCCTGGATGACCACCTGGCCGGGCAACGACCACTGGCTCTCCCCGGACGGCCGGGCCGCCGTCGCCTACCGCGTCGTCGGCAGCACCGCACTGACGCTGGGCGGTCCCTACGGCGATCCGCGCGCCCGCGACGACGCGGTCGCGGAGTTCGCCGCGTTCTGCGACGCCAGGGGCTGGTCGCCGTGCCTCTACAGCGTCACCGAGGAGACCAAGGACACGACGGACGCGCTCGGCTGGTCCTCGCTCCAGGTGGCCGAGGACACCCTGCTGCTCCTCCCCGACCTCGCCTTCACCGGCAAGAAGTGGCAGGACGTCCGCTCCGCGCTCAACCGGGCCGGCAAGGCCGGGGTGACCGCGCACTGGCACACCTGGCCCACCGCGCCGATCGCCGTCCAGGAGCAGGTCCGCGCCCTGTCCGAGGAGTGGGTCGCGGACAAGGGCCTGCCGGAGATGGGCTTCACCCTGGGCGGCCTCGCGGAGCTGGACGACCCCCGGGTGCGCCTCCTGGTCGCCCTCGACGAGGACAACCGGCTGCACGGCGTGACGAGTTGGCTCCCCTGCTACGAGGACGGCGTTCCGGTCGGCTGGACGCTGGACTTCATGCGTCGCGGCAACGGCGCGTTCCAGGGCGTGATGGAGTTCCTCATCGCCACGGCGGCCCTGGCGTTCAAGGAGGAGGGGGCCCGGTTCCTGAGCCTGTCCGGCGCCCCGCTGGCCCGGATGGACCGGGGCGAGCGGCCGGCCGCCCTGCAGCGCGTGCTCGACGTGGCCGGCCGGGCGCTCGAACCGGCCTACGGTTTCCGCTCGTTGCTCGCCTTCAAGGCGAAGTTCCAGCCCACCTACCTGCCGCTGTACCTGGTCTATCCCGACGCGGCCCAACTCCCGGCCATCGCCAACGCGATCGGCAAGGCCTATCTGCCGCACACGACCCCGGCCCAGATGGTGCGCCTCAGCCGCCGCCTCACCGCCGGCCCCCACCCCTCGGCGAAAGGCAGTGGTGCGGGGCCGCGTCGCTGACGACGCGGCCCCGCACCATGGGTACTGCCTTCACCTACCGTGCCGGTGACCGCTGCTGGGTCAGCCGACCGTCGGGTGGGTCAGGGCGCAGCCGTTGGTGTCGTTGGACCAGCTGCCCTGGAGGGTGTAGGTGCCGTTGCCCATGGTGACGCTGCCCGCGGCGCCGGTGCCGGTCTTGAGCCAGGCGCACTCGTCCGCGTTCTCCTGGCCGTTGCTCGGGTTGGTCCAACCGCCCGCCGGGAACTGGTCGGTGACCGTCTCGGAGTACTCGTGGCCGAGCGTCATGGTCCAGCCGTCGAGCGTGCCGGAGGTGCCCGAGTTGATGAAGTTGACGCCGCAGTTGGCGCCGGCGTCCATGTTGTAGGGCTGGTTCGAGAACGCGAAGTTGCCCACGTCGGAGGTGACGGCCCCGCCGGTCAGCGTGCTGTCGCCGTTGTAGTCGTGCCAGGCGCAGAAGCCGGTGGTGGTGCTCTGGTAGTTGTCCGGGTTCGTGCCATGGGGCGACAGGATGACGTAGTACGCGCCGCGGTTGGCCGCGGACGTGGTGTTGCCGAAGTGGTGGGCGGCGTTCAGGGCCTCGACGCCGAGCTGGTTGCCCGTGGCCTGGGCAGGGGAGGCCGCGGTGTTGTCGTACCAGACGCCGGCGTAGACGCCGTTGCTCGGGTAGGGCACGTGGGACGAGCCGGCCGGGCAGGTGGTCGCACCCTTGGTGACGCCCGCGCCGTCGCAGTACTGGGTCATGGTGCCGGACCACTGCTCGCCGCCGGTGCCGATGCCCTTGAACAGGTTCTGCGCGACCGGGGCGGCGTTGTACGGGTCGTTGCTGAAGGTCAGGTTGCCGTTGGCGTCGGTGCCCTGGGTGCCCCACTGGCTTCCGTAGAAGACCAGGTAGACCTTGGGCTGGACGTCCATGACACCGACGCCGCCGGTGCCGCCGCCGTAGGTCAGCGTGCCCGAGGTGTGGCGCGCGCCCTTCTGCGCGGCCTTCCAGTTGGCGAGCTCCGGCATGTATCCGTGGCCGCGGTTGGTGAAGGCGTGGGAGGAGCTGCCGCCGGCGGTGGTCGCGGCGGAGGCGGAGCCGGTGGATATCACGGCTCCGGCGGCCGCAAGCGCGGCCGCGCCCACGATCGCCGCGGTGGTGCGGTGGCGGGAGATGAATCCGAGCGTCATGTGCTGTGCTGCCTCTCGATTCGAGACGTGGCGTCCCCCGCGCTTTTGCGGTGGGCACCTTCGGGACCGGAGCGCCGGAGGAGGGCATGCGGGATCGCCGCTGAGCCGGACCGGCTTCCGTGGTACGAGGGTGGAATTGAGCACAAGCGGGGCTCGGCCCGTTCGGCCGATCAAGATCCGCTGTCTTGCGTGCGGCGAAGTTAGCAGCAGCTGACCAGCAGGTCAACGGTGGGTGTACGACCGTGAACGGACGAAATTTCGGGACGGAGGGAACCATTCCGGGGCCCTGCGCGCGAGCCTCCCCAATACCCTCACACGAGCAGCCACCGGACAACTGACAGACTTGGCACGGCATCGACACGGGATTGATTGAGAGCACTCTGCGTGGCTGAAACGGGGAACGGGTCAATGCAGTTCGACCTCGGCGGAAGCGGGGCGTCGCCACTGGAGGCGGAGGACCCACGGGTGATCGGATCGATCCCCCTGCTGGGCCGGCTGGGCTCCGGCGGAATGGGACGGGTCTACCTCGGCGTGGTGGACGGTAGGTACGCGGCGGTCAAACAGGTGCTGCCGGCGTTCGCGGAGGACCGCGACTTCCTACGGCATTTCGGCCACGAACTGGACAACCTGGCGCGACTTCCGCAGGACGTCAGCGCGGCGCTGCTGGCCAGCGACCGGACAGCCCGGCCGCCGTGGTTCGCGACCGCGTACGTGCCGGGACTGACGCTCAGTCAGGCCACCGAGCTGCACGGCGGACCGCTCTCGGTCCCGATGCTGTGGCTGCTGCTGCGGGAGATCGCGGCCGAGCTCAAGGCCGTGCACGCGCTCGACATGGTGCACCGCGACCTCAAGCCGTCCAACGTGATGCTCACCGAGGAGGGCGTCACCCTCATCGACTTCGGCGTGGCGCGCGCCGCGGACCAGAGCCGGCTGACCAAGACCGGGATGCTGCTGGGCACGCCCGCGTACATGTCGCCCGAGCAGGCCAACGGACTCAAGGCGTTCACCGGCGCGACGGACGTCTGGGCACTCGGTGCACTCATCGCGTACGCGGCCGCGGGCGAACCGCCCTTCGGCGAGGGCTCGGGCGTGGACCTGCTCTACCGGATCGTGCACACCGAGCCGGATCTCGGGCGGGTCCGCGCGCTCGACGCCGGGCTCGCCGAGTGCCTGGCCGCCTGCCTGGACAAGAACCCGCAGGCCCGGCCGAGCGCGGACCGGCTGCACCAGCTCGGCCGGCAGAAGTGCGGTGCGCCGCAGCCTGGTTGGCCGCACGAGGTGATGCTGGCCCTGGCCGAGCGGTCGGCCTTCGCCCGCGTCCCGGCCCCGGTCGTCCCGGCCCCGGTCGTCGCGACCCCGCCGGAGGCATCCGCGCAGCCCGAGGCGGCGCCCGTGCCGGAGGCGGGAGCGGAACCGGACCCGGCGGCGGAGCCGCTCAGCAAGGCGCCGGTGGTGCTCAGCGCCGAGCCGCCCACCGAGCGCCCGAGACGGCGGTCGAAGCTGCTGCTGACCGCGCTGCCGATCCTGCTGGCGGCGGGCACGGCCTTCTCCGTGATCCTGCTGCCCAAGTTCTTCCCGATCGCCGGGGGCATCGGCACACCGTCCCCCTCGGTCTCCGTCACCACCTCCGGCGGCGCACCGAGCACCGGCCCGTCCGGATCGACCTCACCCTCGGGCGGCGCGTCGGGCACGCCGACGTCTGGCAGGACGCCCTCGGGCGGGGCCAGTGCCGGTTCCCCGCCCGCGTCCAGCCCCAGCTCCGGCCCGACGGGCGGGAACCACGGCGGCAGCCCCGGCGGTACGTCAGGCAGCACCGTCGGCGGCTCGTCCGGCGGCACCAGCGGCGGCACCCACGGGACGTCGGGCGGGTCGGGCGGCACCAACGGATCCGGTGGCGGGTCGGGCTCGGCCCCCGGCACGGTGACGCACTGGAGCGCCTACTTCCAGGGCTTCTACGTCGGGTACGCGCAGATCCCCATCCTGGTCAGCTGGACCCAGGTCTCGGGCGCGACCAGCTACGACATCCGCTACACGAACGACGGCAAGGGCAACCCCGGCGACCGGACCGACAAGGTCATCCCCGTCGGCGACTCGAGCAGCTACACGATCAACTCGCAGTACACCGGCGACAACATCTGCATCTGGCTCCGTGCCGACAACTCCTACGGCCGGTCGCCTTGGTCGCAGTCCATCTGCACGACGACACCGGAGTAGCGCGGACCGCGGAGCGGGGGACCGACGCCGCCGGTGGGGTTGTCCCCCGGTGGCGTCGGGGGGCTTCTCCATGGGCCGTGCGGTCGGTCGCTGACAGGCTGAGAGCGACCACCGCACGCGCACCCACCTGACGACGAGGTCCCTCCCATGCGCCACCGTCGCGCCGCCCTGCTCACCGTCGCCGCCGCTCTGCTCAGCTGCGCCGCCGCCCCCGCGAACGCGGGCGCCGGCCCGAGCCCGACTCCTCCATCGCTCGAAGGCGTCCTGCGCACCACGATCGCCCAGGCCGTCAAGGACGGCTACCCCGCCGCCGTCGCCTACGCCCGCCGGGGCCGGCAGACCGCCGCCGCGGCCGCGGGGTCGGCGGACGTGGCGACCGGACGCCCGGCGCGGACCGACGACCGGTTCCGGATCGCCAGCAACACCAAGTCCTTCGTGGCCACGGTGCTGCTCCAACTGGTCGCCGAGCACCGGCTGAGCCTGGACGACAGCGTCGACCGCTGGCTGCCGGGCGTGGTCTCCGGCGCGGGCAACGACGGGCGACGGATCACCGTGCGGCAGCTGCTGAACCAGACCAGCGGCATCTACGACCCCACCACTGACCCGGCCTTCTTCGCGCCCTACCTGCAGCGCCACGACATGGACTACGTCTACACCCCGCGCCGGGTGGTGGCCGAGGCGGTGGCTCATCCGCCGCTCTTCCCGCCCGGGACGCGGTGGAACTACTCCAACACCAACTACCTGCTGGCGGGCCTGGTGATCGAGGCGGTCACCAGGCGCAGCGCGGGCGAGGAGATCAGCGCGCGGATCCTGCGTCCGCTCGGCCTGACCCACACCACGCTGCCGCTGACCGATCCGCACATCCACGGCCGTCACCTGCACGGCTACGACCTGGAGCACCGCGACGTCACCGTGTTCAGCCCGTCGTACGACTGGACCGCCGGCGCGATGGTCTCCACGCTCGGCGACCTGGCCACGTTCGACCGGGCGCTGTTCTCCGGCCGGCTGCTGCCCGCGGCCGAGCAGCGCGCCCTGGAGACCGTCCCGGACGTCCCCGACAACGACGGCTACGCACTCGGCGTGACCAGGGCCTCGGTCGACTGCGGCGGCGGGCGCGAGGTCGCCGCCTGGGAGACGGACGGCGGCGGGCCCGGGTTCACCAGCATCTCGCTGACCTCGGCCGACGCCGACCGCCAACTCATCCTGGTCGGCACGGTCTTCGATCTCGGCAAGGACCTGAAGCAGCAGCGCCCGAACCCTGCCTCGGGCGCGCTCGGCCCGGCCCAGACCGCCGTCTTCTGCGGCTGAGCCCCGGCCGGGTCCGTCACCACGGCACTGGTATCCGTCAGATCCCGTTGGTGGCGAGGGCGGCGATGAGGAAGAACACGAACGCCCCGAGGCCGCCCAGGCCGACGAAGCTGAAGAACCGCGTCAGCGAGCCCAGCGGTCGCGGCAGTTCGGCGGCCCGCGGGCGCCCGCCGGGCGTGGCGGACGGGTAGCGGCGCGACAGCTGCACGCAGGCCAGCCCGGCGACCGAGAGGAACAGCAGGCCGAAGGAGATCCCGGCCAGCGCGCCCGCGTCGGGGCCGAACCCGGTCGGGTAGTAGGTGCCGGTGCCGGCCCGTTCCACGGCGACGACGGTCCCCGGGGCGTATGCGTGCGACATCACGGCGTCCGGGTCGGTGGTCCGCCGGTCGTCGGACCGGTATAGGCCGGAGCATTCCGTGTGCTGTCCCTTGCCGGAGCCGACTGTCTCGCACGAGAGCAGCCGGAACGTGCCCGGTGTCCCGGACCACCCGGCCGTGTAGCGGAGCATGTTGGCGCAGCCGCCGACCATCAGGACACCGACGAGGACGAGGATCGCCGCCGCGACGCCGCGCTTGCCGCGGGTCATCGGTTTCCGGTCCCGGTACACCATGACGTCTGCTCCCCCTCGTCCCTGACGCCCGTTCGGTGATCGTTCGAGCGGGGGAGACTGTACCGGGGGCATCGCCGCGGGTCAGCGGCGGGTCACCGCCCGAAGCCCGGCTCAGGGCGTCAGGACGATCTTGCCGGAGACGGTGCCGGACTCCGCGAGACGCAGCGCCTCGGCGGCACTCGCGAGCGGGAGGCGGGCGGCGATGGGCGCGGTGATCTCACCGCGCCGCAGCGCGGTGAACACCGCCCCGAGGTCGGCGCGCAGGCGGGTGCGGAAGCGGTTCGCGCTGAGGCTCCGGCCGGCCCAGATGTTGTAGAAACGGGCCCGGCGGCCGTTCGGCAGGGCGTTCCACAGCCAGGTGCGGGCGAGGATCTTCAGCACCGGCCACTGCTTGGAGCCGGAGTCGTCGCGCGTCGACGCACTGCCGTAGGCGACGAGGGCACCGCCGGGGGCGAGCAGGTGCCAGGAGTCGACGACGCTGCGGCCGCCGACGTGGTCGAAGACGGCGTCCACTCCGCCGGGGGCGAGCGCACGGACCTGGCCGGGCACGTCGCCGGCGCGGTAGTCGACCGGCGTGACGCCGAGCCGCCGCAGCGCGTCGTGGTGCCGGGCGGAGGCGGTGCCGATCACCGTCGCGCCGGCCGCGAGCGCGAGCTGGGCCAGCACGGACCCGACTCCCCCGCTGGCGCCGTGCACCAGGACGGTCTGCCCGGCTCGCACCCGCGCGTGGCGGTGCAGCATCTGCCAGGCGGTGACGCCGTTGACCACGACGGTCTCGGCCTGCTCGGCGCCGAGCCCCTCGGGGACCTCGACCGCGTCCCTGGCGTCGACGAGCACGTGGCTGGCCCAGCCGCCGACCTTGGTCAGCGCCGCCACCCGCCGGCCGACCAGCTCCTCCCCCACGCCGGGGCCGGCGGCCAGCACCCGGCCGACCAGGTCGTAGCCGGGCACGAAAGGGAACGCGGGCTGGTCGTAGTACCGGCCGCGGCGCATCTGCTGCTCGGCGAAGGAGACGCCGGTCGCCTCCATGGCGACGAGAACCTGGCCGGGCCCGGGCCGCGGCACCGCGGACCGGCGGACCTGCAGGCCCTCAGGCTCCACGACGCCCGGCAGAACCACCTCGACGAGGGTGTGATCGGACATGGTCGGCCACCAATCTTGAGAAGGTCTTGCGCTTGTTACAAGGTATAACACCTCGCTTCAGTGAATGGCAATTGTTTGCGTGATACCTTCTAACGCATGGACCGCATGGACCCGACGGAAGCGACGACGCCACGGCAGCGGTACCGCGCGCAGGTGCGCGCGGAGATCAAGCGGCACGCCTGGGAGCAGATCGCGGCGGCCGGCGCGTCGGCGCTCTCGCTGAACGCGATCGCCAAGCAGATGGGCCTCAGCGGCCCGGCCCTGTACCGCTACTTCGCCAACCGCGACGAGCTGATCACCGAGCTGATCCGGGACGCCTACCAGAGCCTGGCCGACACCTTCCGCGCCCGGGCCGAGGCCGGTACGAGCCTCCGGGGGCTGGCCGACACGCTGCGCGTCTGGGCGCTCGACGACCCGCAGCGCTACCTGCTGATCTACGGCACCCCGGTGCCCGGCTACCACGCCCCCGAGGACACCACCCGGCTCTCCGCCGAGGTCATGGCCGTGCTGCTCGACGCCTGCGCGGCCGAGGGGCTGCCCGAGCTGCCGCCGTCACCGCTCCAGGCGCATCTGGCCGACCACCGCGCCTGGGCGGGCGAGCACCCCGCCACGCCACCGGCCCTGCACCGGGCCCTCGCCTTCTGGACCCGCCTGCACGGCGTGCTCTCGCTCGAACTCGCGGGCCACTTCACCGGCATGGGCTTCGACCCGGCCCGGCTCTACGACGCCGAGGCCGAGGCCGTCACCGGCGGCTGAGCGGCCAGGTCCGGGCGCGGGCCAGGAGCAGGGCGACGTCGTCGCTGCCGTCGTGGTGGTGGAGTGCGTCCAGGAGCAGGTCGCAGGTCTCCTCCAGGGAGCGGCGTTCGCGGTTGAGCAGGTCGGTGAGGGCGCGCAGCCGGGTGTCGATCGCGTGGTCCCGGGTCTCCACCAGACCGTCGGTGTAGAGCAGGAGTTCGTCGCCCTCGCCGAACTCCAGCAGCACGTCCTCGAAGGAGGTGCCGCCGACGCCGAGCGGCACGCCGGTGGGCAGGTCGAGCAGACGGGGCGGGTTGCCGAGGCGGGTGAGCACCGGGGGCAGATGGCCGGCGCAGGCGACCCGGCAGCTGCGGCCGCGCGGGTCGTAGACGGCGTAGATACAGGTGGCGATGGTCTCGTCCAGCCCCTCGGCGATGCCGTCGAGGTGGGTGAGCACGACCGCGGGAGCCAGGTCCAGGCGGGCCAGGGTGCGGGCGGCGGTGCGCAGTTGGCCCATCGCCGCGGCCGCGTTGATGCCGCTGCCCATGACGTCGCCGACGACCAGGGCGGTCTTGTCGTCCGCGAGGGCGATGACGTCGAACCAGTCACCGCCCACCTCGACGGCGCTGTCGGCCGGCTGGTAGCGGTAGGCGACCTCCAGGCCCGGGGGCTGTGGCGGCCGGTCGGGCAGCAGGTGACGTTGCAGCGCAAGGGCGGCGTGGCGCTGCCGCTGGTACCAGCGCGCGTTGTCGATGCAGACCGCCGCCCGCGCGGCCAGCTCGGTCGCCAGCACGACGTCGTCGTCGGTGAAGGGACGCGGGTTGCGGGCGCGGATCATGTCGAGTGCGCCGAGGACCTGCCCGCGGGCCCGCAGCGGCACGGCCATGTAGGAGTGGATCCGGGCCTGCTTCAGCTGTTCCGCCGCGGCCTCGTCGCGCGCGATCCGCGGCAGGTCGGCCTCGGTGACGTGGGCGACCAGGAGCGGGCGCCCCTTGCGGACGCTACGGGTGACCAGGCGCCTGGCGTCGTAGCGCGCGATCTCGCCGACCGGGTCGGCCGCGTCGGCCATCGGCGTGCGGTAGGCGGTCTTGATCGCTAGCGCGCGGAAGACCGCCGGGCTGCCGTCGCCGGTCCGCGCGGTGGTGTCGAAGAGCACCGAGTCCAGCACGTCGACCGCGGCGAAGTCGGCGAACTCGGGCACCAGCACATCGGCCAACTCCCGTGCGGTGACGTCGAGATCGAGGGTGGTGCCGATCCGCTCCGAGGCGTCGGCGAGCACGGTGAGCCGACGCCGGGCCGCCGCCGCGGCGATGGCGGAGCTGTGCTGTTCGGTGACGTCGACGACCGAGGTGGCGACGCCGACCACCCGTCCGCCCGTGTCGTCCAGCCGGTAGTAGGACACCGACCAGGCCCGCTCGCGCTCCGGATCGGCGGGGGTGCGGCCGACGGTCAGCTGGTCCAGCAGCGGGTTCCCGCCGGCGAGGACGGTGCGCATGGCCGACTCGATCCCCCGGACGTCGAGGAACGGGAGCGCCTCGCCGACGGTGTGGCCCAGCTGCTGGGCGGCGGGGATCCCGTTGATCCGCTCCAGCGCCGGGTTGACCAGGATGTACCGCAGGTCGGGGCCGACCGCGGCGAGCCCGATCGGCGACTGCTCGACCAGGCGCAGCGACAGGGCCAGATCGCGCTCCAGCCGTCGCAGCGTCACCTGGTCGGTGGCCAGCATCAGCGCGTAGTGGCCGCCCCGGCTGTCCTCCAGGCGCATGTTGCGGAACTCGGTCAGCTGCCGCGAGCCGTCCTTGTGCCGGACCGGGAAGACGCCCGCCCAGGATCCGCCACCGGACATGATCCTGGCGAACCACGACAGCACCCAGGTGACGTGCTCCTCGTCCACCAGCACCCGGGCGGCCGGCCGGCCCAGCGCCTCGGCCGCGGACCAGCCGAACAGGGCCTCGGCCTGCGGGCTCCACAGCACGATCCGGCCCTCGGCGTTCAGCACCACCGCCGCGACGCCCAGGACGTCCAGCAGGCCGCCGGGCTCCTGCGAGGGGCCGCCTCCGCCGCGCTCCGGCCCGCGCTGGGGCTCACGAGCCGGCTCCGGCCCGGTCATCTCGGCCGCGTCCATCGGCCACCTCCCTCCGCCGGACCCACCTGGTCGCGCCCCGGCACCCGGGATTCCTCCCCTCATCGTCTCGCGACCGCGCGCAGATGCCAGTGGGTGGGAGCTCAGGTGTCGGCGAGGAGGGTCTGCTCACACCAGATGATCTTGCCGGTCGCGGTCTGCCGGGTCCCCCAGCGCTGGGTGAGCTGGGCGACCAGCAGCAGGCCCCGGCCGCCCTCGTCGAACACCCGGGCCCGACGCAGGTGGGGTGCGGTGTTGCTGCCGTCCGACACCTCGCAGATCAGCGTGCGCACCGGGGCGTCGCCCGTCTCGCCGGGCGGCTCGGGGAAGATCAACCGGAGCTGGATCGGGGGGCTCCCGTAACGGATGGCGTTGGTGACGAGCTCACTGATCACGAGCTCGGTGGCGAACCCGGCCTCCTCCAGGCCCCAGCCCGAAAGGGCGCGCATCGCGTTCGCCCGGACCCCCGCGACCGCCGCCGGGTCGGGGGGCACGTCCCAGGTCGCGACCCGGTCGGGCGCCAGGCGGCGCACCCGGGCCACGAGCAGCGCGGCGTCGTCGCCGGGACGCTCCGGCAGCACGGTGGCCAGGATCCGGTCGCACAGCGCCTCCAGTGAGCCGTCCGGGGACGCGAGGGCGTGCCGCAGCGCCTCCAGGCCGCTGTCCACGGCCCGCTGCCGGCCCTCGACCAGTCCGTCGGTGTAGAGCGCCAGCAGGCTCCCCTCGGGCAGGACGGTCTCGACCGTCTCAAAGGGCAGCCCGCCGAGGCCGAGCGGCGGTCCGGCCGGCAGTTCCAGGAAGGACGCCTGACCGTCGGGATGCGCCACGGCGGGCGCCGGGTGCCCGGCGCGGGCCAGCGAGCAGCCGCCCGACACCGGGTCGTAGACGGCGTACAGGCAGGTGGCGCCGACCTCCGCCCCGGTGGGGTCGTCCTCGGTGACGGTGTCGGCGGCCAGCCGGATGACCAGGTCGTCGAGCTGGGTGAGCAGTTCGTCGGGCGCGAGGTCGGCGTCGGCCAGCGTTCGCACCGCGGAGCGCAGTTGGCCCATCGTGGCGGAGGCCTGGAGGCCGTGCCCGACCACGTCGCCGACGACCAGCGCCACCCGCGCGCCGGAGAGCGGGATCACGTCGAACCAGTCCCCGCCCACGCCGAGCCGGGCGTCGGCCGGCAGGTAGCGGAAGGCGGCCTCGACCGCGGGCTGTTGCGGCAGCCGCCGCGGCAGCAGGCTGTGCTGGAGCGTCAGCGCGGCGGCGTGCTCCCGGGTGAAGCGACGGGCGTTGTCCAGGCAGACGGCGGCCCGGGCGACCAACTCCTCGGCCAGGGCCAGGTCGTCGGCCTGGAACGGCTCCGGCCGCCGCGAGCGGAGGAAGTCCACCACGCCCAGGGTCGTGCCCCGCGCGATCACCGGCACCACCATCCACGAGTGGATCCCGTACGTCCGGCAGACGGCGGACCGGGCCGGATCCTGCGCCAGCCAGGCGCCGATGGCCGGGTCCCGCACCTGGTGCAGCTCGGACCGACCGGCCTCCAGGCCGCGCGCCTGGGGCGAGGCGTCGGTGTAGAAGTCGACCTCGCCCACCTGGACCACGGCCTCCGGCGAGCCCTGGATCACGGACCGGTTGGCCACCCGGCGCAGCACCGCCCCGGTGACCGGCCCGGCGGCGGGCTCCTCGCCGCTCAGCAGGCCCTCCAGCAGGTCGACGCTGACGAAGTCGGCGAGCCGGGGCACCGCCACGTCCGCCAGCTCCTGCGCGGTGGCGAGGACGTCCAGGGTGGTGCCGATGCGCAGGCCGGCGTCGTAGAGCAGGTTCAGCCGCTCCCTGGCCTCGTCGGCCCGGTCGGCGACGGCGAGCAGCTCGGTGGTGTCGCGGAAGGTCGCCACGTATCCCGCGGGGCCGCTGCTGACCTGCGTGGGCCGCAGGTTGACGGCCAGCAGCCGGTCCCCGGCCGGGTGCACCTCGTCGGTGACGGTCCGCCCGGACGCCAGCAGCGCGGCCATGCCCGGGTCCAGCCCCAGCTCGTGCAGCGGCCGTCCCGGGGCGTCCGGCGGCAGGCCGAGCAGGTGCTGCGCCTCGTCGTTGGCCAGCACCAGACGCTGCTCGGCGTCCAGGATCAGCACGCCCTCGCGGACCGCGTGCAGCACGGCGTCGTGGTGCTCGTACATCCGCGTCATCTCGACCGGGCCGAGGCCGTGCGTCTGCCGGCGCAGCCGCCAGCCCACCAGGGTCGCCCCGCCCGCGGCCAGGACCAGCGCGCCCACCGCGGCACCGATCAGCAGGGGCTGCTGGCGGTTGGCCATGGCCGCGACGTCCGTGGTCTGCACACCGGTGGAGACGAGCCCGACCACCGTGCCGTGCGCGTCCTTGACCGGCACGAGGGCCCGGACGGCGTTCTGCGGCGAGCCGTTGAAGATCTCGGTGAAGGACTCTCCGGCCGCGGCGCGGGCGATGTCGCCCTGGGCGCGTTTGCCGATCAGCGTCGGGTCCGGATCCGTGTAGCGGATGCCGTCCTTGCTGAGCACGTCGACGAAGTCCACGCCGGAGCCCTGCTGGGCCGCCAGGGTGAGCGGTTCGAGGGCCCCCGTCGGATGCGGCGACTGCAGGGCCTGCACCAGCCCGGGCGCGTGGGCGAAGCCCGCCGCGACGGCGAGCGCCTTGTCCCGGGCGTCGCTCTGGGCGTCGTGCGTGGTCTTCAGCGCCAGGGCGACCGTCGCGGCAGCGGCCAGGAGCAGCAGCACCGCCAACTGCCACACGAACGTCTGCCCGGCGACGCTCCGCAGCCCGAAGAGCGGGGTCGGCCGTGCCCTCCCCCTCCGCGCGCCATGGCGGCCTTGCGTGGGAAAGAGGCCGAACCTGCCCATAAGCCATTTTTACCCCGCTCACGCTCGGTGAACGCGGCAGGCCGCCGCCCGGCGGAAGCCGGCCGGCGGCCGCGGCGGTTCAGGCCTCGCTGCCGTCCATCCGGTAAGGGCGCGCGTACGCGGGGATCACCCGGCGCGTCGGGGGCAGCGGATGGAGCAGGTCCGGGGCCTGGGTGTGGATCGGCACGAGGACCTTCGGGGCCACGCGGTGCACGAAGGTGTGCAGGTCGTCGGCGGTGGCGTGGCCGAAGGAGCCGATCCGCCGCAACGGGACGTCCAGCGCGGCGAGCCACTCGGTGAACAGCTCCCAGCGCGGCTCGAACGGACCGAGCGGCTCCCCGTTCGCGTGCAGCCAGACCGTCTTCGGTCCCAGCGGCAGGTCGCCCAGGTCGGCGATGCCGCGGAGGTCACCCAGGTCGGGCTGGAGAACGAAGCCGCCCGGGTCGGCGCGGAGCGCGTCGGCGCCGAGGGAGCTCCAGGCGAGCACGTCGGCGATGCCCGCCTCGGCGAGGAAGGCCGCGACGCGGTCGCCCCAGACGATGCGGCGCCCGGCCGCGGCGGCGATGTCGAGGAACTCGGTGACCCGCTCCAGATCGCGCGGGTAGAGCGCCAGCAGCACCAGGTCGCGGTCGGCGGCGGCGAGCGCCGCGGCGAAGTCGGCGGCCACGTCGTCCTCGGTGCGCGGCGGGCCGGCGGGCAGGCCGAGCCCCAGGGCGGTGCCCTCGGTGACCAGCACGTCGCAGCCGGCGGCCCGCTCGGCGAAGTGCCAGGAGCGCTCCGGGTTGCGGCCGTGGAAGCGGATGTCCCCGGTGAAGGCGAGCACGCCGTCGGAAGTGGTGACCAGGTAGCCGCTGGCGCCGGGGGTGTCGTGGTCGACGGTGATGCGCTCCACCGTCATCGGGCCGACCTGCACGGGCTGCTGCTCCGGCAGCGGCTGCCAGGCCGGGTCGCCGCCGGGCAGGCCGTCGCCGCACGCGGCGAGCGCGGTCAGCAGGGCGATGGTGGCCGGGGAGGCGTGCACCGGGATCCGCGGGTCGACAAAGCCGGCCAGACCGCAGTGGTCGATGTGGCCGTGGGTGAGGAACACCTCCGTGTGCGCGCCCCGCTCCGCCAGCGGGTCGCCCGCGTCGAGCTGCGCCGGGTCGTAGAGCCCGCCGATACGCGGGGCGGCGCCCACCCGGAGCCGCTGGGCCAGCTCGCGGCCCGGTCGCAGCGCGACCGGCGGGCGGAACAGGTCGGCGTCGGCCGGGATGTCCGTGCCGAAGTCCAGCAGGACCCGGTGCGAGCCCTCGCTGACCAGGACCTTGCTGGAGCCGATGAGGCCTACGCCGCCCCAGAATTCCACAGTCGTCATACGTTCGTGTGCTCACTGTCCAGAGAAGGTGCGTGGCCGACGGCCGGGGCGAGTGCCCAGGTCGTCAGCGCCGGCAGGAGGTCCTCGACGCGCTCCGCCGTGGCGGTGGCGGGGCCGTCGGCCCTGCCGAAGCGGTCGATGTATCCGGTGGCGGCGCCGATGGCCACGGCGGGTTCGATTTCGTTGCGGTAGTGGTCGCCCAGCGAGAAGAGCGCGGACGCGGGCCGCCCGCCGAGCGCGCGGGCCATCCACGAGCGCAGGCCCGCGGGCTTTCCTGCGGCGGGGACGACCTCGTCGAACGCGTCCGTCAGACCCATGCGCACGAGCAGCGGCGCGAGCCCTTCGGGCGGGCTGTTGGTGGCCAGCACGACCCGCACTCGGCCGTCGCCGCGCAGCGCGGCGAAGTGCGCGACCAGAGGCTCGACGACGTCCAACGCGCAGGCCTCGTCGAGCATGTGGATCCGGCTGTCCAGGAACGCCTGCTGCGTCACCGCCTCGGCGAGCCCCAGGTCGGCGGCGAGGAGCTGGACCAGCCCCCAGCCGTCCTGCGCCGCGCGCAGCGCACGCGCCTCCGCCGGCGTCGCGGCGGAGCCGGCGGCGGCGATGCCCTCGGCGAGGAAGCGCTCGAAGGTGTCCAGGAGGCCGCCGGCCTCCTCCCTCGGCAGGGCGGCCGCGACCTGTCGGGCGTAGTGGCGCACCGGGTCGTCGCCCCGGTACACCGTGCCGTCGAAGTCGCTGACCAGGATCGGTCGGTCGTCAGCCACGCACGCCTCCGGCGGCGGACAGGGCGCCCCGGATGAACTGCCGCTGCAGCACCAGGAAGAACGCCATCACGGGCAGGGTGGTGAAGGTGACCGCGGCGGCCAGCCCCGGGAAGTCGGTGCCCTCGGCGGACGCGAAGGTGGACAGGCCGACCTCGACCGGCTGGACCGTGTTGCTGGAGTCCATGCTGCTGCTAGTCATGATGACCGGCCACAGGAAGGAGTTCCACGAGCCCAGGAAGACGTTGACGGCGATGATGACCAGCGCCGGGCGGACCATCGGCACGCCGATCGACCGGAGCACCCGCAGCCGGGACGCGCCGTCCAGCGCGGCGGCGTCCAGGATCTCCTGAGGGATCGCCAGGAAGAACTGGCGGACCAGGAAGATGCCGAAGACGCTGGCGCCCCAGGGGATGATCTGGATCCAGTAGGTGTTGAGCAGGTGCAGGTCGTTGGCGAGCACGTAGTCGGGGATGATCAGCACGGTGCCCGGCATCATCAGCACCGACAGCACCACCACGGTCAGCACCTTGCGCCCGGGGAACCGCAGCACGCCGAAGGCGAAGCCGGCCAGCAGCGAGGTCGCCAGGCACAGCAGCACCGTCGCCGAGGCGATCAGGACCGTGTTGCCGAACAGCCGCAGCCACGGCGCCGCATGCCAGGCGCGGGACCAGTTGGACCAGTCCCAGTGCGGCAGCAGCACGGGCGGGAAGTCGCTGAACTCGCCGGGACGCCCGAGCGAGATCACGACGGTCCAGTAGAACGGGAAGACGAACGCGGCACCGATCAGCAGCGCCAGCGCGCGCCGGGCGAGACGCCCGGCGCGGCCGGCTCCGGTGATCGACCGGATCCCCCGTGAGGAGGCGAGCTTCATGCGTTCAGCCCTGGGTCTTCGCGGCGGTGCAGGCGGTCTGCGCGGTGTTCAGGGCGTCGGCGGGCGCGGCACCGTTGTCGAGCACGTCCTGGATCGCGGTGGCCTCGTAGCCCTGGCACTTGAAGATCCAGCTGAACGGCGGCAGCGCGAACGCGGTGTCGAGCTCGGAGACGGCGGCCGTCTCGTAGGGGTTCTGCGCGACGAACTTCTGCATCAGCGGCAGCGCCTGCGGGGTGACCGGCAGGTAGCCCGAGGTGGATCCCCAACCGGCCTGCTCGGCGGGGCTGGTGATGAACTTGAGGAACGCCCAGGCGGCGGCCTTCTGGTCGGCCGTGGCGTTCTTGAACACCACGATGTTGGTGCCGGTCAGCTCGTTGACCGGGCCGGAGGCGCCGGTCGGCAGGGCCGAGATGCCCAGGTCGAACTTGCCGCCGACGGTCTTCTTCTCGAAGCCGTAGCCGGCCGCGGAGGAGATGTCGAAGGCGCCCTTCTGCGCGCCCAGCGCGGTCTCGCCCGGGTAGTTCTTGCCGGTGGCCAGCGCGTTCGCGTCCTTGAGGCCCTTCAGGTAGGTCAGCGCCTTGACCGCGCCCGCGTCGTTCAGGTGCGGCGTGCCGTCGTTGTCGTAGAGCGTCCCACCGTCTGACTTGTCCAGGATCTCGAACCACTGGGTGCCGAAGGTGGCACCGGCCGCCGAACCGGGGTCGATGGTGGAGCCGGTGACGCCGCCCTTGGAGACCGCCTTCATCACCGAGGCGTAGTCGTCCCAGGTCTTGGGCGCGCTCTGGCCGTCGGCCTTCAGCATGTCGGCGTTGGAGAAGAGGATCAGCACGCTCTTGTTGAACGGCCACATCCAGGTTTTGCCGTCGCCGAGGGTCAGGTCCTTCTGCACGCCCTTGTAGAAGGTGGACACCTGGGGCGGGGTGTCGGTACCGGCCAGCTCGCTGATCGGGGTGATCGCGCCGCCGGACTGGAAGTAGGAGGCCCAGCTCTCGTAGGCCTGGCCCATGGTGGGCGCGTTGCCGGCCTGGACCTCGGCCTTCTCCTTGGTGTACATCGTCGCGTAGTCCGGGTCGCCCTGGAGCTTGACGGTGATGTTCGGGTACTTCGCCTGGAAGTCGGCGACCAGCTTCTCCATCGCCGGCTTCAGCGTCCCGATCGTCATCGCCTCCTCGAAGGTGATGGTCACCGGCTTGGTGGGGACCGCGAGTTCGGTGCCGGAGGCAGCGGCGGGCGCCGAGGTCGTGGCGGCCGGCGTGCCGCCGCCGGCACAGGCGGTGAGGCTGAGGGCCGCGAGCGAGGCGACAGCGGCGATGCGGAAACGCATGGGAGGTCCGTTCCTTCGTTCTGTGTGCGGGGAGTGCGGGGAGGGTTGTGGTTCAGGCGAGGGCGGAGTCGGCGCCGGAGGCGGTGCGACGCCGGACGAGGGTGAAGAAGACCGTGACGGCGAAGAGCACGACGGCCAGTGCGGCGCCGTAGCCGGTGTCACTGAGGACGAAGGCCTCCTGGTAGACCAGGTAGCTGAGCGTCGTCGTCGCGTAGACCGGGCCGCCGTCGGAGAGTTGGTAGAACTGCGTGAACGCCTGCAGCGAGGTGATCGCGGTGATCGCGACCACGAACACGGTGACCGGCCGCAGTTGGTGCCAGGTGATGTGCCAGAACTCCTGCCAGGCGTTGCAACCGTCCATCCGGGCAGCCTCGCTGAGCTCGTTGGGCAGCACGGCCAGCCCGCCGAGGAAGACCACCGTGGTGAAGCCGACCTCGTGCCACAGGCTGTAGACGATGACGGCCGGCATGGCCGAGGTCGAGGACTGCAGCCATTGGGAGGTGGGCAGGTGCAGGCTGTGCAGCAGCCAGTCGGCCAGGCCGAAGCGGGGGTTGAAAATCCAGACCCAGATCATCGAGGTCGCGATCACCGGCGTGGCGTGCGGCAGGAAGAGCGCCACCCGTGAGGCGTTGAGCAGCGCCCCGCCACGCTGCAGCAGCAGCGCCAGAGCGAGCGAGAGGGCGGTCCCGCCGATCACCATCGCGCCGCTGAAGTAGAGCGAGTGCCACAGGCTGGACCCGAACGTCGGCTGGGTGGAGTCGAAGAGCCGCTGGTAGTTGCCGAGGCCACGGTAGACGGACATGGCCGGGTTCAGGGCGTTCCACTTCCACAGCGAGACGTAGAAGGTGTAGCCGGTCGGGACGATGACGAAGGTCGCGAAGATCAGCACCGCGGGGGCGGAGTAGGCCCAGCCCCAGCGGGTGGTGCGGAAGTCACGGGCCGGGGTCCGGCGGCGCGTACGGCTGCGGGTGGCGACGGCCGGCCCGGCCGTGGTCGTTGCGGTCACGGCGGGAACTGTCGCGAGCGAAGATGTCATCGGAACCAACGGTCGGTGACAAGTTGCCGACGCGGTGGGCTACATTCCACGGCGTCAGATATTCTGTAATGTTCGGCACTTCTCCAATCTGACGCCGGCCCGCCGCCCTTCCGTCCACAACCGGGCATCTGCCGTTCATGTAGTGGACATGTCATTACGGTGGTCGCGGTACTCCTGCGAACCCGATGCTCGTGGCATCCGCTGCCCTACGCGCGTAGCGGTCCCACGAGCGCCGAACCGCCACAAACGGAACGGCAGTCAGGAGTTCGACTCATGTTCAGAACTTCCACCCTCGGGCGCAGCGCCCTGCTCGCCTCCTCTGTCGTCCTCGCGACGGCCACCGCGATCGCCGTGGCCCCGGGCGCCACGGCGGCCACCTCGGCCTCGTCCTCGACGGTCCATCACGTCCTCTTCGACGACAGCAAGTCGGAGACGGCGGGCAACTCGGACTGGATCATCAGCACGAGCATGCCCGACCCGCTTCAGCAGAACCCGAACCCGCAGACGGAGACCGACTGGACCGGCGCCATCTCCGCCTGGGGCGTCGCGCTGCAGAAGGCCGGCGGCTACAGCCTGAACACGCTCCCGCCCGGCAACACGATCACCTACGGGGACAGCAGCAACCCGCTGGACCTGTCGCACTTCGACACCTTCGTCCTGCCCGAGCCCCAGGACCAGCTGTCGGCGGCCGAGAAGGCCGCGGTGATGCACTACGTGCAGAACGGCGGCGGTCTGTTCATGGTGGTCGACCACACCGGCAGCGACCGCAACAACAACGGCTGGGACTCGCCCGCCATCGTCAACGACCTGCTGACCAACAACGGCGTCGACAACAACGACCCGTTCGGCTTCAGCGTCGACCTGAAGAACATCGTCAACGACTACCCGACCGCGATCAACGACGCGACCAACCCCGTGCTGCACGGCGCCTTCGGCACCGTCACCGGCAGCGTCATCTACAACGGCACCACCGAGACGCTGCACCCGGCCGACAACCCGAACGTCAAGGGCCTGGTCTACACGACCGGCTCGACCCCGGGCGGCACCTCCGGCGCGTTCTTCTCCACCAGCACCTTCGGCAGCGGCCGGGTCGCGATCTGGGGCGACAGCTCCGCCATCGACGACGGCACCGGCGAGCCCGGCCACACCGTCTACAACGGCTGGGACGACCCCAAGGGCACCGACGCGCAGCTCGCGCTGAACGCGACCGCCTGGCTCGCCTCCGGCACCGGCGGCTCCAGCTCCGGCAACACGGTGTCGGTGACCGGCCCGGGCAACCAGACCGGCACCGTCGGGACCGCCGCGTCGCTGCAGGTCAGCGGCACCGACTCCGGCGGTGCGGCGCTCAGCTACTCGGCCACCGGTCTCCCGGCGGGTCTGAGCATCTCCTCGGCCGGTCTGGTCTCCGGCACCCCGACCACAGCCGGCACCTCCAACGTCACCGTCACCGCCACCGACACCACCGGCGCTTCCGGCTCGGCCTCCTTCACCTGGACGGTCAACCCGACCACCGGCGGTGGCGGCGGCACGGGCGGCTGCACCGCGGCGCAGCTGCTCGGCAACCCCGGCTTCGAGAGCGGCTCCGCCTCCCCGTGGACCACCTCCGCCAGCGTCATCAACAGCGACCTGACCTCCGAGCCCGCCCACTCCGGCGGCTACGACGCCTGGCTCGACGGCTACGGCAGCACCCACACCGACACCCTCGCCCAGACCGTCACCGTCCCGGCCGGCTGCACCACCGCGAAGCTCTCCTTCTGGCTCCACGTCGACACCGCCGAGACCAGCACCACCAAGGCCTACGACACTCTCCAGGTCCAGGTCCTGAGCGGCTCCGGCACCGTGCTCGGCACCCTGGCCGGCTACTCCAACCTCGACGCCAACACCGGCTACACCCAGCACTCCTTCGACCTGTCCGGCTACACCGGCCAGACGGTGACGCTGAAGTTCACCGGCACCGAGGACAACGAGTACCAGACCTCCTTCGTCCTCGACGACACCGCGCTCAACGTCTCCTGATCACTCGAATCGCGTGGCGTCGCCGGCGCCCTGACGGACGATCTCGGCGACGCCACTGGAGAAGTCGATCACGGTGGTCGGCTCGGTGCCGCAGTCACCGGAGTCGAGCACGGCGTCCACCACGTGGTCGAGCCGCTCCTTGATCTCCCAGCCCTGCGTCATCGGCTCCTCCTCGTCGGGGAGCAGCAGGGTGCTGGAGAGCAGCGGCTCGCCCAGCTCCGCGAGCAGGGCCTGGGTGACGACGTGGTCCGGGATCCGCACCCCGACCGTCCGCTTCTTGGGGTGCAGCAGCTGGCGCGGCACCTCGTTCGTCGCGGGCAGGATGAAGGTGAAGCTGCCCGGCGTCGCCGCCTTGATCGCCCGGAAGACGTTGTTGTCGATGTGGACGAACCGGCCCAGCTGGGCGAAGTTCTGGCACACGAGCGTGAAGTGGTGCCGGTCGTCGAGGTGGCGGATGGTCCGGATCCGGGCCAGGCCCTCGCGGTTGCCGACCTGGCAGCCGAGTGCGAAACAGGAGTCGGTGGGATAGGCGATCAGCGACCCGGACCGGACCAGGTCGGCCACGTTGTCGAGGATGCGCGCTTGGGGGTTCTGCGGATGCACGTCGAAGTACTTCGCCATCCGCCGAGCGTAGGGGATCGAGCCCCGATCCGAGCGACTCAGCACCCCGGATGGACCCCTCGGATCGCGGGCTCGCACAGACGTTCCCGAGAATGCGTAAGTGTCCACCTATCTCTTCGCGCTCGGGCGCTGGGCGTTCCGGCGGCGACGCCTCGTGCTCGGGATCTGGCTGCTCGTCGCCGTGCTCGCCGTGGTCCTGGCCACCGCCAGCGGCGGGAAGACCAACGACACCTTCACCATCCCCGGCACCGAGTCGCAGCGGACCACGGACCTGCTGCAGCACACGCTCCCGGCGCTGGCGGGCGGGCAGACGCAGGTGGTCTTCGCGGCGCCGGCCGGCCGGCACATCACCGACCCCGGACCGCGCGCCGCGGTCGACGCCTCACTGGCGCGGATCAAGGGCGTGCCGCAGGTCGCGACCGTCTCCGACCCCTACACCGCGCACGGCGTCTCGCCCGACGGGCAGGTCGCGCTGGTCTCGGTGCAGTGGGGCGCGCAGCCGCCGGACGTGAAGGACGCCTCGCTGGACGCCCTGGAGACGGCGGTCACCCCCGCCCGGCAGGCGGGCGTGCAGGTGGAGTACTCCGGCAGCGTCTACCCGGGGTGGCGGCTGGTGCCCTCGGAGCTGCCCGAGTTGATCGGCCTGATCATCGCGTTCGTCATCCTGCTGATCACCTTCGGTGCGCTGGTGGCCGCCGGAATGCCGATCCTGACGGCAATCCTGGGCGTGGTCGTCTCGCTGATGGGCATCACCGCGCTGGCCTCGGTCATCAACATCGCCTCGGCTTCGACCACGGTGGCCATCATGCTGGGGCTCTCCTGCGGCGTGGACTACGGCCTGTTCATCCTCTTCCGCCACCGCAACCAGCTGCTGCAGGGCATGGAGACGGAGCAGTCGGTCGGCCTGGCGGTCGGCACCGCCGGCGGTTCGGTGGTCTTCGCCGCGCTGACGGTGATCATCGCGCTGTGCGGCATGTCCGTGGTCGGCATCCCGTTCCTGACGGTGATGGGCCTGTCCGCGGCGGCGGCCGTCGCCATCGCGCTGCTGATCGCACTGACACTGCTGCCCGCGCTGCTGGGCTTCGCGGGCCACCGGATCACGAGGTTCATCAGCACCCGGGTGCGTCCCGGCCACCACGAGCGCGTCGCCAAGACCTCCGCCGCCGAGTCCCCCACCACGCGCGGGGCGCGCTGGTCCCGTTTCGTGGTGCGGCGCGACTGGCTGGTCGCGTTCACCGGGGTCGCGCTGCTCCTGCTGCTGGCCCTGCCCGCCCTGGACATGCAGCTCGGACTGCCGAGCGGCGCCTCGAAGCCCACCTCCAACACGCAGCGGCGCGCCTACGACCTGATCAGCGCTCACTTCGGCCCCGGCTACAACGGCCCGCTGCTCGTCGTCACCGAACACGGCGTGCCGCCGGCCGCCGCGCAGCGCCTGGCCGCGGCGCTGGCCACCCAGCAGGGCGTGGCCGCCGCCGCGCCGCTCGCGGCGAACCCGCAGGTCGCGATCGTGCGGGTGGTGCCCAAGACCGGGCCGAACGACCCTGCGACCGCGGACCTCGTGCACGGCCTGCGCGACCACCGCGCCGCGATCGAGGCGGTCGTCGGCGCACCGGTGCTGATCGGCGGGACGACGGCGTCCAACATCGACGTCTCGCAGAAGCTGGCCGACGCGCTGCCCGTCTTCCTGGCCGTGGTCGTCGGGCTGGCCTTCGTGCTGCTGACGCTGGCCTTCCGGACGATCCTGGTGCCGATCAAGTCGATCATCGGCTTCCTGCTCTCGGTCGCGGCGGCGTTCGGCGCGCAGGTGGCGATGTTCCAGTGGGGCTGGGGACGTCACATCTTCGGCATCACTCCGACGGAGACCATCAGCTTCCTGCCGCTGATCATGCTGGCCATCATCTTCGGCCTCTCCAGCGACTACGAGGTCTTCGTCGTCTCGCGGATCAAGGAGGACTACACCGCGAGCGACGACGCGCGCGGCGCCGTCAGACGCGGCACCGCGCGCTCCGCGCGGGTGGTCACCGCGGCCGCGCTGATCATGTTCTCGATCTTCGTGGCCTTCATGTTCACCAGCGATCCGACCATCAAGGCGATCGGCTTCAGCTTCGCCGTCGGGGTCTTCCTCGACGCCTTCGTGGTCCGGCTGACCGTCGTCCCGGCGGTCATGGCGATCGTGGGCGCCCGGATCTGGTACCATCCGCGCTGGTTCGCCCGTTACGTGCCCGACCCGGACATCGAGGGCAGCCGTCTGGAGGACCAGCTCGGGGTCCCGCACGGCTCCACCGACGCCCGGGTCTGAGGCGCGTACTCTGCGACGGACCGTCAGCCCGTCGTCACCTCCTGCGCCAGCGAGTTGCCGGCGGCGATCGAACCGCAGTCGGAGGGCGCCTGCAGTCCGGCGAAGCGCGCGTCCAGCCACGCGATCGCGAGCGGCGCCCACGGCACGGCCGTGCCGACGTGGCTGAGCAGGTCGAACTGCTGGTAGTCGATGGCGTGGTTGCCGGTGGCGCAGTACTGCCGGGCGAGCGCGCGCACGTCCCCCGCGACCATCACACCGTCGCCGGTGCCGATGCCCGTGACGTTGCTGAAGGTGCCCTCGAAGACGCCGCCGTCGCCCTGGCCGATGTAGCCGGGGATGGTCGGGGTGCCGGCCGAGCCGAGGTTGATCCGGTTCACCGCGTTGACGAAGGCGGGCACCGAGTCCGGGTTCGCGTACTGCGGCTTGGCCATCTTCTTCCAGGTCAGCCCCGGGTAGCGGCCGAGCGCACCGACGATCGAGGTGTGCTGCAGGTCGTTGAAGACCTGCTGGCCGTAGCTGCTCAGGTAGGGCTGGAGGTCCAGACCGTAGGAGCGGGCCACTCCGATCAGCGCCATCGGGATGACGCCGGACCAGACCAGCGAGCCGTCCACGTACTTGAGGTTGTGCGCCGGGTCCACCAGCACGCCGCCTTCGGCGAAGCCGACCAGCCGACGGTTCACCTCCGGCGCGTAGGTCGGCGCCAGCGCCGCGGCCCAGTCGGTCGCGATCGCCCCGCCGGAGTAGCCCATCAGCCCGACCCGGGTGGTGCTGTTCACGGTCGTGCCCCCGGCCCGGCTCGCGGCGCGGATCGAGTCCAGCGTCGTTTCGCCGTACTCGGGACCGGCGGCGAAGTCGGCGGTCTGACCCTCGGTGTCCGGGATGATCAGGCTGTAGCCCTGCAGCAGCAGCGGGACCATCAGCAGCGACTCGGCGTTCGGGATCACGCCGCCCAGCGTGACGTCGCCGGCGATGGCCCGCGAGGGGCTGTCCGCCGGGTCGAGGGAGTCGTAGAACGACTGGTAGGAGACGGCCTTGCTGCTGTCGCCCGTCAGGCTGCGCACCACCGAGGTGACACCGGCGGCCGGGCGGCCCTGGGCGTCGACAGTGCGGTAGAGCAGTTGGATCGCCTGCACCGGTGTGGGCAGGCCGAGCACGTGGTACTGGAGCGTCCGCTGTTTCAGCACCGTGCCGGGCGTGTAGGAGGCAAGCGGCGTGCTGCCGGTGTACGTGTAGAACGGGTCGCCGGCCGCGGAGTTCACCCGCGTCGCCGACTTCGCCGGCGTGGCGCCGGCCGCCTCCGCGGCGGTGGCCGGGACGACCGCGGCGGTGGTCACGGCGGCGACGGCGGTGGCCAGCAGCCGAACGGCTCGTCTGGACATGAGCTCCCCCAGGTGCGTGAAACGGATCACAGGTGGACCTGACTGCGGGGTAAGTTACCGCGTGGTAAAGCTGCTGCCCAGAGGTCCGACACGAGAAATTTACGGCGGCCCCGGCGCGCACCGGGCGGTACGCGCCGAGGCCGTAAGGGTGCTCGTGGTCCGTTGACACCTGGTCAGCGCGCCGCCGGCTGGGCGAGGCGGGCGGCGTGCGGCCGGATGGAAAGCTCCAGGTGAACCCGATGGAGTGACGCCATCGGACCGCCCCGCCGGATCGGCGGGCGGTCGTAGACTCGGGCGATGAGCGACGAAGTGGACGAGGACGCGGTGCTCGACGCCTTCGGCGTCCTGGGCGAGCCGGTGCGACGCGGGCTGTACCACGTGGTGGCGGCCGCACCCGGGGAGGTCAGCCGGGACGCCGCGGCGGAGGTCGCCGGGGTCTCGCGCGCGCTGGCCGCGTTCCATCTGGACAAGCTCGTCGAGGCCGGGCTGCTGGAGGTGACGTTCCGGCGGCTGTCGGGCCGCAGCGGCCCGGGCGCCGGGCGGCCCGCCAAGCTGTACCGGCGGGCCCGGCGCGAGCACACGCTCTCGCTGCCCCCGCGCAGCTACGACACGGCCGGGCGGCTGCTCGCCGAAACCCTCGAACGCGCCGGCCTGGACCGCGAATTGCAGGCGGTCGCCCGCGAGCGGGGCGCGGCGCGGACCTCCGACGACCCGGTCGGGACGCTGCGCGCGCAGGGCTACGCGCCCTCCCCCGACGCGGACGACGAGCTGATCCGGCTCCGCAACTGCCCGTTCCACGCGCTCGCGGAGGAGTACCCGGCGCTGGTCTGCGGCATGAACCTCGCCCTGATCGAGGGCCTGGTCGGCGCGGACGGCGAGTGGACGGCCGAGATGGCTCCCGGCCCGGACCGTTGCTGCGTCGCGCTCCGGAGGCGACCCGAATCGGCCTGACTTCTAAAACCAATATCCATTGACGATAGAGCAAGGAGACAGCCATCCTTGTTCCATGACTGGCTTTCACCTCGCCCAGGTCAATGTCGGGCACATCGTCGGCCCACTCGACGGCCCGGAGCTCGCCGGCTTCGTCGCGGAGCTTCCGCGCATCAACCGGCTCGCGGACGAATCACCCGGCTTCATCTGGCGCATGGTCGACGAGGACGGCGCGGACGCGACGGCCGTACGGCCCGACGACGCCGACGAGCTGCTGCTCGTCAACTGCTCGGTCTGGGAGTCCCTCGAGGCCCTGCGCGACTACGTCTACCGCAGCGACCACCTGACCGTGCTCGCCAAGCGCCGCGAGTGGTTCGTCAGACCCGGGGAGCCGCACCTGGCGATGTGGTGGGTCCCCGCGGGTCATCGACCGAGCGTCGCCGAAGCCATGGAACGTCTGGCCCTACTCCGCCGACACGGCCCCGGGCCACGGGCGTTCACGTTCCGGGACCCGCACCCGGCCCCGTCACAGGGTTTCCACAAGGAGCCTTCCTAGCGTCGTTCGTGGTCGGCTCGACGATGACGACGGAGGTGCGAGATGGGGGAATTCCGACCGCGCAAGGCCGTGCTCGCCTTGGTGACCGGGGTCTTGGTCGCGCTCGCGGGGTGCGCGGGCGTACTCGGGGGTGGTGCCGCCGCGGCGTCACCCGGCGCGGCGGGGACGGTGACGAGCTCCGGTCCCGCGTGGATCATCAGCGGTGCGGAGCTCGGTCGGCTGGTCGCCGAGAACGGCGCGGGGGCGCAGCGGGCGTTCGACCACCCCAGCACGTATGTCCTGACGAGCAAGGCCAGTTGGGGCATCCCCTCCGGCTGGAGCAGCACCCCGACGGCGAGCTTCTCGAGCTACGCGGCCCTGCAGGCCGCCTTCGCCGGACACACCGTCGATCCGCGGATCCGCGCCGTGCTCTACGACAACGAGCACTGGAAGCTGACGCCGACGAACGAGCAGCAGGACCCGGTCCGCTACGACCGGCTCGCGGCGACGCTGGTGCACAGCCACCACCTGCTCTTCCTCGCCTCGCCCGCGACCGACCTGGTCAAGGTGCTGCAGCCGGGCGCGACCGACGTCTACCAGGCGTTCCTGAACCTGGGCCTGCTGCGGCAGATCGCCCCCTTCACCGACGTCGTCGACGTCCAGGCCCAGGGCTCGGAGAGCGATCAGGCCGAGTTCTCCCGGTTCGTCGACGCCGCCGCCGCGCAGGCGCGCCAGGCGAACGCGCACCTGCGCGTGCTCGCCGGGATCAGCACCAACCCGAACGGCCGGACGGTGACCGCCGGTCAGGTGGAGAACGCCGCACGGGCCGTGCGGCCGCACGTCGACGGATTCTGGCTCAACGATCCGGGCCCGGGCCCGGCCTGCGGAAGCTGCCGGGGCCCGTTCCCCGCCATGGCCCTCGCCCTCGCGAAGGACCTCGCGGGCGCCTCCTGAGCACCGCGCGCTCTGAGAACGGAGACGCCCGCGACGGGTCAGAGCGCAGCCAGGTGGTCCGCCAGGTCGTCCAGGCCCAGGGACCCCTGGCGCAGCGCGGCCATGTGCCAGGTCTTCAGGTCGAACGCGGACCCGAGCCGGGCGCGGGCCGCGTCACGGCCGGAGAGCCAGGCGCGCTCGCCGAGCTTGTAGCCGATGGCCTGGCCGGGACGGCCCAGGTAGCGCAGGATCTCGCTGTCCCGGGCCGCGGGCGGCATCCCGACGTACTCGTGCAGGAAGCCCGTGGCCAGTGCCGGCGTCCAGGTCTCGCCCGGATGGAACGGGGAGTGCGCCGGGATGGCCAGTTCGAGGTGCATGCCGATGTCGATGACGACCCGGACGATGCGCATCATCTGCTTGCCCAGGTAGCCCAGCCGGCGGGCGGGATCGGTGAGGTGGCCGAGCTCGTCCATCAGGCGCTCCGCGTACAGGGCCCAGCCCTCGACGTTGGCGCTGATCTTGCCGAGCGTGACCTGGTAGCGCGAGAGCTGGTCCGCGGCCGCGGCCCATGAGGCGATCTGCAGGTGGTGGCCCGGCACGCCCTCGTGGTACCAGGTGCTGACCAGCCGCCAGGTGTGGAACCGCTCCTCGGCGTCGCCGTTGGCGAGCGGCAGGAAGGTGCGGCCCGGACGGCTGAAGTCGAGGCTCGGGCCGCTGTAGTACGGCGCGGCGGCGCTGCCGGACGGGGCGATCCGGGTCTCGACGCGGCGCAGCGGGCCCTGGATGTCGAAGTGGGTGCCGTCGAGGTCCTCGATGGCCTGTTCGGTGAGCTGCTGGAGCCAGGCCCGCATCTGCTCGGCGCCCTGGACGACGTGCCCGTTCCGGTTCAGGTGCTCGCGCGCCTCCTGCACGGTGGCGCCGGGCAGCACGCGCTCGGCCTCGGCGCGCAGCTCGGCCCAGACGCGGTGGAACTCCTCCCAGCCCCAGGCGTAGGTCTCGTCCAGGTCGAGGTCCGAGCCGGTGAACTCGCGGGCCTCCACCAGGTAGCGCTCGCGACCGACGGCGTCGGGGGTGCCCTCGGCGGCGGCCGCGTAGTCACCCAGCAGCCAGTCCCGGAAGGAGGCGACGGCCTCGGTCGCGGCGCGGGCCGCGGCGTCGAGCTGGGGGCGGAGCGCCTGCGGCGCGGGCTCGACGAACTCGGCGAACCAGCCGGCCCCGCCGTCGTTCTCGCCCGTCCACTCCGTCAACTGCTGGGCCTGCACCTCGGCTTGGCGGGGAGCGGCGAGCAGCCCGCGCTTGACGCCCTCGGCGAGGGTGGCCCGGTGGCCCTCCAGCGCGGCGGGCAGCTTGCGCAGCCGGCCGAGCACGGGCGCCCAGTCCGCGTCGGTGGCGGTGGGCATCTGGGTGAGGATGCCGCGCAGCCCGTGCACGGGAGTCTGCATGTTCCGCACGGCGCGGTGGTGCTCGCCCGCGTCGAAGACCTGCAGTTCGGCGGTGAGCCGCTCACGCATCAGCCGCGCGCAGACCTGCTCGGCGGGGTCCGCGGTCGCGTCGCCGGGCAGCGCGTCCAGCTGCCGCAGCGTGGCGCGCGCCACCTCGGCGAGCGCCTCCAGGCCCTGCGGCGAGACGTCCGGCAGCCGGTCGTCGGTCGGGTCCAGGCCCAGCCAGGTGGTCACCCCCGGGTCCAGGGCGGCGACCCGGGTCACGTGGTCGTCGGCGAGGGCCCGCGGGGTGTTCGGCGTGGTCAAGAGTGTCTCCCCCATCGGTCGGTGCGTGTTCGATCATCCTGGTAGACGGACACGGTCACCGACAACACCCGGAAAGGCGGACGATCCCGATGGCCATCTCGACGTCGCCCCAGAAAATCACCACGTTCCTCATGTTCGAGGGCCGGGCCGAGGAGGCCATGCGCTGGTACACCTCGCTGTTCCCGGACGCCGAGGTGCTGTCCGTCAGCCACTACGGCCCGGGCGAGGACGGCCCCGAGGGCACCGTGCGGCACGCCCTGTTCAGCCTGGCCGGGCAGCCGTTCATGTGCATCGACAGCCCCGCGAAGCACGGTTTCGGCTTCACGCCCTCGATGTCGCTCTACGTGCAGTGCGACAGCGAGGAGGAGATCGACCGCCTCTACGCCGCGCTCGCCGACGGGGGCCAGGCGCTGATGCCGCTGGGCTCCTACGGCTTCAGCGCCAGGTTCGGCTGGGTCAACGACCGGTTCGGCGTCTCCTGGCAGCTGACGCTCCCGGGCGGGGGCGACTGAGCCGTCCTCAGTCCGCCATCCAGTGATGCCGGCCGAGGCTGATCAGGCGCAGTTGGCGGCGGGCGGTCGCGGCGATCCGCCGCTCCCCCTCGGCGTCCGCCTCCTGCAGCGCCGCCGCCGTGAGCACCATGTGGTCCACGTAGAGCTGGGCGACCATCCGGATGTCCTCGGGGCTCCACTTCGCCGAGACCGGCTGGGCCGCCAGCGCCGCCGCGACCTCGTCGGTGAACCGCGCGAGCTCCGCATCGATCGCCTCGCGGACCGGGCGCACTCCGCCGAAGCGCTCGCGCGCGATGAAGCGGACGTGGGCGCGGTGCTCGCGGACGTGGTCGGCGATCACCTGCACGGCGTGGTCTATCAGCTCCTCCGGGTCGCCCTGCTCGGCGAACGCGGCGCGCACCATCGCGTGCAGGCTGTCGAGCGCCTCCTCGACCAGCGCCACGCCCAGGTCCGCGAGATCGCGGAAGTGCCGGTAGAAGCCGGCCGGGGACATGCCCGCCTCCCGGGTGACCTCGCGCATGCCGAGGCTGGAGAAGCTCTGATGCTCCAACAGCTGCAGTGCCGCGTCCATCAGAGCGCGGCGGGACTGCTGCTTCTGGGCCTGGCGGACCCCTGTCGTGTGACTCACGCCATTGAGTAAACAACTGTTTGCTGAAATCCGCCACTCGGCGTAGGATGAAGAAGTCAGCGAACAGTTGTCATCTCAAGTGTTCGCTGAATGTTCACGCCGCCCGCACCTCCGCCAAGAGAAGAGCCTCGCTGTGAGTCTCCTGCTCGCCCTCGTCGCCGTCAGCCTGCTGCCGGGCGCGGCGTTCCACACCAGCACGTCCGCCCTCGTCTACGGCGCCACGGTGATCACCGCCTGGCTGCTCGCCTTCGCCGCACGCGAGGCAATCGCCCGCCGGAAGCAGCACTGACCATCCCCCGGAGTCACACCGTGGACACCACCGTCACCACGCAACGTCAACGCGTCTTCGACGCCGACCAGATGGCCGTCGCGTCGTTCATCCTCGGCCTGCTCGGGCTGCTCGTCTTCAACCTGGTGCTGGGCCCGTGCGCGATCGGCCTCGCGGTCGTCGCCCTGTTCCGCCGCACCCGCCGCCCCGTCCGGGCCGGCCTCGGCATCGCCCTGGGCGCCGCCGACCTCGCCGTCCTCGCGGTCACGGTCATGGCCAGCCACGGCACCATCTGGCACACCGCCTGACGGCGTCTCCCCCCGCAACACCCCTCGGGGCCCGGTGACTTCTCACCGGGCCCCGAGTGCGTTGTGCCGACGTCTGTTTGAGCCCCGGCCGAGCACGACGGCCGGGGCGGCCCCCGTCCACGGTCGCGGACGGGCGTTCCGCATCCCATGGTTCCGGATCCGCCCGGGGGTCGGGTACCACCGTTCGGAGGCACCCGTACCGCCGATCGACGGATCCGGAGCCGGATGCTTCGCAGAACGTTCACACGCGGTTCCGCGCCGGGCAAACATCGGACGACTCCTCACTTCGTGCGCACCTTCTGCGCGTTCGGCACACGAGCACCCGATCCGGACACATCAGCACCTCCGGGGCATCACAGAACGAACGCAGATGCACCAAGGTCGTTCACTCTTGTTCACGAGAGCCCCATAAATTCGGCGGACCCGCGAATCCACCCGCTCACGAACCATTGCGAACGTTCACACAAAAACCCGATCGGCCCGAGTGGACATGTATGCTCATCTGCTGGTTGGATCATGCCAAGAAAGGGGCGGGTTTTTCCCGTTCCCTCTACTGGTAATGCTCAGAGCATTGAGAGGAAATACACTCATGCGCAGCGACTTCACGCCGCAGGTCGAGACCCGCGAGATCGCCGACACCGACCTTGACGGCGTGGCCGGCGGCCTCGGCCTCGGCGCCGGTGCCGGCCTGAACGGGCTTGGCGGCCTCGGCGTTCACGTGAACGGCGTCGGCGACGCACTGACCACCGTGGGCAACATCGTCCCGGTGGGCGGCCTGGTCTCCACCGTCACCGGCCTGACCGGCCTGACCGGCACCGTCGGCAACCTGACCTCCGTGGTCTCGGGTATCTGATTCAGATATCTCCGCCGAGCCGAACGGTTCGGGATCAGGCCCTGGAACAATTTTGTTCCAGGGCCTGTATCGCGCTCTGATTCAATTCGGTGTATTTGACGTCGAGCAGTTCTAAGGAAATACCCTGTGCAGTTCCGGCAGCAGGCGCTGGCCAAGCAGCAGTCGCCCGAGGATCTCGACGTGCCGGCTCATCTGGCCCGTCCGCAGGGGCGCCTCGTGCTCCTGGTCACGGCGGCGGTGGTGGCGGCCGCGTGCTTCTGGGCAGTGACCGGCACGGTCTCGTCCAAGGTGAGCGCGCCCGGGATCCTCTTCCACGCGGAGGGCAGCTACACGCTGCAGAGCCCCGTCGCCGGCCAGGTCGTCGCCGTGTACGCACAGCCGGGTGACACGGTGGCCGCCAACGCGCCGCTGCTCGGCGTGCGCACGAGTGCAAGCGTGAGCACGGGCACGGGCACGGCGGCGCCGAAGACGCAGCTCGTCCGCGCCGTGTCGGCGGGACGCCTCAGCACGTTCACCGCCGCGCTCGGCTCGGTCGTCACGGTCGGCTCCCAGCTGGCCACCGTGGAGCGGATCAACAGCGCCGACGAGCCGCTGGTCGCGGTGCTGTACGCGGCCCCGAACAACGCCGAGTCGATCCCTGTCGGCGCGGAGGTCGACCTCACGGTCCAGTCCGTGCCGGTCTCCCAGTACGGCTTGCTGCGCGGACACGTCGTGTCGATCGGCCACAGCCCCGAGGCCGCGCAGCAGATCGCCGACTTCCTCGGCAGCGCGCAGCTCGGCCAGGCGTTCAGCACGCAGGGCGAGCCGGTGCCGGTCGTCGTCCAGTTGGAGCGGTCGAGCGGCACGAAGTCGGGCTACGCCTGGTCCTCGCAGCAGGGTCCGCCGTACGCGTTGCAGTCGACGCAACTGCTGAGCGCTGCCGTGCATCTGGCCGGACAGCACCCGATCGATTGGATCCTGCCGTGAGCGGACGACGCGCCGCCGCCAACCCGCGCCCGGCCTCGAACCCGCGCGCCGCGAACCGCACGGCCGCGCCCACGCCGAGCGGCGGGCGCGGCCGCGCCCGCCAACGTCCCCCGGCGCGGAAGAGCGCCAAGCGCCAGAAGACCGTCCGCACCCCCACCGTCCTGCAGATGGAGGCCGTGGAGTGCGGTGCCGCCGCGCTCTCCATGGTGCTCGGCCACTACGGCCGGCACGTCCCGCTGGAGGAGCTGCGCATCGCCTGCGGCGTCTCCCGCGACGGTTCGCGTGCGAGCAACGTGCTGAAGGCCGCCCGCAGTTACGGGCTCACGGCCAAGGGCATGCAGATGGAGCCGACCGCCCTGGCGGAGGAGGTGCAGACCCCGGCCGTCCTCTTCTGGGAGTTCAACCACTTCGTCGTCTACGAGGGCATCAGCCGCCGGCTGCGCAAGCGCGGCGTGCAGCTCAACGACCCCGCGCGCGGGCGTCGGTTCGTGGCCGAGGAGGACTTCGACTCCAGCTTCACCGGCGTGGTGCTGACCATGGAGCCAGGTCCCGACTTCCGTCCCGGCGGCAAGCGGCCCGGCGTGCTGAGCGCGCTGCCGGCGCGGCTGCGCGGCACCCAGGGCACCACGCCCGCCGTGCTGCTGGCGAGCCTGCTGCTCGTCGCCGTCGGCGTGGCGCTGCCCGCGCTGAGCCGCACGTACATCGACTCCTTCCTGATCGGCGGCCAGACCTCGCTGCTGCCGGTCCTGTTCGCGTCGATGGCGACCATGGTGGTGCTGACCGGTGTGCTCACCGGCGTGCAGCAGGCCAACCTGCTGCGCGGCCGGATGCTCGCCTCCACCCTCAGCAGCGCACGCTTCCTGCGTCATCTGCTCCGGCTGCCGGTGGCCTTCTTCACCCAGCGCAACCCGGCCGACCTCGTGCAACGCCTACAGTCCAACGACTCGGTGGCCGAGACCCTGGCGCGGGACCTCGCGGCGGTCGGCGTCGACGCCATCGTCGTCGTCCTCTACGCGGTGCTGCTGTGGACGTACGACCCGCAGCTCACCGTCCTCGGCATCGGCATCGCGCTGCTCAACGTGGTGGCGCTGCGCGTGGTGGTGCGGATCCGCGGCACCGGCGTGCAGAAGCTGCGCGCCGACAGCGCCCGGCTGACCAACACCTCCTACAGCGGCCTGCAGCTGATCGAGACGATGAAGGCCACCGGCGGCGAGACGGGCTACTTCCGCCGCTGGGCCGGACAGCACGCGGTCACGCTCAACGGCGAGCAGCGGCTGGGCGTGCCGAGTGCGGCGCTGAGCGTCGTCGCCCCGACGCTGGCCGCGCTCAACAGCGCGCTGATCCTGCTGATCGGCGGTCTGCGGGCGGTCGAGGGACAGATCTCCATCGGTCTGCTGGTCGCGTTCCAGGCGCTGGTGGCCAGCTTCACCGCGCCGGTCGCCCGGCTCAACGGCGTGGCCGGCCGGGTGCAGGACTTCACCGCCGACATGGCCCGGCTCAAGGACGTCGAGAGCTTTCCGGCCGACGCCCGGCTCGCCCGCTCCCGCGCCGGTGCCGGCACGCGCCGGCTCAGCGGCCACGTGCTGCTGGAGGACGTCACCTTCGGCTACAGCGCGCTGGACGCGCCGCTGCTCAAGGGCTTCTCGCTCGACGTGGGCCCCGGCCGCCAGGTGGCGCTGGTCGGCGGGTCCGGCAGCGGCAAGTCCACGGTGTCCCGGCTGATCTCCGGCCTTTACCAGCCGTGGGAGGGCGAGATCACCGTCGACGGCCGGCGGCTGACCGACATTCCGCGCAGCTCGCTCTCCGCGTCGGTCTCCTTCGTCGACCAGGACGTCTTCCTCTTCGAGGGCACCGTCCGCGACAACGTGGCGCTCTGGGACCCCTCCATCTCCGACGAGGCCGTCACCGCCGCGCTGCGCGACGCCGCCGTGCTCGACGCCGTCTCCCGGCGTCCCGGCGGCATCCACAGCCGGGTCGAGCAGGACGGCCGCAACTTCTCCGGCGGCCAGCGCCAGCGCCTGGAGATCGCCCGCGCCCTGGTGCGCCAGCCCAGCGTGCTGGTGCTGGACGAGGTGACCAGCGCGCTGGACGCGGAGACCGAACTGGTCGTCATGGACAACCTGCGCCGCCGCGGCTGCGCCTGCGTGGTCATCGCCCACCGGCTCAGCACGGTCCGCGACAGCGACGAGATCGTCGTGCTGGACCGCGGCGTGGTCGTCGAGCGCGGCCGCCACGAGGACCTCGTCGTGGCCGGAGGGCCCTACGCCCAGCTGGTCAGGGAGCACTGACGTGTCGTTCGCCAACCCCCCGACGTTCCCCCAGGACGCCCAGGACCCGTACCAGTCCGGCCAGATCCCGCAGTACCGGACGGGAGAGGTGCCTCCGGTCCCCCAGGACTCGTACGGGACCGGGCAGCTGCCGCAGGTGCAGCAGGACGCGTACCACACCGGCCAGTTGCCCCAGGTCCCGCCGCAGGCCGAGTACGGCGGGCAGCCGGGCCCGGCCGACGACGGCGTGCTCGCCACGCTGGGCGCGCTCGGGACCGGCGTCGACACCACCGGCGTGCGTCGGCTGTCGCTGGAGGGACCGCACGTGGTCTGGCTGGTCGTCGCCGGGGCGATGGACCTGTTCGCCGTGGACGCGGTGCTCGAAGGGCGCTGGCACTTCCTCGGCCGGCTCGAGGCGGGCGCGCTGCTGCCGGGGCCCGTGGACGGGCCGCAGCACACCGTCATCGGGCGGCCGCTGACCGGCTGCGTGCTGCGCCGGATCCAGTTGCGCGAGTTGTTCTTCGGCCCGCAGTACGCGCCCGAGTGGAACTACTACGGCGCCAACGGCCTGCTGACCCCGCTGGAGGACGCCTTCGCGCGCGGCATCGGCCGCAGCCTGCGGCTGCTCTTCGAGGCGCGCGCCGACGGCCGGCTGGCGGGGCGCGACGCGGTGGTCGAGGACATGGGCGACGACATCCAGTGGATGTCGGTGACCCCGGGCAGCCTGGTGCTCGGCGGCGTCTACAGCCAGGAGACCGCACAGGACCTGTTCATCGATCCGGCGACCTGGCAGCGGCTGGTGGACCAGCAGAGCCGGCTGCTGTTCGCGCTGGACCGCTGGATCGACCAGTTGGAGCGGGCCTACGAGGACCGCGCCGAGGCCGGCGTCAAGGCCGGGGAGGCCGCGCGCGCCCAGGCCGACCAGGCGCTGCTCACCTCGCTGCAGCGCTCGGACCGCGGGCGCGCGGGAGCGGCGGGCGGGCGTGGCTCCGCGGCCGGACTCGACGACGCGGTGCTCGCCGCCTGCCGCATGGTGGGCGAGGCGGCCGGGATCACCCTCACCACGCCCACCGGCGGCGGCCCCACGGAGGACCGGCTCTCGCCCATCGAGAAGATCGCCGTCGCCTCGCGCTTCCGCACCCGGCAGGTGCGGCTGCAGGGGCGCTGGTGGCGTCAGGACGCCGGGCCGCTGCTGGGGTTCAAGCTGGCCAACGGCGCGCCGCTGGCGCTGCTGTGGCGGCGCGGCGGCTACGAGGCGGTCGAGCCGTCGGGCGGCCGGCGCACCCGGATCGACGAGGACAACGCGGACCAGTTCGAGCCGCTGGCGATCATGTTCTACCGCCCGCTGCCCGAGAAGCCGCTCTCGGCCCGGCAGTTGCTGCGGTTCAGCCTGCGCGGCACCCGCGCGGACGTGCGGCGGCTGGTCGTCAGCGGCCTGGTCGCGGTCGTGCTCGGCACGCTGGTGCCGATCGCGACCGGTCAGGTGCTCGGCGACTTCGTGCCGAACGCCGAGAACGACCTCATCGTGCTGTTCTCACTGGCGATCGTCGCCACCACGCTGGTCTCCGCAGCCTTCATGCTGATGGAGAACCTCTCCATCCTGCGGCTGGAGGGCCGTATCGAGGCGACCCTGCAACCGGCGGTCTGGGACCGGTTGCTGCGGCTGCCGACACGCTTCTTCACCGGACGGTCGACGGGCGAGCTGGCCTCGGCCGCGATGGGCATCAGCGCGATCCGCCGGATCCTGTCCGGCATCAGCTCGGTGGTCGTGCAGGCCGGCACGGTCGGGCTGGTCAACCTGGTGCTGCTGCTCTGTTACAGCGTCCCGCTCGCCCTGGCCGCGATCGGCATGCTGATCCTGATCGCCGCCCTCTTCCTGGGCCTCGGCCTGTGGCAGCTGCGCTGGGCGCGCAAGCTGACCGCGCTCAACAACAAGCTGAACAACCAGGCCTTCCAGACCCTGCGCGGCCTGCCCAAGCTGCGCGTCGCCGCGGCCGAGGACTTCGCCTACGGCGCCTGGGCGAGCGAGTTCGCGCGCAGCCGCGAACTGCAGCGCCGGGTGGGCCGGATCAAGAACCTGATCACCGTCGCCAACTCGGTCTATCTGCCGCTGTGCATGCTGGTGATGTTCATGCTGCTGGCCGGTCCGGCGCGCGGCAGCATGTCGGCGAGCAGCTTCCTCACCTTCAGCAGCTCGGTGACGATGGTGCTGACCTCGGTCACCCAGCTCACCGGCTCGCTGCTCTCGGCGGCCGCCTCGCTGCCGCTGTTCGAGCAGATCAAGCCGGTGCTGCAGGAGGTCCCCGAGGTGCGCGGCGGCAGCGCCGCGCCCGGCACGCTGACCGGCGAGATCGAGGTCCGCGACCTCTCCTTCCGCTACACCGAGAACGGTCCGGTCGTGCTGGACGGCGTGAACCTGCGGATCGCGCCGGGCGAGTTCGTCGCGGTGGTGGGGGCGAGCGGCAGCGGCAAGTCGACGCTGCTGCGGCTGCTGATCGGCTTCGACCGCCCCGACTCGGGCGGGGTGCTTTTCGACGGGCAGGACCTCACCTCACTGGACCAGGCGGCGGTGCGCCGCCAGTGCGGCGTGGTGCTGCAGAACGCGCAGCCCTTCAACGGCTCGATCCTCGACTGCATCCGCGGCACCGAGCCGCACACCATGGAGGAGGTCTGGGAGGCCGCGGCGATGGCCGGTCTCGCGGACGACATCAAGGCCATGCCGATGGGCCTGCACACCGTCCTGTCCGACGGCGGCGGCACAGTCTCCGGCGGCCAGCGACAGCGTCTGATGATCGCTCAGGCGCTGGTCCGCCGTCCGCGCATCCTGCTGTTCGACGAGGCCACCAGCGCGCTCGACAACGAGACGCAGCGGATCGTGATCGAGAGCACCCGGCGGCTGCGGGCGACCCGCGTCGTGATCGCGCACCGGCTGTCGACCGTGCTGGACGCGGACCGGGTGATCGTGATGGCGGGCGGCCGGATCGTCCAGGAGGGCACCCCGACCGCGCTGCTCGCGGACACCACCGGCCCCTTCCACCAGCTGGCCCGTCGCCAGATGCAGTGAGCCCGGGCTGCGTCCTTCATGAGGGCCGGGCAGTATGAGAAAGGCCTTCAAATCACCCCACCTCAGGCGTGACGGTCCGGTCCGGCGGGCACTGGTCAGTCATCGGAGAGGGGGCGCGCCGAGCACGGAGGTGGCGCCATGAGGTGGAGCGCAGCCGGACTCACGGCCTGCGGAATAGCCGTGTCCCTCGGCATCGCCGGGTGCACGGTCTCGTCGTCGACGTCCACGACGTCGTCGTGGCCCACGCACACGCCGGCGTCGTCGACCTCGTCGACGTCCTCCGGCGCGGGCGGCGGATCCGGGTCCCGGACGCTCGCCCAGGTCGCCGCGGGCAGCGTCGACCTGGTCAGCGAGCAGAGCCTGTCCGGCACCGAGGCGGCCGGTACCGGCATCGTGCTGACCTCCGACGGGGAGGTGCTCACCAACAACCACGTGATCAGCGGAGCCACCTCGCTGACCGCCGTGGACATCGGCAACGGCCACAGCTACAGCGCGTCCGTGATCGGCTACGACCGCAGCCACGACCTCGCCCTGGTCCAGCTGCACGGGGCCTCCGGCCTGCAGACGCTCGACCTGGCGTCGGGCACGCGGGTCTCCGTGGGCGAGGCGGTCACCGCGCTCGGCAACGCGGGCGGACGGGGCGGTCAGCCGAGCCGGGCGAGCGGTTCCGTCACCGCGCTGGACCAGCAGATCACCGCCTCGGACGAGTCGACCGGCAGCTCCGAGCAGCTCAGCGGCCTGATCCAGGTGGACGCCCCGATCCAGGCCGGCGACTCCGGCGGCCCGCTGGTGAACGCCCAGGGCCAGGTGATCGGCATCGACACGGCCGCCTCCGTCGGCTACCAGTTCCAGAACGCGCCCGCCCAGGGCTTCGCCATTCCGGCCGACCAGGCCCGGGCGACGGCGAACGCCATCGCCGCCGGTCAGTCCTCCTCGACCGTGCACATCGGCGCGACGGCCTGGCTGGGCATCGCGGTCAGCAGCTCGAACCAGAACCTGGCCGGCGCCGGTGCGACGGTCGTGCAGGTGGTGCCGAACTCCCCCGCCGACCAGCTGGGGCTGGTCCCGGGCGACGTGATCACCTCGCTCGACGGCTCCTCGGTCGCGGACGCCAACGCGCTCACCGCGCTGCTCGGCCGCTACCACCCCGGCAACACGGTCACCCTCGGCTGGACCGACGGCAACGGCCAGGCGCAGTCGTCCCGCCTCGCCCTGGGCAACGGGCCGGCTGGTTAAGAAAGTTTATTAACAACCCTTGTGGGGCGACTCGTCCCCCACCTAGGCTCCCCTTGCGAGCTCGCAGATTGACATGTCCCCCACCACTCAATCTCGCAGAGGAGTCCCCGCATGCGTTCCTCGCGCGCACCCCGCGCCGTGGCGGCCGCTCTCGCCACACTCGGCCTGCTCGTCGTGGCCTCGCCCGCCCACGCGCAGACCGCGGACAGCCAGACGCTGCAGGTCAACGTCACGTCCTACGGATACAACGACAACGACAACGGTGACGGCAGCTACGGCAACGCCGTGATCGCCTACCCGCAGATCCACAGCATCGCCACCGAGGGCAGCGGCAGTTACGACGACCCGGTGACCTTCGCGACCGACGAGAACGAGTTCGCCCCCGGGACGATCATCTACGTCCCGCACCTGCAGAAGTACTTCATCATGGAGGACGGCTGCGTCGAGTGCACCAGTGACTGGAACAACGGCGTCCGCCACGTCGACCTCTGGATGGGTCCGAACGACGCCATGCAGCCCGAGCCCGCCCTGGACGACTGCGAGGCCTCCGTCACGCGGGACAACGCGGACATCGTGGTCAACCCGGACCCGGGGCTGACGGTCGACACGACGCCGATGTTCTCCGACGGTCAGTGCACGGCCGTTCTCCACTGAGTTCCGCACTAAAGCCCAGGTAGGAGGCCGCCCCCGCCGCTCGGCGGGGGCGGCCTTCCGCCGTTCGCGGGGGGCAGTTCGGGGACGTAGGTCCCTTCCGGAGCCGCTGAGACGCAGGTCACGGGCCTGCTGTGGCGTGCGGCACTTACTAGCGGTAACGCTTGCTCCGCTTGTAAAGCTCATGTGAATGTGCCTGAGGCGGGTCGAAAGAGAACCCGCCGGGAGCGCGGCGATCCGGTGCACACAGCGCCGACCTGTCAAACGCCGATCCGCTCCCCTGCTCGGTCGGGCCAGTCCCGATGAGCCGTGTGCGAGACCCCTCTCGTAGCGACGCCGTTCTCGGCGAGCGCGCGGATGCGTACGTCCTCGGCCTCGGGCAGTTCCGTCGACATTGGAGTGACATGCGTCCCCGCTTCCGCCTTTCCCTCGTGCAGCTCAACAAGCGTCTCGCCACCGTGCGCCTGAACAAGCGCGTGTCGGCCGGCATCGGCGCCGCGCTGCTCGTCACCGGTGCCGCGACCGGCACCGCCGTCGCCCTGACCGGCAACGACGGCTCGACCCACATGGCCGCCGCCGCGAGCACCCAGGCCGCCGCGCGTCCCACCACCGACACCGCGAACCGCTCCGAGCAGCGCGCCCCGCTGGCCAGCCAGTCCGCGGCCGCCGCCAAGGCCGCCGCCGACGCCAAGGCGAAGGCTGACGCCGCCGCGAAGGCCAAGGCCGCCGCCGACGCGAAGGCTGCCGCCGACGCCAAGGCGAAGGCTGACGCCGCCGCGAAGGCCAAGGCCGCCGCCGACGCGAAGGCTGCCGCCGACGCCAAGGCGACGG
>NZ_QKYN01000005.1 GCF_003258295.1 Streptacidiphilus pinicola | reverse complement strand
GGCCATCACCGCGCCGCACCGGAGCGGGAGTTGGTCACCGGCGTCGCCCTCGACGCGGTCGGCGCCGCCTGGGCCGGCCGCCTCGCCCGCGCCCTCGCCCCCCTGCGCGAGCCCGACGGCGCCCGCCGCAGCGGCAGCCGCGGCGCGCTCCCGGAGGCCGCGCGCCTGCTCGACCTGCTCGGCATGGACCTGGTCACCCCCGCGAAGATCTCCGCCCGTTGGGCGGAACTGCGCATCGGCTCCGGCGAGATCGCCACCGCGACGGTCGGCGTCACCCGGGACGGCAGCTGCGCGCTCGACCTGACGGACCATCTCCTCGTCGGCGGCGCCCCGCAGTCCGGCCGCACCGAGCTGCTGCGCTCGCTGCTGGCCGCGCTGGCGGTGGCCGAACGCCCGGACCGCCTCGGCCTGCTGCTGATCGAGGGCCGCCCGCCTGCCGATCCCGCCCGGGGCCTCTCCCCGGCCGTCGAGCTCCCGCACGTCGTCGGCCACGTCGCGACCACCGACGGCCCCGCGCTGCGCGAGGCCGCGCGGGCGCTCAGCGCCGAACTCGACCGCCGCGCGGCCCTCCTGGAGGGCCGCAGCTTCGCCGCGTGGCACGCGGAACGCGCGCTCTCGCGGCTCGCGCCGCCGCGCCGCCCCGCCGACGACTACCCCGCCACGGCCTCCGCGCAGGGCGCGGTCACCGTCGAGGCCGAGCCGCTCCCCCACCTCGTCGTCGCCGTCGACGACTGGGACGGTCTGGTCGGCACCCCCCTCGCCCACGTCCTGGAGGACGCCGCCCTGCGCGGCCCCCGCCTCGGCGTCCGCCTCGCGGTCACCACCGCCTCCCCCGAGCACACGGCCGGCACGGCCGTGGACGAGGCGGCTCAGCTGCGCATCGCGCTGCGGGTCGACTCCCCCACGGCGTCCGCCCTGCTGATCCACGTCGACGACGCGGCGTCCCTCGCCGAGGACTCCCCCGGCCGCGGCCTGCTCCGCCACCCCGACGGCGGGGTCACCCCCCTCCAGACGGCCCGCGTCACCGGCCGCATCCCGCGTACCGCGACGCTCCGTCCGACGGTGACCCCCCTGGACTGGTCGACGCTGGGCGAGCCTCCGGCGTCGCGGACCGTCCGCGAACTCGGCAACGGCCCGACGGACCTGGCGCTCCTCGCCAGCGCGTTGCAGCGGGCGACGGAGTCGCTGGGAACGGCTCCGATACCGCACATCCTTTAGTTGCCACCCTGTTAGGGGCGCGAGGCGCTACCCTCGCGGCTCCGCCGCGTGGGTAGTTCCCCCCGCCCCTAAAGGTTCAGTGCAACTTGGCCGCGAGCCGAGTCCACAGGACCAGCACGGCCGGCAGAGCGAAATACCCGTAGCGACTGGCCGGTGCGAGCGCGAAGGCGATCGCGAGCCCCAGCGCCAGGCGGTCCGCGCAGGCGACGGAGTCGACCGGCGGGCGCTTGACGAGCGAGACCGCGAGCAGGACCGCGCACAGCACCAACAGAACGCCCGCCACCGCCAATCCCGGTGTGCCCAGCCGGGAGAGCAGGACGCCGGGCAGCGGGCTCTGGGCCGGGGTCGCCACCGCGCCGTGGCCGGTCGGGAAGAGGAAGACCTGCTCCAGCATCGCCTTCGGGGTCCGCACGGCGAACGGCACGATCACCGCCGCCGCGCCCGCCACCGTCACCGCCGCACACCGCAGCGCCGCCCGGCCGCCGTAGAGGGCGAAGACCGCCGCGAGGACCACCGGGACGACCGGCCAGGCCGTCCACTTCAGGGCGCAGGCGAAGGCCAGCACCCACCCCGCCGACATCGGCCGGCCGCGCAGCGCCAGCGCCGGAGCGACACAGCAGACGCCGATCAGCGGGATGTCGATACCGCTCACGCACAGCGGCAGGGCCAGGATCGGCGAGGCGACGAGCGCTCCGACCGCCGTTCCGTAGGAGACGGACCCCACCCGGACAACCGGCGCCGTCGCGGACTTGAGCACCGCCCGCCCCGCGGAGAGGCACAGGGCCAGGAACGCCCCGCACCACAACCGCGCGTCACCCAACGGCCCGAGCAGCCCGAGCGCGTGCGGCAGGCCGAACAGCGCCTGGCCCGGCAGGTACGGGTTGTAGTCGGCGAGCCCGGCCGGGTGGGTGGCGTAGGGGCTGCCGGTGCCGAGCATCAGCTCCATCGAGCGTTCCATCACCATGACCTCGGACTGCGCCTGCCCGGTGTACACCAGCCACCCGAGCGGCAGCGCGACCGCGCCGACCAAGGCGATGCCCACCGACATCCGCCGCCGGCCGCAGCCCGCCGCGAGCGCCGCCGCGAGGTAGGCGAGCGCCGCCAGCGTCCCCCACGTCCGATGCGTGGTCAGATTCGAGATGACGAGGAACGAGCCCGCCCACCCCGCGGAGACCAGCCAGCCGAGCACCCAGGTGCGCCGCTGCTCGAACCACGCGGCACTCCGCGCCCGCCCTGCCGCGACAACCGGCGCCTGCGCCCGGACCTGAACCATGCTGTTCACGGTGTCCCCGCCCTCCCCGTCCCGATGACGGCTCAGACGCTACGGGTACCGGAGAGGCCACCGCGTCGCTCCACGAAGCTAATTCCGCTGCATCCCAAGGATGACCCCGACGCCCCGTCATCCTTTCGACGTACGGACACGAAAGCGCCGGGCGCCCGTCCCGAAGGACGGACGCCCGGCGTTCGGGGTCGAGCTCAGCCGTTGGCGCTGGCCGGGGTCGTGGTGGTGGTGAAGCCCTCCAGCTTGTTCGCCGCGATGACGAAGTCGTTGGTGAACGTGGTGCCGAGGTTGATCGAGTTGGTGGCGTTGCCCGCCAGGACCTCGGTCGCCAGCGAGGTCTTCGGGCCACCGGCCGGCATGATGCCGTCGGGCAGGAACTGGCCCTTGTCCTGGCTCAGCGCGGTGATGTAGTCGGCCTTGGTGACCAGCGCGTTCGAGACGAACGCCGACGGCAGGTTGTTGGCGATGTCCGCGGCGCTGTGCGTGTTGATCCAGTGCATCGTGGCAACGAGCGCGTCGACGACCTTCTGGGCCGCGTCCTTGTGGGAGTTGACCCAGTCGGTGCGGGCGAGGACGCTCGCCGCCGGCCACATGCCGCCCAGGGCCTGGGTCGCGCCGGTGGAGGTGGCCAGGTCGATGGCGGAGTAGGCGATGTTCTTCTTCTCCAGCGCGGCAACCGTCGGCTGGGTGGTGATGGCGCAGTCGGCCTTGTGGTTCTGCAGCGCGGCCACGACGGTGGCCCCGGCACCGGCGGCGAGGCGCTTGAAGTCGGTGGTCTTCAGGCCCTGCTTGGCGGCCAGCATCTTGACCAGGGTGTCCGTGCCGGAGCCCAGGTCGGTGACGCCGATGGTCTTGCCCTTGAAGTCCGCCGCGGAGTGCACGCCGCTGCCGTTGGCGCACATGATGCGCTCGCCGGGGGCACCGGACAGCTGGATGATGTCCTCGACGGCCTTGCCGTGGGCCTGGAAGTCGATGGTGTGGTTGTACCACGCGCCGGCCATGTCGACCTGGCCGGAAGCCATCGCGTCCTCGGCGCCGATGCCCCCGTCGAGCTCGGTGGAGAGAACGACGTTGACGCCGTACTTCTTGTAGAAGCCGAGGTTCTGAGCGAGCTGGTACGGCAGGTAGATCTGCTTGTCGATCCCGCCGACCATGAGTCTGACCGTCGGGGTACCGCCGGAGGCGCTGGAACCGCCCGAGGAGCTGGAGCCGCACGCGGTGGCGGTGCCCAGCGTGGCCAGGGCGAGGGCGGAGGCGATGACTGCGGAGCGCTTGAACATGGGGAGCCACATACCTTTCGAGGGTGGGGGTGCGTATGTGTCGGTACGTCAGATGGCGTTGGACGCCTCGGAGGGAGCGGCGGGCCGCCAGGAGAGCAGGTAGTGCTCGAGCTTCTCGATCACCCACTCGGCGACGAGGACCAGCACCGAGATGATGAGCATCGCCGCGAACACCGTGTTCGGGTCGAAGTTGTTCTGCGCGTTCTTGATGATCAGACCGAGGCCCTGCTGGGCTCCCAGCACCTCGCCGACGAGCGCGCCGACGATGGCGAAGCCGAAGGCGCTGTGCAGGCTGGCGATGATCCACGTCAGCGCGGAGGGAACGATGACGTGCTTGGTGACCTGCAGCCGCGAGGCGCCGAGCACCTTGGCGTTGGCAAGGATGTTGCGGTCGACCTCACGGACGCCCTGGAAGGCGTTGAAGAAGACGATGAAGAAGACCAGGACCGCGGCGAGCAGGATCTTCGGCAGCGTCCCGATGCCGAAAGCCACGATGAAGATCGAGCCGAGCACGATACGCGGGATCGCGTTCACGATCTTGATGTACGGCCCGAACACGTCGGCCAGGAAGCGGCTCTGCCCCAGCGTCACACCGACGATGACGCCCGCCACCGCACCGATGCCGAAGCCGAACAGGGCCTCCTGCATGGTGACCCAGATGTTTTCGTAGACCGAGCCGAACTCGGTGCCGTTCTGGAACAGGTTGACCAGCGCGCTCCAGACACCTGACGGCTGCCCGAAGAAGAACGGGTCGATCACGTTGGTCCGGGCGCCGACTTCCCAACCGCCGAGGACGAGGACGGCGAAGCCGATACGGCCCGCCCAGATCGCGGCCCTGCGGCGCAGGACCGCCCGCTTGGCGGCCTGGGCCACCGCGGACTGCTCCCGACCGGCTGCTGCGGCGTCGACCGGGGTGGTCGTCGTGGACGTGGATGCGGTGCTCATGCTGCCTTGCCTTCCTCGGTGGGGCCGCCGGCGGTGCGGGCGTAGGCACGCTCGACCTCTTCGCGGAGGGTGTCCCAGATCTGGTGCTGCAGCTCCAGGAAGCGCGGCTCGAAGCGGATCTCCTGGACGGAGCCGCGGGGGCGCGGCAGGTCGATGTCGTAGACCGCCTTGACCGTGCCGGGGCTGGAGGTCATCACGACGACCTTGTCGGCGAGGGCGACGGCCTCGTCCAGGTCGTGGGTGATGAAGAGGACCGCGGGGCGGCTCTGCTCCCACAGGCCCAGCAGCTCGTTCGACATGATCGCCTTGGTCTGCACGTCCAGGGCGCCGAACGGCTCGTCCATCATCAGGATCTTCGGCTCGTTGATCAGCGCGGCGGCCATGGCCACGCGCTTGCGCATACCGCCCGAGAGCTGGTGCGGGTAGCGGTCCTCGAAACCGGCGAGGCCGACGCGGCGCAGCCAGTCCCGGGCGCGGGCCTGCGCCTCGGCCTTGCTCGCGCCCTTGAAGATCGGCCCGAGTGCGACGTTCGCCAGCACCGTCTTCCAGGGCAGCAGCGCGTCTGCCTGGAACATGAAGCTGACGCCGTCGGTGATGCCGTCGACCACCTTGCCGCCGACCTTGACGGTGCCCTCGCTGGGCTTGTCGAGCCCGGAGACCATGCCGAGCGTCGTCGACTTGCCACAGCCGGTCGGTCCGACGACCGCACAGAACTGGCCTGGCTCGACGGTGAACGACACGTCCTTGATCGCGGTGAAGACGTCACCGCTGGGCGTCAGAAAGCGCTTGGTGACGCCTTCGATCTCGATTCGGCCATTGTTCGCATCGGCCATGGGACCCGCTCCTTCCACACCCCCGGTTCGAGGTAGTCAGAAGGTAGGAGCGGGTCCCGTGTTACGTCTCTGTTTCCCTTGTTGTCAGATGAAAGCTGCGTAAATAAGCGTTCTGCTCGTTCTGCTCAGCCTTCGGATCAGCCCTTCACGGAGCCCGCGAGCAGGCCGCGGACGAAGTAGCGCTGTAGCGAGAAGAAGACCGCGAGCGGGATCACCACGGAGACGAAGGCGCCCGCCGTGAGGATCTCCCAGTGGTCGCCGAAGGACCCGGACAGCTGCGCCAGCCGCGAGGGCATCGGCGCGGATTCGGGGGCCCCGCCGGTGAAGGTGAGACCGACCAGCAGGTCGTTCCAGACCCAGAGGAACTGGAAGATGGCGAACGAGGCCAGCGCCGGCGTGGCCAGGGGCAGCACCACCGACCGGAACACCCGGAAGTGGCTGGCGCCGTCCACCCGCGCGGCCTCGATCAGGTCGCGGGGCAGTTGCGCGATGAAGTTGTGCAGCAGGAAGACCGCCAGCGGCATCGCGAACATCGTGTGGGCGATCCACACGGGCGCGTAGGTGCCGCCCATGCCGAGGGCCGGGAAGATGGTCGCACCGCCGATATGGGCGCCGCCGGAGAAGAGTTGCAGCAGCGGCACCAGCGCCATCTGCAGCGGGACGACCTGCAGGGCGAAGAAGACGAAGAAGATCGTGTCGCTGCCCTTGAACGGGATCCAGGCCAGCACGTACGCCGCCATCGACGCGAGCACGATCGGGAAGACGGTCGCCGGGACGGTGATGGCGATGGAGTTCACCAGATACGGCATCAGTCCGTCGCTGACGCCGAACCCGCCGTTGAACAGCACGTCGTGATAGTTCGCCAGGGTCACGTGCGGGTGGGCGAAGAAGTCCCACCAGCCCGTCTGGGCGACGTCCTGCTGGGGCCGTAGCGAGGTGATCAGCAGTCCGAGCGACGGGACCGTCCACACCACGGTGACGATCAGCACCCCGAGGGTGGCGAACGGGCTGCTGAGCGCGCGGCGCACTCCCGTGCGCCCCGTGCCCGGTGTCGCGGTGTCGGTCGAAGCCCTGCGCGTGAGCGTGGCCATCAGCGGACCTCCCGTTCCTTGCGCAGCATCGCGACGTTGTAGGCGACCAGGGGCACGACGGCGAGGAAGAGCAGGACGGCCAGCGCGCCCGCCCGCCCGTTGTTGAACTCGGTGAACGCCTGCGAGTACATCTCGTTGGCCAGCACCTGGGTGCCGAAGTTGCCGCCGGTCATGGTCCGGATGATGTCGAAGAGCTTCAGCGTCGTGATCATCACGGTGGTCAGCACGACGATGATGGTGCTGCGGATCATCGGGATGGTCACGTTGCTGAAGAGCCGCCACCCCTGCGCCCCGTCCAGCACGGCGGCCTCGGTGACGTCCTCCGGGATCGCCTTGATGGCCGCCGAGAGCACGACCATGGCGAATCCGGTCTGCACCCAGATCATGATGATCATCAGCAGGAAGTTGTTCAGCGGGTGCGACAGGATCCAGTTCGGCGGATGGTGCCAGCCGAGCCACATGCAGATCTGCGAGAGCAGCCCGATCTGCGGCTGGGACGGGTCGCGATAGGCGTAGACGAACTTCCAGATGATGCTCGCGCCGACGAAGGAGATCGCCATCGGCATGAAGATCAGCGACTTGTAGACCGCCTGACCGCGCAGCCGGTCCACGAGAAGGGCGAGCACCAGCCCCAGCCCGGTCGTCAGGATCGGCGCGATGACGATCCACAGCAGCGTGTTGAGCAGCACCTGGTGGATGTCGGAGTTACCGAAGGCCCAGGTGTAGTTGCCGCCGCCGAGGAACTTGGTGCTGTCCTCGTTGTAGAGCGACAGGTAGATCGTCCGCACGGCCGGGACGACGATGCCGACGAGCAGCAGGAGCACCGCCGGACCGAGCAGGAACAGGATCGCCAGCCGACGCGAGAGCCGGCCCCGGGCAAACCCGGCGAGATAGAACAGCAGCAGCAGTACGCCGAGGAATCCGGCGACGGCACCGAACATGTTGCCGAGCTTGACCGAAGTATCTGCCCACATACGAGATGCGACTCCTACCTAGGGGCGCGGGGAACTGCGCGAGCAACCACCCTGTGCGAATGGCCCTGAGCGTTCGGGGACTCACCACACCGGGTGGCTAGTCGCGCAGTTCCCCGCGCCCCTGGAGAGTGCGGCTACCTCACTGCGGCCAAGCTGC